>NZ_JBVHEO010000007.1:0-256511 GCF_055562815.1 Streptomyces sp. NPDC016677 | reverse complement strand
CAGGCTTTCGGTGACCTGCTGGCCGACCAAGTGCGGGTGCTGGGCGCCGACCACCCCGGCACCCTCACCACCCGTAACAACCTCGCCCACTGGCGGGGGGAGGCGGGGGATGCGGCCGGGGCGGCACGGGCCCTCGCCGACCTGCTGGCCGACCAGGTGCGGGTGCTGGGCGCCGACCACCCCGGCACCCTCACCACCCGTAACAACCTCGCCCACTGGCGGAAGGAGGCGGAGAGAAGACCCGGGACCGAAGATGTCCGCCGTGACACACGCACTTGAGTGGCGGCGTTGGCGTCGGTGGGCCGCCATGGCTGGAGGCCGGGTAGGGCCGGTGCAGGCCGGAGGACGAGCTAGGCAGTTTCGTTTGGATCAGTCGGTCGTTGGTCCGGGTGCGCCGTTGACCGAGCCTCCGCCAACTTGAAGCCACAGGTCAAAGGGCTGGCGTGACCGATTCTCGGGGCGCTCACGCTGGTCGTGGGCGACCGCCAGAGGAGTAGATCGTCCGTCAGGGGGCGACTTGCCGATTCCTGCTCTCTGGGCCGTCACCGGCTTCGCCGCCACCCGCACCCACAAGCTCACCCCCGGCCAGAAGGCCGCCAACCGCGTCCTCGCCATCGGACGCGCCCCCGTCGAACACGGCTTCGCCCACCTCAAGAACTGGCGGATCCTCACCAAACTCCGCACCGACCCCGCCCGCGCCACCCACCTCCCGCGCGCCCTGCTCGTCCTGACGAACCTCGAAGTCAACCGCTGAGAGATCCACACAGCAGACAGTCACCCACGACGAATTCGAGTCTCCCGGCACCGGGCATACCGGCCCTTTGCCAGTGCCCCATTGAGCCGACCCCGGACGGCCCCTTGGAACCGGTGTGCGTCAGGGCTGAATGTTCTCCAGATCCTCAAGGAGGCTGGGGTGGGTCGGCTGCCACCCGAGGGCCTCGCGGGTGTGGGCGCTGGACGCCGGCTGGTCCATGGCGAAGATCGGGCCGAACGGGCCGAAGTTCTCCTGCGGAACTTCCTCAACCGGCAGGTCCAGTCGTCGGCCGATGACCGTCGCGATGTCCAGCACCGCGTCGCCCTCGTCGGCTACGGCGTGCCAGGCCGTCCCGGCCGGTGCGGACTCGAGGGCCAGACGGAACAGGACCGCTGCGTCGAGCGCGTGTACGGCCGGCCAGCGCTGGGTGCCGTCCCCCGGGTAGCCGGCCACCCCGGTGCGGCGCGCTTGATCGGTCAACAGGCCGGCGAATCCGCCGTTGCCCTCGTTGTGGACCGTGCGCGGCATGCGGACGGCCGTGCTGCGCACACCGCGCGAGGCGAGGTCCAGCAGCGCGTTGACCGAACGGCCCCGACCGCCCACCGGTCCGTCGGTCGGCAGCGGATCGGCCTCGACAGAGGCACGTCCCGGCACCCAGGGCGTGCCGGAGACCGTGACGATCGGGCGGTCGCTTCCGATCAGTTCCTGCCCCAGCACGGTGAGAGCGGCGCTCTCCTCGGCGATGGCCTGCGCGAGAGCGTCCGGACTGCCGTAGTCGCGCCCGAATGCCAGACTGATCACGCCGTCGCACTGCGCTGCGCCGGACCGCAGGACGTCGAGGTCCGCCAGTTCCCCTCGCAGCGCCTTGGCACCGGCTGTCTCGAGAGCCTGCGCGGAGCCGTCCGAGCGAGCCAGTGCGAGAACGGTGTGGCCGTTGCCGAGTAGTTCGGCGACGACGGCGGAACCGATGGTGCCGGTACCGCCCGTGACGAAGACATGCATGAGCTCTCCCTGAAAGTGATGGGACTCTTGTCCCATCACTGACCCTACACGGCGATGGGACAGGTGTCCCATCACCTATCCTGGTCTCATGGCTAGATGGCAACCGGGAGCGGCCCAGCGACTCGTCGTCGCGGCCGTCGACCTGTTCACCGAGCAGGGGTACGACGCCACCACGGTGACGCAGATCGCCGAGCGCGCCGGCGTCACCAAGAGCACCTTCTTCCGGCACTTCTCCGACAAGCGCGAGCTGCTGGTCGCCGGCCAGGAAACGCTCAGCAGGCTGCTCGCCGACGGCATCACCGAGGCCCCTGCGAGTGCCGGCCCGCTCCAGGCGGTAGCAGCCGGTCTCGAGCGCGCATCGAGCGCCATGGGACCAGCGAACCGCGAACTCGGCCCCCGCCTCAAAGCAGCCGTGGCAGCCAGCACCGAACTACAAGAGCGCGATGCCCTCAAGAGCGTCGGTCTCGCGGCAGCCATGACAGCCGCGCTCATCGCCCGCGGCGTCCCCGAAGCGACTGCGCAACTCGCGGGCGAGCTGGGCGTCCTCGCGTTCAAGCGAGGCTACGCCCAGTGGTCCGAAAGCGATCGTGATGACACAGAAGGGCTCGCGCCGCATGCACTGGCAGCCCTGGAAGAGCTGCGTGCGGCAACCGCATCGCTGGGTTGATCGACGCCGCTCGGCTGTCTTCGGCCGGAACCTGTCGGCGCCATGGGCACTTCGCCCGTCGACCGCCTCCGAGATTCCATGCTCTTCCTGACAGACCTCGAAGCCAATCGCTGACAGATGATCTACTGCGCAGACAGTCACCCACGGTCAGCGTGAGCACTCCGAGAGCCGGTCACGCCAGCCCTTTGACCTGTGACTTCAAGTTGGCGGAGGATCACTGCACCGCATCGTGTTGAGTCGGCTGCGCTGGGACGCGCGGACTCAGGCGTACTACGAGCGACGTGTGATGGAGGGCCAGAGACGGCGGGAGGTCATCCGCTGCCTCAAACGCTATGTGGCTCGCGAGGTCTACCGGCTGGTTCAGCAGGACCGCCGGGACCCCGAAGCGCACACCGGCTCTGCGACCCAGATCACGGCTGGGCGTGCCCCGGCCGTCCGCGTGAACCTAAGTTCTGTCTTCCGACTGGGGACGAGGCACTCAGCGCGGCAGCCAGCGCCGACTCCTGGCAGGCGGCGCCCGGCCGCTGGACCGGCAGTGATGAGCCGCAGCGCCTCACTGCCGCTGATAGCGAGCCTCTTGAGAGCGGCACTCAGGGAGCGCTCCCGACCAGCCGGAGAGCTGGCCGATCTTCCTCGTCCCCGAGCATCCGACGGACCTGGGGCACCCGCCAGGCCAGTTCACGTGCCAGCTCCGTAGTCGCGGAGCTGTACCCGCTCCAGGAAGCGGAGCAACGTGCGGCACACACCGTACAGACCTCAGGCAGTGCCGAGCGCCAGCTGTGGGGCCGGTGCGCCGTGTTTGGTTGCGGAGCACAGGTGGTGCAGGAGTGATGATGCGCCTCGGACGGCGAGGGCGAGGGAGGTCAGGGTCGGGTTGCAGGCGGTGGCGGTCGGGATGACGTTGTTGCCCGCGACCCACAGGCCCCGGGTGTTCCAGACGCGGCTGTGGCTGTCGCAGACGCTGGTGCCGTCGTCGGCGGGCCCCATGCGCGTGGTGCCCTGGTAGTGCAGCGAGCTGCCCGCGGGCAGGAGCACGGGGGAGGTGTCCAGGGGGATCCCCACGGCGGTGCCCGCTTCGGTGACGGCCTTCTTCGCTTGTTCGATGGTGGTGAGGTCGCGTGGGGTGTAGCGGTAGTGGATGCGCATGGCGGGCAGGCCGTACGCATCGGTCGTGGTGTCGTCGAACTCGACGCGGTCCTCGGCGGTGATGTCCTTGGCGCAGAACCAGCCCAGTCCGACGACCGTGCCGGGCTTGACCGTCGACTCGTTGGCGAGCGGGACCGGTGACGCGTCGAGCTGCATCACCTGGCCGTGGAAGGGGTGAGCATCGGTGTACGGGACCCAGCTGACGCCGCTCTGGGGGACGATGGCGCCGTCCTCGTCGCGGGCGCGGTCCGTGACGGCGCGGTGGGTGGTGACGACGTCGTCGGGCAGGCGGGCGGCGTGGACGATCTGCGGCTGGTCGTTGAGGTAGCGGCCCAGCGCGGGCGGGCGGATGCCGGAGGCGTGCAGGAGTTGCGGGGTGCGCAGGGCGTCCGCGGCCACGACGACCGCCCGTGCGGAGACCGTCCGCTCCTCGCCGTCGGCCAGGTTCTGTACGATCACTCCGGTCGCGGTGCCGGCGTCCAGGACGACGCGCAGGCACAGACAGCGGTCGGCGATCTCCACCCGCGGGTCGCGTGCCGCCGGGCCGAGGACGACATCCGTACCGCTCCAGGTGTGGGCGCCGTCGGGGCGCCTGGTGACGGCCAGGGGCATCGGGGCCACCCGGCGGTGGTCGGGCCGGCCGGGGTCGAAGAGGGCGGAGAGACGGGCGCGTACCTCGTCCGCGAAGGGGGCGTGGTCGAAGGCGTGGGCGTCGACGCGCAGGAGCTGCTCGGCCCGGGTGAGGTGGGCGTCCATCTCGGTGTCGGGGATGAAGCCGATGCGTTCGCCGTCGCCGGGGCGTGGGCAGGCGCCGGTCCAATGGGCGCCCATGCCGCCGACGTTGGTGGAGAGGGCGGCCGCGGGGAGGTCGGGGGCGCCGAGCAGGCGGGTGCCGGGTCGACCGGCCGGGCCGGGACCTTCGGAGGCGTGCTGGGCCAGCGCGCGTTCACCCGGGTCGGGGATGTTCTTCACGTGCGTGCCCGGCACGTCCGTCAGTCGCGGACCGGCGTCGAGCAGGAGGATGCGGGCGGTGGGGTGGTGGTCGTACACCTCGCGTACGTAGGTGCTGCCGGCGGGGCCGCTGCCGACGACGACGAGGTCGTAGGAGGTTGCCGAGGGGAGGGACATGGAGGGCTCCGGGTGAGGGTCAGGCCACGACGAGGGGGCGCAGGGTGTGGTGGGCGATGGTCAGGCCCTGGCAGACCTTGTCCGGGGTGCCGCCCCACAGGGGGTCCTCGTGCTCGACGGAGAGGGTGCCGGTGAAGCCCGCCTCGTAGAGGCGGTCGACCACGCGGGCCCAGTCGACCTGGCCGCGGCCCGGGACGCGGTAGCGCCACCAGCCGGTGGCCCAGGGGTCGCCGTTCTTGGCGGTGGTGCCGAAGAAGCCGTACCGGTTGCGGGCGACGGGGTCGAGCTCGATGTCCTTGGCCTGGGCGTGGACGATGCGGTCGGCGTAGGGCGTGATGGTGGCCAGGGGGTCGATGCCCAGCCACATCAGGTGGGAGGGGTCCCAGTTGAGGTACAGGCCGAGGGAGAACATCCACTCCCACAGCTCGGGGGAATAGGCGATGTTGCCGGGATGCCCGTCGGGGTGCCAGCCCTCCATCACGCAGTTCTCGATGATCAGTTTCACGCCGCGTTCGCTCGCGTGGTTGACGAGTTCGGGCAGGACGCGTTCGGCCTCCCGCTGGTTGTCGGGCACGCTGCGGGCCGGGTCGCGGCCGATGAAGGTGCCGACGTACGGCACGCCGAGGGCCTGGGCCGCGTCGACGGCGTGCTTGAGGTGGGTGCGGATCTCCTCGCGGCGGACGGGGTCGGGATGGAGGTTGTTCTCGTAGTACGCCAGGGCCGAGATCTCCAGGCCGGTTTCCTCCGTCAGCCGCTGTACGCGCTCGCGTTCGGCCGCGTCGAAGCGGGCGACGTCGATGTGGGCCGCCTCGAAGTCGCGTCCGCCGGTGCCGGGCCAGACGGCGACCTCCAGGCAGTCGTATCCGGCTCGCGCGGCCCAGCCGGCGACCTCCTCGAGCGGCCAGGTGGGCAGGCAGGCGGTGAGCATGCCGAGTTTCATGCGGGGACCTCCGTCCATGTGGCGTCGTCGGCGGCCGAGTCGAGCACGGCCTGGGTCAGGCGGGCGGCGCGCAGCCCGGCGTCGAAGGTGGGCAGGCCGTCGACGCTCTCGCCCCGCACGGCGGCGTAGGTGTCGGCGACGAAGTCGGTGAAGCACGCGCGGTAGCCCTGCGGATGGCCGGGCGGGAGTGCGTCCGGGCGTCCCCCGTCGCGTGCTGGGTCGCGGGTCAGCACGCGGTCGGCGTCCCGGCCGCCGATCCAGAGGCGTTCGGGGTTCTCCTGGTCGAAGACGTAACTGGCGTCCGGGCCGTCGAAGGAGAACCACAGCCGGTTCTTGCGTCCGGCGCTGGCCTGGCTGACGACCAGGGAGCCGAGCGCTCCGGTGTCGGTGCGGAAGGAGATCACTCCGCCGTCCTCGGTGGCGACGGCCCGGCCCGCGCGGACGGGGTGGGCGCGACCGAGCGTGGCCTGCACGGCGGTGATGCGCTGCCCGGTGACGAACTCCATCAGGTCGCACCAGTGGATGCCGATGTCACCGAAGGCCCGGCTGCCGCCTCCGCGTCCTGCGTCCACCCGCCAGTTGTCGGTTTCCGCGTCGGCGAGCCAGTCCTGGAGGTAGGAGCCGTGCAGCAGCCACGGCCCGCGGGCGTCGGCCGCGATCAGCGAGCGTGCCAGCCGTACGGATGCGTAGAAGCGGTAGACGAAGGGCACGGTGGCCACGCGGCCCGTCCGCGCCGCGAGATGCGCGAGGTCGTCCGCTTCCTTCACCGAGACCGCCAGCGGCTTCTCGCAGACCACGTGCTTGCCGGCCTCCAGCGCCCGCCGGGCCATGTCGTGGTGCAGATGGTTGGGCGTGCAGATGTGGATGACGTCCACGTCCGAGGCCAGTACGTCCTCGAAGGCGGCCGGCGCGGCACCGGGAACGGCTTCGGCCAGCTCCCGGGCGCGGGCGGGCGAGCTGCCGGCGACCAGGCGCACCCGGCCCCTCGCCGCCGTGACGGCACGGGCGTGGACGGAGCCCATGAAGCCCGTGCCCACGATCGCGGCCTCTGTCTGCTGCGTCATGGCAGCCTCCGGCTTCTCCTGCGATGGGTATCTGCGACGCGTAGTGATGCGCATGGACGGACAGCACTATTGCACGTGGCATGCAAAAGTCGTCAAGGGTGTGCTCCGTCACGGCAGAAGTGCGGAATGATGTCGGCATGTCACGCCGCCCCCCGACCGCCGTCGATCAGTACGAGGCCCTCGCCACCGTCCTGCGCCTGGTGCGCCGCAACCGGGCCCGCACCCGCCCGGAACTGGGTGCCGCCGCCCTCCTGGGGCGCACCGTCATCTCCCAGCGGGTGGAGGAGGCCATGGAACTGGGCCTCCTGGAGGACGCCGACACCGGCCCGTCGAGCGGCGGGCGGGCGCCCAGGCGGCTGCGGTTCCGCTCCGAGGAGGGGCTGGTGCTGTCGGCGGTGCTCGGTGCGGCGGCGCTCGACGTGGCGGTGACCGACCTCGACGGCGGCGTACTGGAGCACCGGCACCTGGAGTGGCCCGTCGCGCGCGGCCCCGAGGAGACGCTCGAATTCCTCGACGGCCAGTTCGCGGGCCTGCTCAAGGAGCGCGACGCGGCCCGGCTGTGGGCCGTGGTGATCGGGCTCCCCGGACCGGTGGAGTTCGCGACGGGCCGTCCCTCACAGCCTCCGATCATGCCGGGCTGGGACGGATACGACCTGCGTGGACGCCTCCAGGACCGCTACGGCGTGCCGGCCTGGGTCGACAACGACGCCAACCTGCTGGCCCTCGGCGAGGCATGGACCACAGGGCTCGACGACGACCGGCACATGATCTACGTGAAGGCCGGCACCGGCATCGGTGCGGGCATCGTGAGCGGGGGGCGGATCCACCGCGGCAGCAAGGGCTCCGCCGGCGACATCGGGCACGCGCGCGTGCTGGAGGACAGCTCCGTGATGTGCCGGTGCGGGCGGACCGGCTGCCTGGAGGCGCTCGCGGGCGGCTGGGCGCTGGCCCGGGACGCGGTGACCGCCGTGCACGAGGGGCGCAGTCGCTTCCTGGCCGACGTCCACCGGGCCACCGGGGAGATCACGCCCGCCGACATCGGCCTCGGTGTCGCGACCGGGGACCCGTGGTGTCTGACCGCGGTGGCGCGGGCCGGTGAGCGCATCGGCAGCCTGATGGCCGCCCTGGTGAACTTCTACAACCCCGACTGCCTGGTCTTCGGCGGCGGCGCGGTCACCGGCGCGGAGACCTTCCTGCGCGTCGTCGACCACGCGGTGCGCAGCCGGGCCCTGCCCCTGGCCTCGGCGGATCTGGCCATCCGAGCCTCCGCCGCGGGCGAGACCGGTGGCGTCGTGGGCGGCGCTCATCTCGCCGTCGAGGTCCTTTTGTCGGCGGATGCGCTCGCGGCCTGGGCGCCGTACGGAAAGCCGTCGGCGGTGGAGCCCGCCCGGCTCGTGGGCGGAGCCTGACACCCGCTTGGCCTCACCCGCCCGGGCCCAGGGGCGTCCGGCGGACGGATACCGGCAGGGTGACGCATCCGTCCTGTCCAACTCGCGTACAGGCTCCCCTGGAACCATTGACTTATGTCTGGCGCGTGCATAAGTTCCCACGGCAGTGAGCGGACTCAGGACGACGTCCGCCGCAGTCACCGGCAGCCGCCCTCCCGCTCCGCCTTCCGCGCGTCGCGGCGGCCCGCCCCTGCCTCCCGAAGGGACTCGACGATGAGTGCCGTGCCCTCACCCGCCACCGGCGTGGCCGCCCCTCCCTCCGCCGAGCCGCCTCCACTGACCAGGTCCGCCCAGTTCGGCTACGGGCTCGGCGACCTGGCGTCCAACCTGACCTGGACCACGCTGACGGCGTTCCTCCTGTTCTTCTACACCGATGTCGCCGCCCTGACCGCCGCCACCGCCGGCACCATCCTGCTGATCGGCCGGATCGCGGACGCCGTCATCGACCCGGTCGTCGGCCTGGCCGTCGACCGCACCCGCACCCGCTTCGGCCGCGCCCGCCCCTACCTCATCTTCGCCGCGCCCGTCCTCGGCCTCGCCTTCGCCCTGGCCTTCACCTCGCCCGGCACCGGCACCACGGCGGTGATCTGGGCCGCGGTCACCTTCGTCGTCGTCGGCGTCTGCCACTCGCTCGTCAACGTCCCCTACGGCGCGATGCTGCCCATGCTCACCGACGACACCGACACCCGCCTGAAGATGAGCGGCTACCGGTTCGTCGGCGCCTCACTCGGTCTGATCACCGTCTCCCTCGCCGTCATGCCGCTCGTCGAAGCCCTCGGCGGCGCCGACCGGGCCCGCGGCTTCACCGGCATGGCGATCGTCCTCGGCGCGGCCGGCACCCTGCTCTACTGGATCGTCGCCCTGCTGTGCCGGGAACGCCCCGCCCCGCCGGCCGCCCGCGAGGCCACCTCCCTGCGCGCCCTCGCCTCCCTGCCCCGCAACCGCCACTGGCTCGGGGTGAGCGCCGCCTCCTTGGCCGCCTTCGTCCGCCTCGGCATCATCACCGCCGGCGCCGTCTACTATGCCCGCGACGTCCTGAACGACACCTGGGCCACCAGCTACATCCTGCTCGCCTTCTCCCTCTCCGCGCTCGCCGGCTCCCTCGTCACGCCCTGGTGTCTGAGCCGTGCCGGAAAGCGCCGCGGCATCGTCATCGGCCTCGTCGCGACGGCCGCCCTGTACGTCCTCCTCTTCTTCCTGGACGGACAGCCGGCCGCGTTCATCGCCGTGTTCCTCCTCGCCAACCTGCTCGGCGGCTTCGGCTTCGTCGCCGCGCCGGCGCTCGTCTCGGACACCATCGACCACCACGAGACCCTCACCGGCCGCCGCGACGAGGGCCTGCTCTACGCCGGATACAGCTTCGCCACCAAGGTGGGCACCGCCCTCGGCGGCTCCCTCTTCGCCTGGGCGCTGGCATGGGGCGGCTATCACGCCGACCACGTCTCCGCCGGCGCGAGCCGCGCCATCGAGTGGGCCTTCATCGGCCTCCCGGCCGTGCTCTGCCTGGTCCAGGCGGCCTGCATGCGCCTGTACGACCTGGAGCGGCACGACGCCTGACCGTGGAGCCGACGCCGGGCCACCCCCCTCACTCCCCACACCGAACAACGAAGGACGACCATGCTCGAACGCCCGATCATCCAGCAGCGGTGCTTCCGCAACGCGACCGACGACACCGGCGCCACGGGTTTCCAGCTCCAGCTGCGCAACCCCAACTACCGCGGCATCGCCGGCAGCCTCGTCGACGGCGCCGATGTGGTGGTCGACGGCCACTCCTTCCCCCGTCAGGACCAGCGCTGGAGGCTGCAGGGCCGCACCTTCACCCTGGACGAGCTCCGCGCCTCAACGGACGTACGGTGGCAGCTCGACGAGCCTGCCACGCTCTTCATCCCTCACGCAGGCGGCCTGAGCGCGGGCGTCCACCACATCGAGGTCGCCGTCCACCTGCGCCGGCCCTACATCCCCGAGATCGCCGGACCGTCGGTGTTCCGCTCCACTGCCGCAGCCACGATCGTGCCCCGTGACACCGCGACCCATGGTCTGCGCCACGGAGTCTCCCTCTACAGCTACTCCGGCGACCTCTACACCTCGATGACCCTAGAGGACGCCATGGCCGACATCGCCGACCTCGGCGCCACCGGCATCGAGATCCTCGGCGAAGGCAACATCCCCGGCTATCCGCACCCCGACCCGGCCTGGACCGACACCTGGCACCGGCTGCTGGACCGGTACGGACTCACCCCGACGAACTACGGCTCCTGGGTCGACACCGCCATGTGGCGCGACCGCGACCTCACCGTCGAGGAGGGCAGGGCCCAGCTCGAACGCGACCTGCGCCTGGCCAAACTGCTCGGGTTCACCTCGATCCGCCCGAAGTTCGGCGTCGTCACCCCTGACCTCGACCCGCACCCCATCTGGCAGCCCGCCGTCGAACGCGTCCTCGACCTCGCCACCGACCTCGACATCGTCATCTGCCCGGAGATTCACAGCCCCACCCCGATCAAGCACCCGGTCACCCAGGCATACCTCGATTTCATCGACCGGACGGGCAGCGACCACTTCAAGCTCCTCGTCGACACTGGCATCTTCCAGACGGCGCCGGTCGACGACGGCCACGAGGGCTTCGAGGGCAAGAAGCGCCCCGCGTTCCTGGAACCCCTGGCCGTTCCCCTGTCCGACCTGGCCGACGTACTTCCGCACGTGCACTTCATCCAGGCGAAGTTCTTCGAGATCGACGACCAGCTCACCGACCTGCACATCCCCTGGCCGGAAATCATCTCGACACTGCGCGCGGCCGACTGGCAGGGCTGGCTGTCGAGCGAGTACGAGGGCCGGCGCGAGCCCTACCGAGGCCGTGACCAGGTCCGCCGCCAGCACGCCCTGCTGCGCACCCTGAACCGGAACACGGACCTCGGCTGACGGCCGGACCCGGTACGCCCCTCACCTTTGGCGAGCGGTTCCCTAGACTGGGCGGGTGTCCACCTCCCAAAAGCGCCCCGCGAAGTCGTCCGGCATCCGAGCTCCCAAGCAGGAGCGCAGCCAGCGGTCTTTCGAGCTGGTGCTGGAGACCACGCTGGAACTGCTCGCCGAGAAGGGCTACCAGGGTTTCTCGCTCACCGAGGTGAGCCGCCGTTCCAAGGTGTCGGTGGGCGCCATCTACACCCGGGTCGACGGCAAGGACGACGTCCTGCGCGCGGCGCAGGAGCGGTTCCAGGAGCTGCTGTCCGCCGAGCATCGGGAGCTGGTCCGCGGCGACCGGTGGGAGGGGAAGTCTCTGGCGGGCCTGCTGCCCGAACTGGTCGAGGAGTTCGCCCGTCTGCTGGAGCGGCGCGGGAAGGTGCTGGGCGCCTTCATGCAGTTGGGCGCGGTGGACGAGACGGTGGCCAGGGTCGGCAAAGCGGGCTACTTCGATTTGCGGGACCGCTTCACGGCCCTGCTCCTGGAGCGCCGTGACGAGATCCGCCACCCCGATCCGGAGCGGGCGGTCAGCTCCTGCTTCGTGACCGTCTACGCGACGCTCGCCCGCGCCATGGCGCTGGACGTCGCGGTGGAGGCCGCGGAGGAGGCGGGGGGCAGCAGCGGTGACCTGTCCGTGCTCATCGAGGACCTGGGCGGGATGGCGTTGTCGTTCCTGCGCTGTGACGCGCCTGCGGGGAACTGAGACCCTCGCGGAATTGAGACTTCAGTGCCGGACGCCCTCGCGTCCGGCACTCCGCCGTCTCAACCGGTGGGACCCGCACGGAAGGTGCCGGTCCGGTCGACGTACACACGGAAGCGGTGGAAGACTTCCCTGCTGGAGCGGGCCAGACGGATCTCCCAGCGGCCGGCCCGCGGCCGCCAGCCGCGCGTCCGGGGGTCCCAGACACTGAAGTCCCGTGCGTTCAGGGGGATGTCGACCCGCAGCTTCGCCGGTCCTGGGCCGACCTGGACGGCGGCGAAACCCACCAAGTGTTGTTCTGGGCGGCCGGGCTCCCCTGTACCGGTCTCCGTGAGCGGGGCGGCGTACACCTGGACCACCTCCTTGCCGCCCTGTCCGGCCCCGCTGTCGAGCGTGACTCCGGCCAGGGCTAGGTGCCGCCCGGTGGGGTCGGCGTGCAGATGCGCGGCGCGCCAGCGGATGTCCGCGTACCCGAGACCGTGGCCGAAGCAGAAGCGGGGCGTCGTCCGCAGCGCGTCGAAGTGCCGGTGGCCGACCAGGACGCCCTCGGTGTAGGCGAGGCCGCCGTCACCGGTTGGGTCGGCCGACGGCACGGCGTGGTCGGAGTCCTTGCGGGCCAGGGTGACCGGGAGCCGACCGCCGGGCTCGAGCACCCCGGTCAGGACGTCGGCCAGGGCCGGCCCGTACTCCTGGCCGGGGAACCAGGTCAGCAGCACGGCCGCCGCCCGGTCCGCCCACGGCATGTCCACGGCGAAGGGGGCGTTCACCACCACGACGGTGCGCGGATTCACCGCGCAGACCCGCTCGATCAGGTCGGTCTGGGCGGTTGGCAGGGCGAGCGAGTCACGGTCCTGGCTTTCCAGCGAACTGTCCTGGGTGACCCCGGCGAACACGATCGCCGTGTCCGCCGTACGGGCGGCGCGCACCGCGCGCTCGGCTAGATCGGCCGGCACGGTGGGACGCCCGCCGAACTGCATGCCCTGGGCGCGGCCCCCGCCGGTGAAGCGCATCTCGAAATCGACGCGCACCTGCCGGCCGGCGGCCAGCTCGACCGGGATCCGGGTGACGTCGCCGTGGAGCAGCGCCCCCATCACATCGGCGGGCCGGGCCCGTGAGCCCCCGCGCCCGGCCTCCGCACCGTCGATGAACAGGCGTACGTCGCCCGTGCCGGCGAAGTGGAAGTCGTAGGTGCCGTCGCTGTCGGGCGTGAGCAGGCACGATGCCCGTACGAGGCCGGCGGGCGCGGCGGGCAGGCCGGCAAGGGCGCCGATGCCGGGCAACTCGGTGAACCAGACGAGGAGCCCGGTGGCCCGGGTGTCGGTGGCCAGCGGCTCGGAAACGGCACCGTCGGTGCTGATCCGGTGGTAGGTGACGGTGAAACCGAGGTGGTCGGGTGCATCGGCGGCTCGCGGGCCGAGCGGCAGCAGCGAGGGGACGCGGGGCTCGGACGGGGCGCCGGGTTCATGGGCCGCCAGGCGGTGACCGAGCGTGTCGCGCAGGGCCGCCAGAGGGGTGCGGACCTCGGGCCCGAGCGCGATCCGGGCGAAGGTGCCGCCCTGGTAGGCGGGTTCGTCCGCGTTGGGACCGATCACCGCGACGGACGCGTCGTCGGCCAGGGGCAGAGCGGAGCGGTCGTTCTTGAGGAGGACGAAGGAGTCCGCCGCCGCCCCGTGCAGCACCCGCCGTGCCTCGGCGGCAGGTCGGGGGCGGGGGAGACGTCCGGATGTGCGCCGGGACAGCAAGGCCAGACGTTCGACGGCATGCTCCACCGCGGTCACGGAGACGTCACCGGCCCGCACGGCCGTCGCGGCGGCCGGACCGAGGTGGCGGGCCGGCCCCGGCATCTCCAGGTCGAGGCCCGCGGTCAGTGGACCGACGGTGGAGTGGGTGCCGAACCAGTCGGACGTCACCACGCCGTCCCAGCCCCACTGCTCGCGCAGGACGCGGGTGAGCAGGTCGGGGTGTTCGGCGCAGTGACGTCCGTTCACCTTGTTGTAGGCGGCCATCATCGCCCACACACCGGCGCGGGCCGCGGCGGCGAAGGGAGCCAGATAGACCTCGTGGAGCGTCTGTTCATCGATCCGGACGTCGTAGCCGTGGCGGCCCGTCTCCGTGTCGTTGCACACCAAATGCTTGGCGCAGGCCGCGACGCCCTTGCTCTGCACACCGGTGATCCAGGCGGCGCCGAGCGTGCCGGCGAGATACGGGTCCTCGCCGAAGTGCTCGAAGTTCCGCCCGCCCGCAGGGCTGCGGCTGAGATTCAGGTTGGGTCCGAGCAGGACGTCCACGTCGCGCGCGGCGGCCTGTTCACCGAGCAGTTCCCCGACAGCGCGTACGGTTCCGGGGTTCCAGGTGGCGGCCAGCGCGGCGCCGCAGGGCGCCAGCAGGGAGACGTCCCGCTCGTCGAGAAGGCCGCCGGTGACGCCCATGGGCCCGTCGACCAGGCGCAGGGCGCGCACCTGACGTTCCGGATCGGAGTGCGTGGTCCGCATGTCGGCGCCGGCGGTGAGGCGGGCCAGAGAGTTCAGGTCGTTCAGATCGTCCAGGTCGTTCATGGGGTCACAGGGCCTTCGTCGGTGAACTGTCGTCGCGGGCGGATGGCGATCGGCGTGCCCACGCCACCACGGGGGCGGGCGGACACGACGGATGATCTGCCGCCGGGTTCAGGCTGCGCGCACGGCGGCCTGTGCCGCGGCGTGCCGCAGCGCGAAATCGTGGACCTGGGTGCCCAGCAGCTCCAGCTGGTCGGCCGCCGCGGCGTCCGCACAGGTGCCGTCGGCCTCGAAGAGCCTGGTCCGCGCCGAGTTGAGGGTGACGCCCAGCGGTGTCGGCCAGCCGCGCATGGCGTGGACGATGTTACGCAGGGCGCTCAGCGTGGTCCCGCACGCCTGCCAGCCGGCCGCCGTGACCACCAGGCCGACAGCGCGTCCGTCGAAGTAGACCCGGCTGTCGTCGCGCAGGTCCTCGAGCAGGTCGACGGCGTTCTTCACCAGTCCGGAGATGCCGCCGTGGTAGCCGGGGGAGCCGATGACCAGCCCGTCGGCACGGCGCACGGTGTCGACCAGGCGCCGCTGCTCCTCGCTGCGCTCGGGCCGCTCGGGAGCGTAGTGGGGGAGTGAGGCGAGGAAGTCGCCACCGAAGTGCACGGTGCGCGCGCCGCGCCGCTCGGCGGCGGTGAGGGCGGTGCGCACGGCCAGTTCGCTGCTGGAGCCGGGGCGGGTGGTGCCGCCGATACCGACGATGAGGTGGCTCATGACGTGGGGATCGCCTTACTGGTCGGTGGAGCGGAAGCGGGGCATGACCTCGTCGGCGAACAGGCGCAGGGAGGACTGGGTGAGCGCGTACCGCTCGGGAGTGAGGGGGCCGTTGGTGAAGCCCATGAGGATGTTTCCGACACCCAGCCGCTCGTAGTGGCTCAGCTGTTCGGCGACCGTGTCCGGACTGCCGTACAGGCACCAGGTGCGGATCCAGTCCTCGGACAGCGCGTTCGGCGGGTCGGGCAGGTCGACACCGCTGATCGCTTCGGCGCGCTTGTTGAAGGCGTGCTCGCGTTCGATGGCCTCCTGGTAGGCGCCGAGGATCGTCTCCAGTTCCTCACGCGCCTGCTCGTCGGTGGCGGCGACGTGCACGCACTGGTAGGAGTGGGTGGTCCAGGACATGCAGTCGTTGATGACGCTCTGCGGCTGCCCGGAGCCGGCCATGGCCGCGTGGTAAGCGTCGAGGTACTTCTGGAAGGCGGCCGACGGCTCCCCGCTCGCCGGGATCGGTGGGACGAAGGCGGGGATGAAGGCGGGCCAGCCGTACTTCGCGGCGCGGGCGGTGCTCGCTTCGCGCATCGCCACGCTCATCAGCCGGTGGCGGTCGCTGTAGGGGGCGGGCACGATCCGCTGGACCACGGCTCCCTTGTAGGGGCCGTGCTCGAACTCGATCGGTTCGTCGTCGACCTTCTTCGCCCACAGCCGCTGCACCAGTTCGACCTGGGCGTCCATGAGGTGCTTGGAGTCCTGGAAGTTCACACCGAACCCGATGGTCTCCTCAGGGGTGGTGCCCGAACCGATGCCGACCAGCAGCTTTCCGCCGGTGAGGTGGTCGAGGAGGTTGACCCGCTCGGCGAAGCGCACTGGGTGGTGCAGCGGCAGCGTGGTCACCGAGAAGCCGTAGTGCACGTTCCGTGTCCGGCCGGTCAGGTACGCCGCGAACAGGAAGGGGTCCGACGCCATCGGCGCGTAGCCGGTGAAGTGGTGGTCGGGCAGGAAGACGGCGTCGAAGCCGAGCCGGTCGGCCTCCATAGCGTGGTCGGCCAGGGTCTGGATGACGTACGAGTCGTCGTCGGGACCGGTGGAACGGCCGACGAGGAACACGGAGAAGCGCACGGGGCACCCCCAGGTCGTGAATCAGAATTGAGATTCTGAAACTAGGGCCGACCGGCCCCGTCGTCAAGGTTGAAAGGCAAGAAACAAAAACAGAATTCTGTATTGACTACGCGATGTCGGCATGACACGTTTCGGCCACCGACCTCACAGCGGAACGCTCAGCGTCCCGCGCGCCGACACGGCAGGGTGCGCCGAGCCGCAGCAGGCCCGCACCCGCCGCTCCGTCCCCTTCTCCGTCTTCACAACGAAGTGAGCGTGCGTGCACATGGCAGATCCGACGCTCGCGGCAGCGCCCGCGCGGACCGTCCCGCGGCGGCTGACCCGCGGCGAGAAGCTGGGCTTCGGCCTCGGCGACCTCGCCTCCAACCTCTCCTGGAACTTCACCGGCAGCTTCCTGCTGTACTTCTACACGAACGTGGCCGCGATCTCGGCGGCTGTCGCCGGCACCCTCATGCTGGTCGCCCGTGTCCTCGACGCGATCGCCGATCCCTTGGTCGGCGCGGCCGTCGACCGCACCCGCAGCCGCCACGGACGCGCCCGCCCCTACCTGCTGTACGGCGCGATCCCGTTCGGCGTCCTGTCCGTGCTCACCTTCGTCTCACCCGACCTGTCCCACTCCGGCAAGGTCGTCTACGCAGCGGTCACGTTCCTGCTCATGGGCGTCGTGTACTCGATCGTCAACATCCCCTACGGCGCGCTGATGCCGCTCATGACCCGCGATGGACACGAGCGCATGCAACTGGGCACGGCCCGCGCCGTCGGCATGTCGATCGGCACCATCTTCGTCGCCGTCGCCACCCCGCACCTGGTCACGGCGTTCGGCGGCGGCAGCGAGGAGCGCGGCTACCTCCTCACCGCCGTCCTGCTCGGCGCCGGCAGCGCGGCCTTCTTCCTGCTCACCTTCCGCACCACCACCGAGCACTACCGCGACCTGCCCACGACGGAGGCGGCGGGCAAGACCGTCACCGGCGCCTGGACCACGGTCAAACAAGGGCTCCGCAACGGCCCCTGGGTGCTGGCCGCCCTGTTCATGGTGGTCAACTTCACCCGCCTGGGGCTACTCACCACCGTCACTGTCTACTTCTCCCTGTATGTCCTCAAAGCCCCCTGGACCATCTCCATCCTGCTCCCGCTGATCTCCGGATCCCTGCTCGTCGGCTCACTGGCCGCGCCCCGCTACTTCGCACGCCTGGGCAAGCGCCGCGGCAACGTCCTCGCCCTGGCCGGGGGCGCGCTGCTGTACGCCGTCATGCCCTTCACCGAGTCGGTCCTCCCCCTGTTGATCACCGTCTACGTGTGCGCCTGTCTGGTCATCAGCCTCAGCCTCACGTCCAGTTTCACCCTCGTCGCGGACGCGGTGGACTATCACGAGTGGAAGTTCGGCAACCGGGCCACCGGGCTGCTGAATGCCGCCCAGTCCCTCGCCACCAAGCTCGGCACCGCACTGGGCAGCGCGCTGGTCGCCGGCGTCCTCGCCCTGACCGCCTTCGACCCCGACCATGTGGCCGGGGCAACGGTGACCGGCCTGCGCTGGCTCTACTACGGAGCGCCGATCGCCCTGCTGCTGCTCCAACTCCTGGTCATGTCGTTCTGGCGGATGGACACCCTGCACCCGCGCATCCTCGAAGAGCTCAAGGAACGACAGAAGTGATCCACGCATGTCCGTGAGGGCGATGCCGCCCTCATACCTCGTACTGGGAAGCCCGGCGGCCGTCTACCGGGGGTCATCGAGGTGGCCCAGCGTCAAGAGGCTGGCGGAGGTCGGCAGATCGTGGCCACTACGTCCGCCTCGGGTAGGAGGTCCGCCACAGCGGTGAGTGCCTCTGGCACGTCGTGGGAGCGGATAGCGCCGCTGCTGCCGGGTGTTGACGGGCGGGGCCGTCCGTGGCGGGATCACCGGCAGGTGATCAATGGGGTGTTGTGGTGGTTGCGGACCGGTGCTCCGTGGCGTGACCTGCCCGAACGGTACGGGCCGTGGCAGACGGTCTACGAGCGGTTCGCCCGGTGGGAGGCGGACGGGACCTGGGCCCGCCTGCTCGAGGAGGTCCAGGTCCGCGACGACTCGGTTGGGGCGGTGGAGTGGACCGTGTCGGTCGACTCCACGATCAGCCGCGCCCACCAGCACGCCGCCGGCGCCCGCAAAAAGGGGCGGCGGCGGGGGACGAACTGGAAGATCCGGCACGCGCGCAGGCTGGCCAGGCGCTCGGCCGGTCCCGCGGCGGGCTGACCACCAAAGTGCACCTGGCCTGCGACGGCCGGGGCCTGCCCCTGGCCGTCGTCGTCACACCGGGCAACGTCAACGACTCCACCGTCTTCGACGCGGTCCTGAACGCCGTGCGAGTGCCCCGGGCAGGCGTCGGCCGGCCGCGCCGCAGGCCCGACGTGGTCATCGCCGACAAAGCGTATTCGTCACGGGCGATCCGCCAGATGCTGCGAGGCCGGGGCATCCGGGCAGTGATCCCGGAGAGGGACGACCAGAAGGCCGACCGCGTGCGGCGCGGACAGGCCGGAGGCAGACCTCCGGCCTTCGACCGCGACCTCTACAAGGCCCGCAATGTCGTCGAACGCTGCTTCAACCGACTCAAGCAGTTCCGCGCCATCGCCACCCGCTTCGACAAGCTCGCCACCCGCTACCGGGCCGGACTCCACCTCGCAGCACTCATCCTCTGGCTCCGCGAACCCCGACAAAATCATCTGTCAGACACGGCCCAGGCGCCTCGATGGCGCTTATGGCGCGAGAACCGCTTCGGTCTCGTTCTTTCCGCTCTCAACCTCGGCCACAGGGAGGCGCTTGTTGCGGCGGACCGAGGACCAGAAGGAGGCGCCGATCAGGACCACGCCGATCATGCCGGTGATGAACTCGTTGATCTCGTACTGGATGGTCACCAGGAGGACGACGGCCAGGGCGCCGATGGCGTAGTGGGCGCCGTGCTCCAGGTAGACGTAGTCGTCGAGGGTGCCCTCGCGGACCAGGTAGACCGTGAGCGAACGGACGTACATGGCGCCGATGCCCAGGCCGAGGGCCATCAGGACGATGTCGTTGGTGATGGCGAAGGCGCCGATGACGCCGTCGAAGGAGAACGACGCGTCCAGGACCTCCAGGTAGAGGAACATGAAGAACGCGGCCTTGCCGGCCAGCTTGACCGCCGACTTGGGTTTGCCGGCCCACTCGGACTGCTCCTCGGCCTCGTTCTCGCGCTCCTCCTCTTCGAGCTTCTCCTCGAAGAAGCCGGAGAGGCCGCCGACGACCAGGTAGGTGATCAGACCGGCGATACCGGAGAGCAGGACCGTCTCCGCCTTGTCGGCGTGGGTGCCGCCGTGCTGGTGGGCGTGGGCGCCGAAGGTGATCGAGGAGATCAGCAGCACGATCAGGGCGATGCAGACCGACAGCATGTCGACCTTGCCGAGCTTGGCCAGCGGCCGCTCCAGCCAGCCGAGCCACTTGATGTCCCGGTCCTCGAAGATGAAGTCGAGGAAGATCATGAGGAGGAACATGCCACCGAAGGCGGCGATCGACGGGTGCGCGTCGGTCACCAGCTCCTGGTAGCGGTCCTTGTCGGTGAGGGCGAGGTCGACGGCCTCGATGGGCCCGAGCGACGCGCTGACCGCGACGATGACGACCGGGAAGACCAGGCGCATGCCGAAGACGGCGATCAGGATGCCGATGGTGAGGAAGATCTTCTGCCAGAAGGCATTCATCTTCTTCAGGATCCCGGCGTTGACCACCGCGTTGTCGAAGGACAGCGAGATTTCCAGGATGGACAGGATCGCCACCACTGCGAAGGCGGCCCACCCCCCGTAGAAGATCGCGGCCACCAGGCCGAGCGCGGTGACCGCGAACGACCACCCGAAGGTCTTCAGGATCACCGGTCAGTTCACCGTGCCTTCGGGGAGGAGGGCGATGCCGTCGTCGTCGGCGTGCAGCATGTCGCCGGGGCGGAAGGTGACTCCGCCGATGGTGACGGGCACGTCGACGGCTCCGGCGGAGTCCTTGGCACTCTTGCGGGGGATGGTGCCCAGCGCTTTGATGCCGAGCCGGAGGCCGGCCAGGGTGGCGCTGTCGCGGACGGCGCCGTGCAGGACGAGGCCGGCCCAGCCGTTGTCCTGGGCGGCCCCGGCGATGAGGTCGCCGACCAGGGCGGTGCGCAGGGAGCCGCCTCCGTCGACGACGAGGACGGCGCCTTCGCCCGGGGTGCGCAGCAGGTCGCGCAGGAGGCCGTTGTCCTCGTGGCAGGAGACGGTCCGGACGCGGCCGGCAAAGCTCCGGTGGGCGCCGAACTGGCGGAACTGCATGTCGCAGACGCGCAGGTCTGTGCCGTACTGGTCGACGAGGTCGGCGGTGGGGACGGGGGTGACTGTCTCGGGCATGGTGATGCTCCTCTTCGTTCGGGGCTGCCGCGCCCGCGTTTCATCCGGCCGTCAGGAGGATGGGGGCGCGAGCGCGGCAGCCTGCTCGGGGGTGAGGGGACGGGTGGCGTGTCCTCGCAGGAGGAGGTGCAGCTTGGCGGTCTCCTCCAGTTCCTCGATCGCGTCGGCGGCCTGTTCCATCGACGCGCTGGCGACGACGGGCCCGTGGTTGGCGAGGAGGAGGGCGTGGTGGGTGCGGGCCGTCCGTTCGGCGAGCGGTTCGAGGCTGCTGTCACCTGGGGCGTGATAGGGGAGGAGGGGCAGCTTTCCGACGCGCATGGCGTAGTAGGCGGTGAGCGGGGGCAGCGCGTCGGCAGGGTTCACGTCGTCGAGGCAGGAGACGGCGGCGGCGTGGGTGGAGTGCAGGTGGACGACTGCCTGGGCGCCGGGGCGGGCCCGGTAGAAGGCGGCGTGCAGGAACGCCTCCTTCGTGGGCCGGGGGCCGTCCAGGTGCTTGCCGTGCAGGTCGGTGCGGGACAGCTCGGCTTCCTCGACGGTGCCGAGGCTGGACCCGGTGGGGGTGAGGAGCAGGGTGCCGTCGGCCAGGCGGAGGGACAGGTTGCCGGTCGAGCCGTGTGTCAGACCGCGGGTGAAGAGCGAGCGGTACGGACGATGAGCGTCCGGGCGGCCGACTCGTCGGCGTAGGCGGTCACTCGGCCTCCGTGAGGGCGCGGGTGAACAGGTCGGGGGCGCCGAAGTTGCCGGACTTCAGCATGAGGGCGAGGTCGCCGCTCTTGGTGGTGGCGTAGGTCCAGGGCACACCCGGGTCGGCCTCCTCGCCGACGAGGACGGCGCGGACACCGAGGGCGGTGGTGACGGCGCCTGACGTCTCCCCTCCGGCCACCAGAAGACGGCGTACGCCGCGTTCGACCAGGTGGGTGGCGAGGGCGCCGAGCAGTTCTTCGACCTGCGCGGCGGCCTCGGCGACACCCAACTGGGCCTGTACGGCTGCCAGTTCCGCCGGTGACGCGGAGGCGTAGATCAGGACGGGCAGGTCAGTGTCCTGTCCGTCGTACCAGGTGAGGGCCTCGCCGGTGACGTCGCGGCCGGAAGCGGCGGCGAGGACGTCGAGGTGGAGGGAGGGCAGACCGGCGGCGTAGAACTGGGCGATCTGCTCCAGGGTGCGGGCCGAGCAGCTGCCGGCAAGGACGGCCGCCCGACCGTCGCGCGGCCAGGCTTCGGCGGCGGCCGTACCGGCGGCCGGGTAGGCGTGTCCGAGTCCTTCGGCGAGGCCGGCGGCACCGGCGACGACCGGCAGTTCGAGCGTGGCGGCACCCAGAACGGCGAGGTCCTCGTCGGTGAGGGCGTCGGCGATGATGTGCCGGACGCCGGACTGCTGGTGGGCTACGACGGCGTCCCGGACGGCTTCGACCCCGCGGCGGACGGTGGTCCAGTCGATCAGGGCCACCTGGTGGCGGGTCTGCGCGGACAGCAGGCGTACCAGCGCGGAGTCTGTCATGGGGTTGAGGGGGTGGTGGCGCAGCGGTGAGTCGGACAGCAGTTGGTCGTGGACGAAGAGGTGGCCCTGGTAGACCGTGCGGCCGTTGGGCGGGGAGGCCGGGCAGTGCAGGGTGACGCCGGCGCCGGCGGCGTCCATCAGGGCGTCGGTGACCGGACCGATATTGCCCTGCGGGGTGGAGTCGAAGGTCGAGCAGTACTTGAAGTACACCTGCGCGGCGCCCTTGGACCACAGCCAGCGCTGGGCGGCGAGGGAGTCGGCGACGGCCTCGTCGGCGGGTGTCGAGCGCGACTTGAGGGCGACCACGGCGGCGTCGCAGTCCGCCGGGAGCGCGGTCGTGTCGTCCGGGGTGCCGAAGACCAGTGCGGTGCGCAGGCCGGCACGCCGGAAGGCCGCGGCGACATCGGTGCCGCCGGTGAAGTCGTCGGCTATGCAGCCGATGCGCAGGGTCATGGTCGGGGTCTCTCCTCGAACGTGAGGGTGGTACGGGAAGCGGATCGGGGCGGGCGGCGGAGGCACCCGCCCCGGAGTCGGCGGGTCAGTTCTGCCCGGCGCCGATGGCCTTGATGACGGCGGCGGTGAACTCGGTGGTGGAGGCGGAGCCGCCGAGGTCTCGGGTGGAGGTGCCGGCGGCGATCGCGTCGGCCACGCCCTTCTCGATGATCTTCGCGACGGTGGCGAGCTTCTCGTCGCCGTGCTTGGCGGCGAGCCACTCGAAGAGCATGGCGCCGGAGAGGATCATGGCGACCGGGTTGGCGATGTTCTGCCCGGCGATGTCGGGGGCGGAGCCGTGGGAAGCCTGGGCCATGGCGGTGGTGGCGGAGGAGTTGATGGACGGGGCGGTGCCGAGCGAGCCGGAGATCTCGCCGGCCAGGTCGGAGAGGATGTCGCCGAACATGTTCTCGGTGACGATGACGTCGAAGTCCTGGGCGCGGCGCACCAGGTGGACGGTCATGGCGTCGATGTGGAAGTCGTCCACGGCGACGTCCGGGTAGTCCTTCGCCACCTCCTGGCACACCGTGCGGAACAGGCCCGTGGTGAGCTTGAGGACGTTGGCCTTGTGGACGATCGTGAGCTTCTTGCGGCGCGAGCGGGCCAGGTCGAAGGCGACGCGGGCGACGCGCTCGGTGGCCTCGCGGGTGATGATGCCCAGCATGATCGCGGTGTCCGGGGTCGGCATGAACTCACCGGTGCCCGCCAAGGTGTTGCGGTCGGCGTAGAAGCCCTCGGTGTTCTCGCGGACGATGACCAGGTCGGCGTTGTCGCAGACGGCCTTGGCGCCGGGGAAGGACTTGGCGGGGCGGACGTTGGCGAAGAGCTGGAAGTGCTTGCGCAGGGTGCCCGAGGGGTTGAGCGCGGACTTGTGCGGCTCGGGGTAGCTGACGGAGTCGTGCGGGCCGAGGTACCAGCCGTCCAGCCCGGCGAGGGCGTCCTTGGTCTCCTCGGGAACAGGGGTGCCGTGGGTCTCGATGGCGGAGGCGCCCAGCGGCAGGGACACCCAGTCGACGGAGACGCCGGCGGCCTCGGCCGCGGCGGTGGCGATCTCGACGGAGGACGGGACGATCTCGGGGCCGATACCGTCACCGTCGAGGACGCCGAGGCGGTAGGTCTTGCTGCTCATGGTGCGGGTTCCTCTCAGAACAAGGGGTGGGGGAGGTGGGTCAGGACAGTGCGGACGCGGCGTCGGTGAGCGCGGTCCAGGAGCGGGCGGCGGCCTTGGTGCTGTCGCCGTCTTGGGAGTGCTCCAGGGTCAGCCAGCCGGAGAAGCCGCCGGTGCGGAGAGCGGTGAACAGGACGGGGAGCCGGGGGTCGCCGACGGTCAGGGGGCCTCGGGTCGAGGCGGTGGCGAGTTGGAGGCAGCCGGTGACGCCGGTGTGGTCGGTGACGGCCTGTACCGCGTCGACGTTTTCGGCGTCGAGGTGGTGGGTGTCGAGTACCAGGCCGGCCGGAGCGTCGAGTGAGGAGAGGAAGGCGAGGGCCTCGGCCGGGGTGTGCCACAGCGAGGTGTTGGTATGCGACTGCGGCTCCAGGAGCAGGCGACTCCCGCACGCGGCGGCCCCCTCGGCCAGTTGCCTCACCGCACGCTCGGCCCATACCTTCTGCACGTCCTCCAGGCCGGGCAGGAAGGTGCCGCGGGTCTGCCCGAGGGAGACCGGCACACGCAGCTCGCCGGCGAGACGGGCCGCGCCCATCAGCCGGGCCAGGGCGTGACGGCGGACATCGGGGGATGGGTCGGTCAGGGTGAGCCGGTCCTGCGCGGCGACCGGTCCGGTGCCGATGCCCAGAACCTTGGGGACTCACTTCTCCAACTGACCGGCCGCCACGGGCCCGCCGCCCCTCTCTCCGGGGCGCCGGCCCGCGACGGTGCCGGCGACGCGCGCAGTACCGTGGCGCACCGTCACTACGCGCACCGGTCGACGCGGTGGCCGGGTCCGCGTTCGCCGACGCCCACGAGGCCCGTCACTCCACAGCCGGTAACCGGCAGGCCGGTCACCGGACTGGGGTGGTGGCGCGGGCCACCCCCCCAGGACCTGGGCCAGCTCGGGACAGCAGACCGCTTCCTGTCCGAGACTGCCGACGACGGCGGCGACCGGTACGTGTCTTGGTTCCTTGGCGTCCTGGAGCCGGTCGAGCAGGTCGCGTGGATTTCCTCCCATCGGGGCATCTGCTCAGGATCGGGCCGCACACCCGCTTCTGCCGGTGGGCCAAGGAGGCACCTTCGGGCGCATGCTCCGGGCCGCCCGGGCCCACCAGCACGCCGCCGGAGCGCGAAAGGGAGCTCCGCAGCCCCGGCCTCGGACGCTCCCGGGGTGGCTGACCAGCAGGATTCACCTTGCCAGCGACGAATTCGGCCGCCCGCTCGCCTTCACGATCACGGGCGGGAACCCCAACGACTGGCACCCGCCAGGCCGCTGTCACCCTCGCACCGCTGCTGATGTGGGCGTGACATTCGAAGACGACTCCTAGCAGGGAAGCGGGGGCCCTCCTCAGAGGTGCCCCCGCTCAAACAACAGCTATGGCAGGGTCCATTTCTGGTTGGCGGCTGTGTGGCAGGTCCACAGGTGGACGGGGGTGCCGTCGTTCCAGGTGGCGCCGGACGCGTCGAGGCACTTGCCGGACTGCGGGTTGCGGACGGTGCCGTCGGTGTGGGGGGCCCAGGTCTGGGCGCCGGTGCCGTTGCAGGTCCACAGTTGGATCTTCGTGCCGTCGGCGGAGGCTCCGCCGGAGACGTCCAGGCATGTGCCGAGTGCCCGCAGGGTGCCGTCGCCGGGGACCGTCCACTTCTGGGCGGCGGAGCCGTTGCAGGTCCAGATCTGGACCTCGGCGCCGTCGGCGGTCTGGGCGTTGTCGATGTCCAGGCACTTGCCGTTCACGCCCTTCACCTCACCCGTGCGGGGGCCGGGGTCCTGTCCGCCCGCGCGCTTGACCCGGATGTTGCGGAAGGACACGTCGTCCCCGTCTCCGTGGTTCTGCAGGCCGATGTATCCCTGCCGCAGGCTCCGTACGGGATCGGTATTGGTGAAGTCGTTGATCTTCCGTCCGTTGAGGAAGATCTCCAACCGCTCGCCGGTGACCCGGAGTTCGTACGTGTTCCACTCGCCCGGCGGATTCAGCGCCGCGTCCCGTGCGGCGAGATCGGCGGACTTGTAGCCGTAGACGGAGCCCGTCGTGCGGTCCGCCGAGTCGGTGGCGTCGATCTGGATCTCGTAGCCGTTGTTCACCGCGGACCACGGGTCGTCGGAGGCCGGGAAGCCGATGAAGACACCGGAGTTGTCGTCGCCGGCCATCCGCCAGTCGAGTTTCAGGGAGTAGTCGCCGGTCAGCTCCTGCGCGGAGTGCCAGAACAGCCCCATCCCGCCCACCGAGGTGAGCGTGCCGTCCGCGAGGCTGAACTGCCCCGGTCCCGCCTGCTTCCAGCCGCTCGTGGAGGTCCCGTCGAACAGGGACGTGTAGCCGGTCTCCGGGCGGCAGTCGGCGTCGGTCATTCCCGCCGCCCAGCGGATACCGCCGAGGAGGTGGCGCCGGAACGCGGGGTCGGCGTACGACTCCTCGGTGTGCCCGCCACCGGTGTAGAAGGACCGGCCGCCCTGGTAGTCCTTGCACCAGGTGATCGGGTGGTCGCCGGACATGTTCCCGCCCGAGTAGCTGGACTCGTCGAGCGAGGCCAGCACACGGGCGGTGGTGCGCGGATTGGTGCGGTAGTTGTACCACTCGTCGGTGCGCTGCCAGGTGGAACCGAGGTGCGAGGTGGCGTCGTGCGCCCGGTCCTCGACCTTCACGGTGGCGGACTGGATGGCCGGGTGCGAGTGGAACAGCGCGCCGGCCAGTCCTTCGTAGAAAGACCAGTCGTACTCGGTGTCGGCGGCGGCATGGATGCCGACGTACCCGCCACCGCCCCTGACATAACCCTCGAAGGCCGTCTGCTGGGCGGCGTTCAGTACGTCGCCCGTCGTCGACAGGAAGACGACGCTCTTGTACTGGGCGAGGTTGGCGGCGGTGAAGGTCCCCGCGTCCTCGGTCGCGTCCACGGTGAAGTTGTTCGCGGTGCCGAGGCCGCGCAGGGCGGTGATGCCCTCGTCGATCGAGTCGTGGCGGAAGCCCGCCGTCTTCGAGAAGACGAGGATCTTGTACGCCGGGTCAGCCGCGGCCAGGGAGCGTGCTTCGGCGGTGCCGGACCGGTCCGCCGCGCCGGGCAGCGCCATGGCTTGCGGCGACAGGCAGAGCGCGGCACCGACGAACAGGCCGAGGGCTGCTTTCAGGCTGGTGCGCACGAGGTGACGCATGGCAGGTCTCCTCCCTCCTACGGCAGGGTCCATTTCTGGTTGGCGGCTGTGTGGCAGGTCCACAGGTGGACGGGGGTGCCGTCGTTCCAGGTGGCGCCGGACGCGTCGAGGCACTTGCCGGACTGCGGGTTGCGGACGGTGCCGTCGGTATGGGGGGCCCAGGTCTGGGCGCCGGTGCCGTTGCAGGTCCACAGTTGGATCTTCGTGCCGTCGGCGGAGGCTCCGCCGGAGACGTCCAGGCATGTGCCGAGTGCCCGCAGGGTGCCGTCGCCGGGGACCGTCCACTTCTGGGCGGCGGAGCCGTTGCAGGTCCAGATCTGGACCTTGGTGCCGTCGGCGGTCTGGGCGTTGTCGATGTCCAGGCACTTGCCGTTCACGCCCTTCACCTCACCCGTGCGGGGGCCGCCCCCGGAGGTGGTGAAGGTGAAGTCGTCGAGGTCGAAGAGGGCGCCGCTGCCGCCCTTGAAGACCAGGTGGAGGGAGGTGGAGCCGGCGGGCTGGTTGCTCAGGCCGGCCGTCACGTCCTGGAAGGTCTCCCATCCGCCGGTCATGGGCACGGTCGCCGTGCCGAGCAGGGTGCCGGTGGGGGATCCGGCACGGACCTCGATGGTGCCGCCCGCCCCCGCGGAGGAGACCCGGGCGGTGAACCGGGTCGTGTTGCCGAGGACGTACGGGGAGAAGGAGATCCAGTCGCCGTTGTCGATGTTGCCGACGGTCTTGCCGCCGTGCGCGGGAGCGTGGGAGACGACGTCGACGCCGGACGAGGCGCCGTAATGCTCGCCCTGCCTGTGGCTGGGCTGGACGACGTGCTGGTCGTGCGAGGTCAGCGCGGGCTGTCCGGCGGCGCCCTTGTCGGTGTACTCGGCGTCGAGTACCCCGAAGATGTTGGCGTTGGGATCGTGCTCGCCGTCCGCCAGGGTCTGCAGCGTGCCGGTGCACCCGGTGGTCGAGGTCTGCGGATGGCCGTGGCTGTCGTGACCGACGACGAAGGTGATCTTCACCTTGGTGCAGTCGATCACGCCGTCTTCGGGGTCGGTCGCCGTCACCTTGAAGGGGATCGCGTCACCGAAGTCGTGGATGGCCCCGTCGAGCGGGAGGTCCAGCCGCACCGTGGGTGCGGTGTTGCCCACCGTGATCTGCACGGAGGCCGTCGCGGACTTGCCGGTGGCGTCCGTGACCTTGAGCGTGGCCGTGTACTGGCCGTTGCTGGTGTAGGTGTGCGACGGGTCGGCGGCGGTCGAGGTGCCGCCGTCACCGAAGGTCCAGGCGTAGCCGAGCGAGCCGCCGTCCGGGTCGGTGCTGCCTGCCGAGGAGAACGAGACGGCCAGCGGCGCCTTGCCCGAGGTGACGTTCGCTTTCGCCTGCGCGGTCGGGGCGAGGCCGTCGGTGACGTGCTCGATGCGGTACAGCGCCGAGTTCGCGTCACCGCTGAAGTAGCCGGTGCCGTAGTCGAGGACGTACAGGGCGCCGTCGGGGCCGAAGGCCATGTCCATCACCTGGGTGCCGCTCCAGGGGAAGGCGTTGATGGACTGCACGGTGCCGTCCCCGCCGGCCTCGACGCGCTTGATCCAGCGGCGCCCGAACTCCCCGGCGAAGAAGTCGCCGTCGTACTCCTGCGGGAACTTCACCTCGGACGTGGAGTTGGCGTCGTACCGGTAGACGGGGCCGCCCATCGGGGACTCGGAGCCGTTGCCGAACTCCGGGACGGACCCGCCGTCGTAGGGGATCCAGGCGGGCTGGGCGGGCGGCAGGGTGGTCAGACCGGTGTTGTTCGGCGAGTTGTTCGTCGGCGCGGCGCAGCTGAAGGCCGAGCCGGAGGCGCCGGTGGCGAAGTTGTAGTCGATGTAGGCGTCGTTCTTGCCGGTGCAGTACGGCCAGCCGTAATTGCCGGCCCTGGTGATCCGGTTGAACTCCACCTGCCCGCCCGGGCCGCGGGTGGGGCTGGCGGTGCCCGCGTCGGGGCCGTAGTCGCCGAGGTAGACGATGCCGGTGGCCCGGTCGACGCTCATCCGGAACGGGTTGCGGAACCCCATCGCATAGATTTCGGGCCGGGTCTTCGCGGTGCCGGGAGCGAAGAGGTTGCCGCTGGGTATCGTGTATGAGCCGTCGGCGTTGACCTTGATCCGCAGCACCTTGCCGCGCAGGTCGTTGGTGTTGCCGGAGGAACGCTGGGCGTCGAAGGCGGGGTTGCGGGTGGCGCGCTCGTCGATCGGTGTGTAGCTGTCCGAGGCGAACGGGTTGGTGTCGTCGCCGGTGGACAGGTACAGGTTCCCTGCCGCGTCGAAGTCGATGTCACCCCCCACGTGGCAGCACAGGCCGCGGGAGGCGGGCACGTCGAGGATCTTCTTCTCGCCGGCCAGGTCCAGGGTGCCATCGGTCCTCAGCACGAACCGGGAGAGCCGGTTGACCCCGTCGAAGGGGGCGAAGTCGGCGGCCGTGCCGTCCGCCGGGGCGTCACCGGCGGGGGTGCTGAGCTTGGGGGCGTAGTAGAGGTAGACGAACCGATTGGAGCTGAAGCCGGGGTCCACGGCGACGCCCTGCAGCCCCTCCTCGTCGTGGCTGTAGACGTCGAGTCTGCCCGCGACCGAGGTGGTTCCCGCGGCGTTGGTGAGACGGACCGTGCCGTCCCGCGCGGTGTGCAGGACCGAGCGGTCCGGCAGCACGGCCAGGGTCATCGGCTCGCCCGTCTCGGCCACGCCCTTGGCGAGCGTGACCTGCTGGTACTCGACTGCGGCAGCCTTCTGCCCGTCGGCCGGGCCCGCTTGCCGGGCGGTGGTGGCGGCGGCCGGGGACAGGGGGAGCAGACAGCCGACGGCGCAGGCCAGGGCGGTCAGCAGGTAATGGACACGTCTGTGTCCGAGCGGGTTCTCGCGCACAGAGCTCTCCCGAAGTGGGGTGGACGACAGCCCTCGCCGGACTGCCGAGCGGTGCACAGGCGCGCGCCGTCGCGCCGGTGAGCCCGGTCGCAGCGGTCACTTTGACCGGTTCATTTCAAGGAAGTTAGCGACCTTCGCTGAACTCCGTAACCCGCTGAGCACAACTTCCCGACACTTCTTCCCCACCGAGGACAAAGTCCCTGGCGGCAGCTCGGTAGGTGGAGGGCGGGCGGTCGCGCGCACCGCGCCCGCCTCTCCTTCGACGTCGAAATCCGGATCGCATCGAGGGCCGACTCACCCCCGGCCGACAACTGAACCTCAACAACCAGGGCCAGCCAGTACTCCAGCCGTAGATCATGATCGTCATGTCCGAGATGCGGTTTGTCGCCGTTGGTGGCCGGTGCGAACCAGGCTTGGGAGCGGCATCGCCGGTCGGACCGGCCGGGCCGGTGGGCTGTCTCATGGACCAGTCGGACGACGAGCGTGATGAATGGGCGCTGGATCTCGTTGCAGGACAGCGGGACCAGGTCGGCAGGACGCCAGGGGCCGGATCCGGCAACCGCTCAGCATCCGGAACGCCGCGTCCGAGCCAGGTGACACCCAGCCGGAGAGGGCCGGGGGCCGGATCGGACATCGCCATGCGCTGAGGGGGGTGGCAGCGTCCCCTGCCTCGGCGCGGCAAGTCGGTTCAGAATGGCCGGTATGGATCTGGCTGCATTCGGTGAGTTTCTGAGGTCGCGACGCGATCGCATCCGCCCCGGCGAAGTGGGGCTTCCTGAGTCGACACGACGCCGGGTGCCCGGGCTGCGCCGCGACGAGGTGGCTGTCTTGGCCGGCGCCTCGGTTGACTACTACAACCAGTTGGAGCAGGGCCGGGGCGCGCAGCCGTCCGAGCAGATGGTGGCCGCGCTCGCGCGGGCTCTGCGGCTGACGGAGGATGAGCGTGCGCATCTGTACTTTCTGGCCGGCCGTCCGCTGCCACCGCGGCACGGAACGTCGGCGCACGTTCACCCGGGGATGCTCGATCTGCTCGAACGCCTGCCGACCACCCCGGCGGCAGTGATCACCGACTTGCACGCGACGTTGGTACAGAACCGCCTCGCCGCTGCGCTGCTCGGCCCGATCCCCCGGGAGAAAGGCGTCGAGGCCAGCTTCGTGTACCGCTGGTTCACCGACCCTGAGGCCCGGCTGCGGTACCACCCCGACGAACACGATCACCAGTCGCGCGTCTTCGTGGCCGACCTGCGAGCGGTCTCGGCCCGCCGCGGCGGCGACAGCGAGGTGCGCGGACTGATCCGGCGACTGAACTCGGTGAGCAGTGAGTTCGCGGACCTGTGGGCTCATCAGGAGGTCGCCGTACGTCGGGCCGACCGAAAGAGGCTGATGCACCCGGACCTCGGCGCGATCGAACTCAATTGCCTCAGCCTGTTGAGTGAGGACGGTTCCCAGCGGCTGCTGTGGTTCACCGCCCCGGTGGGCGGCGACTCGGCGGAGAAGCTGGAACTGCTCGCCGTCCTGGGCAGCCAGGACATCGGGGCCGCGCAGCAGAGCCGGTCGACTCTACGCTGAGCGCGGCGTTCTGGTGCCCGGCCCACCGGGGCGACCGACCGACCGTCAACGTGTGTTCGAGAGCGGCAACGGCGGTGTGCCGTGGGTGTGGAACGTCTCGATCGTCTTCAACCCCGAGCCTCAGGACTGCAGCGTGATCCGGTCATCGACCCGGTTCTCGTGCACTGCCTGCCCGGCCCGCGCCTCCAGTGCGTCGAATGCTTCTTCGAGCTGCTCGCCGGTACGACGATCTGGCGGACCCCGAACTCAGCGCAGTGCAGCGGTCCGGCGCCGCCGTGAGCGTAGAGGGTGAGGTCGCGCGGTGGTGTCGTTGGTCGATGGTGGGCTCGCGCGACGTATCGGCCATCTGCGAGTCGACGATCCGACGGATGCCGGCTGCCGTGCGCTATCCGGTCGAGAAGCCGAGCAAGGTTGGTGCCGTCATCGGCGACGGCGCGGACCGCCGAGACCCTCGATACCTCGCTTCGCCTCCGGCTCCCGCTTGGGACGCACGCCCACGTAGGCTCCGCAATCGTGCGGCGGCCTCTACGAAGGGTCGGTCACCGGCTCGGACCAGTCCCGACGCTCCAGCCCAGCTCGGAAGCGAGTCGCAGGAGATGATCGCCGACGGATACGGCTGGCCCGGTTGTCCGGTACCAGCCATCTGCCGCGCCGTGACCGTGCTCAGGGGCGGAACCGCCGCCGCGTTTCAGCGGAAGGTGTCCGTCTACTGGCGCGAGCGGGGCCTCGTCCACCATGACGTACTCGGTGCAGTGGATTCCGTGGCCGCGGTCGAACGTGTCGAGCATCCCCGCCACCGGCGTGCCTACGGCGATGGGGGGGCACCGACTCCTGCCGGGTCCCGGCCGGAGGGGAGAAAGCCGTCGGGACGAGGAACTCCCTCGTCCCGACGGCTGCGGTGCGTCACGGCTGGACGATGACCTTGCCCTTGGCGTGGCCCTGGGCGAGGTAGTCGAACGCGTCCACAGCGCCACTGAGCCGGACCGTGCGATCGACGACGATGGCGAAGCCTTCGTTCGCTACCGCGACGACTTTCGCCAGTCGCTCGGCATCGGAAGCGTGGAAGACGAACTCGGCGCGGAACCCGCGAGCGGCGGCACGCTCGAAGTCCGGCGGGACGGGGAGGCTGACCAGCAGGCCACCCGGCTTGAGGACATCGAGCGACCGGGCCTCGGTCTCACCACCGACCGAGTCGACAACCACATCGACATCGGATACCGCGGTCCGGAAGTCGACGCTGGTGTAGTCGATGATCTCATCGGCCCCCAGCTTCCGGACGATCTCGGCGGCAGCACTGGATGCGGTGGTCACGACGTGCGCGCCGACGCGACGGGCCAGCTGGATGACGAAGCTGCCGACGCCGCCGGCGCCCGCGTGCACAAGTACCTTCTGGCCGGACTTCAGCCCCGCGATCTCGGTGACTGCCTGCCATGCGGTCGCCGCGGCGGTGGCCAGGCCGGCGGCGGCCTCGAGCGGAATCGTGGTCGGCGCTGCCACCAGACCCGCCGCCGGGACCACAGCGTATTCGGCGACAGCTCCACCGGCGGTCGGGTCGGTGCGGGTGATCACCGCGTCGCCGATGCTCCAACCCGTCACACCGAGTCCGAGTCGCTCCACCGTACCCGCGAGATCAGTGCCCACGGTCGAGGGGAAGGTGATCGGAAAATACTCCTGAACATGGCCCGCGCCGATCTTGACGTCGAGCGGGTTCAGGGCCGCCCCCGCGACCCGGACCAGGACCTCGCCCGGCCCGGGGACCGGCTCGGGAACATCGTTGACGACCGGGCTGCGGCCGTATGCGGTGTACTGCAATGCCTTCATGGATGTGCTCTCTCGTGTCGTTGCTTCAGCGGGCAGGCGAGGCGTCGACCTGCTGGAACCATCCGAGCCAGTCCTCCAGGTGCCAGGTGCGGACGATGCGCCCGTCGACCAGTTCATGGAACTCGTGGATCCGGATCTGGAACTCCCGCCCGGTCGCCGGGACGCCGAAGGTCTCGCCGCTGTGCACGCCGCGCATCTCGCCGCGCACACCGACGAACCCGTTGCCGTCGGGGCCTCGGCCGTCGACGATCTGGTGGACCACGACGCGGAAGTCGCTGAAGGCCTCGCCGACGCCCTTGATCAGCGGAGCGGCGCCGGCTCGGCCGGGGGGCTGGCCCGGCCCCAGCGGGATGTCGTCCCAGTCGTCGGCGACGATGTCGTCGAGGAGTTCGGGCTTGCCGCTGAACGCCGCGTAGAAGGTTCCGATCAGGTCCTCGATGGTGCGTGTCATCGCTTCTCCTCGATGGTGGTGGTGGGTACGGCGACCGTGAGGAGGTCGTCGATGCCCAGTTGACGGAAGAACGTGAGCTGCTTGGCCGCTCGCACGGCGTCGAGTTCCTCGACGCCCTTGTGCTGCGCGTCGACCACGACCCGGCGGGGGCGCGTGCCCTGGGGCTTCTCGAGCACCTCGACCAGAGCCCGGCCGACGGACTCCACCTGCGCGGGTGAGCCGTCGTTCGCGAGGTCGATGGCGTGCAGACGCTCGGGGATCTGCGCGACCCGGTCCGGCAGGTCGGCGTACTGGGTGACGACGGCCGTGTCCGCGGGCGGGTTGCTGTGCGCGAAGTGGTCGGTCCCCTCGGTGAAGGCACCCGGTACGACGATCACCGTGTCGATGCCCAGAGGCGCCACTTCCAGGCCCATCGACTCGGCGAGGAACTCGCCCGCGGCCTTGCTGGCGATGTAGGTCGCCATGAACGGCTCGGCGAGGTGGGCGGTCGTGCTGCTGATGTAGGCCAGCGTTCCCGAGCCCTGGCGGCGCATCACCGGGAGCACCGCGCGGTTGACTCGCAGCCAGGACACCGCGTTGGTGTCGAGGATGCGCAGGAACTGATCCGGGGTGAACCCCTCGGCGACGCCGGCCATCAGCATGCCGGCGTTGTTGACCACGACGTCGATCCGCCCGTATTCGCCCAGGACGACATCGACGGCGCTGCGGCAGCCGGGTTCGGACAGCACGTCCAGTTCGAGCGCCTTCAGGCGCACGTTCTCGGCGGACGCGAGTTCGCGCAGATCCTCGGCCCGCCGGCTGTTGCGTCCGTCCAGGTCGCGCATCCCGGCGTACACGATGTGACCGGCGCGAGCGAGCTCCACCGCCACGGCGCGGCCGATACCGCTGCCGGCCCCGGTGACGATGACGACGAGGCCGTCTGATTTTTCGGTGGTGGGGGTGGTGGGCATCAGGCGACTCCTCCATTGGTTCTGATGACCTGGCCGTCGACCCGTCCGGAGGCGGGAGAGGGCAGGTGGGTGACGAGGCCCGCGAGATCTACGGTGCCGAGCCGCTCCGCCGGCGACCCGGCGGCCATGCGAGCGATCCGCTCCTCGGACTCGCCGGTGGTGAACGTCTCGGTGTCGACGGCGGACGGCGCCGGAGTTCCCTTGAGGTAGACGCCCAGCATGTAGTCGTCATGCGGTCGTCGTCGGTCGGGTCGGCGACCGGGGATGCCTCGAGCGTTGCCGCTGAGGTCACCACCCGGTGAAGGGTGTCGGACTGCTCCGCTGTGCCGGACGGCTTCGCTGCCCCGGTCCGCGACGTTCACCGACACGGCGGACGCCTTGCCCCCGGCGGCTTCGGAGGCGACGACGTCGCCGGCAGCCGCACCGCTGCGGAGGTGGTCGAGCGCGGTGAGCCCCGCGTCCGCCAGGCCCTCCGCGGTCGCGCGCCCGATGCACCCTGACGCGCCGGTGACGAACGCCACCTGATTGGGCTCCACGGCGGTTGCGCCTCTCTGCTGGTTCGACCTTGCGGAATCAACAGTCGGCTGTGGCGGGCTGTGCGAGAAGGCGTGGCTCACACTGGTGACGGCATCACCACCCTTGTTCGTCACAGCGCGAGGCGGGACCGTCACGGGGTCTGTAAAATGATCCGGTCTGATCCTGAGGCGGTGAGCGGTGAGCGAGTGCCTGTCACCGGGGCCCGGAAGCCGCGGTGGTCGACTCGACCTGGGTGGAGCGCGACGCGAGGTCCGACGCGAAGAGCTCCTTGGTGAGCACCCTCATAGATCATCACCCTGTCCGGTACAACCAGAACCGGCACCGATCAGGAACAGGGAGAACTCGCCGATCACCGAGGGCAGCCGCATGACGTGGACCGCGACGAGCAGTGGAGCGGCACGCTCTACGAGCCGCTCGGCGACGGGAGGCGGACCGTCAGATCGCTGAGCGCGTGGATCGGGCGCCGGACTTCTCGACGACATCGGCGGGCACCTTCGTGAGCAGTCCGCCCCAGCATGGAGCGCCGGACGGGAGCGGGGCTCCGTAGGCGCAACCGACGGGCCGGTCCTGGCCGTAGCAGACCGACCGTGCGGGTTCAACCGTCCCGGCGGCTCAGCCGTCCCGTCCCGTCCCTTCGCGAGTCGGCCGGCGTCGGCGCACGGAGTGCGGGGACGAGCAGGGCGCTGTACAGGAAGGCGGTGTGGAGGAGGGCAGTCTTGGGTGGGGTCGCCGCTGTCGGGACAGGCAGGCGCAGCCAGCAGACGCGTACAGGCTCTGGTCGCTCCGTGCGGAGCGTGTTCGACACGCTCTCCGTAGGCGCGGCCGTCAGAGGTCGCTTTCTCCGTAGTTTCATTCCGGAACCTGTGGCTGGTGCGGCTTCGCGGGGTCGCGCCAGGAGACAGCGGTCACGCCGGTGAGGCGGCGGGCCATGAGGTCCGTCATGCCCACGATCTTCTTGCCCGCGTCCGTACCCCCCTGACTCACGGCGGGCACGCTCGTGGAGGTCTTCCCGCTCTGCGCGGCGATCACGCGCCATCGTCGCGGTTCCGCGCGCACAGTGCGGTTGATGCCGCCGTCAACTACGCCGGAGCCGAGCCGTGCCGGGATTCGGATCATGAATTCTAGATCCACCGAGAAATGCGAAAGTTACAGCAGACGCATTGACGCTGTGGTGACCCTCGCCATACCTTCAACAAGGTTCAACTGCCTCGGACTGCCCTCCCTGCAGGAGCATTATCCGAAACGAGGGAGCATGCGTGACACGTCTGACGTTCCGTTACGCAAGGCCACACCGAAACTCGGCACGGCGCATGGGTTCACCTATGCCGTGAGCTGCCTGCTCTTGTCCCTCAGCGCCCATTTCTTCATCCGGTCCGGTTTGGCACCGATCCGCTCGACGCCCTCTCGCTCGGCGTCCCGCGTCACCTCCCGCTGACGATCGGCGCCCACCAGGCAGCGGTGGCACTGCTGTGCGTCACCGCGTGGGCAGTGCCGAACCGGCGTCGGCCGGTGCGATCGCTCTTCATCACCTTGATCTCTGTGCGGGGGGCTGGCCACCGGCCATCTCGGCATCCGGGCCATCGGGCCCGTGGCCGTCACCGGGCGCGAGTGGCCGCGCGGGCCCTCCCGGCGCGGAAAAGGACTGGTCAAGGGAATTCCGCTGCTCGGCGGCCGACTGCTCGGTGGCCCCGTCGGAGAGGGAAAGGCGACCTTCCTGGTTTCCGTTGACCTCCTCATCGAGCCTTTCGTCGGATTCGATCGACGCTATCCCTCTCTTTCCGATCACGGGTTCTCGCCGACCTCACTCACGGTCTCCGCACTGAATAGCCAGGAACCCGTATCGCCGAAATCCCGGCACGGAGAATCGAATAGCCCGGAGAAGGGGGCCTGCATGACGTATGTGATCGCTCAGCCCTGTGTCGACATCAAGGACAAGGCCTGCCTCGACGTGTGTCCCGTCGACTGCATCTACGAGGGGGAGCGCAGCCTCTACATCCACCCGGACGAGTGCATCGACTGCCAGGCGTGCGAGCCGGCCTGCCCGGTCGAGGCCATCTATCCCGAGGCCGAGCTCCCCGCCGAATGGGCCGTGTTCACCGCCGTCAACGCCGAGTTCTTCGACGCCGCGGGCCTGGGTGCCCCCGGTGGCGCGGCCGCTCTCGGCCCGGCCGGCACCGACCATCCGTACATCATCGCCCTGCCCCAGCCCGAGCCTCAGAAGGAGAGCCGGACATGACCGAACCCGCGTGGAAACAGAACGCCTACCCGGCCCGACTCGAGGAGCGCCTCGAAGGGGACGTGGTGCGCTGCCATCTGAGCCCCCGCAACTGCCGTATCCGCCCCGGCCAGCACGGCTTCTGCATGGTGCGGGCCAACCGGGACGGCCGCCTCGTCAGCCTGAACTACGGACGGTCGGTGCACGCCACCGAGGAGACCATCGAGACCGAGGCCGTCTTCCACTACGCCCCGGGCGCCCGCATCCTCTCCATGGGCAATGTCGGCTGCATGCTCAACTGCGACTACTGCCACAACTGGAAGACCTCGCAGGCCCGGTACGTCGAGGACAAGGACGTGTACCACTACACGCCCGAGCAGGTCGTGGACATCGCGCTGCGCCATGACATCAAGGTCATCTCCTGGACCTACAACGACCCGGTCGTGTGGCACGAGTTCGTCGTGGAGACCGCCGCCCTCGCCCAGCGGGCGGGCATCGTCAACCTCTACAAATCGGCGTTCTTCATCAGCGAGGAGGCGATCGACGAGCTGATCCCGGTGATCGACATCTTCTCGATCTCGATCAAGTCGATGGACCCGAAGTACTACCGCAAGATCACCAAGGGGTGGCTGGAGCCGGTGCTCGCGGGCACCGAACAGGTCTTCCGGGCCGGTAAGCACGTCGAGGTGTCGACCCTGATGGTCACCGACCTCAGCGACGACGAGAAGACCGCCCGCAGCATGGCCGCCTTCGTCGGCGAGCGGCTCGGCACGCACGTCCCCACCCACTTCGTGCGGTTCCACCCCGACTACAAGATGACCGACACCGTCCGCACCCCCGTCGACCGCCTGGAACACGCCCGCAAGGTGGCCATGGACATGGGGCTGCACCACGTCTGCCTGGGCAATGTGTACGACACCGACTCGACCACCACCCGATGTCACAGCTGCGACCGGGTCCAGGTGACCCGCTACGGCCTCAACGCCCGCATCGTCGGCCTCACGCCCGACGGCCACTGTCAGGGCTGCGGCACCGATGCCCACTTCACACTGCTGCCCGGCGCCGAGACCAGGACCGCCGTCCCCGCGCTGCCCGGCCACAAGCTCGACCTCGCCTCGTTCTCCTGGCACGGCGACGTCCGCGCGCTGCACGTCCAGGTGAGCAATCCCTCGCCGGTGTCCAAGACCGTCTACCAGCGCAGGTTCGGCGACCCGGCGGTGCCGGAGAGCTGGGCAGTGATCGACCTGGCGCCCGGCGAGAGCTTCCGGTTCATCGCCGCCAAGTCGACCGCGGACGAGCAGGGCGTGACGGTCGCGATCCCCGAGGGCTGCGCCTCCAGCCTGCACGAGGTCTTCGACCGCGCGCACTTCCCGACCGTGGAGGTCTCCGCGGGCAGCAAGAACGACGACGTGACCCCGTTCCCCGCGTTCCTGCCCATCGTGCGCTGACCGCCCGGCGAGAAGAGAGAGGAGTCCGGCCATGCCGCGTCAGTCGGTCCTGCTGATGGTGCCGCCGCAGCAGTACGGGTACGGGTACATCAATGACTTCTTCTGGCAGGAAGGGCTCCTCTACCTCGCCTCCTACCTCAAGAAGCGCTTCGGCCACGAGCTGGACGTGGAGATCTGCGACGGCAACCACCGCACCATGGACGAGTGCCGCCGACTGCTCCACGAGCGGCGCTACGACCTGGTGGGCTTCCACTGCATCGACCACACCCGCGACGCCACCTTCGAACTGCTGCGCCTGGTCGGCGAGAGTGGCTGCCGCCGGGTCGCCTTCGGTGGCGCGGGCGCGATCTTCGGCCCCGAGCAGTACCTGCTGGCCGCCGGCCGGGCCGACCTCGCCGCCGAGGCCGTGGTGGGCGCCTGCACCGACGCGGGGGAGTACACCATCGAGGCCATGCTCCTGGACACCCCGCCCGCCGAGATCCCCAACTTCGTCTACCTGGACGGCTCCGGGCCCGCCCCCAGGCTGCGCCGCTCCCGCAGGGTCGCCGGGCGGCCGGGACCCACCGAGTACCTCGACCAGCTCCCCTTCGAGCTGTACACGGAGATCCTCGACTACTTCACGCTCCAGCTCTCCCGTTCCGACTACCCCTACCGCCCGCTCACCTACAGCGGGCTCAGCCATGAGGGCTGCCCGCACCGGGTCTGGCGCGACGACACCCTGGTCAAGAGCTGCTCCTTCTGCGCGATCCCGGCCCGGAAGCTCGCCTACCGGCCCCCGGGCGAACTGTGGCAACGGGTGGGCGCACTCGACGAGGTGTGCCGCCGCCGCTTCGACACCCCGCTCAACTCCATCAAGGACTGGGGCGACAGTCTGACCCCGCGCCTGCTGCGGGACCTCATCGACCTGCGCCCCGCCGCACACTCCGGCATGACGTACTCCGGCTATCTCAGCGTCGCCGACATGACCCCGCGCATGCTCGACGCACTGCGGGAGATGAACTGCTGGAGCGTCTACATGGGCGTGGACGGCACCAGTGACCAGGGCCTGGACTTCCTGGAGAAGGGCTACTCCGAGCCCACCCTGTGGGACCGGCTCCACCTCCTGTCCGACGGCTACGACTTCAGGGTCGAGGTCGGGGTGATCCTCGGCGTCGAGGGCGAGACGCCCGGCACCCTCGCCCGCAGCGTCGAGGTGATCCGCCGCATCGGCGATCTGTTCGGCGAGCGGGTCATCGTCGTCCAAGGCAACATGCTGGTGCCGATGCCCGGCAGCCTGGTCTTCAGCAGCCTGGCCCGGCGCTCCCGCGAGCGCGGCCTCGGCGACCCTCTGCGGCTCGACGTACAGGGCCGGATCGACCTGTGGCTGCGGGAGTTCACCCACGTCACCTTCGAGGAGTGCGCCGCGGCCCAGGCCGAGGTCGAGCGGATCTCCCCGCGCCGGCACAGCTACTCGATGCCCCGCCCTGCATGACGGGGCCGCTCCTCGCGGGACTGCTCGCCGGGTACGGCATCGCGATGCCGGTCGGCGCGATGTCCGTGCTGATCGTGACCCTGTCGTCGCGGGTCTCCCTGCGCCGCGGCATGGCGGCCGCCCTGGGGGTGGCGAGCGCGGACGGGCTGTACGCGCTGGCCGCCGTCGTGGGCGGCGCCGCGCTGACCCGCGTCCTCGCGCCCGCCACCCCTCCGCTCCAGGCCACCGCCGCACTGGTGCTCGCGGCGATCGCGGTACGGGGCCTGGCCGGGGCGGTACGGGCCCATCGCGCCCGGCGCCCGGCCCCGCCTCCCCTGGCCGACGTCTCGTCCTTGCGCACGTACACCGGCCTCCTCGGGCTTACGCTGCTCAACCCGGTGACCGTGGTCTACTTCGGGGCGCTGGTCATCGGTGGCCAGTCGGGGGCGGGCGGATCGACAGCGGGCGGGGTGGTGTTCGTCGCCGCCGCCTTCGCCGCCTCCGCCAGCTGGCAGGCGCTGCTCGCCTTGGGCGGCGCGTTCCTGGGCCGCCTCCTGACCGGCGACCGCGGCCGTACGCTGACCGCGGTCACCGGTAACACCGTGATCCTGCTCCTCGCCGCCCGCCTCGCGTGGTCGGCCGCCACCGGCTGAGGGCGGCGGCCCTCCAGCAGGGCGCGAGCCCGCCGCGACGATGGCTCCTGGCGCACACCTCCGCTCCGGACACCCGGCCCGCGGCGGTCGGCCGGGTCGGGTGTCGAGCCGGCGCGGGCGATCGTGCGGCGGTGGGTCTCGTCCGCCAAGCAGCGGTCGGCGTAGAGGGGTGCGTCGCAGCGCCCCGTACTGCTCGAGAATCGCGGCCGGAGCGTGCTGCCGTGAGGACGCGGAGAGCTGCCGACGATCGGGGAGGAGGTGGCGTACCCGAACTCGATCGATGCGGCGGGACCGAGCAAGTCGTCCGATTCTCCTGGACCCATCCCATGTTGATCCCCGGGGGCAGCAGCGGTCCGGAAACCGGCCAGAGCTCGCCGACGAGGATGGGCCGGCGAATGCGGGGAAGCGCCGTCGGACCCCTCGACAACCCCACCGGCCACACCCGATGCTGCGTGATGGCATGAGCGCGACACCCTTACTGCCGGTCCCGGCGGACCGGACCGGCAGCCGAGCCGGGCGGAGAAGCCATGATCCGACGCAGAGCCCTGCTGGCCGCGGCAGGCGGTACGTTTCTCGGCACCACCCTGGCCACCGGTACCGCACACGCGGACGCCACGATCGCCGTCGATCCGGGCACCACGTACGGTACGTGGGAGGGCTGGGGCACCTCCCTCGCCTGGTGGGCGAATGTCTTCGGCGCGCGGGACGACTTCGCCGACGCCTTCTTCACCACCAGGTCCGTCCCGTACGACGGCAGGACGCTGCCCGGCCTCGGCCTCACCATCGCCCGCTACAACCTGGGCGCGTGCAGCTGGAACAGCGTGAACGGCGAGACGATGGCGGCCTCGCCCAACATCCCCGGCTACAAGCAGATCGAGGGCTACTGGCAGGACTGGACGAACGAGGCCCCCACCTCCGCGGCCTGGAAGTGGACGGCGGACACAGCGCAGCGCACCATGCTGGTGAAAGCCACCCAGCGCGGCGCGACCACGGAACTCTTCGCCAACTCTCCCATGTGGTGGATGTGCCTCAACCACAACCCCTCCGGCGCCTCGGACGGCGGCAACAACCTCCAGTCCTGGAACTACCGCCAGCACGCCGCCCACCTGGCCGAGGTGGCCCTGCGCGCGAAGACCGACTGGGGCGTGAACTTCGCCTCGGTCGACCCCTTCAACGAACCCAGCTCCACCTGGTGGACGGCGACGGGCACGCAGGAGGGCTGCCACATGGACGCGTCGGTGCAGGCAGCCGTACTGCCGTACCTCCGCAGTGAGCTGGACGGACGTGGCCTGACCGGCACACGGATCGCGGCGTCCGACGAGACGAGCTACGACCTGGCCCGCACGACCTGGAACTCCTGGGGCGCATCGACGAAGGCCCTGGTCGACCGGGTGAATGTCCACGGCTACCAGGGTTCGGGCGGCCGCCGTGACCTCCTCTACACGGACGTGGTGACCACGGCGGGCAAGGCCCTGTGGAACTCGGAGACCGGCGACAGCGACGGCACCGGCCTCACCATGGCGAGCAACCTCTGCTACGACTTCCGCTGGCTGCACCCCACGGCCTGGGTCTACTGGCAGGTGATGGACCCGTCGTCGGGCTGGGGGATGATCGCCTACGACCCGAACACCCTCCAGCCCGGCGCCGTCCAGACCAAGTACTACGTGATGGCCCAGTTCAGCCGCCACATCCGCCCCGGCATGACGATCCTGGACACGGGCGTGAGCTACGCGGCGGCAGCACTGGACCGGACGACCCGCCGCCTGGTGATCGTCGCGGTCAACACCTCGGCATCCGCCCAGACCCTGACCTTCGACCTCTCCCGCTTCACCACGGTGACGGGCGGCACAGGCGGCCTGGTCCCCCGCTGGAACACGGTGACGACCGGCGGCGGAGACCTCTATACGGCCCGCTCGGACACGTACCTCTCGGGCAAGTCGGTGAGCGTCCCGTTCACGGCGAAGGCGGTGCAGACGCTCCAGATCGACGGCGTGACGATCTGAATCCGGGGCCGCGTCCGAAGGGACTGATCACCGGGGCGTCGACACAGGCCCCGCAGACGGTGCCGGGGATGCCCTGGCCTGCGCATGTCTCATCTCTGACGCAGGTCGGCAGAACGGTGTCCAGGGTACGCCCCGGCACGCGTGCCGAGAACGTCGATCGCACCACCGGGCGGCGCGCCTGGAGGGGACCGCTGTCGCAGGAGGCGGCCCGCCACTCGCCGGGCACAAGTCGGCCGGTCCGACGGGGGGCGGCTGCCTCGTTCCTCTTCTGTTCCACACGGCAGGCGGGGGCTTGGGGGGTGTCCCCCCCCGAGACCCTGCTCCTGCGGGACTGCGACGGCGGAGTGGATGTGGACGGCGGTGGGCAGGCACTTCCCTCTCCGTAGGGCCGGAAGGGCGGAGCCGCCCAGTTTTAGGGAAGCGAAGGCGGAGTACGCCCGCATCACCAGCAAGCGGCACGAAGGGACGTTCGTCCCACCCAACAAGATCACCGTGAACGAGTGGCTGGATCAGTGGCTCGTTATGAAGGCCGAAGACCTGGAGCCGACCACGGTCTACAACTACCGGGTGACGCTGGATCGTGTACGCGGGAAGCTCGGGAACGTCCGGCTGCAGGAACTCACGGAGGACCATGTGGTGGCGTGGATGCGGTGGGCTCTCCAGGGAGGCCGTGTGCGGGGCGGGAAGGCGGGAACAGGTCTCGGGGTCACCTCGGTTGACATGAGCCTGGCCAGACTGAAAGACGCCCTGAACCGCGCTGTCACGCGCGGTCTGGTGACCGTCAATGTAGCCAGTGAGGTGCACATTCCGCTGAAGGTCCGGAAGGCGGAGCGGAAGGCTGAGGAGGTTGTCCAGCCATGGAACGCCTCGGAGGTGGGTGCCTTCGTCGCTGCGATGAAGGGTGACCGCCTGTTCGCGCCGCTGCTGCTGTCCCTGATGGGGCTCCGTCCAGCGGAGGTCTGCGGCCTGCGGTGGTCGGACATCGACCTGGACGCGGCCACGCTCAGCATCGCCAACACCCGGACCATGATGGGCAACCGCACGGTGGTGGAGAAGGACACGAAAAGCATGGCGGGTGAGCGTGTGTAGCCGCTCCCGAGCCTCGTACGGGAGGCGCTGAAGACATTCCGCGCCACGCAGGCAGTGGAACGCCTGGCGGCGGGTGAAGGGTACGAGGGCGGCGGGTATGTGCTCGTGGATGAACTTGGGGGCGCGCTGAACAGTCGGCAGCTCCGAACGCGGGCCTGCAAAATAATGGACGCAAACGGCCTTCGCAGGGTCCGTCTGTACGATGCTCGGGCGTCTTGCCTCACGTACCTCGCCAACAACGGGGTGCCGGATCACCTGCTCGCCAGGTGGGCCGGGCACACCAACGTGAAGACGACGAAGAAGTGGTACGTGAAGCCGGATGTGGCGGACCTGCTTCCAGCGGCGGAGGCATGGGGAGGTCTCGCAGGGGGCGTGTGACAGATCGTGACAGATGAAGGTGTGAACCCGTGACCGAAGGCAAGACCGAGACTCTGCAATACCGCTTTGACGGGCCAGAACATCTACCAGTCCTGATCTTGGGGCCGTCTCTCGGTACCACATGGCACATGTGGGACCGCCAAGTGCCCGAGCTGGCGCAGCAATGGCGGGTCTTCCGGTACGACCTGCCGGGACACGGAGGCGCCCCGGCCCACCCCGGGGGATCCGTCGCCGACGTCACCACGCGGCTGCTGGCCACGCTCGACGAACTCGGCGTGCAGCGCTTCGGCTACGCCGGCTGTGCGTTCGGGGGCGCGGTCGGTATCGAGCTGGCCCTGCGCCACCCCGAGCGCCTCGCCTCGCTGGCGCTGATCGCCGCCTCGCCGCGCTTCGGGACCGCCGACGAGTTCCGCCAGCGCGGGGTGATCGTGCGGACCAACGGCCTCGACCCCATCGCCCGCACCTCGCCCGACCGCTGGTTCACCGGAGGGTTCGCCGCCGCCCAGCCGGCGATCACCGAGTGGGCCGTGCAGATGGTCCGCACCACCGACCCCGGTTGCTACATCGCCGCCTGCGAGGCCCTCGCAGCCTTCGACGTCCGGCACGAACTGGGTCACGTCGGCGTGCCCACCCTCGTCCTGGTCGGCTCCGACGACCAGGTCACCGGCCCCGCCGAGGCGCGCACCCTGGTCGCCGGCATCCCCGACGCCCGCCTCGCCGTGGTGCCCGGCGCCTCCCACCTGGTCCCGGTGGAGCAGCCCGCCGCCGTCACCGACCTGCTCGTACGCCACTTCACCACCGCCTGGCAGCCCGCCCCCGACGCCACCGGCCAGACCGTGCTCCCCGGTGTCCCCGGCGTTCCCGGCAAGCCGGTGCCGGTCGCGGCGCCGCAGTCCGTGCCGGTGGCCGAGATCGCCCCGGCGGTCGCGCAGCCGCAGGCCGCCCAGGGCCGTCCCGACCCCTACGAGGCGGGGCTGAAGGTGCGCCGCGAGGTGCTCGGCGACGCGCACGTCGACCGGGTGCTGGCGGACGCCGACGACTTCGCCGGCGACTTCCAGGAACTCCTCACCCGCTATGCCTGGGGCGAGGTCTGGAACCGTCCGGGCCTGGACCGCCGTACCCGCAGCTGCGTCACCCTCACCGCGCTGGTCGCCGGCGGCCACGCCGAGGAGATCGCCCCGCATCTGCGGGCCGCCCTGCGCAACGGGCTGACCCCGGCCGAGATCAAGGAGGTGCTGCTCCAGGCGGCTGTCTACTGCGGCATCCCCGCGGCGGACCGCGCCTTCCGGATCGCCCAGCAGGTGGTACGGGAGGAGACGACCCCCTCGGAGTGAGCCCTGGAGCGAGCCCCGATGTGAGAGCCGGAGCGAGCCCCGGAGTGACCCGCACCGGCCCCGGGGCCAGGATGGAACCATGAAGCTGACCAAGAAGTCCCACTCCTGCGTCCGCCTGGAGAAGGACGGGCAGACGCTCGTCCTCGACCCCGGAGCGTTCAGCGAGGAGGACGCGGCCCTCGGCGCGGACGCCGTCCTCATCACGCACGAGCACCCCGACCACTTCGACGAGCTGCGGCTGCGCGCCGCGATGGAGATCAACCCGGCCGCCCAGGTCTACACCCTGCGGGCGGTCGCGGAGAAGATCTCGTCGGCGTTCCCGGGCCGGGTGCACACCGTGGGCCACGGCGACACCTTCACCGCCGCCGGGTTCGACGTCCAGGTCCACGGCGAGCTGCACGCGGTGATCCACCCGGACATCCCGCGCATCACCAACATCGGCTTCCTCGTCGAGGGCGGCCGGCTCTTCCACCCCGGGGACGCCCTCACCGTCCCCGACCACCCGGTCGAGACGCTGATGCTCCCCGTGATGGCTCCCTGGAGCAAGATCTCCGAGGTCATCGACTACGTCCGTGAGGTCCGGCCGCAGCGCGCCTACGACATCCACGACGCCCTGCTCACCGATCTCGCCCGTCCCGTCTACGACCGCCAGATCGGTGCGCTGGGCGGCGCGGAGCACCTGCGGCTGGCCTCGGGCGAGACCACCGTCCTCTGAGTGTCGGACCCGCCGGGTAGGTTGTGGGGCATGCGCATCGCGACCTGGAACGTGAACTCGATCACCGCCCGCCTGCCGAGGCTGCTGGCCTGGCTGGAGAGCAGCGGCACCGATGTGCTCTGCCTCCAGGAGGCCAAGGTGGCCGAGGACCAGTTCCCGGCCGAGGCCCTGCGCGAGGCGGGCTACGAGGCTGCCGTCCACGCCACCGGCCGGTGGAACGGCGTGGCGGTGCTCAGCCGCGTCGGTCTGGAGGACGTGGTCAAGGGGCTGCCCGGCGACCCCGGCTACGACGGCGTCCAGGAGCCCCGCGCCGTCTCCGCGACCTGCGGCCCGGTCCGCGTCTGGTCGGTGTACGTGCCCAACGGCCGCGAGGTCGACCACCCGCACTACGCCTACAAGCTCCAGTGGTTCGAGGCCCTGCGGGCGGCCGTCGAGGGCGACGCGGCCGGCAGCCGCCCGTTCGCGGTCATGGGGGACTACAACGTGGCACCGACCGACGACGACGTCTACGACCGCGCCGCCTTCGAGGGCGCCACCCACGTCACCCCCGCCGAGCGTGCCGCCCTCGCCTCGCTGCGCGGCGCCGGACTGTCGGACGTCGTCCCCCGCCCGCTGAAGTACGACCACCCGTACACGTACTGGGACTACCGCCAGCTCTGCTTCCCGAAGAACCGCGGCATGCGCATCGACCTGGTGTACGGCAACGAGCCGTTCGCGAAGGCGGTCACCGACTCCTACGTGGACCGCGAGGAGCGCAAGGGCAAGGGCGCCTCCGACCACGCGCCGGTCGTGGTCGACCTCGACGTCCCGGTGCAGTGATCACGAGCGTTGTCGACGCCCACCGGGCCTACGGAACCAGCAGCCGCAGGTCCACCGAGTCGGCCAGCGCCTTCAGACCCGCGTCCCCGGGATGCAGGTGGTCGCCGCTGTCGTAGGCGGGCAGCATCCGCGCCGGATCGGCCGGGTCGCGCAGTACGGCGTCGAAGTCGAGCACGGCGTCGAAGGCGCCGGAGTCGCGGATCCAGGCGTTGACCTCGGTCCGCTCGGCGTCGACGGCGGCCGTGCACCCCGTCCGGCCGCCGCACGGCACGATCGTCGCCGCCAGCGTCCGCAGGCCGGCGGCGCGCGCCCGGTCCGCCAGCTCGCGCAGCCCCGCGGCCAGCGTCCCGGCGTCCGTGCCCGCCAGCAGGTCGTTGACGCCCTCGAACACCACCGCCGTGCGCACCGAGGGCTGAGCGGCCACGTCGCGGTCGAAGCGGTGCGGGGCGCTCACCCCGGCCTGGTCGGTGGAGACCCCGTCGCCGGGATAGCGGTCGGTGACGACGCGGTTGCCGGAGATCCCGTGGTTGAGCACCCCGTACCGGGGCACCGTGTCCTGCGCCCGCAGCCGGCCGGCCAGCACATCGGGCCACCGCCGGTTCGCGTCCACGGTCGACCGGTCACCGTCGGTGATCGAGTCCCCGAGCAGCACCACCGACCCCGGCCCGCCGCCCACGTCCACCCCGGCCAGCAGCGGCCAGGACGTCAGCGTCGAGGTGTACGCCCCGCCCGGCTCCTCCGCCGCGTGGTCGCCCGGTTCGCTCAGGTACGACCGCTGCACCGCGAGCCGGTGGACGGGCGCCGCCGTCACCGGGCCCGGCAGGTGGAAGCTCACCAGCAGATCGGCGCCGGCGGGGACCGCGAAGGCCAGCGGATCGCTGTACGCCTGTGCCCCCGCCGGGATCTCCACGCCGTCGGCGCCGCCGAACGACAGCCGCGCCGGGATGCCCCGGGCCGCCGCGCCGGACGCCCGCACCGCCACCGTCGCGCCGCCGATCCGTACCGGCGCCGCCGCGAAGGTGTTGTCGAACCGCACCCGCACCCGCGTCCCGCCCACCGAGGTGTGCACCACCAGCCGCAGCGTCCGGTCCGTCCACGGGCCCACCGCCGGGTAGCCCGACGTGGAGGCCGCCCACGTCCCCGTCCAGTCCCGTCCGGCGTCCCGCACCGCCAGTGCGAACACGTGCAGGTCCCGCGCGTACGGCAGCCGTACCGAGGCCACCTCGCGCTCCGCCGCCAGCGGCACCGTCACCACGTACAGCCGGGCCCGCTCGGCGATCCGGCCGGACGGTGCGCTGACGTGCGGCAGCGCCACCGCCTTGGTGGCGAGCGGACCGGTGCGCCAGTCTGGGGAGGCGAGGCGGAACGCCGACCGGGTGCCGTCCGCGTACGCCACCTCGCCCGCTCCGCCCGGCTCGCCGCCGCCGGTGCCCGCCACCAGGAAGGCGAGCGCGTCACCGCGTCCGGTGACCCGCACCTCCTGCCCGTTCGCCCGGACGTTGTCCGGCTCGCCCGGCGCCCGCGCGGGCCACCTCAGCCGCGCCCCCAGCACGGTGAGCGTGCGGCCAGGCGTCCAGCCCGCGGCGGCCAGGTCCCCGGCCGACAGGGAGGCACCCGAGCCGTCGAAGTCCGCCTCGCCGGGGCGGGCGTCGTCGCTGACGGCCGTGTTGTCGAAGTACCGCTCCAGCGGCAGCGGCGCGGCGGCGCGCGCCGGGGCGCCCGGTGACAGGGCCGCCAGCAGGACGAACACGACCGCGCAACCGCGGACCCCTCGGCGCACGGCGGCTCCTCCCCTCGACGGACGGAACGCGAAGGTAGGAAGAGACCCGGCGCGCGTCAACGCGCCGAGCCGTGCGGGCCCGTCATGTCACCCGTAAGCCGTACCCGCGCGCCTGTGGTGCGTACGGCGGTGCGAATGACACGCTGGAGAGATGAACATCCCCTTCCTGGGCAAGAGGCACGCGGATCCGGGGACTCGTGACCCGGAGGGCATCGCCGGCCTGCTCGCCGAGTGCGAACTGCTGCGGTCCCAGGCGTCCCGGGAGGGCGTCGGGCTGGACGACTCACCGGCCTCGCTGGAGCGGCTCGACCAGCTCGTGCCGCGCTGGCGGGACGACGAGGAGATCCTGCCCTGGCTGGGCAACGACGCCGGGCTGTACCTGGGCACCGTCATCGTGCGCACCGTGCCGGGTGCCGCCTGGGGGTTCCGGGCGGACGGCCAGCCCGTCGTGCGGCTCGACTCGGGCCGGGAGTTCGATGTGGTGGCCTCCGGACACGAGTGGGCCGCCAGCGGCGCGCCCGAGCTGTCGCAGTCGTACGCCGAGGTCGCGGAGGCGTGAACGCCCCGCCGCAACAATGGCCTTAAATACGGCTAATGCCCGAAAAGTGCGTGTCGGGTGCGGGGCGCCTCCTCGGCCGGATACGTTGCGGCAGCAGCCAGGACAGAGCTGAGGAAAAGGGCTGGAATGGTCGTCGATCCAGTGATCGAGTCGAGTGACGTCAGGACAGGCCCGTGGGAGAGGGCCTCGGGCAGCGGAGGGCGCGCGAGTCCCGCCCTCCGGCACATCGGGCAACCGGCCTGACCCGGCCGCGGGCACCCCTCCGCACGCCGGACCCGTCCGGTGCCAGCCGCAGATCACTCCTCGTGCCGGACGCGCGAGGGGAAGGTCAGCTGCGCGCCGGCCGGGCGGCGGAGCGGCCCGCACGGATCGCTCGGGGCCCGGCGCCGGACACCCCGTCCGGCGCCGGGCCCCGAGGCGTGCGGGGGCGGGCTTCAGGAGGTCCGGTGGGAGGTGCCCGGTCCGGTGCCGGGGCCGGCGGCGGGCTCGTCGCGGCCCGCGTCACATCCCCCGTCAACTCGACCACGTCCGGCCCGTACGCGTGCGAGCCGACCACCTCGGGCGGCAGGACGAACGTGCCGTTGCCGTGCTCGCGCACCCGGCCGGCGGAGGGTCCTGAACGCGGGGGCGGATGCTGGGGACTCGTCATGGGGTGCCGGCCGGCTGCGGGGGTGGGGTCGTCGCGGTGCGCCGATACGCGCTGGGGCTGATGCCGCGGATCCGCTTGAACGCCGCGCTGAACGCGAACGCGTCGGAGTAGCCCACGGCGCGGGCGATCTCCGCGACAGTCGCCGTCTCGCGCTCGGTCAGAAGGTCCGCCGCGAGCGTCATGCGCCAGTGGGTGAGATAGGTCAGCGGCGGTTCGCCGACCAGGTCGGTGAACCGCTTCGCCAGCGTGGCCCGCGACACCCCGGTCCGGCCGGCCAGCGAGGCAACCGTCCACGGCGCCGCCGGTTCCCCGTGCAGCAGGCGCAGTGCGCCTCCCACCACCGGGTCGCGCCCGGCGGAGTACCAGCCCGGCGGGGTACCGCCGGGCCGGTCGAAGTACTCGCGCAGCGCGCACACCAGCATCCAGTCCAGCAGCCGGTCGAGGACGACCTGCTGGCCCGGCGTGTCGGCGGCGACCTCGGCGGCGAGATGGTCCCACACGGGGTCGGGTCCGCCGCCGGACCCCACGCGCAGTACGACGGGCAGCGCGTCCAGCAGCCTGCGACTGATCTCGCCGCGCACCGGATAGGCACCGACGACCAGGGTCGTCGTGTTCTCCCCGCCGGTGCCGGCGTCGTGCCATCCGAGCCGGTAGCGGGTCCCGCCCTGCTCGGGCGTCGAGCAGAACGCGCCACACTTGACGGGTTCGGCCCGAGTGCCCACCTCGTCGACGAAGAGGAACGGCGCGGGGCCCCGCACGATCACTGTCTCGCCGACGCCCAGACGCTCGGGCGGGCGGCGCTCCGGCACGACCCAGCCGCCTCCGGAGAGGACGGTGCACAAGGTCAGCGGCGCGCCGTCCACGAAGTGCAGGGACCAGGGCGGGGCCAGGGTCGAGCTGCCGAACAACGAGCCCTGGGCCCGCACACCGCGCAGCAGATCGCCGAAAGCATCCACCCGCCAAGCCTAAACGATTCAGACGATTGCCCAGGTGATCTGGCTCATCACCTATGGAACCGTCCGGGCGCGTGCCGTTGACTCGCTGCCATGAGCAACGACATCACTCTTGTCCTCGGCGCGACGGGCAACACCGGCCGACGGGTGGCCGCCCGGTTGCGACTGCGCGACACGCCCGTGCGCGCCGCCTCCCGTTCCAGCCGGACCCCGTTCGACTGGTTCCACCCCGCCGGCTGGGATCAGGTCCTGCGGGGCGTCACCACCGCCTACGTGGTGCCTCCGCCCGTGCCCGGTCCGGTGCACGACTTCGTGGCGCGGGCCGAGGCCGCCGGCGTGCGGCGCCTGGTCCTGCTCTCCGGTCACGGCGCCGACGACTGGGGCGACTCCGCGTTCGGTCTGGACATGCGCTCGGCCGAGGACGCCGTGCGCGGCTCGGCGCTGGAATGGACCGTCCTGCGCGCCTCGAACTTCGCCCAGAACTTCGACGGGCACCCCTTCCGCGCCCCGCTGGCCGCCGGCGAGCTGGCGCTTCCGGCGGGTACGGTCCCCGAGCCGTTCGTCGACGTTGAGGACGTCGCCGACGTAGCGGCCGCAGTGCTGTCCGAGCCCGGCCGGCACGCCGGCCGGGTCTATGAGCTGACCGGGCCGCGCGGACTGACCTGGGCGGAGGCGGTCGAGCTGATCTCCCGGGCGTCCGGGCTGCCCATCGTCTACCGGCGCGTCTCCCCGGCCGAGTACACCGCGACGTTGGTCCAGGAGGGCTGGGACGAGGACGAGGCCCGGCACCTCACCGAGATGTTCGTACTGCTTGAACGCGGGACCGCCGCCTGGACGACGGACGACGTCGCCACCGTGCTGGGACGCGCGCCGCGGACCTTCGAGGACTTCGTCCTGCGGGCCACGGCAGCGCAAGCCTGGCGGCGCTGAGTCCCGCGGGCCCCGGCCTGGCGTACCGGGCTCCGGGAAGCGGAGCCCCGCGCGCCGTCCGCACGTCCACACCACTTGCCGACGTCCGTTCTTCACGTAACTGGAGCCATCGATGCATACCCTGCTGGTCGCCGCCAACCCCGACCCCGAGTCCCTGACGCATTACGTGCTGGGAAGACTTGAGGCGGCGCTTCAACCCGGTTCGGTCGAGATCGCCGACCTGGCCAAGGAGCGGTTCGACCCCCGGTTCACTCCGGCGGACCGTCGGGCGTACCACGACGCCGGCAACTATCCGGCTGACGTCACGGCTGAACACCGTCGTCTTGAGCGCGCCACCGATCTCGTGCTGGTCTTCCCCGTGTACTGGTGGTCGATGCCCGCACTGTTGAAGGGATGGATCGACCGTGTCTTCGTCAACGGCTGGGCTTTCCAACACTCGCCCGCTTCGGGGCTGCAGCCGAAACTGCGGGGTCTCACCACACATCTTCTGCCCATCGCCGGCGACGACTCCGGTGCGTACGAGCGCCACGGGTACGAGAGCGCACTGCGGACGCAGATCGAGCACGGCATCGTCGACTACTGCGGCAGCCGGCGCGGCGCTACAGCGTTCCTCTACAGATCCGAACAGCTCACCCCCGAGGCCACAGTGCGAGATGCCGACCGTGCGGTGCGGACCATCAGCGAAGCCATCCATGCCCGCCTGAAGGAATGAGGCGGCCGCGGCGGTACCACGGCCGGCGGTGGTCCGCGGTCCGAGCCGCCGGGGCGGCGATGTCGCTGGTCGTCGCGGCCGGACGGCGCGGCGGTTCTCCGCGGTTCCAGGTGGTCCTGGACCGTATCCGGGTGCCCAGGACCGGGCCGCCTCGCGCACCCGGCCGGACGAGGTCCGTGCCGACAAGGCGTACGGGGGTTCGAGGCAGGCTCGCCCACGCAGAACCCGGTCGCTCACCGACATGGGACGGCCGGCTCCGCGGCCGCCGGATCCCGGTGGACGACGAGCAGGCACTCGGAGTTCTCCGGCGGCCCGGAGAACGCCTGCCGGCGGCGGAGGCCGACGATGCCGCGGACGAAGTCATTCATGAGCGCGCATGCTGGCGGTCGGAGGTGGAGAGGTGTTCGACTGTCCCCTGACGGGGCATGACGATCAGTCAGCAGGAACGAACGGCAGTAACGAACGGCAGTAACGGTCGGCTATCTCTGGAGGTGTGGGGTGCGGATGCGTCAACCGGTCGCACGGAAACTGGCGGTCCTGGCGGTCTCGGCCGCCGTCGTGTCGGTGGGGGCGGCGGCGCCGCCCGCCGCCCACAGGGGAGACGGCGAACCGGCGAAGACACCGGTCGCCACCGGCTACGGCGGCGCTGTCGCCAGCGTGGACGCGGACGCCAGCGCCGCCGGCATCGAGGTGCTGAGAAAGGGCGGCAACGCGGTCGACGCGGCCGTCGCCACCGCCGCCGCGCTCGGCGTCACCGAGCCGTACTCGGCCGGCATCGGCGGGGGCGGCTACTTCGTCTACTACGACGCCGATTCCCGTACCGTGCGCACGATCGACGGCCGTGAGACCGCGCCGCTCACCGCCGACGAGGGGCTGTTCACGGAGGACGGCGAGCCGATCCCGTTCGCCGACGCCGTCAGCAGCGGCCTGGCCGTCGGCACTCCGGGCACGCCCGCCACCTGGCAGACGGCCCTCGACAAGTGGGGCAGCCGGAGGCTGGGCACGCTGCTGGCCCCCGCCGAGCGGCTGGCCCGCGACGGCTTCACCGTCGACGAGACGTTCCGCTCCCAGACCGCCGCCAACGAGACCCGGTTCCGCTACTTCCCCGACACCGCCGAGCTGTTCCTGCCGGGCGGCGAACTCCCGGTCGTCGGCTCCACCTTCAAGAACCCCGACCTGGCCCGCACGTACAAGGAGCTGGGCCGCAAGGGCGTCGGCGCGCTCTACCACGGCGACCTCGGCGAGGACGTCCTCGCCACCGTCAACAAGCCGCCGGTGGACCCCGGCTCGGGCTGGAACGCCCGCCCCGGCGACCTGTCGGCCAAGGACCTCGCGGCCTACCGCGCCAAGCTCCAGCCGCCGACCAGGACCTCCTACCGGGGCCTGGACGTCTACTCCATCGCCCCGTCCTCCTCCGGCGGCACCACGGTCGGCGAGGCCCTCAACATCCTGGAACGCACCGACCTGTCCGAGGCGAGCAGGACCCAGTACCTGCACCGCTTCATCGAGGCCAGCCGGATCGCCTTCGCCGACCGGGGGCGCTGGGTCGGCGACCCGGCCTTCGAGGACGTACCGGCGAAGGAGCTGCTGTCGCAGCGGTACGCCGACTCCCGGGAGTGCCTGATCCGCGACGACGCCGCGCTCACCAGCCCCCTCGCGCCCGGCGACCCGCGCGACCCGGCCTCCTGCGCGGCCGGCGGCACGGCGGCGCCGACGACGTACGAGGGTGAGAACACCACGCATCTGACGACCGCCGACAAGTGGGGCAACGTCGTCGCCTACACGCTCACCATCGAGCAGACCGGCGGCAGCGGCATCACCGTGCCCGGCCGGGGCTTCCTGCTCAACAACGAGCTGACGGACTTCTCCTTCGCCCCCGCCAACCCGGCGGTCCACGACCCGAACCTGCCGGGTCCCGGCAAGCGGCCCCGGTCCTCGATCGCCCCGACGATCGTCCTGGACCGGCACGACAAGCCCGTCGTCGCGGTCGGCTCGCCCGGCGGCGCGACCATCATCACCACCGTCCTCCAGACGCTGACCGGGTTCCTGGACCGGGGGCTGCCGCTGGTCGACGCGATCGCCGCGCCGCGCGCCAGCCAGCGCAACGCCGCGCAGACGGAACTGGAGCCCGGCCTGTACGACAGTGACCTGCGGGGCGCACTGGAGGCGCTCGGGCACTCCTTCAAGGCCAATCCCGAGATCGGGGCGGCGACGGGTGTGCAGCGGCTGCCGGGCGGGAAGTGGCTGGCCGCGGCGGAGACGGTACGGCGTGGCGGCGGGTCGGCGATGGTGGTACGGCCCGCGCGCTGACGGGAGGGGCGGCGCCGGCCCGCGGGCGCGGCACGCGGCTCAGCCGCGTAACGACACAGCCCCGCACCCCTAGGGAGCCGTCGCGCCCGGAGTGACGAAGGCCAGGCGGCCGTCCCGCACGTCGACGGTCACCTGGCCGCCCTCCGCCACCCGGCCGTCCAGCAGCAGGCGGGACAGCTCGTTGTCCACCTCCCGCTGGATGGTGCGGCGCAGCGGGCGGGCGCCGTACTCGGGCTGGTAGCCGCGCTCGGCCAGCCAGTCCACGGCCGCGTCGGTGAAGTCGACGGTGACGCCCTGGGCGCTGACCATGCGGCGGGTCTGGTCCAGGAGCAGGCTGGTGATCCGCCGCAGCTGTTCGCCGGTGAGCTGGCGGAAGACGACGATCTCGTCGACGCGGTTGAGGAACTCCGGCCGGAAGTGCTCGCGCAGCGGGCGCAGCACCTGCTCGCGCCGGGCCTCCTCGTCGGCCTCCGAGCCGCCGGCCCCGAAGCCCAGGGTGGCGCCGCGCCGGGTGATGACGTCCGAGCCCAGGTTGCTGGTCATCACCACCACCGTGTTGCTGAAGTCGACCGTGCGGCCCTGGGAGTCGGTGAGGCGGCCGTCGTCCAGCACCTGGAGGAGGATGTTGAAGACGTCCGGGTGCGCCTTCTCCACCTCGTCGAGCAGGAGCAGTGAGTACGGGTGGCGGCGCACCACCTCGGTGAGCTGGCCGGCCTCCTCGTGGCCGACGTAACCGGGCGGGGCGCCGACCAGGCGGGAGACGGTGTGCCGCTCCTGGTACTCGCTCATGTCGAGGCGGACCATCCGGTCCTCGCTGCCGAACAGCGCCTCGGCCAGCGCGCGGGCCAGTTCGGTCTTGCCGACGCCGGTCGGGCCGAGGAAGAGGAAGCTGCCGATGGGGCGGTTCGGGCTGGCGAGTCCCGCGCGGGAGCGCAGTACGGCGTCCGAGACGACGCGGACGGCCTCGTCCTGGCCGACGACCCGCTCGTGCAGGTGCTGCTCCAGGCCGAGCAGGCGGTCCTTCTCCTCCTGGGTGAGGCTGCTGACCGGGATGCCGGTCTGCCGGGACACCACCTCGGCGATGGACTCGGTGCAGACGACGAGGTTCTGGCCCTCGTCGGCCTGTCCGTCGCCGGCCGCCTCGGAGATCCGCCGCTTCAGCTCCACGATCCGGTCCCGCAACTGCGTGGCCTGCTCGTACTGTTCGTCCGCGACGGCCTGGTCCTTGTCCCGGATCAGCTGCTCGACGTCGCGCTCCATGGTCCGTACGTCCGTGCCCTTGGTGCGGGCCCGCAGCCGCACCCGGGCGCCGGCCTGGTCGATCAGGTCGATGGCCTTGTCCGGCAGCCGCCGGTCGGTGAGGTAGCGGTCGGACATCTCCACGGCCGCCACCAGCGCCTCGTCGGTGTAGCGGACCTGGTGGTGGGCCTCGTAGCGGTCGCGCAGGCCGCGCAGGATCTCGATGGCGTCCGCGGCGGACGGCTCGGGCACCAGGATGGGCTGGAAGCGGCGGGCGAGGGCCGCGTCCTTCTCGATCCGGCGGTACTCCTCCAGCGTGGTGGCGCCGACGACGTGCAGTTCGCCGCGGGCCAGGGCGGGCTTGAGGATGTTGCCCGCGTCCATCGAGCCGGACTCACCGCCGCCGCCCGCGCCGACCACCGTGTGCAGCTCGTCGATGAAGACGATCAGCTGGTCGGAGTGGGCGCGGATCTCGCCGACGATGTTGTTCAGGCGCTCCTCGAAGTCGCCCCGGTAGCGGGTGCCGGCCACCACGCCGGTCAGGTCGAGGGCGACCACCCGGCGCCCGGTGAGCACGTCCGGTACGTCGCCGTCGGCGATGCGCTGGGCGAGCCCCTCCACGATGGCGGTCTTGCCGACGCCCGCGTCCCCGATCAGCACCGGGTTGTTCTTGCCCCGCCGGGAGAGCACCTCCACGGTCTGCTCGATCTCGTCGTCCCGCCCGATCACCGGGTCGATCCGGCCCTGCTGGGCCAGCTCGGTGAGGTCGCGCCCGTACTTGTCGAGGGTGGGGGTGCCGCTGGTGCGCTGGCCCTCGGCGGTACGGGGCTGCGGACCGCCGGCCTCCGGGGCCTCCGGCGGCAGCCCGGAGGGCGAGAAGCGGGCCGCGTTCAGGATGTGCCCGGCCGCCGAGTCCGGGTTGGCGGCCAGGGCGCTGAGCACGTGCTCGGGGCCGATGTAGCCGGTGCCGGAGGCGCGGGCCAGCTCGTGCGCGTCCAGCAGGGCCCGCTTGACCGCCGGGGTCAGGGAGAGCGAGGTGGGCGGCGGGGCCTCGCCGGGGCCGTGCTGCACCGGTCCGGACCGGTCGTCGATCTGCGACGCCAGGGAGTCGGGGTCGGCGCCGGCCCGGCTGAGCAGGCTGCGGGTCGGCTCGGTGGTCAGCGCGGAGCGCAGCAGGTGCTCGGTGTCCAGGTCCCGGCTGCCGTGTTCGGCGGCGTACTGGGCGGCGCCCCGCACCAGCTCGCGGGCGGGCTGGCTGAGCAGCCGGCCGATGTCGATCTGGCGGGGCCCCTGTCGCGGTCCGCCGAAGAAGCGGGCGAAGAACTCCGCGAAGGGGTCGTATCCTTCCGGTCCGCTGAAGCCGCTGGTCATGGCCTTCCCATCCGGCGTCCCCGCGCCGGTCCGGGACGCCTTCGCTGGTCGACGTGCCGGGGCCGGGTAACCCGGACGGGCTCCGGTCACACACCGGGGCGTGCTCTGCGACCACCCTGGCACGGCCGGCCGGCGGTGGCATCTCCGGTGGGCGGCGAGGAGTACGGGGCCGGGGGGGCGAGGGCCTCGTACCGCCGTCTCCTCCAGCCGGACGGAGCGGTATTAGAATGACGGCATGGTACGCACCCCCCTCACCCCCGAAGAGCGCGCACGCGGCGAGCGGCTGGGGCGGCTGCTGCGTGAGGCGCGCGGCGACCGCAGCATGCCCGAGGTCGCGGCCGTCGCCGGGGTCTCCGCCGAGACGCTGCGCAAGATCGAGACCGGCCGGGCGCCGACGCCGGCCTTCTTCACGATCGTCGCGCTGGCCCGGGCCCTCGGCCTGTCGCTGGACACCCTGGCGGAGTGGTGCGCGCTCGCGACGGCGGAGGCCGGGCCCGACGACGGGGGCGGGGCGCTTCCGGTGGCGGCGGCCTGACGCGGCGGGTGCGGCGCGTGCAGGTGCGGGGCGTGCGCGGGCCCGGGTTTCACGTGGGGCGTGCGCACGCCCCGGGCTCCGCGCGGGGCGTGCGCGGGCCCGTTCGACGGCCGGGGGCGCTCGCCCACCGGAGTGTGAAACCTGATCGACACCCCGCCTTGACGACGATGGTCTTGGCAAGCTCGCCCGAGAGGCTTACGTTCATCCCTCTACGGCCTGTTCTACGGGCGTAGAGGCTCTGGCGTCGCGTCGAAGGAGCAGTTCATGGCCAACGTCGTACGTGCCGCTCTGGTCCAGGCCACCTGGACCGGAGACACCGAGTCCATGATCGCGAAACACGAGGAGCACGCGCGCGAGGCCGCGCGTCAGGGCGCGCGGATCATCGGCTTCCAGGAAGTCTTCAACAGCCCCTACTTCTGCCAGGTCCAGGACCCCGAGCACTACCGCTGGGCCGAACCCGTCCCCGACGGCCCCACCGTCCGCCGTATGCGGGACCTCGCCCGCGAGACCGGCATGGTGATCGTCGCCCCCGTCTTCGAGGTCGAGCAGTCCGGCTTCTACTACAACACCGCCGCCGTGATCGACGCCGACGGCACCGTCCTCGGCACCTACCGCAAACACCACATCCCGCAGGTGCAGGGCTTCTGGGAGAAGTACTACTTCCGCCCGGGCAACCTCGGCTGGCCGGTCTTCGACACCGCCGTCGGCAAGGTCGGCGTCTACATCTGCTACGACCGCCACTTCCCGGAGGGCTGGCGGCAACTGGGGCTCAACGGCGCCCAGTTGGTGTACAATCCGTCCGCCACCCACCGCGGTCTCTCCGCCCACCTGTGGCGCCTGGAGCAGCCGGCCGCGGCCGTCGCCAACGAGTACTTCGTCGCCGCGATCAACCGCGTCGGCCAGGAGGAGTACGGCGACAACGACTTCTACGGCACCTCCTACTTCGTCGACCCGCGCGGCCAGTTCGTCGGCGACACCGCCAGCGACAGCAAGGAGGAACTCGTCGTACGCGACCTCGACTTCGGCCTGGTCGAAGAGGTCCGGCAGCAGTGGGCCTTCTACCGCGACCGCCGCCCCGACGCCTACGAGGGGCTGGTGCGGCCGTGACCCACGACCTGCTGGGCCGCCACCGGGCCGTGCTGCCCGACTGGCTCGCCCTCTACTACGAGGAACCGCTGGAGATCACCCACGGCGAGGGCCGGTACGTGTGGGACGCCGCCGGCAACAAGTACCTCGACTTCTTCGGCGGCATCCTCACCACCATGACCGCCCACGCCCTGCCCGAGGTGTCCAAGGCGGTCGGCGAGCAGGCCGGCCGGCTCCTGCACTCCTCGACCCTCTACCTCAACCGGCCGATGGTCGAACTCGCCGAGCGCGTCGCCCAGGTGAGCGGCATCCCCGACGCCCGCGTCTTCTTCACCACCTCCGGCACCGAGGCCAACGACACCGCCCTGCTGCTGGCGACGACGTACCGGCGCAGCAACACGGTGCTGGCGATGCGCAACAGCTACCACGGCCGCTCCTTCAGCGCCGTCGGCGTCACCGGCAACCGCGGCTGGTCCCCGACCTCCCTCTCCCCGCTCCAGACCCTCTACGTGCACGGCGGCGTCCGCACCCGGGGCCCCTACGCGCACCTCACCGACCGCGAGTTCATCGCCGCCTGCGTCGACGACCTCACCGACCTGCTCGGCCACACCCGCCCGCCCGCCGCGCTGATCGCCGAACCCGTCCAGGGCGTCGGCGGTTTCACCTCCCCGCCGGACGGCCTGTACGCCGCCTTCCGCGACGTACTGCACGAGCGCGGCGTGCTGTGGATCGCGGACGAGGTGCAGACCGGCTGGGGCCGCACCGGCGACCACTTCTGGGGCTGGCAGGCGCACGGCCGGGGCGGCCCGCCCGACATCGTCACCTTCGCCAAGGGCCTCGGCAACGGCATGTCCATCGGCGGCGTCATCGCCCGCGCCGAGATCATGAACTGCCTGGACGCCAACAGCATCTCCACCTTCGGCGGCACCCAGGTCACCATGGCGGCCGGCCTGGCCAACCTCGCCTACCTCCTCGAACACGACCTCCAGGGCAACGCCCGCCGGGTCGGCGGACTGCTCATCGAGCGGCTGCGGGCCGTCGCCGCCGGCGTGCCGCACGTACGGGAGGTGCGCGGGCGCGGCCTGATGATCGGCATCGAGCTGACCCGGCCCGGCACCGACGAGGCCGACCCGCGCGCCGCCTCGGCCGTACTGGAGGAGGCCCGCGCCGGCGGACTGCTCATCGGCAAGGGCGGCGGCCACGACACCAGCGCCCTGCGCATCGCCCCGCCGCTGACCCTGACCGTCGCGGAGGCCGAGGAGGGCGCCGCGGTCCTGGAGCGTGCCCTGCGCGGCCTGTAAGCGCCCTGCCCTGACAGAGGGGAACCGCATGAGCAGCAGCAGCCGTACCGTCATCCGCGGCGGCCTCGTCGTCACCGCCTCCGACGAACTGCACGCCGACGTCCTGATCGAGGACGGCCGGGTCGCCGCCCTCGCCGCCTCCGGCACCCCGGCCGCCGAGTCCCTCACCGCCGCGCACACGCTGGACGCCACCGGCAAGTACGTCATCCCGGGCGGGGTGGACGCCCACACCCACATGGAGCTGCCGTTCGGCGGCACCTTCGCCTCCGACACCTTCGAGACCGGCACCCGCGCCGCCGCCTGGGGCGGCACCACCACCATCGTCGACTTCGCCGTCCAGACCGTCGGCCACACCCTGCGCGCCGGCCTGGACGCCTGGCACGCCAAGGCCGACGGGCAGTGCGCCGTCGACTACTCCTTCCACATGATCCTCTCCGACGTCGACGAGAACTCCCTCAAGGAGATGGACCTCCTCGTCGACGAAGGAGTGAGCTCGTTCAAGCTGTTCATGGCGTACCCGGGGGTGTTCTACTCGGACGACGGCAGGATCCTGCGCGCCATGCAGCGGGCCTCCGGCAACGGCGGCCTGATCATGATGCACGCCGAGAACGGCATCGCCATCGACGTCCTCGTCGAACAGGCCCTGGCCCGCGGCGAGACCGACCCCCGCCACCACGGCGAGGTCCGCAAGGCGCTGCTTGAGGCGGAGGCCACGCACCGCGCCGTCCAGCTCGCCCGGGTCGCGGGCGGCGCCCCGCTGTACGTCGTCCACGTGTCGGCCGAGGAAGCCGTCGCCGAGATCGCCGCCGCCCGCGACAAGGGCCTCGACGTCTTCGGCGAGACCTGCCCGCAGTACCTCTTCCTGTCCACCGACAACCTCGCCGAACCCGGGTTCGAAGGCGCCAAGTACGTGTGCAGTACGCCGCTGAGGCCGCGCGAGCACCAGGCGGCCCTGTGGCGGGGGCTGCGCACCAACGACCTCCAGGTCGTCTCCACCGACCACTGCCCCTTCTGCTTCACCGGGCAGAAGGAGCTGGGCCGCGGCGACTTCTCCAAGATCCCCAACGGCCTGCCGGGCGTGGAGAACCGCATGGACCTCCTGCACCAGGCCGTTGTCGACGGACACATCAGCCGCCGGCGCTGGATCGAGATCGCCTGCGCCACCCCGGCCCGGATGTTCGGCCTCTACCCGAAAAAGGGCACGATCGCCCCGGGCGCCGACGCCGACATCGTGATCTACGACCCGCACGCCGAGCAGGTCATCTCGGCCGAGACCCACCACATGAACGTCGACTACTCGGCGTACGAGGGCAAGCGGGTCACCGGACGTGTCGAGACCGTCCTCTCCCGCGGCGAACCCGTCATCGCGGACCGCCGCTTCGTCGGCCGGGCCGGGCACGGCGTGTACACACCGCGGTCCACCTGCCAGTACCTCGACTAGGAGCCCCGGCCATGGACTTCGGACTCGTCCTGCAGACCGACCGTCCCGCGTCGCGGGTCGTCGGACTCATGCGGCGCGCGGAGCGCAACGGCTTCCGCTACGGCTGGACCTTCGACTCCGCCGTGCTGTGGCAGGAGCCCTTCGTCATCTACAGCCAGATCCTCGAACACACCCGGAAGCTGATCATCGGCCCGATGGTCACCAACCCGTCCACCCGGAGCTGGGAGGTGACCGCCTCCACCTTCGCCACCCTCAACGACATGTTCGGCAACCGCACCGTGTGCGGCATCGGCCGGGGCGACTCCGCCATGCGCGTCGCGGGCCGCAGGCCCGACACCCTCGCCCGCCTCGGCGAGGCGATCGACGTCATCCGCGACCTGGCCGAAGGCCGCGAGGCGCTCGTCGACGGCAAACCGGTCCGCATCCCCTGGGTCACGGAGGGCCGGCTCCCCGTCTGGATGGCGGCGTACGGCCCGAAGGCCCTCGCCCTGGCCGGGCGGCAGGCCGACGGTTTCATCCTCCAGCTCGCCGACCCCTTCCTGACGCGGTGGATGGTCGCCGCGGTGCGCCGGGCCGCCGAGGAGGCCGGCCGCGACCCCGCCTCGATCACCATCTGCGTCGCCGCGCCCGCGTACGTCGGCGACGACCTGGCGCACGCGCGCGAGCAGTGCCGCTGGTTCGGCGGCATGGTCGGCAACCACGTCGCCGACCTGGTCGGCCGGTACGGCGAGCACTCCGGGCTGGTGCCCGAGGCCCTCACCTCGTACATCAAGGAGCGCGAGGGTTACGACTACAGCCACCACGGCCGGGCCGGGAACCGGTCCACCGATTTCGTCCCGGACGAGATCGTCGACCGCTTCTGCCTGCTGGGCCCCGTCGACGCCCACCTCGCCAAGCTCCGCGAACTGCGTGCGGTCGGCGTCGACCAGTTCGCCCTCTACGCCATGCACGACGCCCAGGAGACCACCATCGACGCCTACGGCACGGAGATCATCCCCGCGCTCACCGACTGACACCCGCCGGGGAGGGCACGCCCGCGGCGCGACGCCGGGACGTTCCCGGCTCTGCTGGACCGTCACACCGGGGCGACCGGCCGGCCCGGTGCGGGGGAGCCGAGGCGGGCGGCGTCCAGTTCGTCCCGCCAGGCCACGGAGGTGAGGGCGGAGCCGTACAGCGCGGCGCAGGTCGCCAGGTGTTCGGCGAAGGCGGCGCGCAGCCGGCCGGTGAGGTGGCGGCAGAGCGGCGCCGCCGGGGCCCCGCCGGCGGCGGCGTCGATCACGGCGGCGGCGAGGACGGCCGTACGCAGGGCCTGGGCGGTGCCCGTGCCGCTGAGCGGGTCGAAGCGGACGGCGCCCGCCCCGACGGTGATCCGGCCGGCCGGTGTCAGGTGGCCGGGCGGCAGTGCCGGCGCGTGGTGCAGTCGCGGGGCGGCCGGGATGCCGGTCGCGGCACGCGGTGCGTGGCGCAGTACGCGGCCCAGACCGGAGGAGGCGAGCAGCCGGGCCAGCAGTGCGGTGGGGTCCTCGGCCGGGCCCGGCACCATGGCCTGCGCCAGGCACCGGCCCTCGCCGAGCGGGGTGAGCTGGAGCCAGCCGAGTGCCGTGGTGTCCAACAGCGCGGTCCGCTCGTCCGTCCCGGACCGCAGCGGCGCGGTCCCCGCCAGCAGATGCCGCCGCCCGGCGGTCAGCCGGTCGCCCGGACCGTCCGGTGACCGCGCCGTCACCACCCACCGGGCGGTTCCGGCCGACGGGCCGAGGACCGTCCCGAGCCGCTCCCGCATCCTGGCCGCCAGCACCGCGCCGTCCACCACGCGGGCCGGCTGCGCGAACCGCGTCGGGCGCTCGCCCGCCCCCCAGCGCACCTGCCGCTGATCCAGTCGCCAGGTGCCGTGGAGGAGCCCGTCGCCCCAGAGCGAGCGGAGCAGTTCCAGCGTCGGCCCGGTCAGCAGCAGCGGCCGGGCGCCCGCTGCCGGAGCGTCCGCGGCCGGCCGGACCCGGTGCCCGCGCCGGGCCAGCAGCCAGGCGCAGGTCAGCTCGGCGAGCCCGGACCCGGCGATCGTGACGGCGGTACTCACCCGTCGCCGTCCGCTCCGCCACCGTCGTGCATGGTCAGCACGGCGAGCAGCGCCTCGACGTCGACCCGGTGGCGGGTCGCCAGTGCCCGCGCCCCCGGGCTGCCGAGCGCGAAGATCGCTTCATGGGCCCGGATCGCGGCCAGCGCGGCGGCCCGTGTGAGCTGCCCGACCGCGGCCCCGCCCTGCCCGCCGGGCCCGGTGAGCCAGGCGGGCAGCGTGAACCGGGGCGCCACGCCCCCTGCCGCGAGGATGTGGTTGATCTCGTGCAGGTTGGTCATCGTGCGGCGGGACTGCTCGATCAGCACCCCGCCCGCGCGGTCGCCGAGTCCGAAGGTGGGCCGCAGCATTCCGAGCAGGAGCGCGTAGTACTGGTCGCTGAGCGTCAGCAGGTGCGTCTGCAGCGGCGTTCCGCTGCCCGGCCCGAGGTCGCGCAGGTACTGCTGCTCGGTGAGCGCGGCCAAGTGGCTCCTGACCGCGGTGAAGCGACGGAAGTGGTCGCCGCCCTCGTCGATGATGAGCTTGACCAGGTGGGCCAGCCGGTCGGACTCCGCGAACAGCTCCGGCTTCCTCACCAGCGTCTCGTGCAGCTGGACGTACATCCCGTCGATCCCGGTGCCCACCTCTTGGCTCGGGGCCTCGACGTCGATGAACCACTGCAACTGCTCCGCGGTGAGCGGGCGCAGCGCGAAGGGGTGAACCCCGTCGCGCTCGATCTCCGCCGCACGGCCGAGCACCGCCGGCTCGCCCAGGGTCCCGAGGGCCTCGTTGACCCAGCGCAGATGCCGCATCTCGTCGACCGCGACGGCGAACACCTCCGCGGCGGCCGTGTGGATCAGCGTGGTCTGGGCGCTCGCGCCCTCGGGCAGCTCCAGGGGCGCGTTCAGCGAGTAGTGCGCGAACAGGTACTCCACGCACAGCGCGTGCTCGACCGTGGCCAGCCGCTTCAGCTCCTCGATCACCCTCGCCCGGTCCAGCGGCCGGACCGGGGACGGGCCCGGCGTCCCGAGGGCGTCGTCCTCGCGGTCGTTGAGGACCACGGGGAGCACTTCCCAGTCCGAGATCAGTCCGGGATACGTGAACTCCAGCAGCGTGCGCCTGCCCCGGTTCGAACCGGGCTCCGTCGCGTCCGAATCCAGATCGGCCGCCGGCCGCCGGTCGCGGCGCAGGAAGTTCATCTGGGCGACACCGCCGTCCGCACTGCTCGTGACGTCGGGCTTGGACGCGGCCCAGTACCAGCACCCGCAGTCACGGAAGTCGTACTGCCACGGGGCGCACAGGCTGCGCGTGAGATCGCCCGGCCGGTACGTCCCCGGGTCGATCACCCCGTCCTCGTCCAGGTAGCGGGCCCGCTCGGCGACCAGGACGGCGAGTTCGAAGCCGCCGGACGGGCCGCGCCGGACGAACCCGGCGTCGTTCCGCCGCAGGGCACCCAGGTCTCCGACGGCGAGCGTGCCCTCCGAGGAGGCTCCCGGCCCCGGACCGAGCAGGACGGCGATGCGCCCGGGCAGCAGATCGTGCACCCGCCGCCACACGTCCAGGCCGTCCAGTCCGGCGCAGTCGATGACGGGCGCCGAGAACTCCGTCTGGTCCACCGTCGTACGCCCGCACAGCCCCCAGATGTACAGGGGGCTGTCGGGGTCGTCCACGTCGGCCTGGGTCAGGCCCAGCTCCGCCGCGGCCCCGCCGTGCACGGCGAGCACCTTGGAGCCGCTGCGGCGCTGGAAGTCGACGGTCAGTCCCGGGAAGAAGGCCTTGTCCAGGTTGCGCTGATCGAACTCCAGACCAGGGAAGCAGTTGTCGACACCGCTCTCCGGGCGACTGCCCGCGGGGTTGCCGCGTACGACGTGGTCGGCCCTCGCGGTGAGATTGCGCGGGAAGATCTTCCCTTCGGGGGTCGGAAGGTCGGGCATGCAGGCTCCTTCAGACGGCGTCGACGGCGCCGACGGCGCTCACGGGACTGGCGGGGCTGACCAGCCGTACGGCCGGACCGGGCGACGGGAGGAAGAACTCCGGGGCCGCCTGGCAGAGTTCGACGTACGCCCTCAGGCAGAACTCCAGCCAGCCGCGGATGTAGTCGCAGCCGGGCCGGCCCCGGCGGCTCACCTCGTGGTAGCAGCCGCCGCCGCACAGGTAACGCGCCCAACAGGACCGGCACGGCTCCTGCCGGTCCACATGGCGCGCCGCCAGGTGGGCCGCGCGGGCCGGGACGTCCGACCCGGCGGCGAGCGAACCCATGGCGAAGGCGGGGTCGTCGACCAGCCGGTGGCAGGCGTACAGGCCGCCGTCGGCCGAGGCGCTGAGGTACCCGGCCCCCGCGCCGCACGGGTACGGCCGGTGCGTGCCGCGGTGCAGCTCGCGCATCGCGGTCTGGAAGTTGCCGAACGGACAGGCACGCCCCGCCGACAGCTCCCGCAGCGCCCACTCGCCGCACTCCACCATCTGGTCCAGGAAGCCGGTGAAGGTCTCGGCGGTGATCTCGTACGCCGGGTCGGGCGCGCTGACCACGGCGGCGAAGCCGACCTCGTCGAAGCCCAGTCCGATGCCGTGCTCCAGTACGTCGAGCAGCCGCCCCGTGCGCGGGGTGACGCTGACCCGTGCGGCGAGGTGGCGCGGGCGCCCGTGCCGGGCCAGCACGTCCAGGCCGGCCCGCAGCCGGTCGTAGGCGCTGCCGCCGCCCGGTGCCCTCCGCAGCCCGTCGTGGCCGGCCCGGTCCCCGTCGAGACTGACGGTGACGGTGAAGGGGTGCTCGGCGAAGAGCCGGGCGTCCTCGGGGCGTACGGTCGTCAGGTTGGTGGTGAGCGCGAAGCGGACCGGGTGGCCCGCGGCGGCACCGGCCCGCTCCGCGTAGGCGACCACCTCGTGCACCAGGTCCCGGGCGAGCATCGGCTCACCGCCCATGAAGCCGACCACCACGTCCGCCCCCGGCGCGGCTTCGGCCAGCAGGCGGTCGATCGCCGCGAACGCCGTCCGGCGGGGCATCGCGCGGGCGGCGCCCCCGAACCTGCCCTCGTCCGCGTAGCAGTGTCCGCAGCTCAGGTTGCAGGCCTGCATCACGTTGAGGGAGAGGGAGGACAGCGGTGGCGGCTCGGCGGGGGTGCCGTCGACGCGCTGCTCGGTCCACAGGGGGAGCGACAGCTCGCGGGCCAGCTCCTCCAGGGAGCCCTCCGGGGTTCGCGTCCAGCGCTGGAGCCTGGCCGCGGTCTCCTCGGGCAGGTCGTACACCCGGCTGCCGTCGGCCACGAACAGATGGGCGCCGTGCGCACTGCGGAAGACCCTGAACTCGGAGCCGGGCCCCGGAAGGCCGTCCCCGGGTCCCGGGTCCGGCGGCGGGCGGCGGCCGATGCGGAGCAGCACGGTCATGAGCCGGCCTCCGTGTTCCCGCGCAGCGTCCGTGACCAGTTGACCAGCAGGTCGTACTGCCGGCGGGTCAGGTGGAGGGCGTAGGAGTCGGCGCCGCGCATCGCGACGGGCATCCGCTCGTCCCACACCGGCTCCTCGGGGACGGGCTCGCGAACGACGCGGCGGAGGAGACCGGGCTGCTCGCGCAGCAGGTCCTCCAGGACCTCCAGCGCCACGTACCGGCGGTGCCGCCGGCGCCCGCGGTCGGTCAGTTCGAGCAGGACGCTCGTCAGTTTCCGCGGCGGTTCCAGCGGCGGCGTGCGGAAGCGGCCGTTCTGCACCTCGACGTTGACGTTCCCCATGGTCTCCAGGACCCGCTCGAACAGGTCCCGGACCTCCAGGGCGGTCAGCCGCTCGTCGGCGAGGTACGCGGGATCGTGCACGTCCTCCCGCCGCACCCGGTCCGCCAGCCCGTCGGCCAGCGAGATGAAGGGGCGCCGGTCCGGGGCGAAGTCGGGCGGGCCCACCACGATCCGGGCGGTCGCCGTCAGACCGCCCGGGAGGGTGGCGACGACCGTGCCGTCGCAGACGTCGTCGACGAGGCCGAGGCTCTCCTCCAGCTCCGCGCCCGCGAAGAGGCCGCCCGGGACCGTCCGCGGATCGTCACTGGTGTTCTGCAGCGGGAACCCGCACCAGACCGCACCCGCGTCGAGGATCAGCCGCTCCGGTGGCAGCCGGTACTCCGTGCCCCGCGCGCGGGTCGCCAGGTCGGTCGGCCCGTACACCGCGCCGGCTCCCGGGGTGAACCGCAGCCGCAGTTCCGGCAGGGCGGCGTTCGGGGCGGGCAGCTGGACCGCGCCGAGCGGCAGCCTGGCGCCGGCCGGGACCAGCGGCCGGGCGTCGCCCTGCGGAGAGGTGCCGTCCAGCGGGTGGCGGGTGTGGTCGTCGCCCCGCACCTCGGCGTGCGCCTCGACCCGGTCGCCGGTGGCCTGGGTGTAGTGGTACGCCTTGAGATTGGCGACCGCCACCCGCCAGCGCAGATCCGCGCGGCTCAGCCCGGACTCCGCCAGCACCGCCTCGGTGAGCGGCCCGGTCCTGCGGTCGCCGCCACTGGTCCAGGTGGCGTGCAGCTCGAAGTACGGGCACACCGGCCGCCAGCCGTCGGCGTCCTTGAACCGCGTCTGCGCCGGCATCCGCTCGGACAGTGTGCCGTCGGCGGCGAGGTCGAGGGTGACGGCCGGGACGACGGTGGTCTTGCCGGTACCGCGCGGCGACAGGTCGCTCGGCCCCCAGCGGTAGTTGTCGCACGGCACGGGGGACGGGCCCAGCCGGGCGATGGCGAGCGGCGGATGCAGCCAGATTCGGTCGATCACCGGCATCTCCTAGCGGTGGTGACCCCGGGTACGGAGAAGCGCGTGCGTGGCTCATGGCCTGCGGTCCCGCACGGCGCGACAGAAGAACGGGGCATGGCCGAATGTATGCGGAATGTCCCGATATGCCGCAGTGGACACGCGTGGCGATCAGAAGGACGGCCGGCCTCGGCGCCGCCGCACCCGGCGCGGACGCCGACCGCGTACCGCCGGACTCAGTCCTGGCCGTCCGCCAAGGAGGCCAGGGCCTCCTTGGCGGCCTTGATGGCGCCCTTGTTGATCGTGTCCGTGTCGGGCGCCTTCTTCGACTCGAAGTCGCTGCCGTTGTAGGTGATGACCACCAGGGCGTTGGCGGTACGCACCACCACGGTGCCCTCACGGGTCTGCTGCTTGTCCTCGGTGGTGAGGTTCACGACCGAGTACGCCGCGTCCCCGAGCCCCTCGACCGCGCCGCCGCCGCTCTTGTCGGCGAGCCGCTCGTCGTACGCCCTCTCGGCCGCCTCGTCCGACTCCGCGACCTCGTAGGAGACGTCGAGCCAGCGGTAGTCGTACTCCTTGAGCGCGTTCCACGAACAGGTGCGGCGGACCTCGGCGTCGGTCGAGGCGATCTCCTTGCCGGCCGTCTTGGCGCCCGGCACCAGCGAGGTGACCGTCTTCTTCGCCAGGCTCGCGCACGGGTCGGGGGCGCCGGCGTACGTCTTCGCGGGTGCCTCGGTGGCGGACGCGGCGGCGGTCGGTGTCCCGGACGCGGTCGCCGTCGCCCCGGGCCCGGCGGCCGAGGTGGTGTCGGACGGCGACGACAGAGCCCAGCCCGCCGTGGCGAGCACGGCGACCGGGGCCAGGCGCGCGGTGAGGGCGAGCGGCAGGGGTAGCGAAGGCACGGCGCACTTCTCGTGGGGGACGGTGCGGAGGGGGTCCGCACAGCGGACGGGACGACAGTGTCACACGTCTCCCTGTGGGGCGGAAGGGCGAACTCGGTGCGTGGCCGGCCGGTGACACAGCGGTCTGACGGAAGGCGGTACGACGTCCGCGCAGTGGCCCGCGACGGCCTCGGTACGCTATCGGACGGACCGTCAGAAGTCTTGCGCCCCGGCGCATTTGGGGAAGATGCCCAGGATGAGCGCCCCGCCAGAGGCCGGCGCTGCCGCGGGGGCTCCAGCCGCAGCGGTGCACGCCGCCCGGGGCCCTTCGCGGCGAGCGTCCCGGCGCCCGCCGGGGTGGCGGTGCCGCCCGCTTCCAGGACGGCGCGGGCACCGGCGTGGACCTGGTGCAGGCCGAGCGGCCCGGCCCCGTGGAGCAGTTCGCTGTCGCGCGGGGACACATCACGGTCAGCAGGGCGTCCAGGCGCGCCCGCGCCTCGGTGGCGCCCACCGTCCGGACCGTGGCCGGCGCCTCGCGCGCGGCGCACATGGGGAAAGCCCGCACGGGCCTCCCCGCGCGCACCGGCCGCGCCGTACTTCACCGCCATCGCCGAACCGCGCGTCGCCCTCAAGGGGGCGGTGCCGTCGGTGTGCGCGACGATGCGTTTCGTGGTCTGCGCGATCCCCTCGCCCGACGCGGACGGGCCGAGCGCGGCACTCGCCACCGGCAGGCCGAGCGGCCACAGAGCGCCGCGATGACCGCCGCCCGCCAGTCGGGGCGGGTGTTCGGCGCACCGGCCTGTCGAGCCGGGCTCCGCGCGCAGCGGGGCGGTGGGCCGCGCGGTGCGGCGGGCCGCGACGGCCATCGCCGTGAGGCCGGGGGTCAGGAGGGGGTTCAGCCGCTGAAGACGGCCACCGCGTGCGCCGTGTCGATGTACTCTCTGGCCGCGACGATCTTGTCATTCTTGATCTCGAAGAGGAAGTGGTAGACCTGGTTGAGGACACTGCCGTTGCTCAGCGTGCCCGTCGATTCGGCCTCCACGGCCACCCGATCGCCCTCCGCCGTCATCCCGGTGACGATCATGCGGAGTCCGCCGGGAGTCGATTTCCGGAAATCCGTGATGTGCCTGATGAACTGTTCCTTCGGCATGCCACCGGAAAGAGAGAACGAGTCAGGGTGCGCCATCACGGTCCATACGGCGTCCTCCCGGAGCAGGGCGAAGGTCGCGTTGATGTCGCCGTCCGCGGAGAAGCCCTCCACCAGCCGACGGGCGATCTCCTTGTTCCGCTCGATGCTCATCAGGATCTCCTGCTGTGTCGTGGACGGGCGCGGTGTCCCGCCGTGTCTTGTGGCCTGCCGACCGGTCCGGGCATGGGGGGTTGTCGCGCCGCCTGTCCGCGGACAGGCGGGAGGGCTTGCCGTGGTCAGCGACCACGTTTCGCTCACGGCCACCATCCTGTGCCCGACCGCTTGCACTTTGAATACGTGACAGTCCGGTTTCCCTTTGCGAGCGTGCGGGTATGACCGGTGACCAGCTGTCCGAGGTGCTCGATGTCGTCGAAATCCGCGGGCTGATGTCGGGCGGCTTCACCACGCGAGGGTCATGGGTGGCGCGTTCCGCCCTCGCCGACCCGCTGAAGTTCATCGCGATGGCGCGCGGCCAGGCCCGGCTGACCACGGACGGCGTCGCTGACCCGCTCGACTTGAAACCGGGCGACATCGCGATCCTGAACCACCGCGCATGGCTGGAGCTCCAGGGCGGCACGGGGGAGGGGCCGCCCCGCGAAATCGAGATGCCGGTCGGCTACTCCTCTTTCCACGATGACGCTGCCGACCTGGTCGGGGCCGACGACATCGTCCTCGCCGGACATATCGATCTCAATCCGGCAGGAGAGACCCTGCTGCTGGAGGCGCTTCCACCAGTCGGGCACGTCCGCGGGTCGGCCTCCGCGGCACCCCGCTTGTGCAGCAGCCTCGACCGGATCCTCGACGAGGTGGCCAGCAACCTCATGGGCTCAGCGTTCGCCATCCGGCAGCACGGTCGGCTCCTGCTGCTGGACATGCTCCGCGCCTACATCGATCAGGCCGAACTTCCCCCGGGACGGCTGCGGCTGCTGGCCGACGAACGGCTGCGTCCAGCGCTCGACCTCATGCACGCCGAACCCGGGCGACCCTGGCGGCTGGCGGAACTGGCGCGCGCCGCGTCGATGTCCCGGACGACCTTCGCCTCGCGTTTCCGGCTCGTGGCAGGAATGCCACCGCTCACCTACCTCAGCCACTGGCGGATGCTGCTGGCGCAGCGCGCCCTCCGTGAGGGAGACGACCGCATCGCCTCCCTCGCCTCTGTCCTGGGATATGCATCGGAAAGCACGTTCAGTACAGCGTTCAAGCGGGAGGTAGGGGAGTCGCCGCAGCGTTACCGGTCTCGGATGCGCGACGAGGCGGAGACAGGAGCCGAGCCCCCACGGACATGACGCCCTGACCGGCTCCGAACACAGGAACCCGGCCAACGGCGGGCGCTGGAACAGCACGATGCGGTCGGATGGCCGGCACGGTCAAGCCCGTTCCGGCCATCCCCGTTCCGGTCATCCGCTGTACGGGTCCAGACGCCGGCGCGGTGGCGTCTCGGCACCCAGTGTGCCGGTGTCGGCCTCGGGCACGCCCCGGGAGCTTCGTGACTGCTGCAACCGTTGGCGGATGCGTTGCCGTGCCCAGAGCGCCGAGACCGTGGGCACGATCGCGGGGCGTTCACCGCGGCCGGAGGCTCAGGAACCAGCCACGTTGGCGGGCGCGGTCCAGCCGGTAGCTCGGATCCACTCGGCCAGGTCCAGGGTGGCCGGCTCGATCGAGCGCACCACCGCGGGGTCCGAAGGGTATTCCGCCGCCTTCGCGAACTCGCGGAACATCACCCTGTCGAGGTCGGTGGGAAGCACGCTCAGCGGGAGGACCTCGTACCGTGCCGGGAGCCCGGCGCGCGCGCCGAACGCCGCGGCGATCTGGGGGCCCGTCAGCTCGTCGCCGACGAGCTCGACGGCTCCGCCGGGTGCCTCCGCGGTGCCGAGCAGGAGCGCGGCGGCGACCCGGCCGATGTCCCTGACCGAGATCATCTTCAGACCGACGTCCTCCGGCAGCGGCAGCCTCAGCACGATCTCGCCATGCTCCAGGCTCGGTGCCATCACGCTCGCGAAGTTCTCCATGAAGGCGGTCGCGCGAACCATCGTGGCCCTGAGGCCGGATTTTTTCAGGTGCTCCTCGATCCAGTGCTTCGAGTCGTGGTGCGGCACGCCCGACTCCCGGTCCGCTCCGAAGACCGAGTTGAACACGACGTGCGGGACGCCCGCCTCGACCGCCGCGTCGACGAGCGCGGTACCGATGTGGATCTCCGCCTCGACCTCTTCGAGGCTGTTCGCCTCCGGGGTCATGAAGTAGAACCCCTCGACCGTCGCCAGCGCGGCGGCCAGCGACGCCGGGTCGTCGGCCCGGATGGCCGCCAGCTCGACGCCGCGGGCGGCCAGCGCCTGAGCCCGGTCGGACTGCGGGTTGCGGACCAGAGCCCGCACCCGCGCCTTGTGGTCCAGCAACGCGTCGACCACCGCCCCACCCTGTTGCCCCGTCGCGCCGAAGACCGCGATCGTGCCGGTCGTCTGTGTGTTCATCGCTGCCACCCTTCATTGGTTCATGGCATGAACGAAAGTAGTTCATGCCATGAACTTCGTCAAGGTGTGGGGGCAGCGGGACCTCACGGTGTGATGGGTTGGTTCGAGGTGGGCGGAGAGAGGTCCGAGGTGTCCACGATGGCGGTGGCCAGGCGCTCGAAGTCGCGCTGGTCGTCGGCGTCGAGGTTCCTCGCGATCTCGGGCAGGCGCTTGGCGATCTCGGCGTAAATGGCCTCGGCGAGCACCTTCCCCGTGGGCGTCGCACTGAGCATGACGACCCGTCGGTCCTGCGCCGAGCCTGCCCGGCCGACCAACTCGCGCCGCGCGATGCGGTCGACCAGCTGGCTCAATGCGTTCTTGGTCATACCCAACGACGCGGCGAGGTCGGCCATCTGTCGCGGCTCGTTCCTGACTGCGCAGAGCAGCGTTGCCTGCGAGGGGGTCAGGTCGAACTCGGCGCAGACCTGCGCGTACTTCCGTTGGATCACAACCGAGAGCCAGAAAAGCTTGTCGCCATAGTCCACGCCGACCTCCCCGGTCCGATGACAAACGATCAGCCTACTCGTCGCGGGCCGGCAGGCCGCGCCACCCGCCAGGAGATGCACACCTCTGCGAGACCGGTCTGGCACTCCTGCCGCAACCACTTTGATCGATTTACGCTGTTTCCTTCACCCTCAGTATCCGGCACAGGTTGTCGAGATTCTCCACTGGCTCCTGCGGCGGGCGGATCGGAACCAATGGGACGGATCAGGTACGGATCAGATCCGGTGAGAAGAGACCAGCTCGGCTGAGAACCCGCACACGGAGGTCGATCGCGACACCTCACCATGTCAGCCCGCCGGCCCCAGGCTGATTCCCGGCCACTTTCACTCGCGTGTGGGGTGTGCTCGGTCGAGCGGGATGACGACGGCTGAGCGTTGGGCGATCTGCTCGCGGAGGGCAGTCGCCACGCTGTGGCTGACGTGGTTATCCCCGTCGATGAGCGCTGCGGTTGCCCGGTTGATCGTGGCCCGGCTGACGCCCGCCTGCCGCCAGAGGTTCTGCTTGGTGAGCTTGCCGTCGGTGCGGACGGGGCGACTGGTCGATCGGGGCTTTGCGGTTCGCCGGGAGCGTGGGCAGGCTCCGCAGTCTGGTCAGGGAGGCGTGCTCGGCCTGCCCGATACCGGCAACTGGTCAGCGCCGGGCCCAAAGCCGGTAGCACCGCCGCGGCTGTCGGTGTCGAAAGGTCCCGCGCGTCCGGACCTGGCGGACCATCCGCAACGACGGGCGGCATCGCCCGCGGAGGCGACCTCGCGCCTTCCCGGGCGAGGTCCCGAGCGGCCTCCTGCTGCACCCGCCGCAGGCCCTCGGTCAGAAGTCCGGAATCTCGATCAACTCGGTGGAGGTCCCCGGTGGCGCGGGCATCGGCTCCTCCCGTCGGCCGAACTGGCCCCGCTGGTGCCACTCGGGCTCGTACTGCGGCGCTGTCGCTTCGATCGAATCGGACAACAGATCCATGGCCTGGCCGGACTCCAGCGCGTCGGCGACCTGTTCCAACGACCGCCCGCCCTGGAACAGCTCGTCCATGTCCTTGAAGATCACCGGCTTGAAGCCGGCCGCCATCAGCAACCGAGGCAACAGCACATGGACGTTGAGCCGCCGGTTGGTGTCCTCGTACGGGTGGATGATGTGGATGGTCCGTACCGCCCAGGCGATGGCCTTCAGTTTTTCGCGGGGGGCCTGGGCCGCGCCGAGTTTCTCGTAGAAGCGCTTGAAGACATTGTCGAGGATCTCCTCGACCTCGGTGTCTCTGTAGAGGGTCTCGGTGTACATCCCGTCGGCACCATGGGGCTGGAAGTGGCCGCTCCAGGTGAGTGGATCGCGCGGGATGATACCGAATCTCATCAGGGGGTCCGCCTTGACCATGAGAGGTCTGCCGCCGATCTCCTCATCGAGCACCGAAGGTGTCGGGGAGTCGGCGCGGAGCGGATACATCGTGTGAAGACCGACCTCACCGGACTTTTCCACCTGGTTCCCCAGTTGAGAGCCCACGGTGTTGTGCATGGCCTCGTACATGCGGAAGTCGACGCGGTGGCCGATGGTCGCCGGATCGTTCAGGTATTGCTCGTAGGCGGCGTTCATGCTGCCCTGGAATCCCGGCGACTGCTGGTGGTCGTACAGCTCGCCGGGGTTGTTCGGGTGCGTCCGCCGTGCCTCATCGTGGTGCCGAGGGTCGAGTTGCAGGCGGTACCACTCCTCGCGGGGCAGCACCTCCTCCACATGCTTGGCCTGGTCGGTGACGCGCTGTACCGCCACGGCCCGGTCCGGCCCGTGTGCCCCATCCACGGAAGGCGCGGACGTCTGACCGGCGGAGGTCGGTGAGGCCGCTTCGTCCTGCCGCTCCGAAGCGGCCGTGGGGCGCGCACTGCGGGCGATCATGCGGGTCACCGCAGCGTTGCCCGCGCTGCGCTGAACCTCCCGGAACGCGTCGGCGGTATGCAGGGGCGGCGCGACGGCAGCGGCCCTGGACGACTCCCGCCGCACAACGGCCCCGCCATACGGTGCTTGCGGGATCTCGGGCCGCTCGCGCGGCTTACGCCTGTGCACCTGTTTTCCTCCTCGTCGGTGCTGCCCTCAACTCAGTGGATTGCACATGCGGCAATGGCGTTCAGGTCTGTTCGCGCAGGGTGACGGGGGCGCACGGGCAATGCCGGGCGATGCCGGGCTGGGTCGGTGCGAGCGTCCGGGAAGGCAACAGTACTGCCCTTGCGGTCACCGCTGTTCCAGTTGAATCCACCCGCCAAAGACCGGGTGTGGAGGGCAGTTGGGGCGGATTGGGGCGTTGAGCCAAGGTCGGGTAGTTGACGCTCTCGCGGGTCACGCGAGAAGTGTGGGCGTCCATGTGAGCTGTACGGGGAAGCCGTATCCCAACCGGTCTTGGGACATGCCGGTAGAACAGGGTTCCTGGTCGGGTGGTCTTCCGGCGGTACGCGATTGTCTCGCCCGCGCGTACGGCAACGCGGCCGATCATCCCGAACGGGTTCGCCGGTATCCGCCGGACATGACGGACGCGGAGTGGGCGGTCATCCGGCCGTTGCTGCGGTACCGGCCTGGTTCCGGGGGCGGGGACGGTGGGCGATGCCCGCGGACTTCCCCGCGTGGGGCCGGGTCCGCGCCTTCTTCGGCCGCTGCGCGAGCGCGGGCTGATCACCGGGTTCCACGACCGGCTGCGCGGGAGGGTCCGTGAACGCGAAGGCCGCGAGGGCGAGCCCACGGCGGGCATCGTCGACGCGCAGTCGGTGCGCAGTCGGTGCGGGCGGCCGCGACGGCGCCGGCCGCCTCCCGCGGCTACGACGACGGGAAGAAGGTGCCGGGCCGCAAACGACACATCGCGACCGACACCCGGTCTTCCTGTCGGAAGACCTCACCTGGCTGATGATTGCCCTGTGCCCGACAGTGATCAGGGAACGCGGGCCGTCCACTCCGGGCTGCTGAACTTGCTGTCGGCGAGTTCCTTCGCGCGGGCCATCTCCTCATCGGTGACGCTTCCCTCGGCCAGCCCGTAGCGGTTGCGGAAGGAGGTGAGTATCCGCTCGATGACGGTCTCACGGGGCAGGCCCGTCTGGCGGCGGAGCGGGTCGACGCGCTTCTTCGCGCTCCTGGTGCCTTTGTCGGACATCTTCTCCTTGCCGATGCGCAGGACCTCCAGCATCTTGTCGGCGTCGATGTCGTAGCTCATGGTGACGTGGTGCAGCACGGCGCCGGGGCCGCCGTCGGCGGCGACCATGCGCTTCTGGGCGGCGCCGCCGATCTTGCCGGCCTCGGTGGCGATGTCGTTGAGCGGTTGGTACCAGGCCTTGATCCCCATGTCGGCGAACGCGCCGAGCACCCAGTCGTCCAGGTAGGCATAGGACTCGGCGAAGGACAGCCCGGACACGAGGGGTGCGGGAACGGACAAGGAATAGGTGATGCTGTTGCCCACCTCTACGAACATGGCCCCGCCACCTGTGATGCGGCGCACCACGGTGATGCCGTGGCGGGCGGCACCCTCGGGGTCGACCTCGTTGCGAAGGGACTGGAAGCTGCCGATGATGACCGAAGGCTGGGCCCACTCCCACACCCGGAGGGTGGGGCCGCGACGCCCGGCGGCGACCTCGGCAGTGATGACCTCGTCGAGGGCCATGTGCAGGGCGGGGGACTGGGGCTCGTCGTGGATGAGCTCCCAGTTGTAGTCGGTCCAGTCCGTCGCCTTGGTCAGGGCGCGACGCACTGCCACGGCAACACCCTCCGACGTCAGGCCGTACATGACCGTTCCCTCGGGCAGGGCGGCTTCAATGCGGGCGGCGAGGCCGGCGGTGTCGGTTTCGGCCGCGGCGCCTTCGAGCGCCTGGTCGATGGCGGGCAGGGCCTCGTCGGGCTCCAGGAAGAAGTCGCCTGAGACCCGCACATCGCGGAGTCCACCGTCGACCACAGCAAGATCAACGACGACCAGCTTGCCGCCCGGGACCTTGTACTCCCCGTGCATTTTTCCTCCATGTGCCGTTTTCGGGTCCACGGTAACTCGGGGCGCCGATCATCTGCCCGCTCGGGGTGGCGACGCCGTCCGTCTCACCGAAACAGCGGGTCTCCTTCTGCCTCGGCACTTTTGGGATGACGGTATGGGAGCCGTATGGCGGGTATCGGCGGCCTGGCCGCCGAGTCGCATGCTGGACCTTGCCGCAGTCTTGGCCCTCGATACGGGGTCGGGACCGCGGAGGAGACTCAGGCCGACAGGGCCAGGTCCGCTCGTGAGGGTGGCGGAACCCGGAGCGGGCAGACACGAATCTTTCCCGGACCGCTCTTTCCCTTGTGTACGCGTATCTCGCGCACGAGGCGCGACACGAGGTGGCGGCGGTCTGCCTGGCCGGCCGAGTCATGGATCCTGCGTGCGCCGAGCACTGTCGCTGTGCTCATCGGCGAGCCGTACCTCCACGTCCACCACGACGAGCTCGCCGCCGGGAACCCCGTACTCACCGTGCACTGATCCGCCTCCGTATTCCGGAGCGGGACGGGAACACCGGGAGTGACCCGGGTGTCGCCGGCGCGGCGCCGGCGGGCGGCTCGCCGTGCCGGGCGGCCGGGCGGTCCCACCGCATGTTCGTCCCGATTCCACCCGGAGTACGCCACCCGGGTGGGGATTGTCAGTGGCGCGTGCTCTCATGGACGCATGATCGAGAACAACGAAACCATCGACGAGTTTCTCGCCCGGTACGCCGACGACGTGGAGGAGGCCGTCCGCAAGGCGGCCGCGCAGGAGGTCATGCCGCGCTGGCGGCGGCTGGCCGCCCACGAGGTGGACGAGAAGACCGGACCGCACGACCTGGTGACGGACGCCGACCGCGACGCGGAGATGTACCTCACCGAGGCGCTGGTCGCCCTGCTGCCCGGCTCGGTCGTCGTCGGCGAGGAGGCGGTGCACGCCAACCCGGTCAGCTACGAGGCGCTGCGCGGCGACGCGCCGGTGTGGATCGTCGACCCCGTCGACGGCACCCGGCAGTTCGTCCACGGCGACAGCGGCTTCTGCACCCTGGTCGCCCTCGCCCACCGCGGTGAGCTGCTCGCCTCCTGGACCCACGCGCCGGCCCGCGACCAGTTCGCCACGGCGATACGGGGCAAGGGCGCCTTCCTGGACGGCGAGCGGCTGTACGCCGGTCCGCCCGAGCCCGGCCACGACCTGCGGATCGCCACCTCCCACCCGGACTTCACCACGGACGAGCAGAAGCGCGTCCTGGCGGCCCTGGAGGTCCCGGGCATGGCACCCCGCCCCTGCGGCTCGGCCGGCCTGGAATACCTGGCCGTGGCCCGCGGCGAGGTGGACGCCACCGCGTTCTCCTGGGAGGCCGCCTGGGACCACGCGGCCGGGCTGCTGCTCGTCGAGGAGGCCGGCGGCACCCACCTGACCCTGACCGGCGAACCGTTCCGGATCACGGGCGGCAACGAGCTGCCGTTCACCGCCGCCCGCGACGCGGCCACCGCCCGGCGGACGATCGCGCTGCTGTCCGGCGGCGGCGCCGCCTGACGCCGCCGCGTCAGGGGCCGCGGGTCACCGGTGCCCCGGAGCCGCCGGTGCCCCGGGGCCCCGGACCGCCGGTGACCCTGGGCCTATCCTGGTCCCAGTGGCCGTCGGCTGACGAAGGGGTCCGAAGGTGCCGTCGATGCTCGATGCGGTCGTGGTGGGTGCGGGACCGAACGGACTGACCGCTGCCGTGGAGCTGGCCCGGCGCGGCTTCTCCGTCGCCGTCTTCGAGGCCCGCGACACCGTGGGCGGCGGCGCCCGCACCGAGGAGCTGACCCTCCCCGGCTTCCGGCACGACCCCTGCTCCGCGGCCCACCCGCTCGCCGCCGGCTCACCGGCCTTCCGCGCCCTGCCCCTGGACCGCTACGGCCTCCAGTGGCTGCACGCCGAGCTGCCCATGGCCCACCCGTTCCCCGACGGCTCGGCCGCCGTGCTCTCCCGGTCGGTGGGCGAGACCGCCGCCTCACTGGGACCGCGCGACGCGGGCACCTACCGCAGACTGGTCGAACCGTTCCTGCCGCGCTGGGACACGCTGGTGAGGGACTTCATGTCGCTGCCGCTGACCGCGCTGCCCCGCGACCCCGTCACCCTCGCCCGCTTCGGCCTCACCGGGCTGCCCCCGTCGACCTGGCTGATGCGCCGCTTCCGTGACGAGCGGGCCAGGACCCTGCTGTCCGGTCTCGTCGCGCACGTCATGGCCCCGCTCGGCGGCCTCGCCACCTCCGCCATCGGCCTGGTCTTCCTGCTCGCCGCGCACGCCCACGGCTGGCCGGTGGCCCGCGGCGGCTCCCAGGCGATCTCCGACGCCCTCGCCGCGCACCTCACCGATCTCGGCGGCACCGTGCACACCGACTACGAGGTCAAACGGCTGGACGACCTGCCGCCCGCCCGCGCCTACGTCTTCGACACCTCACCCACCGCGCTGGCCCGCATCGCGGGCTTCGGCCGGGCCTACGACGGCTACCGGTACGGCCCCGGCGTCTTCAAGATCGACTACGCGCTGGACGGCCCCGTCCCGTGGACCGCCCCCGAGGCCCGCGCCGCCGGCACCGTGCAGGTCGGCGCGGACAGCGCCGAGATCGGCACCGCCCTGCACAACGCCTCCCGCGCCGGGCGCGCGCCCGAGCGGCCGTTCCTGATCACCGTGCAGCCGAGCGTCGTCGACCCCACCCGTGCCCCGGAGGGCAAGCACGTCTTCTGGGCGTACGGCCACGTCCCCAACGGCTGGACCGGGGACCTCACCGACGCGATCGAACGCCAGCTGGAGCGCTTCGCCCCCGGCTTCCGCGACCGCGTCCTCGCCCGCGCCACCGCCGGCCCGCCCGAACTGGCCGCCCGCAACGCCAACTACGTCGGCGGTGACATCGCCTCCGGCGCGATCAGCGGTCTTCAGGTGCTGCTGCGCCCCAAGCCGTCCCTCTTCCCGTACGCCACCCCGCACCCGGCCGTCTTCATCTGCTCGTCGGCCACTCCGCCCGGTCCCGGGGTACACGGCATGTCGGGACACAACGCGGCGAAGGCGGTGTGGCGGAGACTGAGGCGGACATGACCGTCATCACCCTGGTCCAGGGCGACATCACGCACCAGCGGGCCGACGCGATCGTCAACGCGGCCAACTCCTCCCTCCTCGGCGGCGGCGGCGTCGACGGCGCCATACACCGCCGGGGCGGCCCGGCGATCCTCGACGCGTGCCGCACGCTGCGCGCCTCGCGGTACGGCCGGGGCCTGCCCACCGGCCGGGCGGTCGCCACCACCGCCGGCGAACTGGACGCCCGCTGGGTCATCCACACCGTCGGCCCGGTGTACGCCGCCGGCCGCGGCGATCCGTCCCTGCTGGCGTCCTGCTACCGGGAGTCCTTGCGGGTGGCCGACGAACTCGGGGCCCGTTCCGTCGCCTTCCCGGCGATCTCGACCGGTTCCTACGGCTGGCCGCTGGACGACGCGGCGCGCATCGCGGTGGACGCGGTGCGGGGCGCCGACACGGCCGTCGAGGAGATCAGGTTCGTGCTGTTCGACGACCGGGCCCACGAGGCGTTCGCCGCGCGCCTCGGCTGACCGCCGTACCGGACCGGCCGCGCCGTCCTGACCGCGGTGGTGGCGGGGGTCGCCAGCGTCATGGTCACCGCGCCGCTCACCCCGCACGCCGTACCCGACGCGGAGATCGAGTACGGGCACGGTGCTCCTCGGCTTGGAGCACCGCGGTGCGGGCCCGGCGCGCCCTGACCGTCACCCGTACCCTCGGCGTCGCCCCCGGCCGGATCGTCATGGCCCTGTGCGCCGCCCAACCGCGGCCCGCCGCGCCGGCCGTCCTGCCGACGGCCGGCGCGCCGACCGCCCTGCCCGCCGGCCGCCGCGGCGGGCGCAGGTGCGCCCGGCCTCCGGTTGACGCTTTAATTGCGACTCATGTGCAATAGCTCATCCGCGTCAACTGCTCTGGGGGACACATGAGGACCCGTCGGATACGAGGCGCCGCCGCCGCGGCCGCACTGGCCGTGGGTGCCGGCGCCTGCTCCGCACCGGGAGGGAGCGGAGGCGAGGGAAAGGGCGGGGCCGAGTCCGTCGTGATCGGGGTGGCCTCCGAACCGGACACCCTCAGCCCGCTGCTCGGCTACGGCAAGGACGGGAACTCCAAGATCTTCGACGGGCTGCTCACCCGTGACGCCGACCTGAAGCTGAAGCCCGCGCTGGCCAGAGCCCTGCCCGAGATCGGCGACGGCGGGCGGACGTACACCTACACCCTGCGCGAAGGCGTCGAGTTCAGCGACGGCGAGCCGCTGACCGCCGAGGACGTCGTCTACACGTACGAGACGATCCTCGACCCGAAGACCAACAACACGGCGCGCAGCGAGCTGGACGCCGTCAAGAGCGTCCGGGCCGGCGGTGACGACCAGGTCGTCTTCACGCTCAAGTACCCCTACGCGGCCTTCGCCGCGCGCACGGTGCTGCCCATCGTCCCCGAGCACATCGCGGGCGGACAGGACCCCAACACCGGCTCCTTCAACACGGAGCCGGTCGGTACCGGACCGTACACGCTCGCGAAGTGGAGCAAGGGCGAGAAGCTCACCTTCAAGGCCAACCCCCACTACTGGGGCGGGGAACCGGCGGTCAAGTCGTTCACCATGGCGATCATCGCCGACGACAACGTCCGCGCCACCCGCCTGCGCTCCGGCGACCTGGACGGCGCCGTCCTGCCGCCCAACCTCGCCGCCACCTTCAAGGACGACGACAGCAGGCGCACGTACGACGCCAAGACCTACGACTTCCGCGCCGTCACCCTCCCCACGGCCGGCCCGGTCACCGGCGACCGCGCGATCCGGCGGGCCCTGGACGCCGCCGTGGACCGCCGGGCCATGGTCGACAAGATCCTCGACGGCGCCGGTCTGCCGGCGTACGGGCCGCTGCCCACCGACGACCCCTGGTACGCCAAGGAGATCGCCCGCGACCAGGACCTGGCCGAGGCCCGCCGCGTCCTCGACCGGGCCGGCTGGAAGACGGGTGGCGACGGCATCCGCGCCAAGGACGGACAGCGCGCCGCGTTCACCCTCTACTACCCCTCCGGCGACAAGGTCCGCCAGGACCACGCCCTCGCCTACGCCTCCGACGCCAAGCGGGCCGGCATCGAGGTGAACGTGGAGAGCGCCACCTGGGAGGTCATCGAACCCCGCATGGGCCGCGACGCGGTCCTGGCCGGCTTCGGCAGCGTCGGCGACCCCGACTTCGGCCTCTACACCCTGCTGCACTCCTCCCTCGCCGGCGACGGCTTCAACAACATGGCCCGCTACGACAACCCGGCCGTCGACCAGGCCCTCGGAACCGGCCGCCGCAGCCAGGACCCCGACGAACGCCGCGCCGCCTACGACACGATCCAGCAGGCGCTCGTCGACGACCCCGGCTACACCTTCCTCACCCACATCGACCACCTCTACGTCCTCGCCGACCGCTGGGAGGGCCTCACCACCCAGCTCGAACCGCACGAGCACGGCTTCGCCAGCGGCCCCTGGTGGAACATCGAGACCTGGCGGCCCAAGGCATGAGCGCGCTCCCCTGGGGAGCGATGGCACGGCTGACGGGACGGCGGGCGCTGTCCGCCGTCCCCGTCCTGGCCGTCGTCACCTTCGGCGTGTTCGCCATCGCCGCCGCCTCCCCGTTCGACCCCGTCAAGGCGTACGCCGGCACCGCCGCGCTCGGTGCCGACCAGGAGACCCTGGACCGGCTGCGCGCCAACCTCGGCGTGGACGAGCCGTTCGTCACCCGCTGGTGGCACTGGCTGACCGACGCGCTCTCCGGCGACCTCGGCCACTCCAGCGTGCTGCGGCAGCCGGTGGCCCAGGTCATCGGCGAACGCCTGGCCTGGTCCGCGCTGCTGTGCGCGGTCGCCTTCACCGCCGCCGTCCTCGCCGGCACCCTGCTCGGCGTCCTGGCCGCCCGCCGCCCCGGCTCCCTCCTCGACCGGGCGGTGACCTCCCTCGCGTACGCCCTGGAGGCGGCCCCGGTCTTCTGGACCGCGCTGCTCGCCGTCTGGCTGTTCGCCCTCCAGTGGGACCTCCTCCCGGCGGGCGGCCTCACCGACACCGCCAGCGAACAGGTCACCTTCGGCCAGGTCGCGAGCCACGTCGTCCTGCCCGCCGCGGTCCTCGCCGTCTCCCAACTCCCCTGGTTCACCCTCTACGTCCGTCAGGGCGTCGGCGACGCCCTCGCGGAGGACCCGGTGCGCGGCGCCCGCGCCCGCGGTCTCGGCGAAGGCACCGTCCTGCTCGGCCACGCGCTGCGCTCCGGACTGCTGCCGGTGCTCACCCTGATCGGCTCCCGCGTCCCCGAACTCATCACCGGCGCCCTGCTGGTGGAGACCGTCTTCAGCTGGCCCGGCATCGCCGCGGCCACCGTCGAGGCGGCCACCGCCGTCGACTTCCCGCTGCTCGCCGCGCTCACCACCCTCGCCACCGCCGCCGTCCTCGCCGGAAACCTCCTCGCCGACCTGCTCTACGGACTCTTCGACCCGAGGGTGAAGCTCAGTGACATGTGACGCCCCCGCCCCGCAGCAGTGGCGGTCCCACGGCACGGCCCGCCGCTCCACCCGCGCCCTGCGCCTGCGCGTCTCGGCCGGCCTGCTGGCCCTGACCGTCCTCGCCGTACTGCTCGTACCGCCGTTCGTCCGGCTCGACCAGCAGGCCGTCGACCTCGCCGCCAAGCTCCTGCCACCGAGCGCCGCCCACCCCTTCGGCACCGACGACGTCGGCCGCGACCTGCTGCTGCGCTGCGTGTACGGGCTGCGCGTCTCGCTGCTGGTGGGGGTGGCCGCGGCGCTGACCGCGACGGTCGTCGGCACCGCGGTGGGCGCCGCGGCCGGGGCGCTGGGCGGCTGGTTCGACCGCGCGCTGATGCGGGTGGTCGACGCGTTCTCCTCCGTACCCCACCTGCTGCTCGGCGTGTTCATCGTGGCCATGTTCCGGCCGGGGGTGTGGCCCGTGGTCGTCTCCGTGGCGGCCACCCACTGGCTGTCCACCGCCCGCATCGTCCGCGCCGAGGTGCTCTCCCTGCGCTCGCGCCCGTACATCGACGCGGCCGTCTCCGGGGGCGCCTCCCGGTGGCGGGTGACGGTACGGCACCTGCTGCCCGGCGTGCTGCCGCAGGCCGCGCTGGCCGCCGTACTGATGGTGCCGCACGCCATGTGGCACGAGTCGGCGCTGTCCTTCCTCGGGCTCGGTCTGCCCACCCACATGGCGAGCCTCGGCAACCTGATCCAGCAGGCCCGCGGTTCGCTGCTCGCCGGGCAGTGGTGGCCCACCCTCTTCCCGGGGCTGTTCATCATCGTCCCCACCCTCGCCGTCGCGGGCCTCGCCGGGGCTTGGCGGGAGCGGATCAACCCCCGGCGGCGATCGGAGCTGATGCTGTGAACGGGCGTCCCCCTGTGCTGGCGGTCCGCGGCCTGTCCGTCCGCTTCCTGATGCCGGGCGGGCGGCGGATCGCCGCCGTCACCGACGTCCGCTTCGACGTGGCGGCCGGTGAGTGCCTGGCCCTGATCGGCGAGAGCGGCTGTGGCAAGTCGGTGCTGGCCTCCGCCCTGCTGGGCCTGCTCCCCGGCAACGCGCAGACCGCCGGCTCGGCCCTCCTCGGCGACCTGGACCTGCTCACCGCGGACGAGCGGACCCTCGCCCGCACCGTACGGGGCCGCAGGATCGGCCTGGTCCCGCAGAGCCCGGCCGCCCACCTCACCCCCGTGCGCACCGTCCGCTCCCACCTCGCGGAGACCGTCGCCGCCCTCACCGGCCCGCGGGGCCGCGCCGCCCTGCGCGCCGCCGCCGAGGAGGCCGCCGCCCGCGCCGCGTTCCCCGCCGGCCACCTCGACCGCCACCCGCACGAACTCTCCGGCGGCCTCGCCCAGCGCGCCGCCACCGCCCTCGCCCTGGTCGGCGACGCGCCCCTGCTGCTCGCCGACGAACCGACCACCGGACTCGACCGGGACCTGGTGGACCGCACCGTCGACGAACTGCGCCGCCACGTCGACGCGGACGGAGGCCCGGACGGGGACGCGCAGGGGGAGGGCCGGGCCCTGCTGATGATCACCCACGACCTGGCGGCCGCCGAACGCATCGCCGACCGGGTCGCCGTCATGTACGCCGGACGCATCGTCGAACTCGCCGACGCGGACGCCTTCTTCGGCACCCCCGGCCCCCGCCACCCCTACAGCCGGGGCCTGCTCCAGGCCCTGCCCGACCGCGCGTTCACCCCCGTTCCCGGCCTGCCCCCGGAACTCGGCGACCTGCCCGCCGGCTGTGCCTTCGCCCCGCGCTGCGCCCGCGCCACCGACGCCTGCGGCACGCTGCCGCCGCTGTCCGGCACGGTCGCCTGCCACCACCCGCATTCCCACCCGCACACCACCGCCGACCCGGAGGCCGCCCGTGCTTGAACTGCGCGCCGTCACCGCCGGATACACCCGGGGCGCCCCCGTCCTGCGGGACGTCTCCCTGACCGTCGCGCCGGGCGAGGCGGTCGGCCTGCTGGGCCCCAGCGGCTGCGGCAAGTCGACCCTCGCCCGGGTCGCCGCCCTGCTGCACCGCCCCGACGCCGGCACCGTCGTCGTCGACGGCGAGCCGGTACGCCGCTGGCGGCACCGCGCGCCGCGCGAGGTGCGCACCGCCTTCGGCGTCGTCTTCCAGCAGGCCCGGCTCTCCGCCGACCCCCGGCTGCGGCTGGCCGACCTGATCGCCGAACCGCTGCGCGCCACCGGCCGCCGCGAGGGCCTGGCCGCCCGGGTCGCCGAACTGGCCGCCACGGTCGGCCTCACCGGCGACCTGCTGGGCCGCCGCCCGCACGAGGTCAGCGACGGCCAGCTCCAGCGGGCCTGCCTGGCCCGCGCCCTGGTGCTGCGCCCGCGCTGGCTGGTGTGCGACGAGATGACCGCCATGCTGGACGCGTCCACCACCGCCGCGCTGGTCGCGGTGGTCGAGGAGTACCGCGCCGCCACCGGGGCGGGCCTGCTGGCCGTGGGCCACGACCGGGTGCTGCTGGAGCGCTGGTGCGACCGCACGGTCGACTGGGGACGGCCGGCCGGGCAGTCGACGGAACAGGGCCCTCCTTCCCCAGGACCGCACAAAGCCCGACGGGGTGATTGATTCGATTGTGTTCGGGTCCTAGGGTGACCGTGTTTCAGTAGTCGCTCCCTCACCGGCAGTTGCCGGGCACCACCCCCGTAACCGCCGTTAGCGCACCGTGCGTTGAGCCGCCCACCGAACCCCACGGAAGGCCACGGTCATGCCGCACCCGTCCCTCTCCTCCGTCGTGCCCCCGGTCGTCAGCCGCCGCCGTCTCCTGGAGGGCGGCGCCGCCGTCCTCGGCGCGCTCGCCCTGTCCGTACCGCCCGCCAGGGCCCGTGCGGCGGCGGCCTCCGACGGCCCCCCGCAGTGGAACGACTTCGGTGTCTTCCGGCTCGGCACCGAGCCGCCGCACACCACGCTCATGCCGTACGCGGACGTCCGCCAGGCACTGGCCGCCGACCGCACCGACTCCCCGTACCGCCTCTCCCTCGACGGTACCTGGAAGTTCGCCTACGCCGACCGCCCCGAGGACCGGGACGCCGACTTCCACCGCACCGACCTCGACGACGGCGACTGGGACACCATCCCGGTCCCCTCCGTCTGGCAGCTGCACGGGCACGACCGCCCGATCTACCTGAACATCACCTATCCCTACTGGGGACCCAACGGCCTGGGGGAGGAGCCGCAGCCCCCCACCGCCCCCACCCGCCGCAACCCCGTCGGCCAGTACCGCCGCACCTTCACCGTCCCCCGCGACTGGGACGGCCGCCGCACCTTCCTCCACTTCGAGGGCGTCAAGTCCGCGCACTACGTGTGGATCAACGGCGAACTGGCCGGATACGACGAGGACTCCTACACCCCGTCCGAGTACGACATCACCGACCACCTCAAGCCCGGCACCAACCAGATCGCCGTCGAGGTCTACCGCTACGCCGACGGCGACTGGCTGGAGGACCAGGACATGATCCGGCTGAGCGGCATCTTCCGCTCGGTCTACCTCTACTCCACCCCCGCCGTGCACCTGCGCGACTTCCGCCTCGACACCCCGCTGGACGACACGTACACCGACGCCGAACTCGCCGTCACCGCACAGGTCCGGGCGTACGGCGGCGACGGCACCGGCCGGTACACCGTCGAGACCCAGCTGTACGACGCCCGCGGCCACGCCGTCTGGTCCCGCCCCCTCCAGGCCGGCGCCGACCTCGGCACGGTGAGCGCCGGTGAGGACGTCACCGTACGCGCCACCAGGGCCGTACCGGCGCCGAAGCTGTGGTCGGCCGAGCAGCCGTACCTCTACACGGCCGTGCTGCGCCTGCGCGACCCCGCCGGAAAGGTGACCGAGACCCTCTCGCACCGGGTCGGTTTCCGGGAGTTCGCGCTCAAGGACGGCCTGATGCGCGTCAACGGCAAGCCGGTCTCCCTGCGCGGCACCAACCGCCACGAGATGCACCCGGACCGCGGCACCGCCCTCAGCCGCGAGGACCTGGTGAACGACATCACGCTCATCAAGCGGCTCAACATGAACAGCGTCCGCACCTCGCACTACCCGAACAACCCGCTGTGGTACGAACTCGCCGACGAGTACGGCCTCTACCTCGTCGACGAGACCAACCTGGAGACCCACGCCATCCGCGACGAGTACCCCGGCGACCACCCCGAGTGGACCGCGGCGTGCGTGGCCCGCGCCCAGAACATGGTGCACCGCGACAAGAACCACCCCTCGGTGGTGATCTGGTCGCTGGGCAACGAGGCCGGCACCGGCTCCACCTTCACCGCCATGCACGACTGGATCCGCTCCTACGACAGCACCCGCGTCATCCAGTACGAGGGCGACGACCGCCCGGGGATCAGCGACATCCGCTCCGAGATGTACGACACCCCCCAGCGGGTCGAGCAGCGGGCGAAGGACACCTCCGACACCCGGCCGTACGTGATGATCGAGTACGCCCACTCGATGGGCAACTCCACCGGCAACTTCAAGAAGTACTGGGACGTCGTCCGCCGCTACGACGTGCTCCAGGGCGGCTGGATCTGGGACTTCGTGGACCAGTCCCTGGCCTGGCCGGTGCCCGCCCGCGTCCTGCTGCGGGAGACCGGCCCCGCCGGGCTGCGCGGCGAGATCATCAACCCCAGCGGCTCCTTCGACCGGGACGAGGGCCTGTCCGGCGGCACGCTCTTCGCCCGCGACGAGAGCCTGGACCTCACCGGTTCCCTCACCCTGGAGGCCTGGGTCACCCCGCGCTTCCTCGGCTACCACCAGCCGATCGTGGCCAAGGGCGACACCCAGTACGCCCTGAAGCAGAACAACCGGAACCTGGAGTTCTTCATCCACTCCGGCGGACAGTGGGTCACCGCGAACTGGGCGCTGCCGGACGACTGGACCGGCCGCGAGCACCACGTCGCCGGTGTCTTCGACGCCGACGCGGGCACCCTGACCCTCTACGCCGACGGCGTGGCCAGAGCCGTCCGCACCACCACCCGGCGCCCCGAGGTGAACACCGCGCCGCTCGCCCTGGCGACCGACGCCGACAACCAGACCCGCGAGTTCAGCGGCACGATCCGCGCCGCCCGTGTGTACGCCCGCGCCCTCACCGCCGCCGAACTGGCCGACGAGGGCCGCGGCAGCGACGACGACGGCGTGCGCTTCTGGTTCGACGCCGCCGAGGTCCGCAAGGAGGAGAAGCGGCCCGGGGAGAAGACCTTCTTCGCGTACGGCGGCGACTGGGGCGACAACCCCAACGACGGCGCCTTCGTCGCCGACGGCATCGTCCTGGCCGACCGCGGCCACACCGGCAAGGCCGCCGAGGTCAAGCGCGTCTACCAGGCGATCGACGTACGGCAGCGCTCCGGCGGCCCCGGCGCGGTGACCCTGGTCAACGAGTACCTCTTCACCGACCTGCGGGAGTTCGACGGCCGGTGGGAACTGGTCGCCGACGGCGCGGTGGTACGGCGCGGGCGGCTGACCCGCGACCAGCTGGCCGTGGCACCACTGTCCGGCAAGGACATCACCCTGCCCGTACGGCTGCCGGCCGACCCGGCGCCCGGCACCGAGTTCTTCCTCCAGGTCTCCTTCACCACCAAGGAGTCCGCCCCCTGGGCGAAGGCCGGCTTCGAGGTGGCCCGCGTCCAGCTCCCCCTCGACGCGGACGCCCCGGCCGTGACCCCCGTGCCGCTGGACCGGGTCCCGGCCCTGGAGCTGGACGAGGACGACGAGGAGATCACCGTCGACGGCGAGGACTTCACCGTCACCGTCGACCGGAGCAGCGGCACCATCACCTCGTACCGGGCGCGCGGCATCCGGCTGCTCACCTCCGGGCCGGTGCCCAACTTCTGGCGGGCGCCCACCGACAACGACCTCGGCAACGGCCAGCACACCCGCAACCGGACCTGGCGGGACGCGGGCGCCCGGCGGAAGGTCACCGACGTCGCCGTGCGGCGGCTCGGGGCGGACCGGGCCGTCGAGATCAAGGTCAGCGGCACGCTGCCGACCACGGTGGAGTCGTCGTACACCACCACCTACACGGTCTTCGGCAACGGCGAGATCAAGGTCGACCACACCCTGCACCCCGGCGCCGCGAACCTGCCGTACATCCCCGAGGTCGGCAGCCTGCTCTTCCTGCCGCGCGGCCTGGACCGGCTGCACTGGTACGGGCGCGGCCCCGAGGAGAACCACTGGGACCGCAACACCGGCACCGACGTCGGCCTGTACTCCGGGACCGTCGCCGAGCAGTGGTCCGGCTACATCCGCCCGCAGGAGAACGGCAACAAGACCGACGTCCGCTGGGTGGCGCTCACCGACCGGCGCGGCGCCGGGCTGCTGGCCTCGGGCGAACCCCTGCTGGAGGTCAACGCCTCGCGCTTCACCCCGGAGGACCTGTCGACGGGCGTGCGGCACGACTACCAGCTCACCCCGAGGGACGCGGTCGTGCTCCGCCTGAACCACCGGCAGATGGGCGTCGGCGGGGACAACAGCTGGGGCGCGCACACCCACGACGAGTTCAAGCTGTTCGCCGACCGGGACTACTCCTACACCTACCGGCTGCGCCCGATCACCGACGTGAAGGAGGCGATGACCGCCGCGCGGCGTCCCACCGCCGCCGAATAGCCGACGGCGCATGAGGCCGGGGGAGTCCGGGCAACCGGGCTCCCATGGGTGAGGTAAGGGTCGGCGCGTGTTCCTGGACGGACCGGCAGCTCGTCGCGAGCGGCTGGTACCCGCGCGGGCGGCGGGACGCCGAGGGGCGCCTCAGGCACTACGCCTCCCGGCTGCCCGTCGTCGAAGTGGACGCCGGATACTACGCGTTGCCCAGCCGCCGCAACAGCGAGCTGTGGCTGGAGCGCACCCCCGAGGGCTTCCGCTTCGACGTCAAGGCGTTCTCGCTGCTGACCGGGCACCCCACCCGGGCCGCGTCCCTCCCCGCCGACCTGCGGGGGGCCGAGCGGGGCCCGGCGCTCCTCGACGAGGTGTGGCGCAGGTTCGCGTACGCGGTCGGACCGCTGCGCGAGGCCGGGCGGCTCGGCGCCGTGCTGTTCCAGTTCCCGCCCTGGTTCGCGCCGGGCGGCGGCGCGGAGGAGACGCTCGAAGCCTGTGCCCGGCGCACGGCGGGCTGGCCGCTCGCCGTGGAGTTCCGGCACCCGGACTGGTGGGCCCCGGACCGGGCCGACGCCACCGCCGCGCTGCTCGCCGGCCTCGGCGCGAGCGCGGTGGGCGTCGACATGGCGCCGGGCCTGCCCGGATCGCTGCCGCCGGTCGTGCCGGTCACCCACCGCCCGCTGGCCGTCGTACGGTTCCACGGCCGCAGCCCGGCCTGGGGGAGGGGCAGCAAGGAGGACCGCTTCCGGTACGGCTACGACGTGGCCGAACTCGCCGCGTGGGTGCCCCGGCTGCGGCGCGCGGCCCGGCACACGGACGAGCTGCACGTGCTGTTCAACAACTGCTGCGGGGACGCGGCCGTACGGGCCGCCGAGACGATGCGGGGGCTGCTCAGCGCTCCGGACCGGTGTCGCTGATCCCCAGCCGCAGGTGCTCCACGTGGAAGACGGCCTGGTCCAGGAGTTCGGCGACGTGGTCGTCGTGCAGCGCGTAGACCACCGACCGGCCGCGCCGCTCGCCCACCACCAGGCCCAGGTTGCGCAGCAGCCGCAGCTGGTGCGAGCAGGCCGACTGCTCCATGCCGACCTGCGCCGCCAGCTCGGTCGCGGGCAGCGGGCCTTCGCGCAGCCGGGCCAGGATCAGCAGCCGGGAGGGGGTGGACAGGGCCTGGAGCGTGGTGGCGACCTTGGCGACATTGTCCGCGTCCAGACGCACGCGTGCGGTCTCCTGCGTGGTGCTGGCGGCTCCGTGACCCATGCGGCCATCCTACGCACCGCCCGGGAACACCCATACGCATGAACGAATGAATGGATGAACGAATGAATGAGTCTTCATGCGTTCCTGTATGGTGTGCGGCGTGTCCACCACCCTTGCCCCCACCGCGCCCGCGACGACGCCCCGCCGGCCGGCGCCCGGCCGCCGCACCCGCGTGCTGGCCCTGCCCGAGGCCCGCTGGGCGCTTGTCTCCCTGCTCGCGTTCCTGCTCGCCCTCACCCTCGACCTGACCGGGGTCACCGCCTGGGCGTACGGCCCGCTGTACGCCCTCGCCTACGCCGCCGGCGGCTGGGAGCCCGCCCTGGAGGGCCTGCGCGCGCTGCGCGAGAAGACCCTCGACGTCGACCTGCTGATGATCGTCGCGGCGCTCGGCGCGGCCTCCATCGGCCAGGTGCTCGACGGCGCCCTGCTGATCGTCATCTTCGCCACCTCCGGCGCCCTGGAGGCGCTGGCCACCGCCCGCACCGCCGACTCCGTGCGCGGCCTGCTCGACCTCGCGCCCACCACCGCGACCCGGGTGACCGGGGACCGCGAGGAGACCGTCGCCACCGCCGACCTGGCCGTCGGCGACGTCCTCCTGGTCCGGCCGGGCGAGCGGATCGGCGCCGACGGCACGGTCGTCGGCGGCGAGGGCGAGGTCGACCAGGCCACCATCACCGGCGAGTCGCTCCCGGTCCTGAAGACCCCCGGCGACGACGTCTTCGCCGGCACCCTCAACGGCACCGGCGCCCTGCGCGTCCGCGTCGGCCGCGACCCGGCCGACTCGGTGATCGCCCGCATCGTCGCCCTGGTCGAGGAGGCGTCCCGCACCAAGGCGCCGACCCAGCTGTTCATCGAGAAGATCGAGCAGCGCTACGCGGTCGGCGTGGTCGTCGCCACCCTCGCGGTCTTCGGCATCCCGCTCGCCTTCGGCGCCGGCCTCACCGACGCCCTGCTGCGTGCCATGACCTTCATGATCGTCGCCTCGCCCTGCGCGGTGGTCCTCGCCACCATGCCGCCGCTGCTGTCCGCCATCGCCAACGCCGGCCGGCACGGCGTCCTGGTGAAGTCGGCGGTCGCGATGGAACGGCTCGGCGAGGTCGACACCGCCGCCCTGGACAAGACCGGCACCCTCACCGAGGGCGCCCCCGAGGTCACCGCCGTACGCCCGCTGCCCGGCTCCGAGCTCGACGAGGACGCCCTGCTCGCGCTGGCCGCCGCGGCCGAACTGCCCAGCGAGCACCCCCTGGGCCGCGCCGTGGTCGCCGCCGCCCGCGCCCGCGGCCTCGCCCCGGCCGCCGCCGAGGAGTTCACCGCCGCCCCCGGCCGCGGGGTGACGGCGACCGTCGAGGGGAGCGTGGTGACCGTCGGCCGGGCCGGCACCGCCGCCGACGACGCCACCACCGTCCAGGTCGCCCGCGACGGCACCCCCGTCGGCACCCTCGTCCTCACCGACCGGCTGCGCCCCGACGCCGCCGGGGCCACCGCCGCGCTCACCGCCCTCAACGGCACCGCCCCCACCCTCCTGACCGGCGACAACGCCCGCGCCGCCGCCCGCGTCGCCGAGGCCACCGGCCTCACCGACGTCCGCGCCGACCTGTTCCCCGAGGACAAGGTCGCCGCCGTACGGGAGCTGGAGGGCGCGGGCCGCAAGGTGCTGTTCGTCGGGGACGGCGTCAACGACGCTCCCGCCCTGGCCGCCGCCCACGCCGGCGTCGCCATGGGCCGCGCGGGCTCCGACCTCGCGCTGGAAACGGCGGACGCGGTCGTCGTCCGCGACGAGCTGAGCGCCGTACCCGCCGTCGTCCGCCTCTCCCGCACCGCCCGCCGGCTGGTCCTCCAGAACCTCGTGATCGCGGGCACCTTCATCACCGTCCTGGTGCTGTGGGACCTGATCGGCCACCTGCCGCTGCCGCTCGGCGTCGCCGGCCACGAGGGCTCGACCGTGCTGGTCGGCCTGAACGGGCTGCGGCTGCTGCGCGAGTCCGCCTGGCGATCCGGGACCGCGCAGGAAGCGTGAGCACGATGTCGGATTCCCGCCAGAAGCGCCGGGCGCGGTGGACGATGCTGGACCCATGCAGATGGGGATGCACACCGACACCGAGCGCTGCGTGCGCGCTGTCCGGTCCAAGGACGCCCGGTTCGACGGCTGGTTCTTCACGGCCGTCCTGACCACCGGCATCTACTGCCGGCCGAGCTGCCCGGTGGTGCCGCCCAAGCCGGAGAACATGGTGTTCCACCCGAGCGCGGCGGCCTGCCAGCAGGCGGGCTTCCGGGCCTGCAAGCGCTGCCGCCCCGACACCACCCCCGGCTCCCCGGAGTGGAACCAGCGGGCCGACCTCACCGCCCGCGCCATGCGGCTGATCGCCGACGGGGTGGTCGACCGCGAGGGCGTGCCCGGCCTCGCCGCCCGGCTCGGCTACAGCACCCGGCAGATCGAACGCCAGCTGCTGGCCGAGCTGGGCGCGGGCCCCCTCGCCCTGGCCCGCGCCCAGCGCGCGCAGACCGCCCGGCTGCTGATCGAGACGACCCGGCTGCCGATGGCCGAGGTCGCCTTCGCGGCCGGCTTCTCCTCCGTGCGCACCTTCAACGACACCGTCCGCGAGGTCTTCGCCCTCACCCCCGGCGAGCTGCGCACCCGCGCCCCGAAGACCGGCGCCGCCGGCGCTCCGGGCGGCGCCCTCGCCCTGCGCCTGCCGTTCCGCGCGCCGTTCAACCCGGACAACGTCTTCGGCCACCTCGCCGCGACCGCCGTCCCCGGCGTGGAGGAGTGGAGGCAGGGCGCGTACCGCCGCACCCTGCGCCTGCCCTACGGTCACGGCATCGTGTCCCTCACCCCCACCCCCGACCACATCGCCTGCCGCCTCGTCCTCAGCGACCTGCGCGACCTGCCCGTCGCCATCAGCCGCTGCCGCCGGCTGCTCGACCTGGACGCCGACCCGGCCGCCGTCGACGGCCATCTGCGCACCGACCCGGTCCTGGCGCCCCTCGTCGACAAGGCGCCCGGGCGCCGCGTCCCGCGCACCGTCGACGAGGCCGAGTTCGCCGTCCGCGCCGTCCTGGGCCAGCAGGTCTCCACGGCCGCCGCCCGCACCCACGCCGCCCGCCTGGTCACCGCCCACGGCGACCCGGTCGACGACCCCGAGGGCGCTCTGACCCACCTGTTCCCCACCCCCGAGGCACTGGCGACGGTGGACCCCGCCACCCTCGCCATGCCCCGCACCCGCCGGGCGACCCTCACCACCCTGGTCCGCCACCTCGCCGACGGCTCCCTCGCCCTCGGCGTGGACAGCGACTGGCCGGCCACCCGCGCCCGCCTCCTCGCCCTCCCCGGCTTCGGCCCCTGGACCGCCGACGTCATCGCCCTGCGCGCCCTCGGCGACCCCGACGCCTTCCTCCCCACCGACCTCGGCATCCGCCGCGCCGCCCGGTCCCTCGGCCTGCCCTCGACCCCGGCCGCCCTCACCGCCCGCGCGGCCGGGTGGCGGCCCTGGCGGGCGTACGCCGTCCAGTACCTGTGGGCCACCGACGACCACCCCATCAACTTCCTGCCCGTGTGAGGACCCGGCATGAACCGACACCACACCGTCACCGACAGCCCCTACGGCCCGCTCACCCTGGTCGCCGAGGACGGCGTCCTGTGCGGCCTCTACATGACCGACCAGCGCCACCGCCCGCCCCAGGAGACCTTCGGCCCCCGCGACGACACCCCCTTCGGCGCCGCCCTCGACCAGCTGACCGCCTACTTCGCGGGCGAGCTGCGCGCATTCACCCTCCCCCTGCGCCTGAACGGCACACCCTTCCAGCGCACCGTCTGGGACCACCTGCGCGCCATCCCCTACGGCGAGACCCGCACCTACGGCGAACTCGCCGCCGCCCTCGGCAACCCGGCCGCCTCCCGCGCGGTCGGCCTCGCCAACGGCCGCAACCCGATCGGCGTCATCGTCCCCTGCCACCGCGTCATCGGCGCGAGCGGCGGCCTCACCGGGTACGGCGGCGGCCTGGAACGCAAGCGGCGGCTGCTGGACTTCGAGCGGGGGGCGGCGCTCTTCTAGGGCCTGTCGTTCGCGTCAGGTCGCAGGGCATCGGCGGCGACGAACACCTGGCAGGCCTGGGCGACGGACGCCGCCTCACCCGGCACCACGGGGCCGGCCGCTCACCGAACATCACCGTCGCCGGCTCCAGCACACCCCCGCGCTCCCGGCACGGCGGATCGTCCTCCCCGGCCGCCACCCGCGCGAGGGCGTCCTCCATCGGCCCCCGCACCCGGCACCCCGGCCCGCTCCGGCTCGCCCACCGCCCGGTGCGCGGCGTCGGGCCGGGCCCCGAGCGCTCCGCGGCCGGTGGAGACGCCCGCTCCGGTGAGCGGCGCGACGAGGGGCTCGCCGGTCATGGGGCCGACGGCAGGGCCGCCCGTCCGGCCGGGGCGAACGGATCACGGGGCGCGACGGGACCGGGCGGCAGTCGAGCTGACGGTGCTGCCAGGGACGGACGCCCGCCGGGTCCCACCGTCCGGCCGCCGCCCGCCGGGGCTCACCGGTCCACTCGCCGCCCGTTCTCCAGCTCCGCCGTCCCCGAGCCCTCCGCCAGGACGTCCAGCGCGGCCAGGACCCGGCCGTGCGTGGCGCCGAGCAGGAAGCCGGACAGCTCCTCGCGCGGGACGAGGCGCCAGGACAGCAGCTCCTCCTCCTGGAGGCGGATGGCCTTGAGGTCCTCCTCGGAGAGGATCCCCCCGTCGTAGAGGTACGCCACCACCGGCGGCCGGCCCGTGCCCCGCACCCAGTCCACCGCGAGCAGCCGGCCCGGGGTGGCGTCGAGGCCGATCTCCTCGGCCGTCTCCCGGCGGGCGCCCTCGCGGGGGGTCTCCCCGTCGTCGGACTCGATGGTGCCGCCCGGAAGCGCCCACCCCTCGCGGTAGTTGGGCTCGACCAGCAGTACCCGGCCCTCGGCGTCCCGGAACAGGGCGGCGGCGCCGGCCAGGACGCGCGGGAGGCCGGCGATGTACGTGGCGTAATCCGAAGTGGTCATCCCCCGCAGGGTATCGGCCGGGCATGACGCCGGGGGCGCGGTCCGGTTAAGGTCACACCGGCGCGACTGCCTTGACGTGCGCGGACGTGCGCAAGGCCCGGAAGAGCAAGGGGAGACCAAGGTGGCTGACGCTGTTGTGGACGGGACCCGGCGGGTCCTCGTGGCCGCGGACAAGTTCAAGGGGTCGCTGACGGCCGTACAGGTCGCCGAGCGGGTGACGGCCGGGCTGCGCCGCGTCGTGCCGGACGTGCGGGTGGAGGCGCTGCCGGTCGCCGACGGCGGCGACGGCACGGTGGCCGCCGCCGTCGCGGCCGGGTTCGAACGCCGGGCGACACGGGTCGCCGGGCCGCTGGGCGCCGAGGTGACGGCGGCGTTCGCGCTGCGCGACGGCACGGCGGTCGTGGAGATGGCGGAGGCGAGCGGGCTGCAGCGGCTGCCGGCCGGGGTCTTCGCGCCGCTGTCGGCGTCGACGTACGGCTCCGGGGAACTGCTGCGGGCCGCGCTGGACGCGGGCGCGCGCACGATCGTGTTCGGGGTCGGCGGCAGCGCGACCACGGACGGCGGCGCCGGGATGCTGTCGGCGCTGGGCGCGCGGTTCCTGGACGAGGCGGGGGAGCCCGTGGCGCCGGGCGGCGGCGGGCTCGCCGAGGTGGCCTCGGCCGACCTGTCCGGTCTCGACCCGCGGCTGTCCTCCGTGGAACTGGTCCTCGCCAGCGACGTCGACAATCCGCTGACCGGCCCGAAGGGCGCCCCGGCCGTCTACGGGCCGCAGAAGGGGGCCTCGCCGGACGACGTGGAGACGCTGGACGCGGCCCTCGCGCGCTTCGTGACGGTGCTGGAGGGCGCGGTGGGCGCGCGGGCCGCCGAGTACGCCGCCGCGCCGGGCGCGGGTGCCGCGGGCGGCATCGGCTACGGCGCTCTGCTGCTCGGGGCGCGGTTCCGGCCCGGCATCGAGGTGATGCTCGACGTCCTCGGCTTCGCGCCGGCCCTGGAACGGGCCGAGCTGGTGATCACCGGGGAGGGGTCGCTGGACGAGCAGACCCTGCACGGGAAGGCGCCGGCGGGTGTCGCGGCCGCGGCGCGGGCCGCGGGGCGCGAGGTCGTCGCGGTGTGCGGGCGGCTGGCGCTGGCGCCGGAGGCGCTGGGGCGGGCGGGGATCAGGCGGGCGTACGCCCTGACGGAGGTCGAGCCGGACGTGGCCAGGTGCATCTCCGATGCCGGGCCGATCCTGGAACGGGTCGCGGAGCGGATAGCCCGGGACTTCCTGAGCTAGGACTCCTGGGGCGGAGCCCGGCGAGGCCGGCACCGACGCCGGGCACAGGAAAGGGGGCCTTGGACCGAACCCGGTCCAAGGCCCCCTCGAACGCCGCTACGGCAGTTGCGCCGCCCGCGCCTCGCGCCGGTTGTCGCGGAAGTTGTTCACCCGCCGGGCCGTCGCGAACAGCGGGATCACCGCGCCCATGACCAGCTGCAGCGCGCAGCCCGTCTGGAGCAGCAGCTGCCCGCTCGGCGCGTCGAACGCCCATGCGGCCAGCAGCCCCATCGACAGCACGATCCACGACAGCATCGCCACCGCGAGACGTCCCCGCGGCTTGGGGTACTCCACCCGGCTCACCATCAGCCAGGCCGTCCCGACGATCGCCAGCACGGTCGCCACGAACGGCAGCTCGAGCAGCACGATCGACACGACCGTCAGCGCCCCGAACGGCGACGGCATCCCCTGGAAGGTGCCGTCCTTCACCGTCACGCACGAGAATCGGGCGAGCCTGAGCACCACCGCCAGCAGCACCACGATCGCCCCGACCGCCGCCAGCCGCTGGTGCGCGTCGTCCGCGACCATGCCGTAGACGAGGACGAAGTACGCGGGCGCGAGGCCGAAGCTGATCAGGTCGGAGAGGTTGTCCAGCTCCGCGCCCATCGGCGAGGACCGCAGCTTGCGCGCCACCAGGCCGTCGAACAGGTCGAAGACCGCGGCGCACAGCATCAGGATCACGGCGGTGGCGGCGCTGTGCCGCGCCATGCCGGTCTCCTGGCTGCCCTGGAGGTGCGGGATCAGGATGCCGGTGGTGGTGAAGTACACCGCCATGAACCCGCACGTGGCGTTGCCGAGGGTGAGGGTGTCCGCTATCGACAGGCGCAGTGAGAGCGGCATCTCCTCCTCTTCGAACACCTCGTCGACCTCGTCGGCGGCCTCCGGCACCCAGCCGGCCTTGGTATCAGGATCAATCACGGTCAATGCGAGTCACCCCAGCCACGGTCTTCTGACCGACCTCGACCGCCACCTCCACACCTTCCGGCAGGTAGAGGTCGACGCGGGAGCCGAAGCGGATCAGGCCGATCCGCTCGCCCTGCTCGACCTTGGTGCCCTGCGGCACGTAGGGGACGATGCGGCGGGCCACCGCGCCGGCGATCTGGACCATCTCGATGTCGCCCAGCTCGGTGTCGAAGTGCCAGACGACCCGCTCGTTGTTCTCGCTCTCCTTGTTGAAAGCGGGGACGAAGCCGCCGGGCACGTGCTCGACCGAGGTCACGGCGCCGGACAGCGGGGCCCGGTTCACGTGCACGTTGAGCGGGCTCATGAAGATCGCGACGCGGGTCCGGCCGTCCTTCCACGGCATGATGCTCTGCACCACGCCGTCGGCGGGCGAGATGACCCGGCCCTGGGCGATCTCGCGCTCGGGGTCGCGGAAGAACCACAGCATCCCCGCCGCGAGCGCGGTGGCGGGGACGGCGACGGCCTTGGCGGCACCCGAGCGGCGGGCGCGGACCAGGCTGACGGCCGCGGTCGCGACGGTCGGCAGGAGCCACGGCGATGCTCCGCGCGCGAGGCGTACGCCGGCGAGGCTGTCGCGAGGTGCAGAGGTTTGGCTGTGGGGCATGGATGACCTTCGTAGCGGATGATGCCGCGCTTCGGAAACGGGGGACGGCGGCTTTCTCGCGATCGTAGCGGGTACGCGCCACAACTGGGTAAGGCAGGAAACCGAGTCGGAGGCCGAAGAACGCCTACGGGGTGTGATCTTCTTCTCCAAGAAAACACCCCGTATCCGGACATCTAGCCCTGGAGTCTGTACTCCTCCAGCAGCCTGCGACCGATGATCATTTTCTGAATCTCGGCGGTGCCTTCACCGATCAGCAGCATCGGCGCCTCCCGGTAGAGGCGCTCGATCTCGTACTCCTTGGAGAAGCCGTACCCGCCGTGGATCCGGAAGGCGTCCTCCACGACCTCTTTGCAGTACTCGGACGCGAGGTACTTGGCCATCCCCGCCTCCAGGTCGTTTCGTTCGCCGGAGTCCTTTTTGCGCGCGGCGTTCACCATCATCGCATGAGCGGCCTCCACCTTGGTGGCCATCTCCGCGAGCTTGAACTGAATGGCCTGGTGCTGGGCGATCTGCCGGCCGAAGGTGTGACGCTGCTGGGCGTAGTGGACGCCGAGCTCGAAGGCGCGCTGGGCGACGCCGCAGCCCCGGGCGGCGACGTTGACACGGCCGACCTCCACACCGTCCATCATTTGGTAAAAACCTCGGCCGGTGGTGCCGCCGAGCACCCGATCGGCCGGAATGCGCAGTCCGTCCATGATCAGCTCGGTGGTGTCGACGCCCTTGTAGCCCATCTTGTCGATCTTCCCGGGGATGGTGAGACCGGGGCGGACCTCGCCGAACCCGGGTTCCTTCTCCACCAGGAAGGTCGTCATCGACTTGTGCGGGGCGGTGCCCTCCGGGTGACCCTCGTCACTCCGTACGAGTACGGCCACCAGGGACGACGTACCGCCATTGGTCAGCCACATCTTCTGCCCGGTGAGCACGTACTCGTCGCCGTCCCGCACCGCCTTCGACGTGATCGCCGACACGTCCGAGCCGAGCGCCGGCTCCGACATCGAGAAGGCGCCCCGGATGTCGCCGGCGGCCATCCGGGGCAGGAAGTGGTCCTTCTGCTCCTGGGTGCCGTGCTGTTTGAGCAGGTACGCCACGATGAAGTGGGTGTTGATGATGCCGGACACCGACATCCAGCCGCGGGCGATCTCCTCGACGCACAGCGCGTACGTCAGGAGGGACTCGCCCAGGCCGCCGTACTCCTCGGGGATCATCAGCCCGAACAGGCCCAGTTCCCGCAGCCCGTCGACGATGGCCTGCGGGTACTCGTCGCGGTGCTCCAGCTCGGTGGCGACCGGGAGGATCTCCTTGTCGACGAAGTCCCGGACGGTGGAGACGATCTCCGTCTGGACCTCGGTGAGGCCGTGGGTCTGGGCGAGGCGTGCCATCGGGTCAGCCCTCCTGGAGTTCGGGACGGCCCGGCTGCTCGCCGCCGCGCGCCTTGACGTACGTCTCGGTGGGCACCATGACCTTGCGGCGGAACACGCACACCAGGGTGCCGTCCTGCTTGTAGCCCTTGGTCTCCACGTGCACGATCCCGCGGTCGTCCTTGGACTTCGAGGGCCACTTGTCCAGCACGGTCGTCTCGCCGTAGACCGTGTCGCCGTGGAAGGTGGGCGCCACGTGCTTCAGCGACTCGATCTCCAGGTTGGCGATGGCCTTGCCGGAGACGTCCGGGACGGACATGCCGAGCAGGAGTGAGTAGACGTAGTTGCCCACCACCACGTTCCTGCCGAAGTCGGTGGTGCTCTCGGCGTAGTTGGCGTCCAGGTGGAGCGGGTGGTGGTTCATGGTGAGGAGACAGAAGAGGTGGTCGTCGTACTCGGTGACCGTCTTGCCGGGCCAGTGCTTGTAGACCGCCCCGACCTCGAACTCCTCGTAGGTGCGTCCGAACCGCATCGCCTCAGCCCTCCGGGATCTCGAACTTCGACGTGCGCCGCATCCCGGCGGCCCGCCCCTTGCCGGAGACGACCAGCGCCATCTTGCGGCTGGCCTCGTCGATCATCTCGTCGCCGAGCATCGCCGAGCCCTTCTTGCCGCCCGCCTCGGACGTGTGGTACGCGTACGCGTCCAGGATCAGCTCGGCGTGGTCGTAGTCCTCCTGGGAGGGCGAGAAGACCTCGTTGGCCGCCTCGACCTGACCCGGGTGCAGCACCCACTTGCCGTCGAAGCCGAGGGCGGCGGCGCGGCCGGCCACCTCGCGGAAGCCGTCGACGTTCTTGATCTGGAGGTAGGGGCCGTCGATCGCCTGGAGGTCGTTGGCGCGGGCGGCCATCAGGATCTTCATCAGGATGTAGTGGTAGGCGTCCGCGCCGTAGCCGGGCGGCTGCTCGCCCACCACCAGCGACTTCATGTTGATGGACGCCATGAAGTCGGCCGGGCCGAAGATGATGGTCTCGATCCGTGGGGACGCCTCGGCGATCGCGTTGACGTTGTTCAGGCCCCGCGCGTTCTCGATCTGCGCCTCGATGCCGATCCGGCCCACCTCGAAGCCCATCGTCTTCTCGATCTGGGTGAGGAGCAGGTCCAGGGCGACGACCTGCTGGGCGTCCTGGACCTTGGGGAGCATGATGCAGTCCAGGTTCGGGCCCGCGCCCTCGACGACCGTGACCACGTCCCGGTACGTCCACTCGGTCGTCCAGTCGTTGACGCGCACGACCCGGGTCTTGCCGGTCCAGTCGCCCTCGTTGAGGAACTTGACGATGGTGTGCCGGGCCTCCGGCTTGGCGAGCGGCGCGCAGGCGTCCTCCAGGTCCAGGAAGACCTGGTCGGCGGCCAGCCCCTGGGCCTTCTCCAGGAAGCGCGGGTTCGAGCCCGGTACGGCCAGGCAGGAACGCCGGGGGCGGAGACGGTCGACGGTCGTCATGCGGGGACCTCCAGGGGGTCGAGCTTGTTCGCGAGCCGGATCTCGTCCACGATGCGGCCGATGATGCCGGTGATGTCGAAGTCCTTCGGGGTGAAGACCGCGGCCACTCCGGCGTCCCGCAGCGCCGCGGCGTCACTGCTGGGGATGATGCCACCGGCGATCACCGGGATATCTGTGGCACCGGCCACACGCAGCCGCTCCAGCACGTCGGGGACGAGCCGCGCGTGCGAGCCGGAGAGGATCGACAGCCCGACCGCGTGCACGTCCTCGGCCAGCGCCGCGTCCACGATCTGCTCGGGCGTCAGCCGGATGCCCTGGTACACCACCTCGAAGCCGGCGTCACGCGCGCGTACGGCGATCTGCTCGGCGCCGTTGGAGTGCCCGTCCAGGCCGGGCTTGCCGACCAGGAACCGCAGCTTGCCGACGCCGAGGTCGCGGGCGGTCGCCGTCACCCTGCGGCGGACCTCCGCGAGCGCCGAGCCCGCCGCGGCCGGGACCGCCACCGGCGCCGCCGACACGCCCGTCGGCGCCCGGAACTCGCCGAACACCTCGCGCAGCGCCCCGGCCCACTCGCCGGTGGTGACCCCGCAGCGGGCGCACTCCAGGGTGGCCTCCATGAGGTTGGCGTCGGAGCGGGCCGCCTCCTTCAGCCGTTCCAGGGCAGAGCTGCACCGGGGATGGTTGAACGGCGGCTGCCACCGCGTGTCCCGCCACTGCCGGAGCGCGGCGACGACCCGCGCCTCCACCGCCGGGTCGACCGTGTGGATCGCGGTGTCCAGGTCGGCGGTGAGCGGGCTGGGCTCGGTGGACTCGAAGGCGTTGACGCCGACGATCTTCTCCTCGCCCGACTCGATCCGGGCCCGGCGTTCGGCGTGCGAGGCGACCAGCTGCGACTTGAGGTAGCCGGACTCCACGGCCGCCAGGGCGCCGCCCAGCTCCTGGATGTGCTCGATCTCCGCCTCGGCCCGCTCGACCAGCTCGGCCACCTTCGCCCCGACCACCGTCGAGCCCTCGAAGAGGTCGCCGTACTCCAGCAGGTCGCTCTCGTACGCCAGCACCTGCTGGATGCGCAGCGACCACTGCTGGTCCCACGGGCGGGGCAGGCCGAGCGCCTCGTTCCAGGCGGGCAGCTGCACGGCACGCGCGCGTGCGTCCTTGGAGAGGGTGACGGCCAGCATCTCCAGCACGATCCGCTGGACGTTGTTCTCCGGCTGCGCCTCGGTCAGGCCGAGCGAGTTGACCTGGACGCCGTAGCGGAAGCGGCGGTGCCTGGGGTTCTCGATGCCGTACCGCTCCCGGGTGACGCGGTCCCAGATGCGGCCGAAGGCGCGCATCTTGCACATCTCCTCGACGAAACGCACGCCCGCGTTGACGAAGAAGGAGATCCGGCCGACGACGTCGCCCATGCGCTCCTCGGGCACCTGGCCGCTGTCGCGCACGGCGTCCAGGACGGCGATCGCGGTGGACATCGCGTAGGCGATCTCCTGGACCGGCGTGGCACCCGCCTCCTGGAGGTGGTAGCTGCAGATGTTGATCGGGTTCCACTTGGGCAGGTGGGTGACCGTGTAGGCGATCAGGTCGGTCGTCAGGCGCAGGGAGGGGCCCGGGGGGAAGACGTGCGTCCCGCGGGACAGGTACTCCTTGACGATGTCGTTCTGGGTCGTGCCCTGGAGTTCGGCGAGGTCCGCGCCCTGTTCCTCGGCGACCACCTGGTAGAGCGCCAGCAGCCACATGGCCGTGGCGTTGATGGTCATCGAGGTGTTCATCCGCTCCAGCGGGATGTCCTGGAGCAGCCGGCGCATGTCCCCGACGTGCGCGACCGGCACCCCGACCCGGCCGACCTCACCGCGGGCCAGGACGTGGTCCGCGTCGTAGCCGGTCTGGGTCGGCAGGTCGAACGCCACCGACAGGCCCGTCTGGCCCTTGGCGAGGTTGCGCCGGTACAGCTCGTTGGATGCCTCGGCGGTCGAGTGGCCCGCATACGTCCGCATGAGCCACGGACGGTCCTTCTGACGCTCTGTCATCGAGGGCCCTCAGACGTTCCGGAAGCGGTTGATGGCGTCGGCGTGCCGGGCGCGCTTCTCCTCGTCGCGCACGCCCAGGCCCTCCTCGGGGGCGAGGCAGAGCACCCCGACCTTGCCCTGGTGCAGGTTGCGGTGCACGTCGTACGCGGCCTGGCCGGTGTCTTCGAGGGCGTACACCTTGGAGAGGGTCGGATGGATCTTCCCTTTGGCGATCAGCCGGTTGGCCTCCCACGCCTCGCGGTAGTTGGCGAAGTGGGAGCCGATGATCCGCTTCAGCGACATCCACAGGTAGCGGTTGTCGTAGGTGTGCTCGTAGCCGGAGGTCGACGCGCAGGTGACGATCGTGCCGCCCTTGCGGGTGACGTAGACGGAGGCGCCGAAGGTCTCGCGGCCGGGGTGCTCGAAGACGATGTCGACGTCCTCGCCGCCCGTCAGCTCCCGGATGCGCTTGCCGAACCGCTTCCACTCCCTCGGGTCCTGGGTGTGCTCGTCCTTCCAGAACCGGTAGTCCTCGGCGCTGCGGTCGATGATCAGCTCGGCGCCCATCCGCCGGCAGATCTCGGCCTTCTTCTCGCTGGAGACGACACAGACCGGGGTGGCGCCGCCGGCCAGCGCGAACTGCGTGGCGTAGGAGCCGAGGCCGCCGCTGGCGCCCCAGATCAACACGTTGTCGCCCTGCTTCAGCTGGGCGCCGTTGCGGGAGACCAGCTGCCGGTACGCCGTGGAGTTGACGAGCCCCGGCGCGGCGGCCTCCTCCCAGCTGAGGTGGTCCGGCTTGGGCATCAGCTGGTTGGACTTGACCAGCGCGATCTCCGCCAGGCCGCCGAAGTTGGTCTCGAAGCCCCAGATGCGCTGCTCCGGGTCGAGCATCGTGTCGTTGTGCCCGTCGCTCGACTCCAGCTCCACGCTCAGGCAGTGCGCGACGACCTCGTCGCCCGGCTTCCAGGAGTTGACGCCGGGCCCGGTGCGCAGGACGACGCCGGCCAGGTCGGAGCCGATGACGTGGTACGGCAGGTCGTGGCGCTTGGCCAGGTCGCTGGTGCGGCCGTAGCGCTCCAGGAAGCCGAAGGTGGACAGCGGCTCGAAGATCGAGGTCCACACCGAGTTGTAGTTGACCGAGGAGGCCATCACGGCCACCAGGGCCTCACCCGGGCCCAGCTCGGGCACCGGCACCTCGTCGAGGTGGATCGACTTGCGCGGGTCCTTGTCGCGGGTGTCGAGCCCCGCGAACATCTCCGTCTCGTCCTTGTGCACGGTGATCGCGCGGTACGACTCGGGGAGCGCCAGGGCGGCGAAGTCGGCGGGTGTCGCTTCGGGGGACTGGATCGCGTCCAGGATGTCCTTCACGGTCACGGTGTTGCCTCCGGCGGTGCGTGCTGCTGCTGAGGGTCGGAAGGGTGCCTGTGACGCAGGCGTCCGGGACGCGGGGACGGCCCGCGGGGACGGCCCGGACCACTTCAACGTATGGCACCCCGTGTCACCTCGCAAGGCACTGGGTGCCAGAAAGTTCGCTCAGGTGAAATCTTTACCCGACAGATGAGCGATGATCGATCAGTGCTCGCTCGGAAACGCGACAACGGCCACCCGGGTGGGTGGCCGTTGTCGCGGAAGGGGTGGCGGTCAGCGTTCCTTGAGCGCCTGCTCGATCGCCCGCATGACCTCGCCCAGCGGGGCGTCCGTGCGGGCGACGGTCACCAGTACCTCGCCCTCGGCGGAGGCCGTCGCCCCGGTCTGGTGGCCGGCCTGGTCGGAGGAGCGGCCGGCCCCGATGCCGGTGCCGAAGGTCTTGCGGACGATGGCGAAGGCGTGGTCGAGCTGGGCCTCCAGGTCGCCCTGCCCGGCCGCCCGCAGCCAGCGGCGCAGTACGTGGTTGTGGGCGGTGACCACGGCGGACGCGGCGACCTCGGCCAGCAGCGGGTCGTCGTTGGCGTCGTCGGCGTGCGCGTGCTCGTCGAAGTGGCCCAGGAGGTAGCGGGTGAACAGGCGCTCGTAGCGGGCCACCGACGCGATCTCCGCCTCGCGCAGGGTGGGCACCTCGCGCGTGAGCTTGTAGCGGGCCACCGAGATGTCCGGGTGGGCCGCGTACATCTTCATGACCTCTTTGATGCCCCGGCACACCGTGTCCAGCGGGTGTTCGTGCGCGGGGGCGGCGTTGAGCACCGCCTCGGCGCGGACCAGGGTGTCGTCGTGGTCGGGGAAGATCGCCTCTTCCTTGGAGCGGAAGTGGCGGAAGAAGGTGCGCCGGGCGACCCCGGCGGCCGCCGCGATCTCGTCGACGGTGGTGGCCTCGTACCCCTTGGTGGCGAACAGTTCCATCGCGGCGGCCGCCAGTTCCCGGCGCATTTTCAGCCGCTGGGCGGCGGCTCGGCCGCCGACGGCAGTCTCCGGCGCGTCGGGCGCGGCTGGTGTACGTGTGGACTTGGCGGGCTGGGACATGAACATGAACGTACTGCATGTGCCCAGCTCGGTGCGCACGGCCGGGGTTCCCCGGGCGGGGTTCCCCGGCCGTCGGCGGCCCCGGTCAGCGGGCGTACTCGCGGAAGCCGCGGCCCGTTTTCCGGCCGAGGCAGCCCGCGGCCACCAGGTGCTCCAGGAGCGGCGCCGGAGCGAGCCCCGGGTCGCGGAACTCGCGGTGCAGCACCTTCTCGATGGCCAGCGACACATCGAGGCCGACCACGTCGAGCAGCTCGAACGGGCCCATCGGATAGCCGCCGCCCAGCTTCATCGCGGCGTCGATGTCGTCGAGGGTCGCGTAGTGCTCCTGCACCATCTTCACCGCGTTGTTCAGGTACGGGAACAGCAGGGCGTTGACGATGAACCCGGCCCGGTCGCCGCAGTCCACGGCGTGCTTGCGGACCTCGGCGCACACCTGCCGGACAGTGGCGTGCACGTCGTCCGCCGTCAGCACCGTGCGCACCACCTCGACCAGCTTCATGGCGGGCGCCGGGTTGAAGAAGTGCATGCCGATCACGTCCTGCGGGCGCGAGGTGGCGCGGGCGCAGGCGACGACGGGCAGGGAGGAGGTGGTGGTGGCCAGCACCGCGCCGGACTTGCAGACCTTGTCCAGCGTGGCGAACAGCTGCCGCTTGACCTCCAGGTCCTCGGCGACCGCCTCCACCGCCAGATCGACGTCGGCGAAGTCGTCGTAGTCGCCGGTGGGGGTGATCCGGCCGAGGGCGCGCGCGGCGGCGTCGGCGGTCAGCCGCCCCTTGCCGACGGAACGGGCCAGGGACGTGCCGATGCGGGCCTTGGCGGCCTCTGCCTTCTCCGGGCTGCGGGCGGCGAGGACCACCTCGTACCCGGCCTTGGCGAAGACCTCGGCGATGCCGGACGCCATGGTGCCCGAACCGGCGACGCCCACCGCGCGGACCGGGCGGCCGGGGACCGGCGAGGCGCTCTCGCGCGGGGTGAGCGCGTCCGGGACGACGGTGGCGCCGCCCGGGGCGTCGTAGGTGTAGAAGCCGCGTCCGGCCTTGCGGCCGGTCAGGCCCGCCTCGCTGAGCTGCCGCAGGACGGGGGCCGGGGCGTGCAGCCGGTCGTGGGAGGCGGCGTACATGGCCTCCAGCACCGTGCGGGCGGTGTCGACGCCGATCAGGTCGAGCAGGGCCAGCGGGCCCATCGGCAGCCCGCAGCCCAGGCGCATCGCCGCGTCGATGTCCTCGCGGGAGGCGTAGCGCGCCTCGTACATCGCCGCGGCCTGGTTGAGGTAGCCGAACAGCAGCCCGTCGGCGACGAAGCCGGGCCGGTCGCCGACCGCGACGGGCTCCTTGCCGAGGTCCAGGGCGAGGTCGGTGACGGCGGCGACGGCGGCGGGCGCGGTGAGCACCGAGGAGACGACCTCGACCAGCTTCATCGCCGGGGCCGGGTTGAAGAAGTGCAGGCCCAGCACGCGCTCCGGGCGGGCGGTGTCGGCGGCCAGCCGGGTCACGGAGAGCGCGTTGGTGCCGGTGGCCAGGATCGCGCCGGGCCGCACGATGCCGTCCAGCTCCCGGAAGATCCGCTGCTTGACCTCGTACGACTCCGGCGCCACCTCGATCACCAGGTCGGCGCCGGCCGCGGCCGTCAGGTCGGTGGAGGTACGGACGCGGGCGAGGGCGTCCGACCGCTCCCGCTCGGTCAGCCGGCCGCGGGCGACGGCGCGGGCGGTGGAGGTCTCCAGCGCGGCGACGGCCCTGGCGGCCTGCGCCTCGCTGATGTCGATGCCGACGACCTCACGGCCGGCCCGGGCCAGCACGTCGGCGATGCCGGTGCCCATGGTGCCGAGGCCGACCACGGCGACGGTGCGCAGCGGGGACAGGGGGGCGTCGGAGAGGGGACTGCCGGAGACGGCAGCATCGGGCAGGGGAGTGGCCATGGCGGGACTCCAGGAATGAGGGTGACGACGGCGGACGCGCCCGCCGCGCCGGGCGGCGCACGGGTGCGTACGGAAAGGAGTGCGGGTGGTGCCGGGCTCACTGGCGCACACGCCCGGCGGAACCGACCGGCCCTGTCCCCGGGCCCGGTCGCGCTGCTCCCACGGCGGCCGCGTCACCAGACCGCCATGAGACGAACACGAGTCGCTGACTCGCTCGTCTGAGCTTAACCGGCGGGTAACGAGCGCGCCAGTCCCTCGTGTTGGTGATCCACGTCCCATCCGGACCGCGCCCCCTCTAGCCTCGGACGCATGGACGAAGAGTTGCGCGCGCTCACGGAGCGCTTACGGGCGGAGGCGGCCGGGGCGCCGGCGTACGACCGTCTGGTGGCGACCGCCGACCAGGACGAACTGGCCGAGCTGCTCACCGGACCCGGACAGCCGCTGTGGGCCAGGGAGCTGGCCGCGTTCCGGCTGGGGCTGGCGGGGGACCGGCGGGCCTTCGAGGCGCTGGTGCTGCTCCTCAACCACCGTGACCCACCGCGCTGCGCCTCCGCCGCGTACGCCCTCGCCCGCCTCGGCGACCCCCGTACCGCCCGCGCCGCCGCCGCCCTGGCCACCAACGAACTGCGCGTCGCCTACGCCCTGCACCCGGTCCGGCTGCTGACCGGGCTGCGCGCCCCGGAGTCCGTCCCCGCGCTGATCACCACCCTGAAGCGGCGGCTGCGCCCGCACGACCCGTACCGCCGGGTGGCGCTCGCCTGCGTCGAGGGACTCGGCGCGCTCGGCGACCCACGGGCCAGACCCGTGCTGACCGAGGCCCTCGCCCACCCGGCGCTGGCCGCGGCGGCGGCACGGGCCCTCAGGTGCCTGCCTCCCGAGAGGTGACGGTCCGTCAGCCGGTCAGTGCCCGCGCGTACCGCACCTCGGGCACCGCGGTCCCGGCCACCTCGAACGCCTCCGCGCCGCCGTCCGCCCGGAACCCGGCCCGCTCGTAGAAGCGGCGGGCACGGGTGTTGTCGCGGAGCACCCACAGCAGCATCCGCGGGTACCGGGCGGCGGTGCAGCGGCGGACCGACTCACCGAGCAGGGACCGCCCGACCCCGCGGCCGAGGTGGCGCGGATCGACGTAGAGCGCGTACAGCTCGGCGTCGGCCGTGCGCGTCTCGCCGTCCCGGTACGGCCCGTGGCAGCCCCAGCCGACGACCGTGCCGTCGCCGTCCCGCGCGACCAGGTTCGTCACGTCGGCCGGGGCGGCGGCGAAGTGGGCGCGGCGGCGCTCGGTGTGCTCCGCGACGCTGAGCCCGTCCAGGTAGGCCTGCGGTATCAGCCCCCGGTAGGCGTGCTGCCAGCCCCGGACGCGGATCTCTGCCACGCGCTCGCAGTCGGCCAGGGTCATCTCCCGTACGGGGAACGAGGTCACGGCGCGACCACCGCCAGTGCCTCGATCTCCATCAGGAACTCCGGGCGGACCAGGGCGGCGACCTGGACCGCCGAGGAGGCCGGCAGGCGGTCGTCGGGCAGGTGGGCGGCGCGGGCCGCGCGGACGGCCGGCATGTGGGCCATGTCCGTCACGAAGTACGTCAGTTTCACCACGTCGCCGAAGCCGGCGCCGGCGGCGGCCAGGCAGCGGCGCAGGTTCTCGAAGACCTGGCGGGCCTGGGCCGCCGGGTCGCCCTCGCCGACGATCCGGCCGTCCTCGTCCAGTGGGAGCTGGCCGGAGACGGCCACGAGCCGGCCCGTGGCCGCCACGACGTGGCTGTACTGCGCTGCGGGGAAGACGCCATCGGGGGCGGGGATTCTGGTCGGCTCGCTCATGTGCCCCATCATGGATCACGGGTCCGAGTGAGCGTTTGCCGCGCGGACAGTCAGCTGCTGTCAGTCGGTGGGCCGGCACCCGGCGTCCAGAAGCCGGGCCGCCCCTGCCGGGCAAGGCACCGGTTCATGTGAGGTGGGCCTTGCCGCGAGAGCCGGGCGCGCGGGCCGCGAGAGCGGTGACGGCGATGGCGACGGATGCGGCGTTCCAGCCGCAGGCGCCGTGAATGCCACTGCCGGGCTGACGGTCCGTCCCGCCCAGATGCATCCGGTCGACGTCAGGGGAGCGGTAGTGGTCGGAGCCGCCGCTGTCGAGAGCGACGGAGCGCGGCACGGGGTGGAGCGGCGCCATGACCGACTTGCGCACCGCGTCCTCGGTCACGTTGGGCGCGTAGTCACTGAGGCGTCGCACGGTGGCGGTGGGAAAGCCCGCCCGGACCGCCTGCCGTTCGTCCGCGGTCAGCGAAGCCAGGCTCGCGAAGGTCGAGTCGACAGCGAGCAGGCGGTCCGGCGTCGACGACTGAGAGGGGTCGGCAAGCGCGGGGCGGAGCAGGGCGCCCCCCGGGGCGGGCAGGAGCCCGCCCCGGATCTCGGCGAGGCGGCCCGCGACGGCGCCGGTGTCGTCCCAGCCGGAAAAGATCTGCACCGCCCGGGACACATCCGGTTCGTCGTCGGCCGGGGTGAAGCGTGGAGCTTCGCCCAGAACGACATGCTGTTTGATCACATCGGTTGCCCCTGGTGGCGCCGGTTCGGGGACGGGGCCCGCTCCGCCGTCCAGCAAGGAGTGTGTCCGCCGGCGCGGCAGGGCCGATGCCACCAGCCGCCGCGCGCCGATCTCCCGTCCGTCCGCGGTGACGACGCCGACCGCGCTGAAAGGGCAATCCGCCCACCTCGAACGCCCTCCGGCGACGCGCCCGCTCCCAGACGCTCGGCGGCGCGAGCCCGGCACGGAGCGCGCGCGAGCCCGGCTCAGAGCAGGGTGAGCTGGGTCGGCTCGGGCTCTGCGGGAGCGGGCGGTTCCGGTTCCGTGATCCGCCGCGCGGCCCCCGCGCGGGCCGGGCCGATGCCGTACTCCCGGGCCAGGTCGTGCACCTGCCGGGTGATCCGGCGCTGGTACCACTTCGGCGCGTAGGCGCCCTCGGCGTACAGCCGCTCGTAGCGGCGCACCAGGTACGGGTGGTGCCGCGCGAGCCAGGCCATGAACCACTCCCGGGCACCGGGCCGCAGATGCAGCACCAGGGGCGTCACGGACGTCGCCCCGGCCGCCGCGATCGCCCGTACCGTCGCCCGCAGCCGGCCGGGATCGTCGCCGAGGAACGGGATCACCGGCGCCATCAGCACCCCGCACCCGATGCCGCGCTCACCCAGCGCCCGTACGACGTCCAGGCGCCGCTCCGGCGCGGGCGTGCCCGGCTCCACGGTGCGCCACAGGTCGGTGTCGGTGAAGCCGACCGACACCGAGATGCCCACGTCCGTCACCCGGGCCGCCCGGGTCAGCGCGTCGAGGTCGCGCAGGATCAGCGTGCCCTTGGTGAGGATGGAGAAGGGGTTCGCGTGCTCGGTCAGGGCGTCGATGATGCCCGGCATCAGCCGGTAGCGGCCCTCCGCCCGCTGGTAGCAGTCGACGTTGGTGCCCATCGCGATGTGCTCGCCCTGCCAGGAGGGCGAGGCCAGGCGGCGGCGCAGCAGGTCGGGCGCGTTCACCTTCACCACGATCTGGCTGTCGAAGTCCAGGCCCGTGTCGAGGTCCAGATAGCTGTGCGTCTTGCGCGCGAAGCAGTAGACGCACGCGTGCGTGCAGCCCCGGTAGGGGTTCACCGTCCATTCGAACGGCATTCGCGAGGCACCCGGGACCCGGTTGACGATCGAGCGGGCCCGCACCTCGTGGAAGGTGACTCCCCGGAACTCCGGCGTGTCGAAGGTGCGGGTGGTGACCGCGTCCGCGTCGAACAGCGCGGCGTCGGACGCCCGGCCGTGACCGGACTCCGAGAGGTTCTCCCAGCGCATGGCGCCTCCTCGGTAGTGCAGGTCCACAGAATAGAACATGTGTTCCCTTGATCGTGCGGCCCGAGGTCCGGTCGCCCGCCCCCGGCCGCCGGGTGCCCCCCGATTTGGTGGCCGGGCGGCGGGGTGGTTGGCTTGCCCCGACCCCTCAGCACCAGGCCCTGGAGGTACCCGATGGCGCAGGTCGAGGCCACGACCGAGCGAATCGTCAACGCGGACGCGGAGACGGTGTTCGACGCGCTCGCCGACTACAGCGGCACCCGCGCGAAACTGCTGCCCGAGCAGTTCAGCGAGTACGAGGTCCGCGAGGGCGGTGACGGCGAGGGCACCCTCGTGCACTGGAAGCTCCAGGCCACCGGCAAGCGCGTCCGCGACTGCCTGCTGGAGGTGACCGAGCCCTCCGACGGCGAGCTGGTCGAGAAGGACCGCAACTCCTCGATGGTCACCACCTGGCGGGTCACCCCGTCCGGCGAGGGACGCTCGCGCGTCGTCGTCACCACGGTGTGGAACGGCGCCGGCGGCATCGGCGGCTTCTTCGAGAAGACCTTCGCCCCCAAGGGCCTCGCCCGGATCTACGACGCGGAGCTGGCCAAGCTCGCCGCCGAGGTCGAGAAGTAGCCAAGGGCCGTACGTGAGGCGGCCGTTGGGGCCGCCTCACCGGTTCGGGTGATCTCCACGCGTCCCCGCCGGACGCCGTAACCCCTCGCGAGTCCTCGCCGTTGTCGCCTGAGCGGGAATGGTGCGCTCAGGCGACGAATTGCGACAAGGGGAGCGGTACGTGGGCGGGATGACTCTGGTGCAGGACGAGCCGGCCGCCGTCGCGCCGCCTGATCCCCCCGGGCCGCCCGAGCCCGGACCGGCCGCCGCGCTCAGTCCGCGCCGGGTCCGGCTGGTCTTCTTCGGGCTGATGCTGGCGCTGCTGCTCGCCGCGCTGGAGCAGATGATCGTCGCCACCGCGCTCCCGAAGATCGTCGGGGAGCTGCACGGCCTGGACAAGATGTCCTGGGCGATCACCGCGTACCTGCTCACCTCCACCGTCGGCCTGCCGATCTACGGCAAGCTCGGCGACCTCTTCGGCCGCAAGGGCGTCTTCCAGTTCGCCATCCTGGTCTTCGTCGTCGGCTCGCTGCTGGCCGGCCGCGCGCAGACGATGGACCAGCTCATCGCCTACCGCGCGGTGCAGGGCGTCGGCGCGGGCGGCCTCATGATCGGCGTGCAGGCGATCATCGCGGACATCGTGCCCCCCCGCGAGCGCGGCCGGTTCATGGGCCTGATCGGCGCCGCCTTCGGTCTCGCGTCCGTCGCCGGACCGCTGCTCGGCGGCTACTTCACCGACCACCTCTCCTGGCGCTGGTGCTTCTACATCAACGTCCCCTTCGGCCTGCTCACCATGGTCGTCGTCGCCCTCGTCCTGAAGCTGCCCAAGCCGCGGGCGCGGGCCCGCCTCGACGTCCTCGGCGCCCTGCTGCTCGCCGCCGCCTCCACCTGCGCGGTGCTGCTGACCAGCTGGGGCGGGATCGAGTACGACTGGGGCTCCAAGGTCATCCTCGGGCTCGGCGCCGGCGCGTTCGCGGCCACCGTGCTCTTCCTGGCCGCCGAGCGCTTCGCCGCCGAACCCCTCATCCCACTGCGCCTGTTCCGCGACTCCGTCTTCAACGTCACCGGCCTGATCGGACTGGTCGTCGGCGTCGCCCTGTTCGGCGCCGCCAGCTACCTGCCCACCTTCCTCCAGATGGTCGACGGGGCCTCCGCCACCGAGTCCGGCCTGCTGATGCTGCCCATGATGGGCGGCATCGTCGGCGCCTCCGTCGTCTCCGGCCAGCTCATCAGCCGCACCGGCCGCTACAGGATCCACCCGATCCTCGGCGGCGCCCTGTCCGTCGCCGGCATGTGGCTGCTCTCCCGGCTCGACGCGGACACGCCCAGGGTGCAGTACAGCGTCTGGATGTTCGTCCTGGGCGCCGGCATCGGCATGGTGATGCCCGTCCTGGTCCTCGCCGTGCAGAACTCCGTGCGCCCCGCCGACCTGGGCACCGCCACCAGCGCCAACAACTACTTCCGGCAGATCGGCGGCAGCGTCGGCGCGGCGATCTTCGGCACCCTCTTCGCCGACCGGCTCACCGACGCCCTCGCCGTGCGGCTGCCCGCCGGTGCCGGGCTGCCCGACGCCGACGCCATCACCCCGCAGCTCGTCCACACCCTGCCGCCGGCGCTGCGGGACGCCTACATCCAGGCGTACGCCGACGCCATGCCGCGGATCTTCCTGTACCTCGTGCCGGTGCTCGTGCTCGGCCTGTTCCTCGCCTTCTTCCTCAAGGAGAAACCGCTCGTGTCCCACAACGCGCCCGTGACCGAGACGGGGACCGCGCAGGCCCCGGCCGAGGTCCCGTCCGCCCGCCCGCACGCCCCGGGCGGAAGGACCCCGGCCCCGCCGCGCTCGCCCTGCCCCGGCGGCGTCCCGGTCTGCGGCACGGTGCAGCACCCCGACGGCACCGTCGTGCCCCGCGCGGCGCTCACCCTCATCGACGCCGCCGGACAGCAGATCGGGCGCGGCGCCAGCGGCGGCGACGGACGGTACGCGCTGGCCACGCCCGGGACGGGGGCGTACGTCCTGATCGCCGCCGCCGGCGGCCACCAGCCGCAGGCCGTCTCCGTGACCGTGGGCGAGCGCCCCGTCGAACTCGACGTCGTCCTCGGCGGCGCCGGACGCCTCGCGGGCGCCGTCCTCACCGCCGACGGCACCCCCGTCCGCGACGCGACCGTCACGCTCACCAACGTGCACGGCGAGGTCGTCGCCAGCACCCGCAGCGGACGCGAGGGCGGCTACGTCATCACCGAGCTGGTGGCCGGCGAGTACACCCTGGCCGGCAGCGCCCCCGCCTTCCGCCCGGCCGCGCTGCCCGTCACCGTCCAGGCGTCCCGCGAGACCCGGCAGGACATCGAACTCGCCGGCGGCGCCCTGCTCAAGGGCACCGTCCGGGCCGGCGGCGGACGGCCCGTCGAGGACGCCCGCGTCACCCTCCTCGACGCCGCCGGGAACGTCGTCGACACGCTCACCACCGGGGCCGACGGCACGTTCCGCTTCGTCGATCTGTCCTCGGGCGAGTACACCGTCATCGCCGCCGGTTACCCGCCGGTCGCGACCGTGCTCCACATGGCCGGCGGCGGCCGTACCGAACGCGACCTCCAGCTCGGCCACGAGGACTGAGCGGACCGGGACGTGGGCCGGCCCCCCCGGCGCCCCTGTCCCTTCGTCCCTCCCAGTGGTGAACGGCGACGGAGGACCGGTGAAGGAACAGGTGGTCCGCTTGTGAGCCGGACCGGTGCGCGGTAGACCGTACTGGTCCGTCGCTCGGGACGGGCCTGGCCGTGGCACCTGGGGGAGTCGGGCATGAGCGTGACAAGTCGGTACCGGGACGCCTGGGAGGGGTTCTGGCGCGAGGCGCCCGACGCGCCGCACGCGGTGTTCTGGGACACGGAACCGGCCCTGACCGCCGGCCGCCACCTCGCCCTCTTCGAACCGCACCTGACCGACCCCGGCCTGCCGATGGTCGACCTCGGCTGCGGCAACGGCACCCAGACCCGCTACCTCGCCGACCGCTTCGCCCACGTCATCGGAGCCGACCTCTCCACCGCGGCGCTCGACCGCGCCCGGCGCGCCGACCCCGCGGGCCGGGCCGCGTACCGGCGACTGGACGCCGCCGACATGAGCGAGGCGCAGACGCTGCACGCCGAACTGGGCGACGCCAACGTCTATCTGCGGGGCGTCCTGCACCAGAGCGAGCCCGGGGACCGGCAGCAGGTGGCCGACTCCCTCGCCGCCCTCCTCGGCGCGCGCGGCCGGGCCTTCCTCGTCGAACCGTCCGAGGCGGCGGTGACCGTGCTGGCCGGTCTCGCCGAGGGTGCCGACGGGCCGCCGCCCAAGCTGGCGCCGGTCCTGCGGCACGGCATCGCGCCCGGCACCCTGGCCGACGACACGCTGCCGGAGCAGCTGCGCGCCGCCGGGCTGACGGTCCTGCGCCACGGCGAACTGCCGCTGATCACCACGGAGTACCGGCCCGACGGCACCCGGATCGAGCTGCCGTCGATCTGGCTGGTCGCCGGACGCGCGTGATGACCTACGGTCCTCCCCCGCCGGGAGCGGAGGAGGACCGTGGGCGAGGCGGGGCCGTGGTCAGCCCGCCGGGCGGTTGCGGCGGCGCAGGAACCAGCCCGTGGCCGACAGGGCGGCCGCGAGCGCGGCCGCCCCCAGCACGGTGACGCCGGTGGCGGCCAGGCTGCCGCCCGGGGACGAGGTGCCCGAGCCGCCGGCGGTGGAGCCGGTGCCGTGCGAGGCGGCCGGGGTGTCCGTGGCGCCGGTGCCGGGGTTGGTGCCGGCACTCGGAGGGGCGGTCGCGTCCGGGTCGTCCGTGTCCACCGGGTCCTGGCCGGTGAAGCTGACCGGGACCTTCACGTCCTGGGAGCGGTCGCCGGAGCGGGTGTGGTCGGCGCGGGTGGCGAGCACGCAGGTGGCCTTGAGGCAGTCGGTGAACTCGTCCTTGGCGTCCACGGTCAGCTCCACCTCGAAGGAGCCGTCCTCGCCGTACGGGGTCGCCAGGTCCTGCCCGTAGTCGGGCGGGTCCGACGAGATCCACGCCGAGGAGTGCGAGCCGCCCGTCATGTCGACGCCGCCGACGCACGGCGTGGGCAGCTCGCCCTCGCCGTTGTCGACGCACAGGGCGACGTAGACGCCCTTCTCCTCGTCGTAGCCGGAGCCGGTGACCTTCAGGGACTGGTTCTCGGTGGCCAGGTCGTTGACCGGGGTGACGGTGAGCCTCTGGCCCTCGGGGCCGGTGACGGTCCGGGTCCCGGAGGGGTCCCGCGGCTCCTCGCCGCCCCCGCCGCCCCCGCCGCCGGCTCCGCCCCCGCTCTCCTCGGTCACCGTGAGGGTGACCGGCGACGTGCGGGTGGTCCCGGCGGAGTTGGTGAACTCCGCGCGGTAGCGGTAGCCGTCGTGGGCGGCCCTGGCCGTGAAGGTGTACGTGGTGGCCGTGGCGTTCTCGACCGAGGACCAGGTCTGGCCGCCGTCCGCGCTGACCTGCCAGCGCACGGCCGGTTCCGGGGCGCCCTCGGCCGCGGCGGCGAAGGCGACCTCGTCGCCCGGGGCCGCGCTCCGGTCGGTGGGGCTCCGGGTGACCTTCGGGGACATCCGGCGGTTGAACCTGGTGACGGTCGCCTCGGCCGGGCTGCTCACGTACACGGCGGTGCCGCCGGGGGCCACGGTGACGGCGGCCTGGCCGAGCTGGCCCTGGTTGCCGGGGAGGGCGGTGGGCCGCGCGGCCTCCTCGAAGGTGGCGGTGTCGTACACCGCCAGCGAGCCGTTGTTGTCACCGCCGTCGCCCGTGTCGCCGTTGTCCTGCCAGACGACGAACGCCCGGCCGGTGGCCGGGTCGAAGGCGACGTCCGCCGCCCGGTCCGGTCCCTGGACCGTGGTCAGCAGCGTGGCGTCCTCGTCGTAGACGCGGACGGTGTTCCCGCTGCCCACCCAGACGTTGCCGGTGGCGGGGTCGGGCGTCACGAACCAGAGGGTCTCCGCGGGGAGTTCCGCCGTGGCGGTCACGGTGAAGGAGCCGGTGTCGATCCGGCTGAGCCGCCCGCCGGCCACCCCGGACCAGGCCAGGCCGCGCGCGGTGTCCGTGCCGAGGGCGCTGCCGCCGTCCAGGGTGAGGGTCTTCTCGACGGCCCCGGTGGCGGTGACGATCTCGGAGAGGGTGCCGCCCTGCTGGACGAGGGTGGTGGCGGCCCGGGTGCCCGGCCCGACGCCGGTGACGGTGGCGCCGCTCAGCCACACGCCCTGGGCGGTGGCGTCGCCGTCCTGGGCGGTGCCGATGCCGCGCAGCGGGTAGTGGAAGACGACGCCGTCACCGGCCAGCGGAGCGGCGATCCGCGCGACCCGGCGGCCGGCCAGGGTGCCGGTGGCGCCGGGGGCCTGGCTGAGGTGACTGCGGACCGTGCCGTCGGCGGCGTCCAGGACGTACAGGCCCTGCTCGTTGACGTCCGCCGTGTCGGCGATGTTGTCGGCGCCGACGTAGAGCTTGCCGGAGTCCGGGTGCAGGAGGAGGTCCAGCGGCTTGCCCGCGGCGGTGAACTCGGCGGTCTTGGCGTAACCGACGGTGCCGGGCGGTACGCCGACGCCGTCACCGCCGTCGTCCCCGCCGCCGTCCCCGGGTTGCTGGCCCTCGAAGGCGACGGGGACGCGGACGTCCTGGGAACGGTCGCCGCTCGCGCGGTGGTCGACGCGGGTGACGATGGAGCAGGCGACCTGGAGACAGTCGAGGCCGCTGTCCCGCGCGGTCAGTTCCAGCTCGACGTCGAAGGTGCCGCCGGCGCCCCAGGGCTGGGCCAGGCCGCCCGCGTACGGGTCGTCCGCGGGGACGATCCACTTGGACGCGCTGCCGCCGCCGGTGACGTCGGCGCCGCCGAGGCAGGGCGACGGGACGCGGTTGTCGCCGTTGTCCTCGCACAGGGCGACATAGATCCCCTTGGCCGCGTCGTAGCCGGAACCGGTCACGCGGACGGTCTCGCCGGCCGGGTCGAGGCCGGCGGAGGCGGAGACCGTGAGTCTCTGGCCGTCCTCGCCGAGCCCCGTGCGCGGGGTGCCGGCGGCCTGCGCGGCCGAGCCGGCGGCGACGGAGGCGAGCACCAGCCCGGCGGCGCCGAGAAGCGCCGCCGGGCGTCTGCGCCGGACCGTTGGGTCAACTGCCATGGTGGTCCTCAAGAGTGGTCACAGACGGGCCGGCGGCCGGTCACTGGAAGGTGATCGGGACGTGGACGTCGTACGTGCGGTCACCGGAGTCGAGGTGGTCGGCGCGGGTCACCACGGCGCAGGTGACGTCCTCGCCGCAGACGGTGCCGTCGTCGAGGGTGGCCTTGACGTAGATCCGCGCGCTGAAGGTGCCGCCGGTACCGAACTTGGAGCTGTTGGCGAACAGGCCGCCGAAGGTGTTGTTCACCCAGTGCGAGGCGCCGGTCGAGCCGCTCTCGTCCTGGCCGCCCAGGCAGGGGGTGGGCTTGGCCGCGCCCGGCGCGCCCTCGACGACGCACAGGCCGACGTAGATGCCCTGGGACGGGTTGAAGCCGGAGCCGGTGACGGTGATGACCTGGCCCGCGGCGGCGGCCGAGTCCGGGGCGGTCACCGACAGGTGGTAGGTGGTGGAGCCGTCGACGACGGTACGGGTCGAGGTGGCGGCGGAGGCGGAGCCGGCCAGGCCCAGGGTCAGGGCCGCCGAGGCGGCGACGGCGAGGGCGGCGCGGGCGGTGGTGCGGGGGTTCAGGACAGCTCTCATGGCGGTCGCCTTCCGGAAGAGGAAAACAGGAAACAGGGGGAAACAGAGGGAAAAGGACGGAACGCAGCGGGGACGAAGGTCAGTCGGCGGTGCGCACGTCGAACCGGGCCACGGCCCGCCCCGGTCCGGACACGGCGGTCAGCTCGACGGTGTGCGCGCCCTCGGTGGCCGTCGCGTACACCGGGAAGGCGCGGGAGACACGGCCACGGGTGTCGGCCACCGTCTGGTACCGGGTGTCGGCGTCGATCGCCACGAGCACGACCTCGCCGGGCGCGAAGCCGGTGCCGGTGACCTCCTGTTCGACGCCCGGGGCCAGGGTGGTGTGGCGCAGGGCGGCGGCCACGGTCGCCGACGGGGCGGGTGTGCCGGCGGGGGCGTCGCTCAGGCTCGGCTCCGCTGCCGCGGGCGCCTCGGTGGCGTCGCCCGTGCCCACCGTCACGTCCAGCCGGCCGAGGCCGTCGCCCGCCGCGAACTCCCGTCCGCTCCACGTGGACAGCAGCCGCGCGCCCTCCTCGGTGAGGGCCGCGTCCAGGCCGCTCCAGGTCACGCCCGAGGTACGGACGGCGGGGGCGGTGCCGCCCGAGGTGAGGCCGGCCAGGGCGACTTCGCGGACCTCGCCCCCGGTGACGGTCCGGGTCCGCAGGGTGCCGGTGCCGTCCCGCAGGTCCAGCCGCAGGCCGCCGAGGACGAGGGGGGCCGCGGCGGTGGCGTCGGTGAGCCGGGCGGTGCCCGCCAGTTCGACCCGTGCCGTACCGCTCGCCGGGTCCGTGCCGCCGCCGGTGGCCGGGAACCAGGCGCGGTCCGCGGCGTCGCGTACGGCGGGTTCGGCGACGTCGAACGACAGGGCCGAGTCGGACAGCGGGGTGCCGTCCGTCGTCCAGCTCGTGTAACCGCCGGATATTTCGCGGGGCTCGCGGGGGAGGGGCTCCGCGTCCTGTGCCGTCGCCGGGCTCGGGCCGAGCAGCGCCAGCAGGGCGCCGCCCGCCGCGACGGCGACGCCGGGTCTCTTGGTCATCTTCCAGTCTCCTCGGGAATCGGGTGCGGCGCCGTCAGCCGGCGTGCCGGGTGCGGCGCCCGCGCGCCAGGAACCAGGTGCCGGTGCCGGCCGCGACCAGTGCGGCGGCGGCGCCCCCGACCGTCAGGGCGGCCGAACCGGTACTGGCCAGAGGCCCGCCGGAGGTCCGGGAACCGGAGTCCGAGCCGGTGCCGCCCGTGCCGGAGCCGCCCGTGCCGGTGCCGCCGGTCGCGGCGGTGCCCGGCGTGCTCGCGGTGGAGCCCGGCGTGGCCGAGGTGCCGTTCCCCGGCGTACCGCCGCCGTCCGAGCCGCTCCCGAAGGTCACCGGCACCCGTACCGTCTGTGACTGGTCGCCGCCCCGGGTGTGGTCGTTGCGGGTGATCACCGCGCAGGTGACGCCTGACTTGGCGCAGTCGGTGTTGGCGTCCTTCGCGCGCACCTTGACCCGCACGCTGAACGTGCCCTTGTGCCCGCTGCCGCCGTAGGGCTCGGCGAGCCCCTCGCCGTAGGAGGGCGGGTCGGACGAGACCCAGACGGAGGCGCCGGACTCGCCCGACATGTCGACGCCGCCGACGCACGGCGTGGGCGTCTTGCCGGCGCCGTTGTCCACGCAGAAGGCGACGTAGACGCCCTTCTCCGTGTTGTAGCCGGTGCCGGACACCGTCACCGTCTCGCCCGCGGGGTCCAGGCCGGACGTCTTCGACACGGTGAGTTTCTGTCCCTCGGGACCGGTCGCCGAGGCACCGGCGGCCGACGCGGGTGCCGTCGAGAGCGCCAGCGCCATCGCGGCGATTCCCACAACTCGACTGCAACGCACAGCACTTGCGCTGTTCACAGCATCACCCCCACCAACGATGAATAAGGTAAACCTAACCTAAGCTAAGTCTCAACTGTGTGGCTCCGGAGAACCGAAAGGGCGAGCGATGCGCATGTGTGGAAGAGGCCGTTCGTCGTCATGGCGCCGGGGGCTGGCCCCCGTCGTTCTCGCCCTCGCGCTCGCGGTGACCGGTTGCGGAGGCGCGTCGGAGGTGTCGTCCGGGGCGAAGGCGCCCGCGTCCGCGGGCGAGCGGGCCGCCGCGGCCGAGCGGCGACTGGCGGAGAACACCCTGACACCGCTGGCGGGCCCGGCCCCCGCCCCGAAGCTGCCGGTCACCGTCACGTCGTCCGACGGCCGGAAGGTCACCGTCACCGATGCCTCGAGCGTCCTGCCGCTCAACGGCGGTGTCGCCGAGACCGTGTTCACGCTGGGGCTCGGTGACCGCGTCGTGGGCCGCGACATCACCGCGACCTTCGCCGAGGCGAAGAAGCTCCCGCTGGTCACCAAGGCGCACGACGTCAGCGCCGAGAGCGTGCTGTCGCTGCGGCCGACCGTGGTGCTGGCCGACACCGACACCGGGCCGCAGGAGGCGATCGACCAGATCCGCGACGCCGGGGTCCCGGTCGTCGTCCTCGACCCCGTGACCGACCTGGACGGCGTCGCCACCCGCACCACCCGGGTCGCCGAGGCGCTCGGCGTCCCGGCGGCCGGCGAAGCCCTCAACGCCCGTACCGACGGGGAACTGGCGGCCGCCCGTGCCGCCGTCCCCGACGGCAGCCGCCCCAAGGTGGCCTTCCTGTACATGCGCGGCAGCGCCGCCGTCTATCTGATGGGCGGCAAGGGGTCGGGCGCCGACTCCCTGATCGAGGCGGCGGGCGCGGTCGACGCGGGCGTCGAGACCGGCCTCGACAAGCCCTTCACCCCGCTCACCAGCGAGGCCCTCGTCGCGGCCCGGCCCGACGTCATCCTGATGATGGACAAGGGGCTGGAGTCGGTGGGCGGGCTGGACGGCCTGGCCGAGATCCCGGGCATCGCCCAGACCCCGGCGGGCGCGGACCGCCGGGTCGTCACACTGGAGGACGGCGTGCTGCTCGGCTTCGGGCCGCGCACTCCGCTGGTGATCGACATGCTCGTGGACCGTATCCACGCCGGGTGAGGCCGGGGAGACCGTGAGACCGGGTGAGGCCGGGGGGCCGGATGTCCGGTCTCGCCGGTCGGCACCGGTTCCCCGCGACCGCGTGCGGGCGGTGGTCCCGGCGCCCCGCGGCGGCCGCTCCGTTCGCGGGTTCGGCCCGGGGTCCCCCGGGAGAGCTACCTGTCTGTCCTCTCCGGGGGGACGCGCGCCTCCGGTGGTCTCTTGTTGAGTCGAGTCGTCAACACAGCGGCCCGACAAGGCCGATCAGCCCAGTAGCCAAGGACGACGCCATGACCACGGTACGCAGTTCCGCGCAGCACGGTCTCCCCAGAGGCCACCGAATCGCCGCAACTCTGCTGGCTTCCACACTGGCGGGAGCCGCACTGGTCGCGTGCGGTGCCGACGCCGAGGGCCTGCGAGTGGCCAAGGCCTCCGGCGAGAGCGTCGGCGAGACCGCGGGCGACGCCGCGATCACCTGGGGCGAGTGCCCGGCCCCGGCCGAGGGGCAGCCCCGTGATTCCCACCTGACCTGCGGGACGTTGGAGGTGCCGCTCGACTACGAGAACCCGGGCGGCGAGAAGATCGACGTGGCGGTCTCCGGGCTGTCCACCGCACAGCCCGGGAAGCGACGCGGCGTTCTGCTGCTGAACCCCGGCGGGCCGGCCCTGGGCGGTCTCGACATGCCCGGGACCATGGCGTCCACACTGCCGAAGTCCGTGCTGGACCGCTACGACCTGATCGGTTTCGACCCGCGCGGCGTCGCACACAGCACCCCGCAGAGTTGCGGTCTGGAGGACCCCAGCGTGTCCGGGCTCTTCCCCTATCCTGCCGCGGACGGCTCGATCACCGGGAACGTGGCCCTCGCCGAAGCCGACGCCAAGCAGTGCGCCGACGCGGTGGGCAAGGGTCTGCGGTACTACAACACCGCCAACACCGCCCGCGACATGGACCGCATCCGCCAGGCGCTCGGTGAGAAGAAGATCTCCTACTGGGGCCAGTCCTACGGCACCTACCTCGGCGCCGTCTACCGCTCGCTCTTCCGGGACCGCACCGACCGGATGGTCCTGGAGGGCAACGTCGACCCCACCAAGGTATGGGCCGGCCAGGTGGCGGACACCTGGGGCAAGGGCATGGCCGACCGGTTCCCCGACGCCGCCCGCGTCGCCGCGGCGCAGGCCGGCACCCTCGGACTGGGCACGAACGTCGCGCAGGTGACCCGCACCTACCTCACCCTCGCCGACCGGCTGGACCGCACGCCCGCAGCGATCCCCGGCACAACGGTGTCGCTGGACGGGGCGCTGCTGCGGAACACGACCTACGCCCTGCTGCTGAACAACGACACCCTTCCCGTGCTCACCCAGTTCTGGAAGGCAGCCGACAACCTGGCCCACGGCAGCACCACGGCCGCCGACATCGCGGTCCTCCAGCAGGCGTCCGCCGCCGCGCCGGCGTCCCCGGGCGTTCCCGCGGACAACCAGGCCACCATGTTCATGGCCCTCACCTGCGGCGACGCCGAATGGCCGCGCGACGTGGCCGGCTACGCCGCCCGCACCGCCGCCGACCGCGAGAAGTGGCCGCTCACCGCGGGCATGCCCGCCAACATCTGGGCGTGCGCCTACTGGGACAAGCCGGCCGAGGCGCCTGCCAAGATCGTGAAGGGCGGCCCGCGCAACACCCTCGTCCTGCAGAACCGCCGGGACAACGCCACCCCGTGGGAAGGCGGCGTCGGGCTGCACAAGACCCTCGGCGGCGGCTCCGCGTTCGTCGGCGTCGACAACGGCGGGCACTACGTCTACGGCGAGGGCTCCGCCTGCGCCGACAAGGCCACCGTCGCCTTCCTGGCCACCGGCCGCCTGCCGCACAAGGACGTCCACTGCACCGACGTCGCCCAGAAGTGACCCGCCGGAAGGCGATGCTCCGCTGTCCGGTCCGCTGTCCGGTCCGCTGTCCGGTCCGCCGTCCGGCCCGGCAGCCCGGCGGAACGGCGCTGTACGGGCAGCGGGTCGGCCGCGACAGGGTCTAGTCGTGGAACGTGGTGGTTGCCTCCAGAGCCGCCCGGCCGGTCGTGACCCGGTTCACCGGCGCGTTCTGGTCGGCGTAGCCGAAGGAGATGCCCACGAGCAGCTTCCCCTCGTCCACACCGAGCTGGTCGCGGACGGTGTCGGCGTAGAAGCTGAGCAGGCCCTGCGGGCAACTGGCCACGCCGTAGGCGGTCATGGCCAGCAGCAGCGTCTGCAGGTAGGCACCGGCGTCGGCGGCCAGTCGCGGCCCGCCGTCGCCGGTGACGAACAGGAAGGCGGCATGGGGCGCCCCGTAGAACCCCAGGCTCTCCGCGTCGTAGGCCGCGCGGGCCGGGTGGTCCTCGGGGCCGATGCCCAGCGCTCCGTACAGGCCGGCGCCGAAGGCGGCCCGCCGTTCTTGGTGGACGGGGGCGTACATGTCCTCGGAGTACGGGTAGTCGGCCGTGACGCGTCGCTCGGCGTGGGCCGTTCGCAGGGCGTCGGCGAGACGGTCCCGGCGCGCGCCGCCGACGACCTCGACCCGCCACGGCTGCGCGTTGGAGTTGGACGGCGCGGCACCGGCCAGGGTGAAGATCGCGCGCAGAGTGTCCTGGGGCACCGGGTCGGGGCGGAACGCGCGGATCGCGCGGCGCCCGCGGATCAGCCGCTCGCCGTACTCCCACGTCGGCGTCCCGCCCGTCTGTGTCCCGCCCGTCTGTGTCCCGCCCGTCTGTGCCCCGCCGGTGGGTGTCCGGCTCGTGTGTGTCCGGGTGAAGGCCGGCCCGCTCATGGAACTCTCCTCAGGATCGCTTAAGTAAACGAGAGCGTTTACCTGGGGATGCACTATAGCCAGTCACTCGCCTGAAGTAAACGAGGGCGTATACTTACGTCATGACCACGGTGACGACCACGTCTCGACGGCAAGGGCGCGGAGGCAGGGAGCGCATCCTGGCCGCCGCGGCCGGACTGTTCGCGGTCCAGGGGATCAACGCGACCGGCATGGAGCAGATCGCGGAGCGGGCGCCGGTGTCCAAGCGCACCCTCTACGCGCACTTCCGGACCAAGGACGAGCTCGTCCTCGCCCACCTCAAGGACCTCGCCTCGGCGGGGCGCACCCTGGAGGGGGCGCTGGTACGCGAGGACGTCCCCGCCAGGGAGCGCGTCCTCGCGCTGTTCGACCCGCCCCCGACGGGCACGGATCCCGTGCGCGGTTGCCCGTTCATCGACGCCGCCGTGGAGTTCCCCGACCCGCGGAACGCGGTGCACTCCTACGCCCGCGAACGGAAACTGCTGATGGTGCGGCTGGTGACCGAGCTGGTGGCGGAACTGGGCTGCCGGGAACCCGCCGACCTCGCCGAGCAGCTCGTCACCCTCGCGGACGGCGCCGCCAGCCGCGCCATGGTGCTGGATGACCCGAACTACGGCCGGCACGCGCGGGCGGCGGCGGAGATCCTCCTGGACAACGCGCTGCCGGCCACGGTCTGACCGGCCCCGCCGGGCCGGCGGGCCACGAACGGGTCGTCCGGAGGCCGGCGGGGACGACGGGCTGCGGGCCCGCTGCCGGAGTGTGGTCCCTGGCAGGCCTGTTCGGCGGCCTGTAGCGTCGTCCGCATGAAGATCCTGATCAGCGCCGACATGGAGGGCGCCACCGGGGTGACCTGGCCCGCCGACGTGCTGCCGGGCACGCCGCAGTGGGAGCGGTGCCGGTCGATGTTCACCTCGGACGTCGACGCCGCCGTACGGGGGTTCTACGACGGCGGCGCCGACGAGGTCCTCGTCAACGAGGCCCACTGGACCATGCGCAACCTGCTCCTGGAGGAACTGGACGAGCGGGCGCAGCTGCTCACCGGACGGCACAAGGCGCTGTCGATGGTGGAGGGCGTGCAGCACGGCGACGTGGACGGCATCGCCTTCGTCGGCTACCACGCGGGCGCGGGCCAGGAGGGCGTGCTCGCCCACACCTACCTCGCCAACCAGATCACCGGCGTCTGGCTGAACGACGTACGGGCGAGCGAGGGGCTGCTCAACGCGCAGGTCGTCGCCGAGTACGGCGTGCCGGTGGTGCTGGTCACGGGCGATGACGTGGCCTGCGAGGACGCCCTCGGGTACGCGCCCGAGGCGCTGAAGGTCGCGGTCAAGGACCATGTGTCGCGGTACGCGGCGGTGTGCCGGACGCCGGCCCGGACCGCCGCCGAGATCCGGGCGGCGGCCAAGGAGGCGGCCACGCTGGCGGTGCGGTACGAGCCGGTCGCCGGCGGGCCGTTCACCGTCGCCGTCGAGTTCGACGCCGAGCACCTGGCGGCGGCCTCGACCGTCGTACCGGGCGTCGAGCGGATCGGCGAGCGGAAGGTGGCGTACACCACCGGCACCATGTACGAGGGCATCAGGACCTTCAAGGCGGTCACCACGATCGCCTCGGCCGCCGTGGAGGAGACCTATGGCTGACCAGCAGGCCCTCGACGAGGTCGTCCGCTTCACCTCCGACCTGATCCGGATCGACACCACCAACCGGGGCGGCGGCGACTGCCGGGAGCGCCCCGCCGCCGAGTACGCCGCCGCCCGGCTCGCCGAGGCGGGGCTCGACCCCGTCCTGCTGGAGCGCACCGAGGGCCGTACCAACGTCGTGGCCCGGGTCGAGGGCAGCGACCCGTCGGCCGACGCGCTGCTGCTCCACGGTCACCTGGACGTGGTCCCGGCCCAGGCCGCCGACTGGAGCGTGCACCCGTTCTCCGGGGAGGTCCGCGACGGCGTCGTCTGGGGGCGCGGCGCGGTCGACATGAAGAACATGGACGCGATGATCCTGGCCGTCGTGCGGGGCTGGGCCCGGCAGGGGGTACGGCCCCGGCGGGACGTGGTGATCGCGTTCACCGCCGACGAGGAGGCCAGCGCCGTCGACGGCTCCGGTTTCCTCGCCGACCACCATCCCGAACTGTTCGAGGGCTGCACCGAGGGCGTCAGCGAGTCCGGGGCGTTCACCTTCCACGACGGCGCCGGCCGCCAGATCTACCCGATCGCGGCAGGCGAGCGCGGCACCGGCTGGCTGAGGCTGACCGCCCGCGGCCGGGCCGGACACGGCTCCAAGGTCAACCGGGAGAACGCGGTCACCCGGCTCGCGGCGGCCGTCACCCGCATCGGCGAGCACGAGTGGCCGCTGCGCCCGACCCCGACCGTGCGCGCCGCCCTCGTCGAACTCGCCGCGCTGTACGGCATCGACAGCGACCTGACCGATGTGGACGCCCTGCTGGAGAAGCTCGGCCCGGCCGCGGGGCTCGTCGAGGCCACCGTCCGCAACAGCGCCAACCCGACCATGCTGGACGCCGGTTACAAGCTCAACGTCGTCCCCGGCGAGGCCGTCGCGTACGTCGACGGACGGTATCTGCCCGGCTTCGAGGACGAGTTCCGGGCCACCCTGGACCGGCTCACCGGACCCGACGTGGACTGGGAGTTCGCCCACCACGAGGTCGCCCTCCAGTCACCGGTCGACTCACCGACGTACGCCCGGATGCGCGCCGCCGTCGAGGAGTTCGCGCCCGAGGGGCACGTGGTGCCGTACTGCATGTCGGGCGGCACCGACGCCAAGCAGTTCTCGCGGCTGGGCATCACGGGCTACGGCTTCACCCCGCTGCGGCTGCCCGAGGGCTACGACTACCAGGCCCTCTTCCACGGCGTGGACGAGCGGGTCCCCGTGGACGCCCTGCGCTTCGGGGTACGGGTACTCGACCGGTTCCTGCGGACGGCCTGAACGAGATGGGGGAGACAGTGCGGACCCTGGCGTACGGATCGTGGCCCTCGCCCATCGACGCGGCGCTCGCCGCCGCGCACGGCGGGCGCCCCGACGACGTGGGCTTCGTCGGCGAGGAGGTGTGGTGGACCGAGCCCCGGCCCGCGGAGGGCGGGCGGCGGAGCCTGGTGCGGCGGCGCGCGGACGGCGGTGAGGAGGACCTGCTGCCCGCCCCGTGGAACGTGCGCAGCCGTGTCATCGAGTACGGCGGCCGGCCCTGGGCGGCGGCGCCGGACGGGGACGGTCCGCTGGTCGTCTTCGTGAACTTCGCCGACCAGCGGCTGTACCGGTGGCGGCCGGGCGGCGAGCCCCGCCCGCTCACCCCCGTCTCGGCGGTCGGCGGCGGCCTGCGCTGGGCGGAACCGCGGCCCATGCCGGAGCGCGGCGAGGTGTGGTGCGTCCTTGAGGAGTTCACCGGCGAGGGTTCCTGCGACGTGCGCCGCGTCCTGGCCGCCGTACCGCTGGACGGCTCGGCCGCCGAGGACCGCGCCGCGGTGCGCGAACTGAGCGACGGACGGCACCGGTTCGTCACCGGCCCCCGGCTCTCCCCGGACGGGCGGCGCGCGGCCTGGCTCGCCTGGGACCACCCCCGGATGCCCTGGGACGGCACCGAACTGCTGGTCGCCGAGGTCGCCGCCGACGGCACCTTCGGCCCGGCCCGGACCGTCGCCGGCGGCCCCGACGAGTCGATCGCGCAGGCCGACTGGGACCGCGACGGTGCCCTGCTGTACGCCTCCGACCGCACCGGCTGGTGGAACCTGTACCGCGACGGACGGCCGCTGTGCCCCCGCGAGGAGGAGTTCGGCGGGCCGCTGTGGCAGCTGGGCCCGCGCTGGTTCGCCCCGCTGGACAGCGGCCTGATCGCGGTCGTGCACGGCCGGGGCGCCACCGCCCTCGGCGTCCTGGACCCCGAGACCGGCGAGGTCGTCGACGCGGCCGGCCCCTGGACCGAGTTCGCCGCCGGGGTCGCCGCGTACGGCGAGCGGGTCGTGGCGGTCGGCGCCAGCCCGCGCAGCGGCCCCGAGGTGGTCGAACTGGACGTCCGTACCGGCCGGGCCCGGGTGATCGGCGCCGCGCACGTCGACGTCGTGGACCCCGCCCACTACCCCGAGCCGCAGATCCGCACCTTCACCGGACCCGACGGCCGCGAGGTGCACGCGCACGTCTACCCGCCCCACCACCCCGGCTGCGTCGCGCCCGCCGACGAACTGCCCCCGTACGTCGTGCGGGCACACGGCGGGCCCACCAGCCGCTCCGCGCTCGTCCTCGACCTGGAGATCGCCTACTTCACCTCCCGGGGCATCGGCGTCGCCGAGGTCGACTACGGCGGCTCCACCGGATACGGCCGGGAGTACCGCGAGCGGCTGCGCGAGCAGTGGGGCGTGGTCGACGTCGAGGACTGCGCGGCCGTCGCCCTCGCCCTCGCCGACGAGGGCACCGCCGACCGGGACCGGCTCGCCGTGCGCGGCGGCAGCGCGGGCGGCTGGACCAGCGCCGCCTCGCTCGCCACCACCGACGTCTACGCCTGCGGCACCATCCTCTACCCCGTCCTCGACCTGACCGGCTGGGGCACCGGGGAGACCCACGACTTCGAGTCCCGGTACCTGGAGTCCCTGGTCGGCCCGTACGACGAGGTGCCCGCCCGGTACGCCGAACGCTCGCCCGCCGAGCACGCCGACCGGATCACCGCGCCGTTCCTGCTGCTCCAAGGCCTGGACGACGTGATCTGCCCGCCCGCGCAGTGCGAACGGTTCCTGGCCAGGATGGCGGGGCGCCGGGTGCCGCACGCCTACCTCACCTTCGAGGGCGAGGGGCACGGCTTCCGCAAGGCGGAGACCCTGGTGCGCGCCCTGGAGGCGGAACTCTCCCTGTACGCCCAGGTGTTCGGGCTCAACCCGCCCGGCATCCCCACCCTGGAGCTGACCGGGTGAACGGCCTGACCCGGCCCGCGCGGCTCGCCCCCGGCGCCCGGGTGGCCGTCGTCGCGCCCAGCGGACCGGTCCCCGAGGAACGCCTCCAGGCCGGCCTCGACGTACTGCGCGGCTGGGACCTCGACCCGGTCGTCGCCCCGCACGTCCTGGACCGGCACGGCACCTTGGACTACCTGGCCGGCGACGACGCCGACCGGGCCGCCGACCTCCAGGCTGCCTGGTGCGACCCGGCCGTCGACGCGGTGCTGTGCGCCCGCGGCGGCTACGGCGCCCAGCGCCTCGTCGACCTGCTCGACTGGGACGCGATGCGCGCCACGGGCCCTAAGGTCCTCGTCGGCTTCAGCGACATCACCGCGCTGCACGAGGCGTTCGCCGTCCGGCTCGGCCTGGTCACGCTGCACGGCCCGATGGCGGCGGGCGTCGACTTCCTGAAGAACGCGCGGGCCCAGGAACACCTGAAGGCCACCCTGTTCGCTCCGGAGACGGTCCGCGCGATCGCCTCCGGCGGCACGCCGCTGGTTTCCGGCCGGGCCCGGGGCGTCACCCTCGGCGGCTGTCTGTCCCTGCTCGCCGCCGGGCTGGGCACCCCGGGCGCCCGGCCCGGCGCGCGCGGCGGACTGCTCTGTCTGGAGGACGTGGCGGAGGAGCCGTACCGCCTCGACCGCTGCCTGACCCAACTCCTGCGGGCCGGCTGGCTGGAGGGGGTACGGGGCGTCCTGCTCGGCTCCTGGGTGGGGTGCGGGCCGCCCGACCGGGTCCGGGCGCTGCTCCTGGACCGGCTCGGCGGCCTCGGTGTGCCCGTCGCCGAGGAGTTCGGGTTCGGGCACTGCGTGGCGGCGCTGACCGTGCCGTTCGGGGTCGGCGCCGAGCTGGACGCGGACGCGGGCACGCTCACCCTGGACGAACCGGCGCTGCGCTGAGGCCCGCGTACGCCGGCGGGAGGCCGCACGACACGCCGTCCCGCCACCTCGCCGAGGGCCCCCGGGTGGGCATACGCCGCTTCACCCTCGACGACGAAGCCGAGTTCACCGCCCGGACCCGGGAGAGCAAGGACCCGCACCACCCCTGGCTCTTCCCGCCGGACACCGCCGAGGCGTACGCCCGGTACGCGGGCCGGCTGATCGAGGACCCGGCCAAGGCCGGGTTCCTGGTCTGGGAGAAGGCCGCGACGACGGAAAGGGTGGCCGACGGGGCGGCCGGAGGGGCGACCGCCGGGTCGACCGCCGGGTCGATCGCCGGGTCGATCGCCGGGTCGATCGCCGGGTCGATCGCCGGGTCGATCGCCGGGTCGATCGCGGGGTTCGTCGACATCAACAACATTGTCGAGAGCGGGTTCCTCAGCGGAACGCTCGGCTACGGCGCCTTCGCCCACGCCGCCTCCATCGCCCTGGCCCGCGCCTGCGGCTTCCGCCTGGAGGGCTTCTCGCCGGAGACGCTGTACGTCGACGGGGCCTGGCACGTGATCACCAGCGGTGGGCGATCACGGCCGGCCCCGGGATCTGACGCGGGCCGCCGTCACGCCTTCCGGTCGGCGTACTCGTACACCGAACCGTCCGGGTGACGGGCGATCAGATTGCGGCCCGCGGGCGTCGGGAGCGGACCGGCGACGACCTCGCCGCCGAGGCCGGTCACGACCTGGGCCGTCTCCTCCACGTCGGTCACGGCGATCGTCGCGGCCACCTTGCGCAACACTTCCAGCTGGGACTCCGGCCCGCTCATCAACAAGAAACAGCCGACCGCCGCCACGTGGACGCCGCCACGTTCGAAGCGCATGGCCCGGCCGCCGGCGAGACCCTCGTAGAAGGGGATCACCTTGTCCAGATCGTCGACGTAGACGCGCAGTGTGGTTCCCAGAATGTCCATGCGGAAAAGCCTAGTTGGCGACGGGGGCGGGCCGCCCATGGACCACCGGGTCGCGGGTACCCGGCCGGCATGGACGACCGACTGACACACGTGCAGCACCTGGACCGGCACCTGGTCGACGAGTTGGCCCAGGTGGCCCGCGAGACCATCCGGGACGAGCTGCGCGAGCAGACGCGCAAGCAGCGCCGTACGGCGACGCTGTACGCGGCGTCCGGCGCCGCCGCCCTCTACGCCGGCGCGGCGGTGGCGCTCGCCGTGGGCCTGGCGCTCGCCGTCGGGCTGCCCGGCTGGGCCGCCGCGCTGATCACGGCCGCGCTGCTCGCCGTCGCCGCCTGCCTGCTGCGCGGCGCCGCGAAGCCCTCCGGGGCGGGTACGGGCGCGGGGCACGGGGCCGTCGGCGGGCGCCCGCTGGGCGGGACGGCACCCGCCGCGCCGCCGAGCGGGGCCCGCGTGCCCCACCCGCCGATGCCGCCCACCGCGCCCGGGACGCCGGGTACGGGGGCCGGGGCGCCCCGCCGGGGCGACAGCGGCGCCGAGGGGCCGCACGGCGGGGCGTGACCACGGGCCGCCGGCGTCAGAGCCGCGGCAGCACCTTCGTGCGGTAGAAGTCGAAGAAGCCGCGCAGGTCGGGGCCGATCTGGTTGACGTAGACCCGGTCGAATCCGGCGTCGGCGAACCGCTTCAGCTCGGCGACGTGGGCGTCCACGTCGTCGCCGCACACCCGGCCGCGGCGCACCATGTCCTCGGTGACCAATGTCTGCGCCTGTTCGAAGTGCTTGGGCGAGGGCAGTACCTGGCCCAGCTCGCCGGGCAGCAGCTCGTTGGCCCACAGCCGGTGCACCGTCCGCACGGCCGCGTCCGCGTCGGTGTCGTAGCAGACCTTCGTCCCGCCGCTGACCGGCTTCCCGGCGCCGCCGCCCTTGCGGTACTGCTCCACCATCGAGGCGTCGGGCATCATCGTGATGTACCCGTCGCCGACGCGGGAGGCGAGCCGGGTGGCGGCGGGGCCGAAGCCGGAGACGTCGATGGGGACGGGCTCGTCCGGCACCGTGTAGAGCCGGGCGTTCTCCACCGTGTAGTGCGCGCCGTGGTGGTTGACCTCCTTGCCGGAGAACAACTGGCGCATCACCTGGATCGCCTCCTCCAGCATCTCCAGCCGTACGTGCGCGGGCGGCCACGGGCCGCCGACGATGTGCTCGTTGAGCGCCTCGCCGGTGCCGACGCCGAGCCGGAACCGGCCGCCGGTCAGCACCGCGCTGGTCGCCGCGGCCTGCGCCACCACCGCCGGGTGCATCCGCACCGTCGGACAGGTCACCGCCGTCTCGACGGGCAGCGACACCGCCTCGGCCAGCGCGCCGATCACCGACCACACGAAGGGGCTCTGGCCCTGCGCGTCGTTCCACGGGTGGAAGTGGTCGGAGATCCACAGCGCCTGGAAACCGGCCTGCTCGGCCATCCGGGCCTGCTCGATCAGCTCGGCCGGACCGTACTGCTCACAGGAGAGGAAATAGCCGTACTCGGGCATGGGGGCCTCCGGGGTGGGGTGCGGGAGGGGACCGGGGGAGGGGGACAGATGGCTGTCGGCCGGGTACCCGGAGGCCGGGCCGGAAACCGGCGGTACGGGTCGCTTGCGCACGTTCGGCACGTTTGGGGGGCCTGACCGGGGGGACGCGAAAGTCCCGACGCGTCGCCGCCGCGGAGGTGCCGCGGGTGTGCCGCGGGCGCCGAGCGGGTCGGCGGCGGGCATGTCCGCGAGGTGAGCCGGATCGGTGAGGTGAGTCAAGGTGAGTGCGGCGAGCGGGCCGGGCAACGAGCCGGCCAAGGGACAGCCGGGCGGAGAGCCCGCCAAGGGACAGCCCGGCGGGGAACCGGCCAAGGCGCAGCCCGGCGGCGAACCCGCCAGGGCCCACCGGGGAGACCGGGCCGCGAGGAGCCGGCCCGCTGTGGAACCCCCGCCGGACCAGCCGCCCCCCGGCCCCGGCGTGGCCCCCGGCCCCGTCAAACGTGCCGACGACGACCCCGCGGAAGGAGACGTATGAACACCGAGGAACTCGTCGAACTCGGACAGCAGCTGCGCGTCGACAGCGTGCGCGCGGCCGACGCCGCGGGCTCGGGACACCCCACGTCCTCGATGTCCGCCGCCGACCTGATGGCCGTACTGCTGGCCAACCACCTGCGCTACGACTTCGAGCGCCCCGCCCACCAGGGCAACGACCGCTTCGTCCTCTCCAAGGGACACGCCTCCCCCCTCCTCTACTCCGCCTACAAGGCGGCCGGCGTCATCGACGACGAGGAACTGCGCACCTTCCGCAAGCTGGGCAGCCGGCTGGAGGGACACCCCACGCCGCGACGGCTGCCCTGGGTCGAGACCGCCACCGGGTCGCTCGGGCAGGGCCTGCCCGTCGGCGTCGGCATCGCGCTGGCCGGAGCGCGCCTGGACCGCACCGGGTACCGCGTGTGGGTGCTGTGCGGGGACAGCGAGCTGGCCGAGGGGTCCGTCTGGGAGGCGGCCGAGCACGCCGGGTACGAGCGGCTCGACAACCTGACCGTGATCGTCGACGTCAACCGGCTCGGCCAGCGCGGCGCGACCCGGCACGGCCACGACCTCGACGCCTACGCCCGCCGCTTCCGCGCCTTCGACTGGCACACCGTCGAGATCGACGGCCATGACGTGGACGCCGTCGACCGGGCCTACGGAGAGGCGCTCTCCACCCGCGGCCAGCCCACCGCGATCATCGCCCGCACCCTCAAGGGCAAGGGTGTCGCGGCCACCGAGGACCGCGAGGGGCTGCACGGCAAGCCGGTCAAGGACGCCGCCGAGGCCATCGAGGAGCTGGGCGGGCCGCGCTCCCTGACCGTGCACGTGCAGGAGCCCGTCGCCAGGTCCGCGCAGGCACCGCACCCGGACGGCGCCGGCCCGCTGGAGCTGCCGCGCTGGGAGAAGGGCGAGCAGGCGGCCACCCGGGACGCCTTCGGACAGGCGCTGACCGCGCTGGGCACCGCCCGCGGTGACGTCGTCGTCCTGGACGGCGAGGTGGGCGACTCCACCCGCGCGGAGCTGTTCGCCAAGGAACACCCCGACCGCTACTTCGAGTGCTACATCGCCGAACAGCAGCTGGTCGCCACGGCCGTCGGCATGGCGGCGCGCGGCAGGCTGCCGTACGCCTCCACCTTCGCGGCGTTCCTCACCCGCGCCCACGACTTCATCCGCATGGCCTCCGTCAGCGGCTCCGGGATCGTGCTCAACGGTTCCCACGCGGGCACCGCCATCGGCCAGGACGGGCCGAGCCAGATGGGCCTGGAGGACCTGGCGATGATGCGGGCCGTGCACGGCTCGACCGTGCTGTACCCGTGCGACGCCAACCAGACCGCGCGCCTGGTCGCCGAGGCGGCCGGCCTCACGGGCATCCGCTATCTGCGGACCTCGCGCGGCGGCAGCGAGGTGATCTACGGGCCCGACGAGGAGTTCCCCGTCGGCGGCAGCAAGGTGCTGCGCTCGTCCGGCGCGGACGACCGGCTCACGTTCGTCGCGGCGGGCGTCACCGTGCCCGAGGCGCTGGCCGCCGCCGACGCCCTGGCCCGGGAGGGCATCGCGGCCCGGGTGATCGACCTGTACTCGGTCAAGCCGGTGGACCGGGACACCCTGCGCCGGGCCGCCGAGGAGACCGGCTGTCTGCTCACCGTCGAGGACCACCACCCCGAGGGCGGTCTCGGCGACGCGGTCGCGGAGGCGTTCGCCGACGGCGGCCCCGTGCCCCGGCTGGTCCGGCTCGCGGTGCGTACGATGCCGGGCTCGGCCGCGCCGGACGAGCAACTGCACGCGTCCGGCATCGACGCCGAGTCGATCGCCACGGCCGGCCGGCTGCTGGTGGAGCAGGCGGTGGTGCCGTGAGCCCAGCCGCCGCACGGAGGGTGCGGGCCGGCCGCGGCACCGTCGAGGTGCACCGGCCGGACAAGGTCCTCTTCCCGGCGGAGAAGGCCGCCGACCAGGTCACCAAGGGCGACCTGGTCGACTACTACCGGGCCGTCGCCCCGTATCTGCTGCCGCACCTGCGGGGCCGCCCGCTGATGCTGGAGCGGCACCCGGACGGCATCGACGGCCCGGTGTTCATGCAGAAGAACACGCCCGCGCACTACCCCGGCCGGATCACCCGCGCGGAGCTGCCCAAGGAGGGCGGCACGGTCTGCCACACCGTCTGCGACGACACCGCCACCCTCCTCTACCTGGCCGACCAGGCGGCCCTCACCCTGCACCGCTGGCTCTCCCGCGCCGACCGCCCGCACCACCCCGACCGCATGGTCTTCGACCTCGATCCGGGCGTCGACGACTTCGAGACCGTCCGCGAGGCGGCCGTGCTGCTGGGCGAGCTGCTCGGCTCACTGCGGCTGCCGTCGGCGCTGATGACCACCGGTTCCCGGGGTCTGCACGTGATCGTGCCGCTGCGCGGGCGGCCCGACTTCGACGAGGTACGGGAGTTCGCCCACCACGTCGCCGAGACCCTGGCCGCCGCCCACCCCACCCGGCTCACCACCGCCGCCCGCAAGAAGGACCGCGGCGACCGGCTCTACCTCGACGTCCAGCGCAACGCCTACGCGCAGACCGCCGTCGCCCCCTACACGGTCCGGGCCAGGCCGGGCGCCCCCGTGGCCACCCCCCTCGGCTGGGACCAGCTGGACGACCCCGCGCTGCACGCCCGCCGCTGGACCGTCGCGGACGCGGTCGAGCAGGCCCGTACCGACCCGTGGGGCGACCTCATGCGGCGTGGCCGGGCCCTGGGGCCGGCCCGGCGGCGGCTGGCGGCCCTGCGCGGCTGACCCGGTGGACCCGGTGGACCCGGTGGGCCCGGTGGACCTGGCGGTCCGGCCCTCACCCGTCCGGCCTGCTCCGGGTTGCGATGAGCAGATGGGTGTGCTCGTGCAGGTTTGGCGAACACTCTTGCGGCCACACGGAGGGGGAGGTGGCCATGTCGAACACAAAGAACACGTCCGATTCGCAACCCACGCAACAGAGTTCACAGGATTCACAGAAGTCTCAGAAGTCGCAGACGTCCGGTGAGTCACGTCGGCCCCGCCCGATGGAGGTGCTGCGCGAGGCACGCGCACAGCTCGCGGAGCTGACCGGCATGACCGCCGAGTCCGTGTCGTCCTTCGAGCAGACGGAGGAGGGCTGGGCCCTGGAGGTCGAGGTGCTCGAACTGGAGCGGGTCCCCGACACGATGAGCCTGATGGCGAGCTACGAGGTGGAACTCGACGCCGACGGGCAGCTCACCGGATACCGCCGGGTCCGCCGCTACGAGCGCGGACGGTCCGACGCACGCAGGTCCGGCGGCCACTAGACCCGGGCCGGGCGGACCGGCCCCATCGGCACCACAGCCACAGATCCACAGCCACAGACCCCGAGATCCGAGGAGGGATCAGCCGGCATGACTGTCGTACCGGCACAGCAGACCGGAGGCGGAGGCGGCAGCAGCGGCCTCTACGACGTGCTCGAACTCGTCCTGGACAGGGGGCTCGTCATCGACGCATTCGTGCGGGTGTCCCTGGTCGGCATCGAGATCCTCAAGATCGACGTCCGGGTCGTCGTCGCCAGCGTCGACACCTACCTGCGCTTCGCCGAGGCGTGCAACCGCCTCGACCTGGAGGCCGGTCCGCGCAAGAACCCGGGCCTGCCCGACCTGGTCGGGACCATGACCGAGTCCGGCGCGCGCGGCAAGTCCAAGGGGGCGCTGTCCGGCGCCGCCGAGACCATCTCGGACGCCTTCAAGCAGGCCCGCGGCGAGGCCGAGACCGAGTCCCGCCCGCGTGCCCGCAGGTCGACGTCCTCGCGCCGTAAGGAGGAGCAGGAGTGAGCACGTACGTCTACGGCATCACCGCGAGCGCGCACCCCTCGCTCCCCGAGGACCTGGCCGGCGTGGGCGATCCGCCGCGCACGGTGCGGGTGCTGACCGAGGGCGAACTGGCGGCCGTCGTCAGCGACGCCCCCGAGGGGCTGCGGCCCAAGCGCAAGGACCTGCTCGCCCACCAGAACGTGCTCGCCGAGGCGGGCGCGGCCGGCTGCGTGCTGCCCATGCGGTTCGGCAGCGTCGCCCCCGACGACAAGGCGGTCACCGGCGTGCTCGCCGAACGCGCCGAGCACTACAAGGAGCGGCTGCGCGCCCTGGACAACCGGGTCGAGTACAACATCAAGGCCAACCACGTGGAAGAGGCCGTGCTGCACCACGTCATGGCCGAGAGCCCGGAGATCCGCGCACTGGCCGAGGCCAACCGGAAGGCGGGCGGCGGCAGTTACGAGAGCAAGATCCAGCTCGGTGAGATGGTCGCCGCGGCGGTCCAGGCCCGGGAGGCGGAGGACGCCGCCGCGCTCCAGCGCGTCGTGGAGCCGGAGGCCGACGCGGTCAGCGTCGGACCCGAGTCCACGGGCTGGCTGGCCAACGTGTCGTTCCTGGTGGACCGGGAGCGGGCCGAGACCTTCCTGGCGGCCGTGGAGCGTGCCCGCCAGGAGCTGCCGCACCTGGAGGTGCGGATCAACGGGCCGCTCCCGCCGTACAGCTTCGTGGAGCCCGGCCCCGCCGAGCCCGCGGGCACCGCGGCGGGCGGCGGCGCCGGTACCGGAGCGGGGTGACGGACATGGGCCTGATCTCCGAGGTGCTGCTGCTGCCGTTCGCACCGGCACGCGGCAGCGCCTGGGCCATCAGACAGGTACTCCAGGAAGCCGAGCGCATCTACTACGACCCGGCCACCGTACGAGCCGAACTGGCCCGCCTGGAGGAGCGGTTGGAGGCAGGCGAGATCACGGAGGAGGAGTTCGACCGGCAGGAGGACGAACTCCTGGACCGGCTGGAGATCGCTTCGCGCCACAGCGCGGGCACGGGCGACGGGACGACACCATGAATCGAGTGGGACTCGGCCTCGCGGTAGGGGCCGGCTATCTGCTGGGACGCACCAAGAAACTGAAAGTCGCGATCGCCGTGGGCACGGCGGTGGCGGGCAAGCGGATGAACCTCACCCCGCGCGGCATCGCGGACCTGGTCTCCACCCAGCTGCAGAACAACCCGCAGTTCAAGGAGATCGGCGACCAGCTGCGGCAGGACATGCGGGGCGTCGGCAAGGCGGCCACGGGCGCGCTGGTCGAGCGGCAGATCAATGGGCTTGCCGACCGGCTGCACGGCCGTACCTCCCAGGTACGCGACCAGCTCTCGGGCGTCGCCTCCCGCGTGCCCGGCACGGACACCGACGAGGACCGTGACGACGAGTACGACCGTGACGACGAGCGCGGCGGTGACGACGAGTACGGCGGTAACGGCCGTAACGGCCGGTACGAGCGTGACGACGGGTACGACGCCGACGACGCCGACGAGGCGGACGAGGCGGACGAGGCGGACGAGGCGGACGAGGCGGCGCCGAAGGCCGCGAAGAAGGCGCCCGCGTCGGCGAAGAAGGCCGCCGCCAAGAAGACCGCCGCGAAGAAGGCCCCGGCGAAGAAGGCCCCGGCCAGGAAGACCGCGGCCACGAAGTCCGCGGCGAAGCGGACGCAGTCGGCGACGAAGTCGGCCCGGGGCGCCGCCCGCGGTACCCGGGCCCGGCTGCCGAAGGGAGGCGGTGAGCGATGACCGACACCCTCGGATCCGCGGCCTCGAAGGCGGGCGGTGCGGCGAAGAACAACCCGCTGACCGACCTGGCCCGCAGCGAGGCCGCCGACCGGCTCAAGGACGAGGTGCAGCAGTACCTCGCCGCCCAGGCCACCCGCGTGCTGGTCGGCGTCGGCCGCAAGCTCGGCGAGACCACCGTCAAGCTGAACGACATCGCCGACGGCAACAGCCCCGGCTTCGCCAAGCTCGCCCTGGACGGCGGCCGCAAGCTCGCCGAGGGCAAGAGCCCGGTGCGCACCGCGATGGAGGTGGGCGCCGGCCGGCTGAAGGACAACGTGGCCGGCGCGTTCAGGAATCTCGGCGGCGGCAAGGGCAAGCGCAAGGGCGGCGCCGGCAAGAAGCCGACGGTCATCATCGAGTACGTCGACGTCGGCGTCCCGCTGCGCACCGCCTACGACCAGTGGACCCGGTACCAGGACTTCAGCACCTTCGCCAAGGGCGTCAAGAGCGCCGGCCGCGCCGACGACACCACCTCGGACTGGCAGCTGAAGGTCTTCTGGTCCAACCGCGGCTGGAAGGCGAAGACCACCGAGCAGGTGCCGGACGACCGGGTCTCCTGGACCTCCGAGGGCGCCAAGGGCACCACGAAGGGCGTCGTCTCCTTCCACCGCCTCGCCGAGAACCTCACCCGGGTCCTGGTGGTCGTCGAGTACTACCCCCAGGGCCTGTTCGAGAAGACCGGCAACATCTGGCGGGCCCAGGGCCGCCGCCTGCGGCTCGACCTGAAGAACTACGTCCGCTTCATCACGCTCAAGGGCGAGGCGGAGGACGGCTGGCGCGGGGAGATCCGCGACGGCGAGGTCGTCCGCAGCCACGAGGACGCGGTCGAGGAGGAGGAACAGGAGGAGCGGGAGAGCCAAGGGGAACACGGGGAACCTGAGGAAGAGGCACCGTACGCCGAGGAGGACGAGGAGGACGAGGAGGCCGCCGAGTACGACGAGGACGAGGAGCCCGAGGCCGAGGCCGAGCCCGAGGACGAGGACGAGTACGCGGAGGACGCCGAGGACGACGAGGACGCCGCGTACGAAGCCGAGGACAAGGGCGGCCTGGACGACCGGGACGACCAGGACGACGCGTACCGCGAGGAAGACGAGTACGCCGAGCACGGGAGCCGTAGATGACGACACCCAGCCGTATGCCCGAACCCTTCGGCCAGGGGCAGAGCGCCAATCTCGCCGACATCCTGGAGCGGGTGCTGGACAAGGGCGTCGTCATCGCGGGCGACATCCGGATCAACCTGCTCGACATCGAGCTGCTCACCATCAAACTGCGGCTCATCGTCGCCTCCGTCGACAAGGCCAAGGAAATGGGCATCGACTGGTGGGAGAGCGACCCGGCGCTCTCCTCGAACGCCAAGCACAAGGAACTCGCCCGGGAGAACCGGGAACTGCGCGAACGGCTGGCCGAGCTGGAGTCGGGCCGCACCCCGCTGGAGCAGGGCGAGCGGGGCCGGGCCCGCGAGGAGGAGGAAGCCCCATGAGCGGACTGCGGTACGTCTACGCCGTCTGCCGCCCCTTCGACGCGGCCCTCCAGTCGCAGCTGACCGGGGTGGCGGGCGACCCGCCCAGAATGCTGCGCCACCACGGTCTGGTCGCCGTCGTCAGCCACGTCCCCGAGGCCGACTTCACCGAGGAGTCCCTCAAGGCCCACCTGGAGGACCTGGACTGGCTGGCGGCGACCGCCCGCGCCCATCAGCAGGTGATCGACGCGCTCACCGCCGTCACCACACCGCTGCCGCTCCGGCTGGCCACGGTCTTCCGGGACGACAGCGGCGTCCGCGTGATGATGGAGGAACGCGAACGGGACTTCCTGCGCACGCTCGAACGGCTGGACGGCCGGGTCGAGTGGGGCGTCAAGGTGTACGTCGAGGGCGGCGGGCGGAGCGAGGCCCAGGAGCCGCCCGGCAAGCCCGCCTCGGGGCGCGACTACCTGCTCCGGCGGCGCATGCGCACCCGGGCGAGCGAGGATCTGTGGCAGCGGGCGGAGGAGTTCGCCGGCCGGCTGCACGAGACGCTGTCCGACCGGGCCGACGACACCCGTCTGCACGCGCCCCAGAATCCCCAGCTTTCCGGCGCCGCCGGGCGCAACGTACTCAACGCCGCCTATCTGGTGCGGCGCGATCTCTCCGAGGAATTCGTGGAACTGGTCGACCGGACAAAGGACGACGCCCCGGGAATCAGGGTGGAACTCACGGGCCCGTGGGCCGCCTATTCGTTCGCCGGGGAGAACGGCGGGGAGAACGCCGGGGAGAACGCCGGGGAAAACGATGGGGAGGGTTCATGACCGTCGTGGAACGCAGGGAGATCGCCCTGGTCGACCTGCTCGACCGGCTGCTGGCCGGCGGGGTCGTGATCACCGGGGACCTCACGCTGCGCATCGCGGACGTGGACCTGGTCCGCATCGACCTGAACGCGCTGATCAGCTCGGTCAACGCCAACGTCCCCTCGCCCTGGGAGGACTGACGTGAGCGAGCGACACGGCAGGATCGAGTTCGAGCCCGACACCGTCGAACGCGACCTGATCAAGCTGGTGCTGACCGTGGTCGAGCTGCTGCGCCAGCTCATGGAGCGGCAGGCGCTGCGCCGCTTCGACCAGGGCGATCTCACCGAGGACCAGGAGGAGCGCATCGGACTCACCCTGATGCTGCTCGACGACCGCATGACCGAACTGCGGGAGCGGTACGGACTGCGGCCCGAGGACCTGAATCTGGACCTCGGGCCGCTGGGACCGCTGCTGCCCCGGGAGTGAACCTCCCGGGGCAGCGGCCTCACCCTGTGTTTCTCACCCCGTGTTCAGGGTCTGTACCGGTTCACCACCGGTACCAGCGACTCCGGCCGCCTCCGGCGCTGGTGCCGCGGACCAGGAAGCCCAGCAGCCACAGCACGATGACGACCAGGGCGACCCACCAGAGCACCTTCAGAGCGAATCCGGCGCCGAAAAGAATGAGCGCGAGCAACAGTACGAGAAGAAGCGGGACCATGATTATTACCTCCTGCCGTACTGGTGTCCCGGATTTCATCGATCAGGCTTCTTTCCGGCAGAGAATTTCTCCGTGCAGGACCGAGAACCAGCCGTCGGGCTGTGCCGCCCAATTCCGCCAGGCCGCCGAAACGGCCCGCAGTTCCTCCGCCGTCGCGTGACCGCCCCCGGTGGCCCGCCCGGCGTACGCCGACTCCACGGTGCGGTCCGCCCACAGGCCGCCCCACCAGGCCCGCTCCTCGGGCGTGCTGAAGGTCCAGGCGCTGGAGGTGGCGGTGATGTCGGTGAACCCCGCCTGAAGCGCCCACGCCTTCAGCCGGCGCCCGGCGTCCGGCTCGCCGCCGTTGGCCCGGGCCACCCGCCGGTAGAGGTCCAGCCAGTCGTCCAGCCCGGCCGACGCCGGGTACCAGGTCATGGCGCCGTAGTCCGAGTCGCGGACGGCGACGAAACCGTTCGGCTTCGTCACCCGCCGCATCTCGCGCAGCGCCCGCACCGGATCGCCCACGTGCTGGAGCACCTGGTGGGCGTGGACCACGCAGAAGGTGTCGTCGGGGTGGTCGAGGGCGTGGACGTCCGCCACCGCGAAGTCGATGTTCGTCAGGTTCCGGCCGACCGCCGTCGACCGGGCCCGGTCCAGGATCTCCGGGGCCCGGTCGACGCCGGTGACGTGGCCGTCGGGGACCAGCGCCGCGAGGTCAGCGGTGATGGTCCCGGGACCGCACCCGATGTCCAGGATCCTCATGTGCGGTTTCAGGGAGCCGAGCAGGTACCCGGCGGAGTTGGCGGCGGTGCGCCAGGTGTGCGAGCGGAGCACGGACTCGTGGTGCCCGTGCGTGTAGACGGCGGTCTCCCGCGGCTGCGGCATCGCTGATCCCCTCTCGGCGGCTGGGGTCACCGTACGCCTGTCGATCACATGATGAGACCTGTCGTTTCGGCATGTGGGATGACGGCTCGTCAGGGTCACGTCAGCGGGCGGTACACCGTGAGCGCCTCGGGCAGTTTCTCCACCGTCACGTCGCCCTCGGTCTCGGTGACCTCGCCGTCGTACGCCAGCAGCGTGCCCGGCGCGACCCCGGCCAGCCGCAGCCGCCCCACCCGTACCGCCGCGTGGGCGGGGGAGCGGGTGAGCGGTCCGGCGAAGGCCGCGGACAGCAGCCGCAGCGCGGGCCGGCTGCCGCCGTGCACCACCCGTACGTCGAGCCGGCCGTCCGCCAGGTCGAGGCGGCGCCCCGGCGTCAGGCCCATGCGGTGGTACGTGCCGTTGCCCGCGAACAGCAGCCACAGCGGCCGGGTGCGGCCCCCGACCTCGGCCCGCAGCGGATGCCGGTCGGCCCGCAGCACCCGTACGGCCGCCAGCACCCCGGCCGGCCAGCCGCCGATCCGGTGCGAGAAGCGCTCCCGCTCGCGCACCAGCTCCGGGTAGACCCCGAGGCTGAAGGTGTTCAGGAAGATCCCGTTCAGCCGCCCGGAGGTGAACCGGCCCACGTCCACCCGCACCCCCTCGCCCCGCTCCAGCGCCCGGCACAGCGCCCGGACGTCCTCCACGCCCAGGTCGTAGGCGAAGTGGTTCAGCGTGCCGCCGGGCAGCACCGCCAGCGGCAGCCCGTGCCGCAGGGCGACCGAGGCCGCCGCGTTCACCGTGCCGTCGCCGCCGCACACGCCGAGCACCCGGGCCCGGCCCGCCGCCTTCTCCAACTCGGCCGCCACATCGGCGGGCTCGGCCTCGATGACCTCGGCCAGCGGCAGCGCGTCGCACAGCGCCCGCACCCGCTCCGAGGTGCCCGAGCCCAGGTTGGCCACCATCACCAGACCCTCGCCGCCGGACAGCGCCGGCATCTCCGCGCGCGGCCGGGCCGGCGGAGTCAGCTGGGCCCGGGTGGGCACCAGTCCCCGTACGGCGAACGCGGCCCCCGCCCCGAGCGCCACCCCCGCCAGCACGTCACTGGGGAAGTGGACGCCCGTGTAGACCCGGGAGGCGGCGACCGCCGCGGCCACCGGTGCCACGGCCGCGCCCCACGCCGGGGACTCCAGAGCCACCCCGGTGGCGAACGCGGCGGCCGAGGCGGCGTGCCCGGACGGGAACGAGGTGGTGATCGGCTGCCGCTTCAGCCGCCGCACCAGCGGCACCGGGTCGAGGACCGGCCGCGGCCGGCGCACCGAACGCTTGCCGAGGGTGTTGATGGTCAGCGAGGCCACGCCCAGCGAGGCGAGGCCGCGTACGGCGGCCCGGCGGGCCCGGGGCGTGCGGGACGCGGCCAGCGCCGCGGCGGCCGCGAACCACAGCACGCCGTGGTTGGCGCTGCGGCTCAGCCGGGGCAGCACCCGGTCGCCGCCGGGCCAGTGCCGGGCGGCCACCGCCTCGAACAGACGGTGGTCCAGGCCGAGGAAGGCCGTGCGGACGGGATGCGGGCCGGGCAGCGGGACGGTGAGGTCTACGTCGGGGCTCATGCCTCCCGCCTACCCGCCGGGTGGCCTTTCCTGCCGCCGGCGCGGGCCGCCCGCGGGCCCGCGCGGAAATGCGGTTGCCCGGCAGGGGACCGTACCGGGGACAATCGCCTCATGGGTCATCTCGAAGCAGCGCACCTGGAGTATCACCTGCCCGACGGGAGGACGCTGCTCGGCGACGTCTCCTTCCGCGTGGGGGAGGGCGCCGTCGTGGCCCTGGTCGGCCCCAACGGGGCGGGCAAGACCACCCTGCTGCGCCTGCTCTCCGGTGAGCTGAAGCCGCACGAGGGCACCGTCACCGTCAGCGGCGGCCTCGGCGTCATGCGCCAGTTCGTCGGCTCCGTACGGGACGAGACGACCGTGCGCGACCTGCTGGTCTCCGTCGCCCCGCCCCGGGTCCGCGACGCCGCCCGCGCCGTCGACACCGCCGAGCACGCCGTGCTGACCGTCGACGACGAGGCCGCCCAGATGCGGTACGCGCAGGCGCTGTCCGACTGGGCCGAGGCGCGCGGCTACGAGGCGGAGACGCTGTGGGACATGTGCACCACCGCCGCGCTGGGCGTGCCGTACGAGAAGGCGCAGTGGCGGCAGGTGCGCACCCTCTCCGGCGGCGAGCAGAAACGCCTCGTCCTGGAGGCGCTGCTGCGCGGCACCGACCAGGTGCTGCTCCTGGACGAGCCGGACAACTACCTCGACGTCCCCGGCAAGCGCTGGCTGGAGGAGCGGCTCGCCGAGACCCGCAAGACCGTCCTCTTCGTCTCCCACGACCGCGAGCTGCTCGCCCGCGCCGCCGAGCGCATCGTCTCCCTCGAACCGGGCCCGGCCGGCGCCGACGCCTGGGTGCACGGCGGCTCCTTCGCCACGTACCACGAGGCCCGCCGCGAGCGCTTCGCCCGCTTCGAGGAACTGCGCCGCCGCTGGGACGAGAAGCACGCCCAGCTGAAGAAGCTGGTGCTGAACCTGCGGCAGGCCGCCTCGGTCAGTCACGAGATGGCCTCCCGCTACCACGCCGCCCAGACCCGGCTGCGCAAGTTCGAGGAGGCCGGACCGCCGCCCGAGCCGCCGCGCGAGCAGGACATCCGCATGCGCCTCAAGGGCGGCCGGACCGGCGTACGGGCCGTCACCTGCGAGAACCTCGAACTGACCGGCCTGATGAAACCCTTCGACCTGGAGGTCTTCTACGGCGAACGGGTCGCCGTCCTCGGCTCCAACGGCTCCGGCAAGTCCCACTTCCTGCGCCTGCTGGCCGGCGAGGACGTCGCGCACACCGGGCTCGTCAAGCTCGGGGCGCGGGTCGTCGCGGGCCACTTCGCCCAGACCCACGCCCACCCCGAGCTGCTCGGCCGCACCCTCCTGGACATCCTGTGGAAGGAACACGCCCAGGACCGGGGCGCCGCCATGTCCCGGCTGCGCCGCTACGAGCTGACCGGCCAGGCCGAACAGACCTTCGAGAGGCTCTCCGGCGGCCAGCAGGCCCGCTTCCAGATCCTCCTGCTGGAGCTGCAGGGCGTCACCGCCCTGCTCCTGGACGAGCCCACCGACAACCTCGACCTGGAGTCCGCCGAGGCGCTCCAGGAGGGCCTGGAGTCCTTCGAGGGCACGGTCCTCGCGGTCACCCACGACCGCTGGTTCGCCCGCGCCTTCGACCGCTACCTGGTCTTCGGCAGCGACGGCCGGGTCCGGGAGACGCCGGAGCCGGTGTGGGACGAGCGGCGGGTCGAGCGGGCGCGCTGACTCACCTCCAGCGCAGCAGCGCCCCCAGCCCGCCCACCGGCGTGTCCTCCCGGTCCTCCGTGTCCGGCAGCGCCGGCAGGACCGAGATCGCCGGGGCGCCGGTCATCACGGCCGAGCGCAGCAGCGCGTCGTCCGCCCGCGCCGACCAGGAGTTCTGCTCGCCGAGGGTCTTCAGCTCGGTGCGCCGCACCGCGAGCTGGTCGGCGTCCTCGCCGATCCACACCTCGCGGTGGGTGTCCGGCCCGTCCGGGATGACCAGCAGCTCGTCGATACGGTGTTCCCGCGCCGCCTCGACCAGCGCCGGCACGCCCTCCACGGCGGCGGCCCGGCCCTCGCCGTCCGGGGTGCGGGCGGCCAGGAACCGGTCCAGGTCCTCCTGGGCCCGCGCGGTGACATGCTCCTCGCGCAGCCGCTGCACCTCCTCGTCGAGCAGCCGGCTCCCGGTGCCGTGCGCGGCCTCCGCCACACGGCCCTGGAGCCGCTTCGGCAGCCGCTCGTGCACGGACCGGCACTCCCGGCCGTCGCCGACCAGGATCAGCAGATCGGCGCCGGTCTCCTCCTGGCACACGGCGAGCGCGTCGGCGATCTCCGCCGCGTTGTGCTCCCAGGTGTTCTCCACCCGGAGCTGGAAGTGCCGCTCCGACCAGTCGACGGAGCTGGTGCGGTGCACCGGCCACTGCCGGCCGGTCACCCCGCCCGCGTCCGAGCCGCCCAGCGCGGAGCGCAGCTCGAAGTCGGCGCCCTTGCGGTCGATGTAGGCCACCACGCACACCGCGTCCTCACCGGCCAGCTCCAGCAGCGGCGACACCCGCGGCAGCGGTGCCCAGTGGACGGTGGTGCCGCCCTGCGGCGGACGGGCCAGCGGGGTGTCGAGGACCACCTGGCCGGCGTGCACGAACAGCGCCCGGCCGTGCGGGTCGGTGGCGTGCCGCAGGCTCTCCACGGCCTCCCGCGCGGCCCGGCAGGTCGCCTCGTCGGCGCCCTGCTCCGCCAGTTCCTGGGTCACGGCCGCGGCCATCAGGTCCCGGGCGTGCGCGGTGTCCTCCGCGTTGCGGGACAGATCGACGTACACGGAGGCCCAGGGGCCCTGGTGTTCATAGAGGGGGTGCAGAAACGCGAGATCCATGGGTCCCTCCCGGATACCGCTCGGGGGTGGTGTGTCACCGGGCGGGTACCCGGCCCGCATGAACGAACACGACACGCGGGACGGCGCCATGACCGGAGTGGACCCGGGTCGCCTGGACGACCAGCAGCTCATGAAGGAGCTGGAGACCATCCACCGCACGCGGCACGACACGCTGCTGTACGGCTCGAACGACGCCCTGCGGGCCCACAACGAGCGGATGGCGCAGCTGGAGGGCGAGTGGCTGCGCCGCAATCCGCGGCGCCCGGTCGCCGCGGGGCGCACCCGGGAGGGGGCGCGGGAACGCGAGTGCGGGGAGTCGGCGACGCCCCGCACACCCAGTACCTGACAGAACCGGGCCGGGTGGCCCGCCCCCGCACGGGGCGGGCCACCCGGCCCGGTTCTTCGCGTGCTCGGCCGCGGGTCAGCCGCCGGCCTTGGCGAACTCCGCGAGATACGTCTCGCAGAACGCCTTCAGATCGTCCGGCTTACGGCTGGTGACCAGGGTGTTGGGGCCGTGGTCGCACACCTTCACCTGCTCGTCGACCCAGGTGCCGCCCGCGTTGCGGATGTCGGTCCGCAGGCTCGGCCAGGAGGTCAGCACCCGGCCGCGTACGACGTCGGCCTCGACCAGCGTCCACGGGGCGTGGCAGATCGCCGCCACCGGCAGGCCCCGGGCGAAGAAGTCCTTCACGAACGCCACGGCACCCTCGTCGGTGCGCAGGAAGTCCGGGTTGGCCACGCCGCCCGGCAGCACCAGCCCGCCGAAGGAGTCCGCCGACGCCTGGCCGGTCACCTCGTCGACGGGGAAGGTGTCCGCCTTGTCGAGGTGGTCGAACGCCTGGATCTCACCGGACTGCGTCGACACCAGGACGGGCTCGTGCCCGGCGTCCTTCGCCGCCTGCCACGGCTCGGTCAACTCGACCTGCTCCACGCCCTCGGGTGCCATCAGAAATGCGATGCGCATACGGCTTCCTGTCCTTTCTCGTCCGTCTGTCTGTCTTCCGTCTCTCTCACGCTCATGTCCGTCGGCCGAGGTCGCCGGGGCCGCCGACGTCGCCGAGGTCGCCGAGGCTCACCAGGCCGACCGGGAGGCCGTTCTCCACGACCGGCAGCCGGCGCACCGCCCGCTCGCGCATCAGCGTCAGCGCCTCCCGGGCCGGCAGCCCCGGGGCGACCACCAGCGGATCGCGGGTGCAGACGGCACCGACGCCCACCGTGAGCGGGTCGACGCCCTCGGCCACGGTCCGCACCGCGATGTCGCGGGCGGTGAGCATCCCGACGACCCGCTGCCCGTCGGCCACCACGACATCGCCGATGCCGTGGTCGCGCATGAGCCGGGCCGCCTCCACGAGCGAGGCCCCCGGGCGTACGGCCACCACACCCGGGGTCATCACGTCCTTGACGTACTCGCCCGTGTGCCCGTCCATGGCGCGCCGGTCACGTCTCCCGGGAGCGGGGCGGCCCGGCGAGGGCCTCGGCCAGCTCCTGGACGGTGGTGTAGCTCGCCTTGTGCGGCAGTGCCTCGACCCGCTCGACCAGGGACTCGGGCGCGTTGCCGCGCCGCAGTCCCCGGGCCAGTTCCCGCGCGCTCGCCGGGAACGACCCGCGGGTCAGGTTCCGGGCCAGTTCCAGCCGGAGCGACTCCAGCAGGGACGGTGCGCGGCTCGGTGTCACCGGGCCGTACGCCACCTCCGGGTCGTCCTCGGCGATCGGCTCGGGGTCGTGCCACTCCTCGGTGCGGGTGGGGTGCCCGGACCGCAGCAGTCCCTGCAGTTCGTGCTTCATCTCGTCGTCACGGTGGGCGCTCAGCCGGTCGCTGCCTCGCTGCATGTCTCCCTCCAGGTCCTTCGGGGTGGGCACCGCGTACCCGGCAGGCGGAGGGCGACACGGATTCACCCGCGCGGAACCGGACCGATTTGTCGCCCCGGCGCACGGCGGGTTTGCGCGGCCGGCAGCGGGAACCCGGCCGGTAGCCCCCCCGCGCCCACCCTCCCCGGGAAGGACGGACAGGACCATGGTGGTGCTGTTCACTGTGCTCATCCCGCCCCTCATGCTCGGCGTGGTACTGGCGCTGGGCCGCTACGAGGAACTGCTGCTGCCGGCCGCCGAACCGGCACCCGAGGGCCCCGAGGCGGCCCCGGCCGTACCGGACGCCAGGAAACAGGCCGGGCCGCGGGGACCCGGCCCCGGTGAGGAACTGTCCTCCGCGGCCTGACGGCGGCGGGAGGTGGGCACCATGCCCGGCACCATCATCGTGGGTCTGGACGGTTCGGCCGAGAGCCGGGCCGCCGCGGCGTGGGCGGCCCGCGAGGCCGGCCTGCGCGCACTGCCGGTGCGCCTGGTGCACGTGTGGGAACCGGTGCCGGAGCCGATGGCGGCCCCGCCGGCCGGCCCCCGGGAGGGTCTCGTGCGCGAGGCCGCCGAGGGGTTGCGCCTGAGCCACCCCGGCGTCGAGGTGACCGCCGAACAACGGGCCGGCAAGGCCGTGGACGAGCTGGTGGACGCGGCCCGGGAGGGCGCCACCCTGCTCGTCCTCGGCTCCCGCGCCCTGAGCGGGCTCAGGGGCTTCCTGGTGGGCTCCGTCGGGCAGGCCGTGATCGCCCGGACCACGACGCCGGTGGTCGTCGTCCGCGCCGGGGAGGAGGCCGCCGGCGAACACCTCCCCGACCCGGCGGGCCCGCCGTCCGAGGCCACCGCGTTCCGGCCGGTCGTGCTGGGCCTGGACACCGACCGGCCTGACGACACGCTGATCGGCTTCGGCTTCGAGGAGGCACGGTGCCGCGCGACCGCCCTGCACGTCGTGCAGGGGTGCGGCCCGGCCCCCTACCACGGCTACGGTCTGGACGCCGGCGCCTGCTCCGACGACGGCCTCACCCGGCAGCGGGCCGCCCGGCTCGGTCAGGTGCTGCTGCCCTGGCGGCACCGGCACCCGGACGTGGAGGTCGTCGAGATGTCCCGTACCGGCAGCCCCGCCGAGCGGCTGCTGGACGCCGCCCGCGACGCGTCCCTGACGGTCGTCGGCCGCCGCGTCCGCCGCAGCCCGTTCGGCGCGCACATCGGTTCCGTCACCCACGCGGTACTGCACCACGCCACGGTCCCCGTCGCCGTGATCGCGCACGACTGACCCGGACCGGCCCCGGTCACAGCCCGCTGCCGCTCCCGCTGCCGCGGGGCCCGTAGAGGTCGAGCAGCCGGACGCGGGCGGCGTGCAGCCGGTGGGCGACCACGCCGCCGACCCGGGCGGCCACCGCACCGCCGGACTCGGCGTCCCCGGCGCACAGCTCGCGCACCGCGTCCGCGTCGAACTCCCAGGCCCGGACCGGGCTCAACGCCTCGCCGGCCAGGCGCCACCGCTGCGGCGGGAAGTGCCAGGAGCAGCCGGCCAGTTCGCCGTGGCCCAGCGACTCGATGACGGCGGCCCGCCGGCCCGGTACCCGCAGGTCCAGCGTCACCGTGCCGGTGCGGATGATCCAGAACCGGTCGGCGCGCCCGCCCTCTTCGCACAGCCGGGCGCCCGCCTCGACGGACACCGTGCGGCCGAGCCGCGTCGGCCGCACGCTCCGGCCGGCCGGGAAAGCCGTGGTGAGTGTGGTGGTGGAGGCCATCTCGGGTTCCTTTCGTCCGGCGCCAGTCCGGAACCGCGCGGACGGGCAGGACACGGGCCGTTCGGCACGCCGCCGCCGAACGGCCCAACCCTGGAACGCCGGCCCCGGGCCGCCCCGGACAGCCGGCCAGGGGGCGGCCGTCTCCTACTTCTTCTCCCGCCCCGGCAGGAACTCCTGCACCTTCGACTTGAAGCCCTGCTTCACCACCGACCCCCTGTCCGCGTCGCCCTTGAGGATCGCGGAGGCGGTGGCCTCCAGCTGGTCCCAGGTGGCGTGCGGCGGAACCGGCGGCACCGCCGGGTCGGTCAGGAACTCCAGCACCGCGGGGCCGTCCGCCGCCAGCGCCGTCCGCCAGGCGCCCTCCACGTCCTCGGGCTTCTCCACCCGGAGGCCGGTCAGCCCCAGCGAGCGGGCGAAGTCGGCGTAGCGCACGTCGGGCAGCTCCTGCGAGGGCAGGAAGGACGGGGCGCCCGCCATGGCCCGCATCTCCCAGGTGACCTGGTTGAGGTCCCGGTTGTTCCACACGGCCACGATCAGCCGCGGGTCCTCCCACAGCTCCCGGTACTTGGCCGCCGTGATCAGCTCGGCCATCCCGTTCATCTGCATCGCGCCGTCCCCGACCAGCGCGATGACGGGCCGCTCCGGGTGGGCGAACTTCGCCCCGATCGCGTACGGCACCCCGCACCCCATCGTCGCCAGCGTCCCGGAGAGCGAGCCGCGCATCTCCCCGCGCATGGTCAGGTGCCGGGCGTACCAGTTGGCGGTGGAGCCGGAGTCGGACGTGACGACGGCGTTCGGCGGCAGCAGCGGGTCCAGGGCGGCGGCCACGTACTCCGGATTGACCGGATCGGCGTCCAGCGCGGCCCGCCGCCGCATGGTGTCCCGCCAGCGCGTGACGTTGGCGCACACCGTGTCGTACCACTCGCGCCCCCGGCCGCCCTCGATCAGCGGGATCAGCCGGTCCAGCGTGGCCCTCGCGTCACCGACGAGGTTCACCTCGTACGGGTAGCGCATCCCGATCATGTGCGGGTCGATGTCGATCTGCACACCGCGCGCCTTGCCGAACTCGGGCAGGAACTGGGAGTACGGGAAGGAGGAACCGATGGTCAGCAGGGTGTCGCAGTCCCGCATCAGCTCGTAGGACGGGCGGGTGCCGAGCAGGCCGATCGAGCCGGTGACGTAGGGGAGTTCGTCGCTGAGGACGTCCTTGCCGAGCAGCGCCTTGGCGACGCCCGCGCCGAGCAGTTCGGCGAGCGTCTCCACCTGGTGCCGGGCGCCGGCCGCGCCCTGGCCGACCAGGATCGCCACTTTGTCACCGGAGTTGAGGACCTCCGCGGCCCGCCGCACCGACTCCTGCGACGGAACCGCCGTCCAGGAGCCGCGGTCCAGGCTGGACGGCACCATCTTGAAGGCGTGCGTGGGCGGCGAGTAGTCCAGCTCCTGTACGTCGCCGGGGATGATGACCGCCGTCGGGCAGCGCCGCGCGTAGGCGGTGCGGATCGCCCGGTCCAGCACGTTCGGGAGCTGCTCGGGCACGGTCACCGTCTCCACGAACTCCGAGGCGACGTCCTTGTAGAGCGAGTGCAGGTCCACCTCCTGCTGGTACGAGCCACCCATCGCGGTGCGGTGCGTCTGACCGACGATCGCCAGCACCGGCACATGGTCGAGCTTGGCGTCGTACAGGCCGTTGAGGAGGTGGATCGCGCCCGGCCCCGAGGTCGCCGCGCACACCCCCAGCCGGCCGCTGAACTTGGCGTAACCGACCGCCTGGAAGGCCGACATCTCCTCGTGCCGGGACTGCACGAAACGCGGCTGGTCGCCGGAGCGGCCCCAGGCGGCGAGCAACCCGTTGATGCCGTCACCCGGATATCCGAACACCTGGTCGACGCCCCACTCGCGCAGTCGCTGCAGTACGTGGTCGGAGACTGTGGCACCCATGGGCGGACCTCCCGGAAGTCGGTGCGGGCGATGTCGGCGGCAGTCGTCCGAGTCACCCCGGCGACCGGCCGGAAACCTCCCGTACGTTTGCCGGGCGGTCCGCGGGGCAGGCGCACCCCCAGTGCTTCGGACAGGAGGCACGCCCGTGGGAGCGGCGCGACGCCGCCCACGGCGGCATCCGTCCGTACCCCCGGACCTGCTCCCGCGGTGACCGCCGACCTCCAGGGTCGTGCCGTCGCACCGGCGTCCGTCCCGCGTCCCCCGGCCGTACCGGACGAACCGCCGCCGGACGCTTCGGCGGACCCCGCACTCCGAGGGAGTTGCGACGCACCATGCCGATCCGAGTTCCCGCCCGGCCCCACCCGCACGACGACGCCCCCGACACCGCGGCCGCCTTCCGAGAACTCGCCGCGCTCCCGGACGGGCCGCGCCGCGCCGCGCTGCGCGACCGGATCGTCGAGGCCTGGCTGCCCATGGCCGAACGGCTCGCGGGCCGCTTCCGCAGCCGCGGCGAGAGCTACGACGACCTGCGCCAGGTCGCCGCGCTCGGGCTGGTCAAGGCCGTCGACCGGTACGACCCCGAGCTGGGCAACGCCTTCGAGAGCTACGCCGTCCCGACCGTCACCGGCGAGATCAAGCGGCACTTCCGCGACCACATGTGGACCCTGCACGTGCCACGCCGGGTCCAGGAGCTGCGCAACCGCGTCCGCCGCTCCGGGCAGGACCTGTCCCAGACCATCTCCGGCCGCGGCCCGACGGTCGCCGAGATCGCCGCGCACGCCGACCTCAGCGAGGACGAGGTCCGGGAGGGCCAGGCGGCCCTGGAGAGCTTCACCGCCCTCTCCCTGGACGCCGGACTCACCGGCGACGAGGACGGCTACGCGCTCGGCGACGTCCTCGGCGGGCCCGACCCGGCGCTGGACACCGTCGTCGACCGCGAGGCCGTCAAGGAACGCCTCGCCGCCCTGCCGGAACGCGAACGCGCCATCCTCTACATGCGGTTCTTCGACGACATGACCCAGAGCCGGATCGCCGAGCAGTTGGGCATCTCCCAGATGCACGTCTCCCGGCTGATCAGCCGGTGCTGCCGCCGGGTGCGGGAACAGGTGCTGCGGGAGACCGAAGGGTGAGGCCGCGGTCCGGCCGGGCAGGGCCGTGAAACGCGGTCCGTCACCCGCCCGGGCGCCGCGGTCCCGCGAACGGAGCAGGGCGGCGCGCGGGCCGGTGCCGGGCGGGCTGTGATGGCGGAGGGGGCGCGAGTGCCGTGCCCCGCAGCCGCCGCTCGAAGGAGCCCGCCCCATGCCCACCGGCCGCACCAAGGGCCGCGCCGCCCGCCGCCGCGCCGCCCGTGTTCTGACGACCGCCGCCCTGGCCGTCGCCGCCCTGGGGCTCGGCGCCGCGCCCGGCCTCGCGGTACCGGGCACGGGCGCGGCGGCCGTGCCGGTCGCCCGCGAAGAGGGCGCCGTCCCCGAGCCTCCCGACGACGAGGACCCGGGCTCCCCCGAGGAGGTTCCGGAGATTCCCGAGATCCCGGACGAGGAGGACGACCTTCCGGAGATCCCGGACGAGGAGGACGCCATCCCCGGGATCCCGGACGAGGAGGGCGACGTGCCCGGCATCCCCGGGGAGGGAGCGGAAGACTCCCCGGACCTCCTCCTCGGCGAGGGGGACCTCCGCCCGGACGAGGCGGCGGCCGGCTCCGGCGGGCGGGCCGGCGGGGAGCCGGGCGGCGCCGGTGAGGGCTCCGCCGGGGGGCGGGGTCCGGCCGGGAAAGCGACCGCCGAGGTCAGCCCGGCCACGGTCCGGCCGGGAGCCCACGTCACCGTCTCCGTCTCCTGCCCCGCCACCGGCGGCTCCGCCCCGGCCTTCCTGGACGCCACCTCGAAGGCGTTCGAGAAGGGCACCGTCAAGCTCCCCAAGGTCCCCGGCCACGCGGGCGGGACGGCCGCGACCGCCTACCGGGGCACGGCCCGGATCGCCCCCGCCGGGAACTCCGGCAAGGGCCCCGGCACGGCCGGCCACGACGCGACGTACACCGTCGACGGCACCTGCCCGGCGGCGCACGGCGGCAAGGGCCACCCGTGGAGCGCGAAGCTCACCGTGTCCGAGAAGGGCGGCGGCGAGCCCTGCCACGAACCCGAGAGGCCCGGCAAGCCCTGCCCGACCAGGCCGCCGTGCCCGGAGCCCGTACCGCACGGCGGGTCCTGCGGCGACACTCCGGTCCCGAACGGCGTGCGCGCGGGGCAGGGCGGCGCCTTCACCGACTCCGTGCCCGCCCTGGTCGCCGGCGGTGTCCTGATCGCGGGCGCCTGCGGCGCGGCCGTCCACCGGCTGCGCCCCCGCCGACGGCCGGCCACCGGGGGCGGCTGACCGTGCGTACCGGGACCGGCGTGAGGGCAGGCCGCCTGCCCTGCCGTCCTGCCGCCGCTCCGCCTAGCCCCCCGCCCCGGTACCGCCGCGTACCCCCGGCCCCTGCCGTCCCGGCCCGTCCTGGCCCGTCCCGCCCCGTCACCGGCCCGCGCTGTGATCCGCGCAACCCGCCCCCGGGGCCATGGCCGGCCGGTGCGCTGGGTACTCAGAGCACGACACGAGCGGGCCACCCCGCCCCGGCGACGGGGCGGCAGTGGAACTGACTGGCGGAGGTGCCCATGCGGCGGACGGTCCCGGAAGGACACGGCCCCGTCCGGTTCGGGCCGCCGCTGCCCGACGACGGCCTGCCCGTACCGGCCGAACTGTCCGCCGTCCTCGCCGCCGCCGCGGACCGCACCGGCCAGGACCCGGTCGGCGGCGCCCCCGCCCTGCTGGACGCGGCCGCCGGCCACTGGGACCGGCGCGGTCTGCCCACCGGGCCGGTCGACGTGGTCGCCGCCCCCGGCGCCCCGCCGCTGCTGCTGGCGCTGACCGCCGCGCTCGGCGGCGACGTCCTGGTGCCGCGCCCCTGCGCCGCCTGGTGGGCGCCGTACGCGCGGCTGCTGGGCCGGCCCGTCTTCCACGTCGCCACGCCGGCCGAGTGCGGCGGCGTACCCGATCCGTACGCCCTGCTGGAGACCGTGCGCCGGGTCCGGGCCGAGGGCGGTGACCCGCGGCTGCTGGTGCTGTCCGTCGCCGACGACCCCACCGGCACCGTCGCCCCGCCCGAGGTGCTGCACGAGACCGTCGAGGCCGCCGTCGGCGAGGGCCTGCACCTGGTCAGCGACGAGACCTGGCGCGACACCCTGCACGACCCGCACGACACCGTGCTGATCAGCCCCGCCGAGATGCTCCCCGAGCACGTCACCGTCGTCACCGACCTGGCCGGCGCGCTGCTCCCGCCCGGCTGGCCCGCCGCCGTCGCCCGCCTGCCCGCCACCGCCGCCGGAAACCGCCTGCACGCGCGCGTGCTCGACGTGCTCACCGCGCTCGGCGCCCGCGTCGCCGCCCCGGTCGCGGTCACCGCCGGGTACGCCCTCACCGAGCCCGAGCCGGTCGTCGCCCACCGGTCGGCCGCCGTCCGCCTGCACGCGCGCGTGGCCGCCGCCGCACACGCCGTCGTGACCGGCGCGGGCGCCCTGTCCCTGCCCCCGCGCGCCGGCCGGCACCTGTACGCCGACCTCGGCCCGCTGCGCCTCGCGCTGGCCGGGCGCGGCGTCGGCGACGCCCAGGAACTGGAGGACCACCTCACCGCACGGCTCGGCCGGCCCGTCCCCGGCGGCCACCGCTTCGGCGACGGCCTCGCCGCCCTGCGCGTACGGCTGTCCACCGGCCCCCCGCCGGGCGCCGCGGACGAGTGGCCCGCCGAGTGCCTCACCGGCCCCGATCCGCTGGAACTGCCCCAGGTGCACCGTGTGTTGAACGATCTGAAGTCGGTGTTCGACGATCTCCACGACGATCGGCGATGGGAGCACTCCCGATGACGCAGCAGTCCGAGCCGGCCACGGGCACGCCCACCCGGGAGCCCGCCGCCCCCGCGGCCACGACGCCCGGCCCCGCCCCCTTCCCGCCGCTCGCCGCCCCCCGCCCCCTGGCCGAGCGCCGGGTGTGGCCGCGCGCCTTCCACGACCGGCTGACCGCCCCGCTGCCCGGCCTGAGGGCCACCGCCCGGTTCGCCCGCGAGGGCGCCGTCAGACCCGGCCGGGAGGGGCTCGCCGACATCCCCCGGCTGCCGGTCGACCCCGGCCCGCTGCCCCGCGTCGGCGCCCACGACCTCGCCGTCACCTGGGCCGGGCACGCCAGCTGGATCGTGCGCGTCGGCGGGCTCACCGTCCTCACCGACCCGGTGTGGTCCCGCCGCATCCTCGGCACGCCCGCCCGGATCACCCCCGTCGGCGTCCCCTGGGACGCGCTGCCGCCCGTCGACGCCGTCGTCATCAGCCACAACCACTACGACCACCTGGACGCGCCGACCCTGCGCCGGCTGCCGCGCGACACCCCGGTGTTCGTGCCGGCCGGGCTCGGCCGCTGGTTCCACCGCCGCAAGTTCACCGTCGTCACCGAGCTGGACTGGTGGGAGGCGGCCGAACTGAAGGGCGTCCGCTTCGACTTCGTACCGGCCCACCACTGGTCCAAGCGCACCCTCACCGACACCTGCCGCAGCCTGTGGGGCGGCTGGGTGCTCACCGCCCCCGACGGCCGGCGGACGTACTTCGCCGGCGACACGGGGTACGGCCACTGGTTCTCCCGCATCGGCCGCCGCTACCCCGGCATCGACCTCGCCCTGCTCCCCATCGGCGCCTACGACCCCCGCTGGTGGCTCAGCGACGTCCACTGCGATCCGGAGGAGGCGGTCAGGGCGGCCCAGGACCTCGGCGCCCGCCGGATGGCCCCCATGCACTGGGGCACGTTCGTGCTGTCCGCCGAGCCCGTCCTCGAACCCCTCACCCGGGTCCGCGCCGCCTGGCGGCGGGCCGGTCTGCCCCGCGAGGACCTGTGGGACCTGCCGGTGGGCGCCTCCCGGGTCCTGGCCGGGTAGCCGAGCCCTCCAGGGCCGGACGACCCGGAGCCGCTACGCCTTGGCCGGCCCCCGCAGCCGCTTCCACACGCTGGGCGCCGCGCTGATCACCACCGTCAGCACGACCGCCGCGACCACGCCCTCCCACGGCTCCTTGAACAGGGAGCCGCCCAGGATGCCGATCAGCTGGTACGTCACCGTCCAGGCCAGGCAGGCCGGCAGATTGCCGCGGACGAAGCGGCGGGTCGGCCACTTGGCCAGCAGACAGGCCAGCATCACCGGGATGCGGCCCGCCGGCACCAGCCGGGACAGCACCAGCACCGCGACCCCGTGCTCGGCGAGCTTCTCCTGGGCCTGCGCGAGCCGGTCCTCGGGAGCACGCGAGCGGATCGCCTCCAGCCACCGCGAGCCGTTCTTCGACTTCATGCCGCGCCGCCCCAGCCAGTACAGCGAGACGTCCCCGAGGAACGCCGCCAGCGACGCCGTCAGGAACACCAGCCCCAGGGACATCGCCGTCTGGTGGAAGGCGACCACCGCCGCCGAACTGACCAGCACCCCCGTCGGCACCACCGGGACCAGCGCCCCGATCAGCACCAGCAGGAACAGCGACGGATAACCCAGTGCCTGCTGGGTGGCGTCCGTCGGGACGACCGTCGCGGCCGATCCGAGCCACGTCACCGGGCGGCCTCCAGCAGCACGCTCTCGCCGTGCCCGAGCCGGTGCACCGCCACACCCGGCGCGTGCAGCGCGGCCAGGCGCACGAACTCATCTCCCGGCGCATGGAATTCATGGGGGCGCACGGCGTCCATCCCGATGGGCCAGTACGTGCCGTAGTGCACCGGCACCGCGCTGCGCGGCGCCAGCCGGGCCAGCGCCTGGGCCGCCCGGCCCGCGTCGAGGTGCTCCTCGCCCAGATGCGGCCCCCAGCCGCCCACCGGCAGCAGCGCCGCGTCGACCGGCCCGACCGCCTCCGCCATGCCGTCGAACAGCCCGGTGTCCCCGGCGAAATACGTGCGTCCCTCGCCCTCGACGACATAGCCGAGGGCGGGGGAGCGGCGCGGCCCCAGCGGCAGCCGCCGCCCGTCGTGCCAGGCGGGCACCGCCCGTATGCGCAGGTCACCGATGGTGACCTCGTCGCCGGGCACGACCTCGGTGACCGACAGACGGGTCAGCCGGCGCAGCCCCGGCACCGTGCGGGGCGCCCCTCGCGGAACGAGCAGGCGCGTACCCGGCGCGAGCCGCGCGAGCGACGGCACATGGAGATGATCGGCGTGCAGATGGGAGACGAGCGTCACATCCGCCCGCCAGGCCTCGGGCGGGGGGAGCGCGCCCCGGCGCCGTCGCAGGTGGGCGAGGCGACGGGCGAACAGGGGGTCGGTGAGCACACGTATGCCCGAGTCCTGGACCGTGCAGGTGGCATGACCCCACCAGGTGACCTCCACCGGCACCTCTTTGCCTCCTTCGCGCGACTCCCCCGCAGCCTACGTCCAGGAGTAGTGTCGGCGGCGAAACCGGAGGTGAGGGGGACGCCATGGGACCGGTGAGAGTCACGGCGATCGCGAGTCTGACGCCGCTGGAGGAACTGGACGCCGACCCGTTCCTGGTGGACTCCCGCAGCCAGCACGCCATGTGCGCCCGCTGGGCCGCCGAGCACGGGTACGTCGTCGCCCGGGAACTGCTCGTCAGCCGCCTGCGGCCGGACCACGACGTCCTCTGGGACGGCGTCCGGCCCGGACACGACCTGTTCGTCGCGCCCAGCCGCCGGGTGCTGGAGAGCGCGCTCGCCTCCGTGGAGGAGTTCACCGCCCAGTGCGCGCGGCGCGGGGTGCGGGTGGAGACCGCCGGGCACGCGGAACCGTCGTACGACGCCCAGATGAAGGCGTGCGTGCACCGCAGGCTGTCCATGCCGACGGCCGGCTACGACGGCCGCTGACCAGCGGTCCGGCCCCCCGGCCCCCGAGGCCCTGGCCGGATCATTCCGTACCCGGACGCTGTGACACGCTGGAGAGCGGTCCGCGCCCGACGGCGGACCGGAACGTGAGGTGTGCGGAGCGTGAACCCGTGAACGGAGGGCGCTGGCGGCGGATCGCCAGTCAGATCGGCCGGAGCGTGACGGTGTGGGCCGTCTCCACGGTGACCATGCTGGTGCTCGCCGGCCTGCTGCCGGACTTCCAGCTCCAGTCCCCCGACGGGGACAGCGCGACCCAGATCGCCGTGACCGCCGCGTTCGGCGCCGGCGCCTTCGGTCTGCTGTCGGCGCTGGTGTGGCCGCTGCTGGTACGGCTGCTGCTGCTGGTGCCGGCCCTCGTCCTCGGCCTGCTGGTCTTCTTCCTCAACGGCGCGCTGCTGCTGGTCGCGCTCCGCGTCAACCCCGCCGCGCACGGCGCCGCCGGTCCCGAGACCGCGGTCGTCGTCGCCGCCGTGATGTCGGCCGTCGCCTCCGCCACCGGCGGCGCCCTCGCCGTCCGCGACGACGACGCCTACCGGCGCCGCCTCTACCGCCTCGCCGACCGCCGCCGCAGAACCGTCCCGCCCTGTCCCACCGGCCACGGCACCGTCTTCCTGCAACTGGACGGCGTCGGCCACGACGTCCTGAAGGCCGCCGCGGACCGGGGCACCATGCCCACCGTCGCCCGCTGGCTCGGCGACGGCACCGCCCCCGGCACCCACCGGCTCACCCCCTGGCGCACCGACTGGTCCAGCCAGACCGGCGCCAGCCAGCTCGGCATCCTGCACGGCAGCAACCACGACATCCCGGCCTTCCGCTGGTACGAGAAGGACACCCGCGAGGTGATGGTCTGCAACCGTCCCTCCAGCGCCGCCGAACTCCAGCGCCGCGCCGTCGAGCGCACCGGTGACGGCGGGCTGCTCACCTTCGACGGGGCCAGCCGCGGCAACCTGTTCAGCGGCGGCGCCGACGAACAGGCCCTCGTGCTGTCCATCGCGGTGCGCCGCCGCAGCCGGGAGACCCGCTCCCGCGCCGGGTACTTCGCCTACTTCTCCGACCCCGCCAACGCGGTCCGCACCGCCCTGTCGTTCGGCGCCGAGGTGGCCCGCGAGATCGGCCAGTCGCTGCGCGCCCGCGTCCACAAGGTCCGCCCCCGCGTCTCCCGCGGCGGCCTCTACCCGTTCGTCCGCGCCTTCGCGACCGTCGTCGAACGGGACGTCGTGGTCGCCGCGGTCATCGGCGACATGCTCGCCGGCCGCACCGCCGTCTACGCCGACCTGGTCGCCTACGACGAGGTCGCCCACCACTCCGGACCGCACAGCCGGGACGCCGAGAAGGTCCTCGCCCGCCTCGACCGCTCCCTCGCGCTGATCGAGAAGGCCGCCGAGCACGCCCCGCGCCCGTACCGCGTCGTCGTCCTGTCCGACCACGGCCAGAGCCCCGGCGAGACCTTCCGCGCCCGCTACGGCCTCACCCTCGCCGACCTGGTCCGGGCCGGCTGCGGGCTGCCCGTGCCGCGCAAGGCGCGGCGCACCCACAGCGGCGCCGAGGCCCGCAACACCGTGCGCGCGGCGATGGGCCGGCCGGTCGAGGAGGGCGGCGAGCAGCACCGCCCCTCGCGCCGCCGCTCCGAGCCGCTCGTCCTCGCCTCCGGCAACCTGGGCCTGGTCTCCTTCCCGGACGTCGGCCACCGCATGAGCCGGGAGGAGATCGACGCCCGCCACCCCGCGCTGCTGGCCACCCTCGCCAACCACCCCGGCGTCGGCTTCCTGCTGGTCCGCAGCGCGGCCCACGCGGGCGACGAGCACGACGGGCTGGTGCTCGGCGCGCGCGGCGTGGAGATACCCCTGGACCGGCTCGACGAGGATCCCGGCCCGCTCGCTCCCTTCGGGCCCGGCGCCGCCGACGCCGTACGCCGCACCCACTCCTTCCCGCACACCGCCGACATCATGGTCAACTCCTCCCTCGACCCGGCCGACGGCGAGGTGCTCGCCTTCGAGGAGCAGATCGGCTCGCACGGCGGGCTCGGCGGCGCCCAGTCCCAGGCGTTCCTGCTCTCCCCGACCTCCCTGACCCCGCCGGTCGCCGAGGGGGCGGAACTGGCCGGCGCCGAGCACGTCCACCGCGTACTGCGCCGGTGGCTGCGGGAGTCCGACGGGCCGCAGATACCGCTGGACGGCACACCGTCCGGGGCGCGGCCGGACGAGGCCCCGTTCGAGGTGCGGCTGAACGATGCGCCGTCCGGGGCGCATCTGGACGATTCACCGTCCCGGGCGCACGGAGACGCACCTTTTGCGGTGCCGGACGGGGTCGTACAGGACAAAAGCGCCTGATTTGGAGGGCCGCCCGGGCGTGTCCGACCATGGTCGGCGGCCCGGCGATCCCGGGCGGCATTTTCCAGAGAGGCGCACCACCCCATGCACGTCACCGGGACCGTTCCCCCGCCGGCCCCGCAGCGGAACCCCGACCGGCACACCCGCCGCTTCGGCCTCCCCGTCGCCACCGCCCTGGTCATGGGCAACATCATCGGCGGCGGCATCTTCCTGCTCCCGGCATCCGTCGCCCCCTTCGGCACGGTCAGCCTGCTCGCCTTCGGCGTCCTGACCGTCGGCGCGATCGCCCTCGCCCTGGTCTTCGGCAAGCTCGCCGCCCGCGACCCGCGCACCGGAGGCCCGTACGTCTACGCCCGCGAGGCGTTCGGCGACTTCGCCGGGTTCCTCGCCGCCTGGGCGTACTGGATCACCACCTGGGTCTCCAACGCGGCCCTCGCCGTCGCCGCCGTCGGCTACCTCGACGTGCTGGTCCCGGTGAACGACCACCGCTGGACCGCCTGCCTGGCCGCGCTCGTCCTGCAGTGGCTGCCCGCGCTCTCCAACTTCGCCGGCACCCGGTACGTGGGCGCCGTGCAACTGGTCGCGACGGTGCTGAAGTTCGTACCGCTGCTGCTCGTCGCCGTCGGCGGGCTGTTCTTCTTCGACGCGGACAACCTCGGCCCGTTCGACGCGAGCGGCGGCGGCGCCGTCGGCGCGGTCTCCGCCTCCGCCGCGATCCTGCTCTTCTCCTACCTCGGCGTGGAGTCCGCCGCCGTCAGCGCCGGCGAGGTCAAGGACCCCCGGCGCACCGTCGGACGCGCCACCGTGATCGGCACCGCGGGCGCCGCCCTGGTCTATCTGCTGGGCACCCTGTCGGTCTTCGGCACCGTCGCCCACGACCGGCTCGTCGGCTCCACCGCGCCGTTCTCCGACGCCGTGAACGCCATGTTCGGCGGCACCTGGGGCGGCTGGGCCGTCGCGCTGGCCGCGCTGGTCTCCATGACCGGCTGCCTCAACGGCTGGACGCTGCTCAGCGCCCAGACCCCGTACGCCGCCGCCCAGGACGGCCTGTTCCCGTCGGCCTTCGCCCGCAAGCGGCGCGGCGTGCCCACGGTCGGCGTCGGCATCACCGTCGTCCTCGCCTCCCTGCTCACCGTCTACAACTACGCCTCCGGCTCGGGTCAGGTCTTCGAGATCCTGGTCCTGGTCACCACCTTCACCGCGACCGTCCCCTACCTGCTGGCCACCGCCGCCCAGCTCTTCCACCTGCTCGCCGGCCGCCGCGACCGGGTGAACCGGGCCCGGCTGGTCCGGGACGCCGTGGTCGCGGCGGTGGCGGCGGCCTTCTCCCTGTGGCTGGTCGCCGGCGCCGGGTACGCGGCCGTCTACCAGGGCGTGCTGTTCCTCTTCGCGGGCGTGCTGGTGTACGCGGTGATGGCGGGCCGCCGCAAGGCCGCCGTGGGATAAATCGGCTGCGACCGGCTCCCCGGGCGCCCACACTGGGGACGGACCTTCTCCCCGACCCTCCCCAGGAGCCCCCCGCGTGCAGCCCGCCGTCACCGTCACCCCCGCCCGCCTTCCGGAACTGCTGCTCGGACTGGCCACGGTGCGGCCGGTGTTCCTCTGGGGCGCGCCCGGGATCGGCAAGTCCTCCCTGGTGCGGAGCTTCGCCGAGTCGCTCGGCCTGGAGTGCGTGAGCCTGCTCGGCACCCAGCTCGCGCCGGAGGACCTGATCGGCGTACCGCAGATCCGCGACGGCCGGTCGGTGTTCTGCCCGCCCGAGGTGATCGCCCGCGACGAGCCGTACTGCCTCTTCCTGGACGAGCTGAACGCGGCGACCCCGGATGTGCAGAAGGCGTTCTACTCGCTGATCCTGGACCGCCGGATCGGGAACTACGAGCTGCCGGCGGGCTCGATCGTCATCGGCGCCGGCAACCGCGCCACCGACAACGCCCTGGCCCGCCCGATCGCCTCCGCGCTGGTCAACCGGCTCACCCACGTCCACCTGGAGGCGTCCCCGAAGGACTGGCTGGTCTGGGCGGGCGAGAACGGCATCCACCCCTGGATCACCGACCACCTCACCGACCGGCCCGACCACCTGTGGTCCAAGCCGCCCAAGACCGAGGAGCCCTTCTCCACCCCGCGCTCCTGGCACATGCTCTCCGACGCCCTGCACTCCTTCGGCCGGGACCTGGACGAGGAGACCCTCAAGGTCCTCGCCCACGGCACCCTCACCCCCGCCCACGCCACCGCCTTCTGCGGCTACGTCAAGATCGTCCGCAGCCGGTTCGGCATCGACGCGATCATCAAGGGCGAGGCCCGCTGGCCGCACCGGCTCCAGGACCGCGACCTGCTCTACTACCTCGCCGACTCCTTCCGCGGCCGGCTCGTCAAGGAACTCCCCGCCGACAAGGAGCACATGTCGGCCGACGGCCGGCAGACCGCGTACCGCGCCAAGTCGCTGCTGGTGCAACTCGCCGAGATATCGGTCGAGGTCGCCCAGAGCGTCATCGCCTCCGACGCCGACGGCAACCCCGTCCTGCCCTCCTGGTTCCTGGTGGAGGCGGCCCGCGACATGCCGCGCCTGGTGGAGGCCCGCCGGTGAGCCGGCCGCCCGCCAAGAAGAAGAAACGGGATCTCGCGGGGGAGGCGTTCGCCGAGGGGCTCGGCCTGGTGCGGGCCAACCCGGCGCTGGCCGCCGTCGAGTTCACCGTCTGCCGCCGAGCGGACTGCGGCCTCGCGCCCCGCGACGGGCTGCTCCGCGTCGACTCCGACGGCGACCTGCACGCCCACCCCGACCGCATGGCCGACCCCGCCGACTGGGCGTGGGCCCTCGCGCACGCCGCCCTGCACCTCGGCTTCGGCCACGTGCCCGCCGCCAAGGGCGCCCGCGTCCAGCCCGACCGGTACGACCTCGCGGCGCGCTGCGTCGTCGTCAACCGGTTCCTCCAGACCTTCCCCGTGGGCCGGGCCCCGCAGGAACTGCCCCTGAGCTACCCGGACGGCGACGAGGAGCGGCTCGCCACGCTCTGGCGGCGCGACGGACTCCCCGCGGCCTACGAGCGCTGCGGCACCGCGGGCTCCGAGGCGGACCTGCTGCTCCTGCGCTGGGACGACTGGTTCGGGCCGCCCCCGGACCGGCAGCTCGCCTTCGCCACCGCGCTGACCCGGACCGTCTCCGCCGCGATGGACGTGGCGGGCGGCCGGCGCGCCACCCTGGACGGTGAGGCGCCCGCCCGCCGCCCCTGGGAGAAGGCGCTGAGCTGGTTCGTCTCCTCCTACCCCCTGCTCGGCGGCATCGCGGCCGGCGTCAAGCTGATCGCCGACGCCGAACTCACCCGCGCCCACGGCATCGCGGTCGCCGCCGTCGACACCGAGGCCGGTGAGATCTACGTCAACCCGCTGCGGCAGCTCGACGACGAGGAGTGGCGGTTCGTCCTCGCCCACGAGATGCTGCACGCCGCCCTGCGCCACGGCGACCGCGTCGGTGCCCGGGACCCCTTCCTCTTCAACGTCGCCTGCGACTACGTCGTCAACGGCTGGCTGGAGGAGATGCGGGTCGGCGCCATGCCCGACGGGCTGCTGCACGACCCGTCGCTGGCCGGCCTGTCCGCCGAGGAGGTCTACGACCGCATCGTCGACGACCCGCGCCGCGCCCGCCGTCTGGCCACCCCGCGCGGCAAGGGCGCCTGCGACGTCCTCGGCGCCCCGCTCGGACCGCCCCGCGACCACGTCGACCTCGACGAGTTCTACCGGCGCGGCCTCACCCAGGGCCTCGACCTGCACCAGGGCCAGGAGCGCGGCTTCCTGCCCGGGGGACTCGTCGAGGAGATCCGCGCGCTCAGCCACCCGCCGCTGCCGTGGGACGCCCGGCTGGCCCGCTGGTTCGACGAGTTCGTGCCGAGCCCGCGGCCGCTCAGGTCGTACGCGCGTCCCTCGCGGCGGCAGGCGGCGACCCCCGACATCCCGCGCGCCGGACGGTACTTCCCGCCCGAGGAGGTCGCCCGCTGCACCTTCGGCGTCGTCCTGGACACCTCCGGCTCCATGAACCGCGTCCTGCTCGGCAAGGCGCTCGGCGCCATCGCCTCCTACGCCGAGGCCCGGGACGTCCCCGCCGCCCGGGTCGTGTTCTGCGACGCCGCGCCGCACGACGCCGGGTACCTGGCCGTCACCGAGATCGCCGACCGGGTCCGGGTGCGCGGCCGGGGCGGCACCGCGCTCCAGCCCGGCGTCGACCTGCTGCACCGCGCCGACGACTTCCCGCCCACCGCGCCGGTACTGATCATCACCGACGGCTGGTGCGACACCCTGCGGGTGCGCCGGGAGCACGCCTATCTGATCCCCCGGGGCGCACGGCTGCCGTTCGCCCCCAAGGGGCCCCTCTTCCACGTGAGCTGAACCCGGGTGTGATCGGATAGGGGCGTACCCGTCCGAACCGAGAAAGGACCTGCCGTGGCCACCACGCGCTCCGCACACACCGTTTGGGAAGGCAACCTGTTCGAGGGCAACGGCGTTGTCACCTTCGACTCGTCCGGCATCGGCGAGCAGCCGGTGTCCTGGCCGTCCCGCGCCGAGCAGGCGAACGGGAAGACCAGCCCCGAGGAGCTGATCGCCGCCGCCCACTCGTCCTGCTTCTCCATGGCGCTGTCCAACGGCCTGACCGGCGCCGGCACCCCGCCCACCAAGCTCGTCACCTCGGCCGACGTCACCTTCCAGCCGGGTGAGGGCATCACCGGCATCCACCTCACCGTGGAGGGCACCGTCGAGGGCCTGGACAACGACGCGTTCGTCGCCGCCGCCGAGGACGCCAAGAAGAACTGCCCGGTCAGCCAGGCCCTGACCGGCACGACCATCACCCTGTCGGCGAAGCTGGCCTGAGCGGGCGCCGCCGCACCGGTGCCGTGCGGGACGCCCCCCGTCGGGCGGCCCGTACGGCACTCGTGTCACGCGGCCGGTCGCCCGCGGCCGGCGGCGGCCGGTCACTCGTACCAGTAGGCGGCCCCGATCCCCTCGTTCCGCCCGGTCCACCAGACCTCCATGCTGCCCGGGATGCGGGAGACCGCGGCGAACCCGTCGCCGGAGGCGGTGTTGTCCGGGGCGAGCTGGTAGCGGTTCCAGGGCTGTCCCTCGTACCAGTAGGCTCCCTCGACCGAGCCGTTGAGCCCGGCCCACCACAGCTCCATGCTGCCGGGGATGCGGGAGACCGACGCGAGGGCCGTCCCGCGGTCGGCGCTGCCGTCGGGAGCGAGCTGGTAGCGGTTCCAGGGCTGTCCCTCGTACCAGTACGCGCCTTCGACCGAGCCGTTCGGCCCGGCCCACCACACCTCCATGCTGCCGTCGACGCGGGACACCGCGGTGATGCCTCCGACGACGGACGCGCTGTTGTCCGGGGCGAGCTGGTAGCGGTTCCAGGGGTGGCCGTCGTACCAGTAGGCGCCCTCGACCGACCCGTTCCCGCCGGTCCACCACACCTCCATGCTGCCGGGGACGCGGGAGACGGCGGCGAGACTTCCGTTGACGGCGGCGCTGCCGTCGGGGGCGAGCTGGTAGCGGTTCCAGGGCTGTCCCTCGTACCAGTACGCGCCTTCGACCGAGCCGTTCGGCCCGGCCCACCACACCTCCATGCTGCCGGGGATGCGGGAGACCGACGCCAGGGCGGAACTGACTCTGGCGCTGCCGTCGGGGGCGAGCTGGTAGCGGGTCCAGGGCTGTCCCTCGTACCAGTAGGCGCCCTCGACCGAGCCGCTCGCTCCGATCCACCACACCTCCATGCTGCCGTCGATGCGGGACACCGCCGTGAGACCGCGTACCCGCGCGCCGGCGACGGGGGCGAGCTGGTAGCGGTTCCAGGGCTGGCCGTCGTACCAGTAGGCGCCCTCGACCGACGCGTTCGGTCCGATCCACCAGACCTCCATGCTGCCGGGGACGCGGGACACCGCCGCGACACGGGTGTCCGCGTCGGCGCTGCCCGCCGGCGCCAGCTCGTACCGCTGCCATGCAGCACACATGTCTGTTCCTCCTCCGTCGATGGATTCGTACGGAAAGTAGCAGTGTGGTCACCCGCCGTCAGTGGCGTGAAGTCGAGGGCGGCAGCGCGGTGTACCACCGCGGAGCCCGTGCGGGGGCGGCCGCGTGGGAGCGGGCGCGTGACGGGGCGGCGCGCCGTCGCGGCGGACCCGCCGCGGCGTTGACAACGGCCCCCTCAAGTTTTTGGCTGGAGGTGGCAGGCGCCCGTGAGTGCCCTGACGGAACCTGACGGCCCCTGACGGAAGGGGACAACGATGGGACGTGCGGTCGGTATCGACCTCGGGACCACCAACTCGGTGGTGGCCGTCCTGGAGGGCGGCGAGCCCACCGTCGTCGCCAACGCGGAGGGTGCCCGGACGACGCCCTCGGTGGTGGCCTTCGCCAGGAACGGCGAGGTGCTGGTCGGCGAGGTCGCCAAACGGCAGGCGGTCACCAACGTGGAGCGCACCGCCCGCTCCGTGAAACGGCACATGGGGGACGCCGGCTGGCGCTTCCCCGAGCAGGGTGACATCGACGGCACCCGCTACCGGGCGCAGGAACTGTCCGCGCGCGTGCTCCAGAAGCTGAAGCGGGACGCGGAGGCGTACCTCGGCGAGGACGTCACCGACGCCGTGATCACCGTCCCCGCCTACTTCGACGACCCCCAGCGGCAGGCGACCAAGGAGGCCGGGGAGATCGCCGGCCTGAAGGTGCTGCGGATCATCAACGAGCCCACGGCGGCGGCCCTGGCGTACGGCCTGGACCGGGAGAACGACCAGACGGTCCTCGTCTTCGACCTCGGCGGCGGCACCTTCGACGTGTCGCTCCTGGAGATGGGCGAGGGCGTCATCGAGGTCAAGGCCACCAACGGCGACACCCTGCTCGGCGGCGACGACTGGGACCAGCGGGTCGTCGGTCATCTCGCCCAACGCTTCGAAGGGCAGTACGGCATCGATCTCGGCCGGGACAAGATGGCGGCGCAGCGGCTGCGCGAGGCCGCCGAGAGGGCCAAGATCGAACTGTCCTCGGCCAGTGAGACCACTGTCAGCCTGCCCTACGTCACCGCCTCCGCCGAGGGCCCCCTCCACCTGGACGAGAAGCTGACCCGCGCGCAGTTCCAGGAGCTGACCGCCGATCTCCTGGACCGCTGCAGGGCCCCCTTCCACCAGGCCGTCCAGGACGCCGGCGTCGAGCTCTCCGCCGTCGACCACGTCATCCTGGTCGGCGGCTCCACCCGGATGCCCGCCGTCACCGGCCTGGTGCGCGAACTCACCGGCAAGGACCCGCACAAGGGGGTCAACCCCGACGAGGTCGTCGCGGTCGGCGCCGCGCTCCAGGCGGGCGTCCTGCGCGGCGACGTCAAGGACGTGCTGCTGCTCGACGTCACCCCGCTGTCCCTCGGCATCGAGACCAAGGGCGGCATCATGACCAAGCTCATCGAGCGCAACACCACGATCCCGACCCGGCGTTCGGAGATCTTCACGACCGCCGCCGACAACCAGCCGTCCGTCGGAGTCCAGGTCTACCAGGGCGAACGCGAGATCGCCGCCTACAACAAGAAGCTCGGCGTCTTCGACCTCACCGGCCTGCCGCCCGCCCCGCGCGGCGTCCCGCAGATCGAGGTGGCCTTCGACATCGACGCCAACGGCATCATGCACGTCTCCGCCAAGGACCTCGCCACCGGCCGCGAGCAGAAGATGACCGTCACCGGCGGCTCGGCGCTGCCCAAGGAGGACATCGACCGCATGATGCGGGAGGCCGAGCGGTACGCCGACGAGGACCGCAGGCGCCGCGAGGCCGCCGAGACCCGTAACCAGGCCGAGCAGCTCGTGTACCAGACGGAGGCGTTCGTCCGGGACAACGGCGACCGCGTCCCGGAGGCCACCCGCTCCGACGTCGAGTCCGCCGTCACCGGCCTGAAGGCCCTGCTGGAACGGCAGGCCGGCACCGCCGAACTGCGGGCCGGAGTCGACAGGCTCGCCGACGTCAGCCGGCGCATGGGCCAGGCGATGTACGCGCGAGCCGGGCAGCCGCCGGCCGACGGCGCCGGGCCCCGGCGGGAACAGGGCGACGACGACGCGGTGGTGGACGCGGAGGTCGTCGACGACGACAAGGGCGGTGGCAAGGACTGACGGGGTGCGAGGCGGCCCCCGAGCCGCCGCACCCGTCGTCATCGTCAGGGCTTGCGGGCGACGCCGGCGTAGAACAGGTCCGTGGGCCCGCTGCTGGGCGGGGTCGGGGAGGGCTCGGGCCGCCACTGGACGCCGGGGACCAGGCCCGGGTCGACCAGCTCCAGTCCGGCGAAGAACCGGCTGATCTCGGTGTGGCTGCGGACGGTGAGGAAGACGCCGCGGTCGCGGTAGACCTGGAGGGCGCGGGCGGTGCTGTCCGGGTCGAAGTCGGCGGTGGTGTGGGACAGCACGAGGTGGCTGCCGGGCGCGAGGGCCGCGAGGAGCCGGTCGACGGTGTCGTAGGCGTGGTCGTCGGGCAGGAAGTGCAGCAGGGCGATCAGGGACAGCCCGACGGGCCGGGACAGGTCCAGGGTGCGGGCCGCCGCCTCGATGATGGTCGCGGGGTCGCGGGCGTCGGCCTGGACGTAGTCGGTGGAGCCCCCGGGCGCGCTGCGGAGCAGGGCCTGGGCGTGGACGAGGACGATCGGGTCGTTGTCGACGTAGACCACGCGGGCCGCGGGGTCGGTGCTCTGCGCGACCTCGTGCAGGTTCGGACTGGTGGGGATGCCGGTACCGATGTCGAGGAACTGCCGCACACCGGCCTCCGCGGCCAGGAAGCGGACGGCGCGGTGCATGAACGCCCGGTTGGCGAGGGCGGGGCCGCGGCCGTGCGGGAGCCCTTGCAGGACGCGTTCGGCGGCCTCCGCGTCGACCGGGTAGTTGTCCTTGCCGCCCAGGTAGTAGTCGTACATCCGGGCCGGGTGCGGCTTGGACGTGTCGATCTTCAGTCCTGGCCCAGGGGTGTCATCGCTCATGACGGCCTCGTCGCTTCGGGAAGTGGGTACCGGCGAGAGCGAATGTATCTCCGTGTGCGGGCCGGACAGTTGGCGGGGGAACCGGCGGGAGAGCCGGGCGCGTGGCCGGAGGCCGCCGGGGCCCCGCCGGGTGTGCCGGGGCAGGCGGCTGCGGACCGGAAGCGGCCCGTGCGTCACCGGACCAGCGCCTCGGCGAGTTCCCGCGGGCGGGCGGCGAACGGGCTGTGGCTGCCCGGCAGGGTACGCACGGTGAACGGCTCGCCCGGCATGGCCCGGTCGGCCTCCGCGATCATCAGGTCCTGCACGGCCGTCGGCAGCGCCCGGTCGTCCGCGCAGCGCACGAAGGTACGCGGCAGACGGCCCCATCGTGCCGCGGTCAGGGGAACGGGGGCCGACGGGAGCGCCAGCGGCAGATCGGGGCTCAGCGCGGAGCGCCAGCGGTCGAAGCGGTCGGCGGGTGTGTCGTGGTAGTGGGTCTGCCGCAGTTCCTCGACGTAGTCCGGATCCGGCGAGAGCGGGTCGATCCGCAGGGCGCCCAGCGCCTCGGGGTCACCGAGGTGGAGGCCCTGCCCCCGTGCGGTGGCGTTCTCGGATGTGCTCAGGTAGTCGAAGAACCGGGGGCGGCCGGCGGGGACGAAGGCGGAGACGTAGACGACGCGGTCGACCAGCTCGGGCGCGCGCTCCGCGGCGAGCGACGCGGGACCGCCGCCCGCGCTGTGCGCGACGAGCACGACACGGCCGTAGCGGCGGACCCGGCGCAGCGTGTCCAGGACGGCGTCGGCGCAGTCCTCCATCGTCAGGCCGGCGAGCCGCGACCTCTCGGTCAGCAGGCCGGGGCGGCCGGGCAGCAGGTAGCCGCTGGGCAGGGGAGCGCCGAAGCCGTGCCCGGGCAGGTCGACGGCGACGCTCGCGGCACCCAGACCGGCGAGCGCCCGCTGCGTCCCCGCCCACTGCCACGAGCCGTGCCAGGCGCCGTGGACCAGGACGAAGACGGTGTCGTGCGGAGCGGAGGAAGTCATGGCCCCATCTCAATCGGCCGCGACAGGCCGATCCAGGGGAAGATATGCCAGGGTGGGCGGCGATACTTCGCGGGTATGGAGGGAGCAGGCATGGAAGCGCGGCACCTGCGGTACGCGCTCGCCCTCGCCGAGCACGGGCACTTCGGCCGGGCGGCCCGCGCGCTGGGTATCGCGCAGCCCCCGCTGTCCAAACAGATCGCCGACCTGGAGCGGGAGACCGGGGCGCGGCTGTTCGACCGGACGCGCCAGGGCGTGCTGCCGACCGCCGCGGGTGAGGCGTTCCTCGCCCGGGCGCGGCGGGCGCTGGACGAGATGGCGGCGGCCGCGGTCGACGCCGGCCGGGCGGCACGCGGCGAGACGGGCCGGCTGCGGCTGGGGTTCATCGCCTCCGCCCTGCTCGACCCGCTCCCGGACGTCCTGGGCCGGTTCGGCCGCGAGCGGCCCGACGTACGGCTGGAACTGCACGAGATGGCATCGCGCCGCAGCACCGCCGCCCTCGTCGCCGGAGAACTGGACGTGGCCGTCACCCTCGGCCCGCCTCGCGGCGCCGGGGCCGAGCACCTGGTGTCCGTCCCGGTCGGCCACGACCGTCTGATCGCCGTGGTCGGCAGCGCCCACCCCTACGCGGGCCAGGCGTCCGTGAGCGTGGACCAGCTGCGACGGCAGCCGCTGATCGTGGCCGCCGGGGACGACGAGCCCGCTGTCGCCACCGGCCTGCGCGCCCTGCTGGGCGAGGACGCCGCCGCGCTGGACGGCGCCACCGTGGCCAGGGACGTACACACGATCATGGGCCTGGCGGCCTGCGGAATCGGAGTGGGCCTCGGGCCCTCGCGCATGCGGTCGGCCCCGCGCCCGGGGATCCGGTTCTGCGAGGTGACCCCCAGGACGGCACTGCCCGACCTGTTCCTGTCCTTCGCCGCCCGGGACCGCTCCCCGGCGCTGGGCGCCTTCCTCGACGTCGTCCGAGGCAACTGCCCCGGTGTCGGTGCCGCACTCGACCGGCGGCTGGGCCAGGCATGACAACCGCACCACCCCGCGGCCCACTTGTTGCCGGAGGCGGGGCGGGGCGGGCGCGAGGTCGTCGACGGCCTTCGGGGAACGGAGGCGGAGGTTCCTGACGCCCGCTCTCCGGATTCTCCCCAGGGCCCGTCGTCCGGGCCGGCCCACGTGAAACCGCGAGGTGAGAGGTCCCATGTTCACCACGCGCCCCACCCTCCAGGGCACCTTCGAAGATCCCACCCGGAGGGAGTGCGACATCAAGACCCTCGCCCACGAAGCAGGCGTCGACCGCACCGCGTTCTACGGCACGCGTCCCTGCGCTTGTCTGCGCATCGAGTTCGAGCGGCGCCTGGGGGTCGTGCGCGAGGCCGACGAGATCCCCGATCCTCGCGAGGCCCGGATCTCCCGGCTCAAGGCAGAAAACATCAAGCTCCGGGAACGGCTCGCCCAGTCGGAGCAGACGGTCGACGAGCTCACCGACTTTCGCGGCCAGGCCCTGGCCCGGCTCGCCGCCCAGCACAAGGAAGTTGTTCGGCTCCGTGAGATCGCCGCCGGGACAACCCGGGTGAGCCGCCTTCCAACACCGCGAACTCCCGTGATGAACCTGCAGCTGACCTGGGCAGAGGCGCAGAAAAGGCGAATCGTCCCACTAGCGGCTGGACCCAACTTACGCTGATCGGGACTTCAGTCCTCTGGGCGAGAGCGGGACGATCCCTGATGATGGTAGGCCCTGAAGCAACAGTCGTCGCCAAAGCAGCAGGAAGCGTACTGCACAAGGTGTCAGACCGAGCTACCAGCACACCGGCATGGCCGAACATGCACGAGGCGCTGCTGGAGTTGCACGAGATCCTGAGCGACTGGTGCGAGGCTGCGAGAAGGACCGGTCAGGCCCTTGAGCGCCTCAGATCCCAGCACCTCACCCGCGTCACGGTGGAGGAGATTTGGGCGACCAACGCCGGGCCGAAGAGAAAAAAGGTGCTGGGGATCCCTTTGAAGCCGGGCTACATCGAGTGGGCACAGCGGGACATTGATGCAGTGATGTCCCCTATGGTCCCCTTGACGCAGCGTTGGAGCGTCACAAAGCGCCGCCAGGCCGCTCGTCGCTCGTTGCGCAGTCTGATGCGCATCTACTGTGCCGACCTGCTCGACGGGTTCGAGGCCGCGGTGGAAGCCCGCTCCAACTGGGTGAAAGATCATCGCGACAAGATCGACCGTGCCCTCAAGCAGGGGATCGGCGCCGACCAGCTGGACCTCATGATCCAGGAGACGGCCGACACCACCTCCCAGTTGGACACCGTGCGGGAGAACCTGAAGCGTTTGATCCAAGAGCGCTACCCGATGGGGAGCCCCGATGGACAGGCCGGGTAGCCAAGCGCCGAGGAAGTGCTCATCCGGCCCTTCGCCTGCCGAGCCGAGCAGTGACAGGTAGCACAACAGCACAACAGCGTCGCTGGATCACAACATGCACTGCTCTCTCCGTCGCGAACGCGGCGTCGAGAGCGGACCAGCACACTGACCACACGAGCCCAACCGCACACGGTCTCTCCGGACGGCAGGCACTCGTTCGCCCTGTTCATGCTGATCCTGCTCGCCGGAGGCGGAGACCGGAACGGCCAGGCGCCAGGGGAGCAAGCGTGAGGGCGGCGACGGCCGCGGCACGTATCAGGTTGTCAGGGGTTTCCCCGGAGGGCCGGAGCGCCTCCGGTCCGGCGCCGCGGAGCCGCTCGGACCGGGGGAGAACCGTGGAGGACACCGGCGGGTCCGAACGGCCCGCCTCGGGACGGGCGACGCCGTTGGCTGCCCGGCACCGGCCGCACCGGGCCGGCACCCAGGCCACCGAGACGGCGCACGCCCCCCGGGTGCCGTACCCACAGTCAAGGGCCGGGCCGCGAACCACGCTTGAACCCGCCCGGCGAGTTGGAACCGCCCGCGCCCGTACAACGCCCGGGCGTGCCGCGCCCGTTGCCGCCCGGCACCCGACGACCGCCGGTCATCACGCCCCGCGCGTGATGACGGCCACGGGCCCGGCGAACGCCCCCGCCGTGCTGACCGCCGGCGATCCCCGCATCGCCGAGCGCGCGTGCTCCGCCGCCCCATGTTCCCCAATATTCACTTTCCGCCCCATATGTTAACGTCGGCATCTTGACTCACACCGGAACTGAGTGCACCCTTATTCCAGGAATGCCGTTACCCCTCCGTCGGACCATGACGGGTTTTCCGGGTCGGCATATGAGCGAGTCGGCGCACAGACGAGACTGCACGTTTCCTGTCCCCTCTTTCTCCAATCCCCTTCTCCCTCGCGGGTTTCACGGCCTTGTCCGAGCACGCTGCTCCACCGCATCACCCTGCCCGATCGACCTGACTGAGCAATGCACCGCACGCGACCGAGAGAATCCGGGGTGGGTCATGAAAATATCCGGTGTGCTGATCAGCGGCCTGGGGTCCTTTCTGCCCGACCGCGTTCCCATCGGATGGGCGGTGGAACGAGGGCTGATCGACCCGGCTGCCGCCGAGCAATACGGAATCACCAGTGTGACGGTCGCGGGCGACGTACCCGCCCCCGAAATGGCCACCCGGGCCTGCCGGCAAGCACTCGAACGGGCCGGACAGAACCCGGAAACCCTCAGCCTGCTGCTCTACGTCAGCGTCTGGTACCAAGGCCCGCACGGCTGGTGTCCGCAGTACTACGTGCAACGGCACACGGGCGCCGGCCAGGCCACCGCCGCCGAGGTCAGACAGGGCTGCATGGGCATGTTCTCCGCCCTGGAACTGGCGGCGAGCCACCTCATGGCCTCGCCCGACCACGAGGCCGCGCTGGTCACCTCCGGCGACAACTTCACCTCCGACCTGCTGGAACGCTGGCGGTTCAGCCCGCACTTCGTCATGGGCGACGCCGGCTCGGCCGCCGTCCTCACCCGGCGTGCGGGTTTCGCCCGGCTCAAGTCCGTCAACGCGGTCACGCTCCCCGAGTACGAGGCCATGCACCGCGGGCCCGAGCCGTTGTTCCCCCCGGGAGCCGGCCGGGCGGGCCGGCTCGACTTCGGCGAGTCCAAGCACCGCTGGCTGGACGGCCCGGACCGCGACCCGGCCGGCCCCCTCAAACTCGTGGCCGCACAGGACGAACTCGTCAGCCGCACACTCGAAGAAGCCGGCATCACCATGGACGACGTGACCCGCGTCGCCTATGCCAACGGGTCACGAGAACGCGTGGAAGGGCGCGCCATGTTACCGCTGGGCCTGCCCATGTCCCTTTCCACATGGGAACAAGGACGTACCGTCGGCCATATCGGCGCCAGCGACCAGACAGTGGCGCTCGAACAGCTCCTCCTCACCGGCGAATTACGCCCCGGAGACCATTTTCTGATGCTCGGGGTCGGACCCGGACTGAACATCGCCAGCGCCGTGATCGAAATCATCGACACCCCGCACTGGTCCACCGCCCGCCCGGCCGCCGCGTCCTGAAAGGCGTCTCATGGATTTCACCCTGAGTGCGGAACAACAGGAGCGGTACACACAGGTGCGGGCAGCCGCGCGAGAACTCACCACGGGGCCTGGTACCACCACGTTCGGAGAGAACCTCAGAAAAGAACTGGCCGGCCTCGGATTATTGGGCGCGGCCGTTCCGGCAGAATACGGCGGAGCCGGCTACGGCGCCCTCGACACGGCCCTCCTCTACGAGGCGGCGAGCGACGGCGGCGCGGACACCGGACTGCTCTTCGCCGCGGCCGCCCACCTCTTCGCCTGCGTCAGACCCGTCCTGGAATTCGCGTCCCCTCGGACACGGAAGACGCTGCTGCCCGCCCTGTGCTCGGGTGACCTGATCGCGGGCAACGCCATGACCGAACCGGACGCCGGATCGGACATCTCCCGGCTGACGACCCGAGCCACCAGAGTCGACGGCGGCTACCTCCTCGACGGTCTCAAGAGCTTCGTCAGCAACGGCCCGGTCGCCGACCTCTACGTCACCTACGCGACCACCGACCCGGACGGCGGCTACTTCGCCGCCACCGCCTTCGCCGTGGACCGCGCCACCCCCGGCCTGGCCGCGGGGGAGCCCCTGCACAAGTCCGGCCTGACCGCCTGCCAGGCGAGCGAGGTGCGGTTCACCCGGTGCTTCGTCCCGGACGACCGGGTACTGGGCAGCCCCGGCCAGGGCCAGCTGGTGTTCCAGACCTCCATGCTGTGGGAACGGTCCTGCCTGTTCGCGCTCTACCTCGGCCAGCAGGAACGGCTCATCCGGCAGTGCGTCCGGCACGCCCGGCAACGACAGCAGTCAGGGAAACGGCTCGCCGACCTCCCGCCCGTCGCGGACCGGCTGGCCGACATGAGACTCCGGCTGGAGAGCGGACGGCTGCTGCTCTACCGGGCCTGCGCCGAGATCGACGCCGGCGAGGACTCCACCCTCTGGGTCGCCCTGGCGAAACTGGCCGTCTCCGAAGCCGCCCTCGCCACGGCCCTCGACGCCGGCCGGATCTTCGGCGGCCGCGCCTTCCTGACCGAGTACGGCATCGAGGAGCACCTGCGCGACGCCGCGCCCGCGACGACCTTCTCCGGCACCTCCGACATCCAACGACAGCTGATCGCCCGGGAGATGGGACTGTGACCCCGCCGCGGTCCCTCCACGCCCTGGTGGCGGACACCGCCGCCCGCACCCCCGGTGCCCCGGCGGTCCGCGACCTGACCACCACCCTCACCTACGGCGAACTCGACGAGCGCGCGGACACCTACCTGACCGCGTTGCGCGCACACGGCGTCCGGCCGGGCGACCGCGTCCTGGTGTGGACCGACAAGACGGCCGACGCGGTGGCCGTGGCCCAGGCGGTCCTACGGTCCGGCGCGATCCACGTACCCGTCCCCCGGAACAACCCCCGGGAACGAGTGTCCCGCATCGCCGCCGACGCCCGCCCGGCACTGATCGTCACCGACCACGCCGACCGCGTCCCCGGCACGACCTGCGTCCCCTGCGCGGACCTGCTCCACAGCGCGGCACACGGCCCGGCCACCCCCGCCCATCACGACGCCCGGCCGTCCGACCCGGCGTACATCCTCTACACCTCCGGCTCGACGGGCACACCCAAGGGCGTCTGCCTGAGCCACGGCAACGCGCTCGCCTTCGTCGACTGGGCCTGCCGCGAACTGGCCCTCACCCCGGCCGACCGGCTGGCCAACCACGCCGCGTTCAGCTTCGACCTGTCCGTCTTCGACCTCTACGCGGCCTTCCGGGCCGGCGCGTCCGTCCACCTCATCGGCGAGGCCCTCGCCCAGGCCGCCCAACCCCTGGTCGACTTCCTGCTGGAGAGCCGCATCACCGTCTGGTACTCGGTGCCGTCCGCCCTGGTGCTCATGGCCGCATACGGCGAACTGCTGGAGCGCGGCCCCGGAGCGCTGCGCGCGTGCGTCTTCGCCGGTGAACCGTTTCCCCCGAAGCCGCTGAAGGACCTCCGCCGTGCCTGGCCCGCCGTCCGCATGCTCAACTGGTACGGGCCGACCGAGACCAACGTGTGCACCTCCTACGAGGTGACCGCGGCCGACCTCGCGCGCACCGGCCCCGTCCCGATCGGCACACCCGTCGCCGGGAACACGGTGACACTGGACGACGGCGAGATCGTGGTCAGCGGCCCCACCGTCATGCTCGGCTACTGGGGCGGTCCGCCGCAGAGCGGACCGTACCGGACCGGCGACCTGGGCCGGTACGACGCCGACGGCCTGCTGGAGTACCGGGGCCGCACCGACGACATGGCGAAGGTCCGCGGCCACCGCATCGAACCGGCCGAGATCACCGGCGTACTCGTCGCCCACGAGGCGGTGCGCGACGCCGCGGTCATCGTCGTGGGCACCGGCCCGGACGCCCGCCTGCACGCCTTCGTGGTCCCCGAGCCCGGCCGCGCCCCCGGCTTCACCGAACTGCGCCGGCACTGCGCGCGCTTCCTGCCGCCGTACATGGCCATCGACGAGGTACACCCCGTCGGTGCCTTCCCCCGCACCGCGAACGGGAAGACCGACCGCGCCGCGCTCGCCGCCGGCCTGAAGCAGGCGACGACGGCGACGACGGCGACGACGCGAGGAGCGGACGTATGACCGGCGCCGCGGCCTGGGACGCCTTCTGGTCGGCGCTGCCCGCCGAACCCGGGGCGGCCCTCTGGGACTCCTCGCCCGAGCTGACCGCGGCACGGCACCTGCCGCTCTTCCGCGACCACGCCGACCCGGCCCTGCCCCTGCTCGACGTCGGATGCGGCAGCGGACGGCAGACACAGTGGCTGGCCCGGCACTTCCCCCGGGCCGTCGGAGTCGACGTCGCCGAGGCCGCGGTGGCGCTGGCGGCCGCCTCGCACCCGGCGCCCAACGTCACCTACCGCCGCGCCGACCTCCTCGACGAGGACACCGCCGTCGCCCTGCACGCCGAGTTCGGTGACGTCAACGTCTACCTGCGCGGCGTCCTGCACCAGCTCGCCCCCGACGACCGGGGGAGGATGCTGACGGCCATCGCACGCCTGCTCGGCGGCACGGGCACCCTGTTCGCCCAGGAGCTGACCGAGCGCACCGGCTGGTACGTCGCCGAACTGCTGGCCGGCGGCGCACACCTGCCGAAAACGGCCGGACTGGCCGCCCACTTCGACTTCGGCGCCCGCGTCGCCCCCGCCCACGACGGGCGCCTGCGGCTGCTGTTCGAGCAGTACGGCTTCGACGTCGTCGCCGACGGCGACATCGCCCTGCACACCACGGAACACACCCCCGGCGGACACCCGCTGGAACTGCCGACGGCCTACCTCGTGGCACACGCGTCGGCATGGCCGTGACACCTGGAGGAACCCATGACGGACCTGGACCGCGTGACCCTGCTCGACCAACTGCTGCGCCACGTGCGCGAAGACCTCGCGACGGGCGTGCCGTCCGACCAGATCACCGCCGACAGCCCACTGCTGGAACAAGGGGTGCTGGACTCGGTGCGCACCGCACGCCTGCTGGCCCACATCCGCACCACCTACGGCGTGCGGGTGCCGCCCGTCCACATGACCGGCGAACACTTCCGCACCCTGGAGACGATCACCGACCTGATCCTGCGCCTGCGCTCACAGACCGCCTCCCTCTGACACCCCCTCGCCTCCGACGCCTCGCCGCGACGCTTGGCTCCCACGCTGCTCTGACAGGAGAACAGATGACGCACGACTACGACATCGGCATCATCGGCGGCGGCCCGGCCGGCTCCACCGCCGCGTCCTACCTCGCCAAGGCCGGTCTGTCGGTCGCGGTCTTCGAAGGCGCGTTCTTCCCACGGGAGCACGTGGGTGAGTCCCTGGTGCCGGCGACCACACCGGTGCTGCTGGAGATCGGCGCCATGGACAAGATCGAGGCGGCCGGCTTCCCGCGCAAGTACGGCGCCGCGTGGACCTCGGCCAACGCGGACGACGTGGACCCGCTCGGCTTCCAGGTCCACGACCACGGCCTCGGCGCCGCCGACGTGCTGTTCAACGAACGCGACCAGCTCGGGGTGGACCGCGACCACACCTTCCACGTCGACCGGGGCCGCTTCGACCACATCCTGCTCAAACACGCGGAGAGTCTCGGCGCGAAGGTGTACTCCGGGGTACGGGTGCGCGGCGTCGACTTCACCGACACCGACCGTCCCGTGCTGAAGACCGCGGTGGGCGGCGGCACCGCCGAGGTGGCGGTACGGATGGTCGTCGACGCCAGCGGACGCGGCACGCTCCTGGGACGGCAGCTCAAGGTCAAGGTGCCCGACCCGGTGTTCAACCAGTACGCCGTGCACAGCTGGTTCGAAGGGCTCGACCGGGAAGCCCTGGCCAACGACGAGAACCAGGCCGAGTACATCTTCATCCACTTCCTGCCGCTCACCGACACCTGGGTGTGGCAGATCCCCATCACCGACACGATCACCTCGGTCGGCGTCGTCACCCAGAAGGCCCGGTTCAAGGAGAGCAGCGGCGACCTCGAAGGGTTCTTCTGGGACTCGGTGGCCAGCCGGCCCCTGCTGCACGACGCGCTGCGGAAGACCGAGCGGGTCCGCCCCTTCAAGGCCGAGGGCGACTACAGCTACGGCATGACCAAGGTGTGCGACGACGCGATGGTGATGATCGGCGACGCCGCCCGGTTCGTCGACCCCATCTTCTCCAGCGGGGTCAGCGTCGCCATGAACAGCGCCCGGCTGGCCTGCGCCGACATCATCGCCGCCGCCGAGGCCGGCGACTTCAAGGCCGCCCGCTTCGAGAACTACGTGACGAAACTGCGGCGCGGCGTGTCCAGTTGGTACGAGTTCATCTCCCTCTACTACCGCCTCAACATCCTCTTCACCGCCTTCGTCCAGGACCCCCGCTACCGGATCGACGTCCTCAAACTGCTCCAGGGCGACGTCTACGACGAGCAGGAACCGGCCGCGCTGACAGCGATGCGCGAGTTCGTCGCCGCGGTCGAGGCCGACCCCGGCCACCTGTGGCACCCGCTGCTGGGCAGGACGAAGGTGTCCCCCGACTCCCGGGCCCTGTTCTGACCGCGCCCCGGGCGGTGCTGTTCGACCTGGACGGGACGCTCGTCGACACCGAACCCCTGCTGCACCAGTCCCTGACGGCCGTCCTCGGCGCGGCGGGCGTGCCGGCCCCGGCCATCCGCCCGGAGGAACTGCGGGGACGGGACGTCGCCGGGAACCTCGCCCGGTTGTGCGGCCTCGCCCGCTCGCCGCTGACCCCCGAGGAACTGTACGCACGGGTCAGCGGCCGCATGCTGGACCGGCTGCGGCTCGGGATCAGCCCGCTGCCCGGCGCCGTCGGCCTGCTCCGGTCGCTGCGGCGGGCCCGCGTCCCGTGCGCACTGGTGTCGTCCTCCTACCGGGCGCTGGTCGACGCCGTCCTGCCCTCCCTCGCGGCCGGCGAGTTCGCCGTGACCCTGGCGGGCGACGAGGTCGCACACCCGAAACCCCACCCCGAGCCGTACCGCACCGCCGCCGCCCGCCTCGGCGTCGCGCCCGGCGACTGCGTCGTCGTGGAGGACTCGCCCACCGGGCTCCGCTCCGGCCGGGCCGCGGGGTGCGTCACCGTCTCGGTCACGCCCACGACGGAGCCGGTCGACCTCGCCGTACCGGACCTGTCCGCACTGACCGTCGAACGGCTCAGGGAACTCACCGAGAAAAGAGGCACATCGACATGAAGCCCGCCCACGTCTTCCTCGCCGGCCTGGGCTGCTGGCTGCCGGAGCCCTACCCGGTGTCCGAGGCGGTCGCCGCGGGTCTGTACGACGCCACGGTCCACGCCGAGAGCGGTCTGCGCGGCGTGCTCGTCGCCGGGCCCGAGGCACCGCCCGACATGGCCGTGCGGGCCGCCCGGACCGCGCTGAGCCGCTCCCCGGGAGGAACCGCGGCCATCGGCACCGTCCTGCACGGCTCGACGTTCTACCAGGGCCCCGAGATGTGGTCGCCGACGGCGTACGTCATGCGGGAGCTGGGCATCACCGGCGCCGGCGGCACGGAGATCCGCAACGGGTGCAACAGCATGCTCACCGGCGTCGAACTGGCCGCCGGCCTGCTGACGCACCAGCCGGAGGACCGCCCGGACATCCTCCTGACCACGGCGGACAACTTCGGCTCACCCCTGTTCAACCGGTGGAACAGCGGGCCGATGGGGGTGATCGCCGCCGACGCGGCCAGCTCCGTGGTCATCAGCCCCACCGACGGCTTCGCTCAGGTGGACGCGGTCGTCTCCCGGGTCTACCCGGAGTTCGAGGCGATGGCCCGCGGCGACGAACCGCTCTTCCCGCCCACCGGGTCCACGGGCCACCGCATCGACACCGTGGAACGCGCCCAGCAGTTCAACGAGCGGGTGCGGCAGACCGGCGGGACGAGCGTCGCCGACGGCATAGCGAAGGCCTGCTCCGAGACCGTGCTCGCCGCCCTGGACGAGGCCGGGCTCGAAGGCGGTGACCTGCGCTGGGTCCTGGTGCCCAACGGCGACGAGGCCACCACCCGCAACTGCGCCATGGAGCCGCTGGGCCTGGACGTCTCCCGGTCGCAGTGGGAGTTCGGCTGCGGGATCGGACACGCCTCCGCCAGCGACCAGTTCATCGCCCTCGACCACCTGCTGCGCACCGGACAGCTCGACGAGGGCGACCACGTCCTGCTGTTCGGCGGCGCCCCGGGCTGGTCGGCCGTCGCCGTGGTCCTCACCGTCCGCGCGCTGCCGTCCTGGACCCGGTGACCCACGATGCCGACCCCTCAGCCGCATCCGATCCCCGAGCCGGAGCACAAGTCGGGGCCGGTGCCGCCCCCGACGCCGATGCCGACAGGAGGTGCCGCGTGACGGCGCAGCAGCAGGACCCGGCGGCCCCCGCCCCGCAGCCCATCGCCATCGTGGGGATGGCGTGCGAGTTCCCCGGCGCGCACGACGTCCCGGCGTTCTGGAAGATGCAGCTCGACGGGGTCGACGCCACCTCGGACGTCCCGGCCGACCGCTTCCCCGCCGACGTCTTCCACGACCCCCGCCCGCGCACCCCCGGACGGATCATCAGCCGCCGCGGCGGTTTCCTGCCCGACATCCGCGGCTTCGACGCCGCCTACTTCGGCGTCTCCGGCCGCGAGGCGAGCCACATGGACCCCCAGCAGCGGCTGCTCCTGCAGACCGCCGCCGCGGCCCTGCAGGACGCCGGCCTGACACCGGAGCAGCTCGCGGGCAGCCCCACCGCGGTCGTCGTCGGGCAGCGGACCGCCGAGTACTGGGACCTGCTGCGGGCCGCCGGGGCACTGGACATCTACGCCAACACCGGCACCTCGCGCAGCGTCCTCTCCGGCCGCCTGTCGTTCTTCTTCGACCTGCGCGGCCCGAGCACCTCCGTCGACACCGCCTGCTCGTCCTCACTGGTCGCCGTGCACCAGGCGTGCGCCGCGCTGCGCGCCGGGGAGGCCACCCTCGCCCTGGCCGCCGGCGTCAACCTGGTGCTCACACCCGAGGAGAGCATCACGTTCTCCCAGGCGGACATGCTCTCCGCGGACGGCCGCTGCAAGTTCGGCGCCCACGACGCCGACGGCTTCGTCCGCAGCGACGGCGTCGGCGTCGTCGTACTCAAGCCCCTGGCACGGGCCGAGGCGGACGGCGACCGCGTCCACGCCGTCATCCACGGCTCGGCGGTCGAGAACGAGGGCCGCAGCAGCGGGTACCTCATGACCCCGTCCGAGACCGCCCAGATCGCCACCATGCGCCGCGCCTGCGCCCGGGCCGGCGTCGACCCGCGCGCCGTCGGCTTCGTCGAGGCCCACGGGACCGGCACCCCCACCGGCGACCCCATCGAACTGCGCGCCCTGGACGCCGTCTACGGCACCGGCGCCGGCCGCACGGCCGCGGACCCGTTGCTGGTCGGCTCCGTGAAGACGAACATCGGCCACACTGAGGCCGCCGCCGGCATCGCGGCCCTCATCCGGGCGGCCCTGTGCGTGGCCCACGGCACCGTCCCGCCCGCCCTGCACAGCACCCGGCTGACCGACGCCGTCGACTGGGACCGGATGGCCCTCCGGATCCCGCAGACCACCCACGACTGGGGCCGCGACGGCACCCCCCGCCACGCCGCCGTCAGCTCCTTCGGCATCTCCGGCACCAACGCCCACGTCGTCCTCGGCGAACACCGCCCCGCACCCGTGCCGCCCCCGGCCGGCCGGCCACGGCCCTACCTCCTGGCCCTGTCCGCCCGGACCCCTGCCGCACTGCGCCGACTTGCCGCCTCCTACGCCGACTTCCTCGGCCCGCACGGAGAGGGCCGCCGGCACCCCCTGCGCGACGTCAGCTTCAGCACCCTGACCCGCGCCGCCCACCACCGGCACCGCATGACCGTCCTCGCCACCGACCACGACCAGGCCGTACGGCAGCTCGGAGGCGACCGCCCGATCGTCGCCGCCCGGCCCGGCGCCCGGTGGAGGACGGTCTTCGTCTTCCCCGGCCAGGGCTCCCAGTGGACCGGCATGGGACGCCAACTCCTGCGCACCCACCCCGTCTTCCGGCAGACCGTCGAGGAGTGCGACCGGCACGTCCGCGCCGAACGCGGCTGGTCGGTGATCGAGGAGCTGACCGGCGGCGACGAGGCCGACTGGCCGATCGACGTCGTACAGCCCCTGCTCTGGGCGGTCGAGGTCGGCCTCGCCGCGCTGTGGCGGTCGTGGGGCGTCGAGCCCGACGTGGTGATCGGCCACAGCATGGGCGAGGTCGCGGCGGCCTGCGCGGCGGGTGCGCTCACCCTCGCCGACGGCGCCGCCGTGATCTGCCGCCGCAGCGCCCTGCTCAAGGAGATCGCCGGCACCGGGACCATGGCCGCCGTCGACCTGCCCGCCGAAGAACTGCGCCGGGAACTGGCCGACGTACCCGACGTGGACGTCGCGGTGAGCAACGGCCCGCGGCGCACCATCATCTCGGGCCGCACCGCGGCGGTGGAGAAAGTACTGGAGACACTGTCCGCACGCGACGTGTTCACCAGGATCGTCAAGGTCGACGTGGCCTCGCACAGCAGCCACGTCGACCACCTGCTGGACGGCCTGCGCACCGCCCTGATGACCGTCCGCCCCCGCCCCGGCGGGATACCGCTGCGCTCCACGGTGACCGGGGACCTGCTGACCGGCCCGGAACTGGACGCCGGCTACTGGGTGCGCAACCTCCGCGACGAAGTCCGCTTCCACGCGGCCGTCGACGCCGAGACCAGCACCCCCGACACGGCGGCCGTCATCGAGATCAGCCCGCATCCCGTGCTCGCCGCGGCGGTCAAGGAATGCCTCCCCGCGGAACGCGCCGACCACCAGGTGACACCGTCGCTCCTGCGCGACACCGACGACCTGACCGCGCTGCTGTCCTCGGCCGCCCAGCTCCACCAGGCCGGCTACCCGCTGCGCCATGCCGCGCTGGTCGACGGCCCGGCCGCCTACGTGGGACTGCCTTCCTACCCCTGGCAGCGCACCGCGTTCTGGTACGAGCCGGCTTCCGGGCCCGCCGTGACCCCCGCGGCGGGAACCGCCCGCACCCCCCACCCCCTGCTCGGCCCGCACACCGGCCTCGACGACGGCGCGCACCGGTGGGAGGGGCCCCTCGACCTGAAGGGCAACGCCTACCTCCTCGACCACCAGGTGCAGGGCCTGGTCATCCTGCCCGGCACCGCCTACCTGGAGCTGGCCCTGGCCGCCGCCACCCGCGCCCTCGGCCCCGACGTCGTCATCAAGGACGTCCGCTACGACAGGGCCCTCTTCCTCACCGCCCAGGCCCCGCCGCCGCTGCTGCGGGTGACACTGCGCCCGGCGGCACCGGGCTGGACCTTCGACGTCGCCACCGCCGACACCACCGCCGACGCCACCGCGTGGACCCGGCACGCACACGGCCGCGTCGAGCGGACACCCGCGGGCCCGCCCCTGTCCGCACCCCCCGAGGTCTCGCCCCGGCAGATCGCCGAACGTCTCCCCGGCCACCTCACCGGCGCCGAGTTCTACCGCCGGTTCGCGGCCCGCGGCAACGACTGGCACGGCGTCTTCCAGGGCATCGGCCGGCTGTGGCACGGCGACGGCGAGGCGCTGGCCGAGATCACCGTCCCGGACCGGCTGACCGACCGCGCACGGCACCACGCCCACCCGGCGGTCCTCGACGCCTGCGGCCAGCTCCTGGCGGCCACCCTGCCCGACACGGCCACCCCCGGCGACCAGCACGCCTTCGTCCTGGGCTCGCTCGACGCGTTCCGCCTGCACGGCCCACTGACCGGCACCCTGTACAGCCACGCGGTGCGGCGCGAGCTGACCGCGGGCCACTTCGGCGGCGACGTCGTCATCAGCGACGAACGGGGCACCCCGCTGGCCGAGTTCCACGGTCTGCGCATCCGCTGGCTGGTGCGCCGCGAGGAACCCGCGCTCCCCACCGACTGGCTCTACCAGCCGCGCTGGCTCCCGGCCCCCGCCCCCGGAGCACGGCCACCGGCCGCCCCCGGCGCCTGGCTGGTGTTCGAGGACGAGGACTTCGGACCGCGCCTCACCCCCACGCACGGCCGGCGGATCGCCGTACGCCCCGGGGAACGGTACGGACGCGACGACGACGGGACGTACCGCGTCGACCCGTGGCGCCTCGACGACTACGCCAGGCTGCTGTACGAGGCCGGCCGCGACCACCCCGGGGGCGTGGCTGCCGTGGTGCACCTGTGGAGCCTGCGCGCGGCCCGGCCGGCGGGGACGGTACCGCTGGGCCTGGGCAGCGCGCTGCTGCTGGAACAGGCGCTGTCCATGACGCGCGGCCAAGGCCCGCACCCCCGGCTCGTCCTCGTCACCCGGGGCGCCGAGACGGTCGCCCGGGCCGACGGGGCACCCGATCCGGAACAGGCCGCCGTACGGGGCTTCGGCCGTACGGCGGCCGGTGAACTGCCCGACGTCCGGCACACCCTCGTCGACCTCGACCCGGCCCGCGGCCCGGAACAGACGGCGGCACTGGCCCGGGAGATCGAGGCCGCCGACGCCGCCGAGGACCAGATCGCGCTGCGCGCGGACGACCGGTACGTCCTGCGGCTGCGCCGCACCTCACCGGCGTCCGCCCCCGGCGACGTCACCGGAACCGCCCCGCCCGGCCCCGGCCCGGTACACCTCCCGGCCGCCGACGAGGTCCGTGTCACCCCGGCGTACGGCAGTCCCGCCCCCGCCCAGTGGCGGGCCCGGGCAACCGCCGGTGTGGTGACGGCCGTCGGCACCGCCGTACGGGGACTGGCCGTGGGCGACCAGGTGGTCGCCGTCGCCCCTCCGGGACCGTCCTCCCAGGTCCTCGCCGACCGCCGGCTGACCCACCGCCTGCCCGACGGCGTCGGTCCCGCCGCGGCCGCCACCGCCGCGATCCCCTACCTGACCGCCTGGTACGCCCTCATGGAACCCGCCGCGCTCCGCGCCGGCGACAAGGTCCTCGTCCACGCGGCCACCGGCCCGGTGGGGCTCGCCGCGATCCAGGTGGCCCGGTGGCGCGGCGCCGAGGTCCACGCCACCGCGGGCAGCGAGAAGGAACGGGCCCTGCTGCGCGCCATGGGCGTCACCCAGGTCGCCGGCCTCGAAGGGGACTTCGCCGGCCCGCTGCTCGCCGGGACCCGGGGCACACGGATGGACGTCGTCCTCGACTCGCCGGCCGGGACCCCCGCCGACCAGAACCGAAGCCTGCTCGCCCCGTACGGGCGTCACGTGGCGCTGGCGCCGGCGGCGGCCGGCCCCGCCGGCGACCTGCCGCACAACGCCTCCTTCCGCACCGTCGACATCGCCGCCCACTGCCGCGAGCAGCCCGCGCGGGCGGGGGAACTGCTCGGACGCGTCCTGCGCCTGATCGCGGCCGGCGAACTGGCGCCGCTGCCGTTGGACGCGTACCCGGCGGACACCACCGGCCCGGCCTGCGACGACCCACCGGGCGCCGCACACGTCGGCACGGCCGTCACCGGCCCGCGGACCCCCGCGCCGGCCCCGCCGACCCGGATGCGGCCGGACGCCACCTACCTCGTGACCGGCGGCGCCGGAGGCATCGGCTCCGCACTGGCCCGCTGGCTCGTCGGGCGCGGCGCCCGCCACCTCCTGCTCACCGGCCGCACCGTGCCCGGCAGGTCCGAGGCGGGGGACAACGTCACCGCCCTGCTGGCGGAACTGCGCGGCCAGGGTGCCGAGGTGCGGTACGCCCCGGTGGACGCGGCGGACGAGCCGTCGATGCGCCGACTGGCCGAGGTGCGCCGCGCCGCCGGCCACCCGCCGGTCCGGGGCGTCTTCCACACCGCCGGCGTGTTCCAGTACCGGCCCGTCGGCGACACCACCCTGCGCGACCTGCAAGCCGTCCTGCGTCCCAAGCTGGACGGCGCCCGCGTCCTGGACCGCCTCTTCGACCACGACGATCTGGACCACTTCGTACTGTTCTCCTCCGGCAACGCCCTGCTGGCCTCGCCCCACGTCGCGGCGGGCGCCGCCGCCAACGCGGGCCTCGACGCGATCGCCCGGGGCCGCCGCAGCCGGGGCCGCCGGGCACTCGCCGTGAACTGGGGCTTCTGGACCGACCGGGGCATGGCCGCCCAGGCCGGCACCGAACTCGGCCGGAACCTGATCCCCCGGGGCATGACCGGGTTCACCGCCGAGACGGGACTCGCCGTCCTGGACCACCTGCTGGCCACCGGCGCGGACGACACCGTGGTCATGCCGGTGGACTGGGCGCGGTGGCGGGCCGCGTACCCGGTCGCGGCCGCCTCCCCGTTCCTCCGGGACGTCATCAGCGGCGACACCCCCCAGCCGCCGCCCGCGCCCCCGGGCGGTACCGCACCGGCCGCCACGGCCACCAGGCCGACGACCGCGAGCACCGGGACCGGGCGGCAGACGCCGACGGCCGGGCCGGGCGACGACGGCACGGCCACGCCGACGGCCGGGCCGGGCGACGACGGCACGGCCCGGCCGGCGACCGGCACGCCGCCGGCGCCCGCCGCCGACCGGGCGGCGCTGTTCCGCGCCGGCGTCGCCGCCGTCCTCCGGGTCGACCCCGACCACCTCGACCCCGACCTGGACCTCACCAGCCAGGGGCTCGACTCACTGATGGCGGCTCAGCTACGACAGGAGGTGCGGCGCTCCCACGGCGTGCTGCTGCCGGTCGGCAAGATCCTCAGCCGGGCGACGCTGCGTGACCTGACCGACCACCTGCTCGCCACGTCCCCGCCCCAGTGACCGTACGCGGCCTTCGCCGGGTCCGCCCGGACGCCGGACGGCAGCGGACCCGAGCGCGAACAGCCCCACGGGGAACGACGGTTCCCCCGCGGCCCCGCCGCGGGGGAGCGGTCATGACGCCGGCGCCGCCGACTCCGGCGCGTGGTGCGCCCGCCGGCAGGCCGCCGGAGACAGGCCCACGTAGGTGCGGAACTGTTTGCGCAGCGCGACCGGGTCGCCGAAGCCGCAGGCGGTGGCGATGCGGGCGACGGGCAGCGTGGTGGTCTCCAGCAGCAGGGGTGCGTGGGCCAGTCGGCGCCGGGCCAGCCACTTGAGCGGGCCGATACCCACCTCCTCGCGGAAACGGCGGGTGAAGGTGCGCACGCTCATGTGCGCGTGGCGGGCCATGTCCTCCAGCGTGACCGGTTCCGCCGGCCGTTCCAGTGCCCACTGCCGGGTCGCCGAGGTGGAACGGTCCGCCTCCTGAGGGCGTGTTCGATGAACTGCGCCTGCCCGCCCCCGCGCCACGGCACCGCGACGCACCGGCGTGCCGCGGCCGCCGCGACCGCCGTCCCGTGGTCCAGCCGGACCAGGTGGAGGCACATGCCGATGCCGGCCGCGCCGCCGGCGGACGTCAGGACGTGCCCCTTGTCGATGAACAGCACATGGGGATCGACCTAGACACCGGGGAGCAGCCGCGCGAACGCGTCGCACAGCGCCCAGTGAGTGGTCGCCCGCCGGCCGTCGAGCAGTCCGGCCGCCGCGAGCAGGAAGGCGGAGGTGCACAGGCTCACGATGCGGGTCCACGGCCGGATCGAATCCAGCCCCGCTGCCGGACCTGCTGTTCGAGGTGAACGCCTGGAGCGGGTTCCTCGGCGCCTTCGTCCACCTCGGCGACGGCACCACCCGCATGAAGGACCTGCCCACCTCGGTGGTCGCGCTGCTGGTGTCCGAGGCGTGCAACATCGGCCTGGCCCCGGTGGTCAACCCCGGGTACGAGGCCCTGACCCGGGCCCGGCTCGTGCAGGTCGACCAGTACTACCTGCGTGCCGACACCATCGCCGCGGCGAACGCGCGGCTCATCGCCGCCCAGGCCGGCATCCCGATCGTGCGCCACTGGGGCGACGGGCTGCTCGCCTCCGTGGACGGGCTGCGGCTACAACTTCAGCCCGCGGTTCCGCGACCTGGACGACCAGCGGTTCTGGCGGGCCCCGATGCCCGGCGTCCAGACCGGCACGTACGGCGCGGTGGAGGACCTGGCCCGCAACCGCGTGAACCTGAACAAGGTGATCACGCACTGGCCGGACATGCTGAAGGTCGCCGGTTCCCTGGTCACCAACCAGGTCCGCGCCTACGACCCGCTGCGCATGTTCGGCCGCGACGGGCGCCCGACGCCGCTCGGGGCGGCGTTCGCGGAGTACGGGCGGATCGCCAAGACCGAGCACCTGCTGCGGGTGGTCGACCCGGTGGACGACACCTACCGCCGGCAGATGAACCGGCAGCTCACCGTGCAGGAGTCCCGCCACAAGCTGGCCCGGGACGTGTGCCACGGCAAGCGCGGCACCGTCCACCAGGCGTACCGCGACGGGATGGAGGACCAGCTTGGCGCGCTCGGCCTGGTCCTCAACGCCATCGTGCTCTGGACCACGAAGTACATCGACGTCCTCTTCGTCCTCATCCAGCTCGGGCGCCTCCGGGTCGCGCAGCGGACGCAGGGCACCGGCGGCGGGCACGCTGGCAGTGAAGCTGTAGCGGCCGAGCAGGTTCAGGTTGCGGTGCTTGAGAGGGGAGAGCCGGGCGATGTCCTCTTCCCGGATCTCGTTTCCGTCACTTCTCGTCAGTGCCGGGTTCCGCGTTGATGGATGCCTGGTGGATATCCGCGTAGGTAGGGGAGTCCTTGATCAGGTCGTCGCAGAACGCGGCGACGTCGGTGCCGATGAGTTCCACGACCCCCTTGCCTCCGGCGACGCCCTCCTCGAAGAAGTCGACGATCCCGGGGAGCAGGGGCCCGTCAGGCAGGCTGATCGGCCCGACCTTGAACAGGTACTTCTGCATCTCCTTGTAGACGATCTGGTAGTCCGGTGGGAGTGCCTTGACCCGAGCCACGTGCGCCCGCCACTGTTTCTTGCCTTCGATGATGTCCTGAATGCTCACGTCAGCCTCCCAGCCGGTTCAATTTCCTCGCGACGTTCCTGTTCAACTGCTCGCGCCACCGGTCGCGATAGGTCCGGGCCCCTGCTCCGCCGGCCAGCGCAGTGCAGAAGCCTTGGATGTCCTCGCCGAGCACCTCCTGGACGCTCTGGCCGTCCGCCGCTGCTACTTCGAGCAGCCCGAGGGCGGAGTCGAGGATCGGCATCAGGTTGCGACCGGTGAAGTCCCCGTAGGGGAAAAGGTGGGCGATGATCTGCCCCCACGCCGCCCGGTAGCCGTCCGGCAGGACATTGACCCGGGCCTCGAACGCCTTCCATTCCCTGGTGAGATCGCTGCCTGTGACCTTCTCCCAGAAGTTCATCTCCCGCCCTCCTTGAGCCTGTCGATGCGTGATGAGAGGTACCGCCACTTCGCCCAGAACTTCGCGAGTTCCTCGCGTCCGGCGTCGTTGAGCGCGTAGAACTTGCGCGGCGGACCGACCTCGGATGGCCGTTTCGTCACCTGGACGAGCCCGTTCCTCTCCAGCCGCAGCAAGATGGTGTACACCGTCCCCTCGATGACGTCGGTGAAGCCGAGCTCGTTCAGCTGACGGGTGATGGCGTACCCGTAGGTTTCCTCGCTGCCGATGATTTCGAGCACGCACCCTTCGAGCGTGCCCTTCAACATCTCCGTCAGGTCGTCCATCGCGGGTGCTCCTCAGCCTGTCAGTACTAGGTGTTACCGAGTACCGCTACACGGTATCACCGAGTAGGGGAGGGCGGCAGTATGGATCGAGGAGTGGGGCGTTGCGGAGCCGGTCCGATGAGTGGCCGCTGCTGTGGAGCCCGGGCCTCGCCGGCCGGTCCTGGATATGCGTCTACCGGATCCCCAGGTTCCTTGTCGGCCAGCTTGTGCCTGTCGGCAGACGAGGGCGCCCTCAAGTGATCAACGCACCACCCACGGATGATCACGTGATCGTGGAGGCACAAGTGCGTGACTACGGGTTCTCGCCGGCTCAGCAAGACGAGATATGGAAACGCTGGCGCGAGGGGAGAGCGGTGGCGTCCGCATCGCCCCGCAGGCGCGGTCAGAGCGGCATCTGAGCGGCAGCGAGCGTGAGGAGATATCCACGCGGCCTCGCCGCCGGGGAGTCGGCCCGGCAACTGGCCAAGCGGCTGGGCCGATCCCCTTCGACCGTCTCGCGCGAGATCGCCCGCAACGGCGGCCGGGACCGCTGATGGTTTGACCGGCCGCGGGCCGCCCCCGCGGGCACGGTCCGCGAACACTGGTGCGGGGGTGGCGAGGGCCACCGGGGAAGGGGGGACGGCGTGGCGGACGGCACCGTTCTGGTGGCGGTGGCGGTGGCGGTGGCGGAGCGCCCGGAGGACGGGAGCGCCACCGCCGGGCAGATGGCGCGCATCGCCGAGGCACTCCGGGCACGCGGCTTGCGGGTCCGGTGGGCGGTGAGGGCCACGGACGCCGAGGCAGTGCTCAGGACCGAGGCCGGTGTGGCCGCCGCGGTGGTCGCCTGAGACCTTCCGCCCGGAGCCGGAGCCGGAGCCGGAGCCGGAGCCGGAGCCGGAGCCGGAGCCGGAGCCGGAGCCGGAGCCGGAGCCGGAGCAGGGGACGGAGCAGGGGACGGAGCAGGGGACGGAGCAGGGGACGGAGCCGGAGCAGGGGACGGGCCGGGCGGCGCGGTCGGTGCTGCGCGGGATCCCTCGCCCAGTGGTTGGGGCACTCGTCGCCGGCCATCACCCTTGGCCACTACGCCCACTTCGTGCCCGAGGCGGGGAGGAAGGCGCGCAGAGCGATCGATAGCCTTCTGGGGGAGCGGGGGAAGGAGGCCGTCGGCGCAAACTCCCCGATTCTCCCCAGGACCCGTCCTGAGCGCTCATCAGCCCGGCCGCGACACGTAGACAGCGAGGTGAGAGGCCCTATGTTCACCACCCGCCCCACTCTCCAGGGCACCTTCGGCATGGTGTCCTCCACCCACTGGCTGGCGTCCGCCGCCGCCATGGCCGTGCTGGAGGACGACGGCAACGCCTTCGACGCTGCGGTGGCGGCGGCGTTCACGCTGCACGTCGTGGAACCGCATCTGAACGGTCCGGCGGGTGAGGTGCCGGTCGTCCTGGCCCCCGCCGGGTCCGCGCCCCGGGTGCTGTGCGGCCAGGGGCCCGCGCCGGCCGGAGCGAGCATCGCCCACTACACCTCCCTCGGCCTGGACCTGGTCCCCGGCACCGGCCCGCTGGCCGCCGCCGTGCCCGGCGCGTTCGACGCCTGGCTGCTGCTCCTGCGCGACCACGGCACCAAGTCCCTCGCGGACGTACTGGAGTACGCCATCGGGTACGCCGAGCACGGGCATCCGGTGGTCGAGCGGGTCGGGGCGACGGTCGAGACGGTCCGGGAGCTGTTCGAGACGGAGTGGACCACCTCCGCCGAGGTCTACCTCCCCGGCGGCCGGCCCCCGGCGCCGGGCGCCCTGCTGAAGAACCCGGCGCTGGCGGCGACCTGGCGGCGGCTGCTCACCGAGGCGCGGGCCGCAGCCGCGGGCGCCGTCGGCTCCGCGCGCCGGGAGGCCGAGATCGAGGCGGCCCGCCGCACCTGGCGGGAGGGTTTCATCGCCGAGGCGCTCGCCGACTTCGCCGCCCGGCCCGTGATGGACACCTCCGGCGAACGGCACGCGGGCACCCTCACCGGCGACGACCTCGCCGCGTATTCCGCGCACTACGAGGAGCCGGTCACCCACACCTGGAACGGCTGGACCGTCGCCAAGGCCGGCCCCTGGAGCCAAGGCCCGGCCCTGCTCCAGCAACTCGCCCTGCTGGACGACGACTTCGGCACACCGGGCAGCGGGGCGGCGTACGGGAGCGCCGCCTACGTGCACACCCTCGTCGAGGGCACCAAGCTGGCGATGGCCGACCGCGAGGCCTGGTACGGCGACGCCGAGGACGCCGACGTACCCCTGCGCACGCTGCTGTCGCCGGAGTACAGCGCGGGGCGGCGGGCGCTGATCGATGCCGGGCGGGCCTCGTACGAGCTGCGGCCCGGCAGTCCCGACGGGCGTACGCCCCGGCTGCCGCCGGCCGCCTCCCCGGACGCGGACCCGAGCGTGGCCGTGACGCCCGGCGCGGGGGAGCCGACCGTCGCCCGGGACGGCGTCACCCGCGGCGACACCTGCCACGTCGACATCGTCGACCGCTGGGGCAACATGGTCTCGGCCACGCCCAGCGGCGGCTGGCTGCAGTCCAACCCGGTCGTCCCCGCCCTCGGGTTCCCGCTGGGCACCCGGCTCCAGATGACCTGGCTGGAGGCCGGCCTGCCCAACTCCCTGACCCCCGGCCGCCGCCCCCGCACCACCCTCACCCCCTCCCTCGCCCTGCGCGACGGCGTGCCGGTGCTCGCCTTCGGCACCCCCGGCGGCGACCAGCAGGACCAGTGGAGCCTGCACTTCCTGCTCGCCGTGGCCCTGCGCGAGAAGTTCCGCGGCAACTACGACCTGCAGGGCGCGATAGACGCCCCGAACTGGCACACCGAGAGCTTCCCGTCGTCGTTCTACCCGCGGCTCATGGACCCGGGTTCGGTCGTCCTGGAATCCCGCTTCGACGACGCCGTGATCGCCGGCCTGCGCCGCCGCGGGCACCGCGTCACGGTCTCGGGCCCCTGGTCGGAGGGGCGGCTGTGCGCGGTCGCCCGCGACCCGGAGACGGGGGTGCTGTCGGCGGCGGCGAACCCGCGCATGATGCAGGGGTACGCCGTCGGCAGGTAGCGGGGCGACGACGGTGCGGCGCGGCCGTGAGCGCGGAGGTCACCGCCGCGCTCCTGCGGGCCCGGGCGGCAGCGTCGCGCACACCGCGTCCAGGACGCACGCGTACGGCGTGCCGAGGGCGGTGAGCCGGGAGCGGAGCCGCTCCAGGGTGTCGCGGTGCTCGACGAGCAGCCCGGTGTCGCCGGTGCGGGAGGCCAGCTCCAGCACGGCGGGCAGGAAGTCGGGCCGCTCCCCGTCGGCGCACTCCAGGCCGTGGGCGCGGTACCGCTCCGCGAAGCCGGCCGGCGACGACCCGTCCGGCCGGGTGCCGCCCTCGCCCCACCGGCCGAGATGCAGGAGGTGCGGGTCGCCGGAGTCGAAGATCCCGGCGTAGTGGGCCCGGAGGTCCGGCGGGGCCGTCACCGCCGCGTGGTCGGTGAACCCCCGCAGCTGCGGCGCGGCTTCGCGCAGCAGCGGCAGCCGGGCCAGGACACCGTCGTCCGGGTACGTCAGACAGAGCGCCGCCGCCTGGTACAGCACCGCGAAACCGGGCATCGGACCTCCCTCGCCGGCCCCGGTTCACGAACCTAGGGCCGGGCGGGGGAGCGCACCCGTCCACGGCACCCGTACGGGTCTGCCCGCGAGGGCGTCCCCGGCAGACACCCCGGCCGCGTCAGGGCTTGCGGGCCACCCCCGCGTACACCGGCACGATGCCCTCCGCCTGCACCGCCACGTCCTCCGGCTCCGGGCGCCACCCGGTCACCGGGATCACGCCGGGGCCCAGCAGCTCCAGCCCCTCGAAGAAGCGCGCGAACTCGGCCAGCGGACGCGGGAAGAACGGGGTGCCGCCGCGGGCGAACAGGGCGGCGGCCTTGCCGACGGCCTCCGGGTTCAGATCCGCGGTGACCTGCGACAGGATCAGGAAGCTGCCCGGCGCGAGGGCGTCGACGTACCGCTTCAGCAGGCCGTGCGCGTCGTCGCCGTCGACGGCGTCACCGAGGTAGTGGGTCAGGGCCACCAGCGACAGGGCGACAGGCCGGCCGAGGTCCAGGGACTCGCCCGCCGCCCCCAGGACCGTCTCCGGGTCGCGGACGTCGGCGTGGACGTAGTCGGTGGAACCCTCGGCGGAGCCGCGCAGCAGCGCCTCGGCGTGCCGCAGCACGATCGGGTCGTTGTCCGCGTACACCACCCGGCACTCGGGCGCGACGTCCTGCGCCACCTGGTGCAGGTTGGGCTGGGTCGGGATGCCGGTGCCGATGTCGAGGAACTGCCGGATGCCGGCCTGGGCGGCCGTACGGACCGCGCGGTGCATGAACCGGCGGTTGGCTCGGGCGCCGCGCACCGCCGTCTCGTCGGCGGCGAGGATCTTGCGGGCCAGCTCCTCGTCGACCGGGTAGTTGTCCTTGCCGCCCAGCCACCAGTCGTAGACACGGGCGGGGTGCGGCCGGCTGGTGTCGATGGCGGGTACGGCGTCGGGTCGGATCATGCGCGGCGGTCTCCTCGGAATGCGACGGTGGGTGTGGGGCTTCCGCGTGCGGGGCGGCGGGCCGGTCAGCAGCGCTCGCGGTACTCGCGCAGGATCTTCTGGGTGCGCTGGGCGGAGGCGGCCAGCGCCGTCATGTGGTCCAGCACCTCCAGGTGCGTGGAGACCTCGTCCCGGGAGTCCAGGTACAGGGCGCCGCTCAGGTACTCGGTGAACACCATGTCGGGCAGTTCCGGTTCCGCGAACCGGAACAGGGTGAACGGCGCGTACGTCCCCGGGTGCGGGCCGGTGGCGAACTCGGCGACCTGGAGGGTCACCCGCTCCCGGCCGGCGAAGTCCAGCAGCTTGTCGAGCTGTTCGCGCATGACCCGGCCGTCGGCGCTCACCGGGCGGCGCAGCACCGTCTCGTCCATGACCACCCACAGGTGCGGCGGCTGCTCGCGCTCCAGCAGCGCCTGCCGCTCCATGCGCAGCGCCACGTGCCGCTCGACGGCGCCCTCGTCGGAGCTGTTGCCGATGGTCCCGGTCTCCAGCACGGCCCGCGCGTACTCCTCGGTCTGGAGCAGCCCCGGCACGAAGTGCGGCTCGTAGGAGCGGATGATGCGGGCGGCGCCCTCCAGGCTCACGTACAGGCTGAACCACTCGGGCAGCACGTCGTGGTACCGCTGCCACCAGCCGGGCCGGTTCGCCTCCTCCGCGAGGTCGACGAAGGACGACACCTCGGCGTCGGGCACCCCGTAGGCGTGCAGCAGGATCTGTACGTACGGGATCTTCAGCGCGACCTCGGCCGTCTCCATCCGTCGTACGGTGGCCGGTGCCACCCGCAGCACCTTCGCGGCGGCCTCGCGGCTCAGTCCGGATCTCTCGCGCAGCTCCTGGAGCCGCTTCCCCAGCACCACCTGACCCACGGTGGGTGCGGGCCTACGGTCACTCACGCCACGCCCCTCCAACGCGCCGAAGTACTTCACCAGTCTTTCACGCCACCCTGCCCGCTCCACAAGGGAGGTCCGGCGGCGCGGGCTGTGGCAGGCTGAGCGGGAGACCCGTCCGGCACCAGGGAAGGAGCGCGGCCCATGCCCGTCGAACCGCTGTCGCACCAGGACGTCGAGGAGCGGCTGGCCGGACTGCCGGGGTGGTCGCTCGACGGCGACCGCCTCACCCGCTCCTACCGGCTCGCCTCGCACACCGCGGCCACCGCGATGGTCGTGCACATCGCCCAGGTCCAGGAGGAACTCGACCACCACTCCGATCTGACCCTCGGCTACGACACGGTGTCGCTCAGCGTGCACACGCACAGCGCGGGCGGCGCGGTGACGGAGAAGGACTTCGAGCTGGCCCGCCGGGTGGAGGATCTGGCCGGGGGTCACGGGGCACACTGACCTGTGTGCTGGACTACGACAAGGAAGCGGAGCGGTACGACGCCGCGCGCGGCGGCGAGCCCCGGGCCGCCGCCGCCGCCGAGGCCGTACTGAGTCTCGTCCCGGCCGGCGCGCGCCGGCTGCTCGACGCGGCCTGCGGCACCGGGATCGTCACCCGGCGACTCGCGGCGGCCCGCGCGGGGCTGCGGGTGACCGGCGTCGACCTCGCCCCCGCCATGGTCCGGCGGGCCGCGGCCCGGCTGCCCGGCGCGGTGGTGCGCGCCGACGGCCGCCGACTGCCGTTCACCGGCGGGGCGTTCGACGCGGTGAGCAGCGTATGGCTGCTCCACCTGGCCGGCAGCGTCGACGACGTGCGGACCGTCGTCGGGGAGTGCGCCCGGGTGCTGCGGCCCGGCGGGGTGTACGTGACCACGGTCGACAAGGGCCCCTCGCACAACGTGGGCAGCGACATCGACGCCGTCCTCGCCGCCCGTCCGCCCAGCCCCGTCCGGGACGCCGCCGGGGCCGTCGGCGCGTACGCCCGCGAGCACGGGCTGTTCCCGGCCGGGCGGGCCCGGTTCACCGGCCTGGGCCAGGGCCGCAGCCCTCGCCGCACCATCGCGGACCTGCGGCGCGGCTGGTTCATGACGCTCCCGCCGGACGGTCCGCTCGCCGACCGCTTCGCCGACCGTCTCGCCGCCCTGCCCGACCAGGACCGGCCCCGGCCCGACCCGGTGTTCACGCTCCTGGCGTTCAGGAAGCCCTGACCGGCGGGTCACGGGGAAGCGGGCGCCTCGGCTCCTCGGACACCTCCCACGCCCGGCGCGCCACCCCGGCGTGCCGGGCGCGCGTCGCTCCGCGCGAGGAGTCCGGCCCCTCGCCCGCCGGCCGGCGCCCGCCCGTGCGCCCCCGGAAACGACCCGGCAACTTCCGTGCCACCGGCGGCGACTGAGAGGGAAACACCGGGAGCACCCCCTTCCGGCCCCCTCAGGAGGCAGTCCCCATGAAGCACCCGCACCGACGCGGCAGACACCGCGTCCGCGCCCGCGTACTCGTCCCCGCCCTCGCCGCGGCCCTGGCCCTGGCCGGCGCCGGGCTGACCGCGCTCACCGCCGACACCGCCGACGCCGCGACCGCCCGGCAGGCCGAGGCACTGGACCGGGGCGTCGTCAGCGTCCACACCTCGGCCGGCAACCTGGTCAGCTGGCGCTGGCTCGGCACCGACCCGAACGACGTGTCCTTCAACGTCTACCGGGCCGGTACGAAGGTCAACTCCAGCCCGGTCACCGGCTCGACGAACTACTTCCACTCCGGCGCCCCGGAACAGGCCGACTACACCGTCCGCGCCGTCGTGAACGGCGTCGAACAGGCCGACTCGGTCCACGCGGTCCAGTTCCGCGCCGGCTACAAGGACGTCCCGATCTCCCCGCCGTCCGGCGGCACCACCCCCGACGGCGTCGCCTACACCTACGAGGCCAACGACGCCTCCGTCGGCGACCTGGACGGCGACGGCGCCCTGGACATCGTCCTGAAGTGGCAGCCCACCAACGCCAAGGACAACTCGCAGTCCGGCTACACCGGCAACACGATCGTCGACGGCGTCAAGCTCGACGGCACCCGCCTGTGGCGGATCGACCTCGGCAGGAACATCCGCTCCGGCGCCCACTACACCCAGTTCCAGGTGTACGACTACGACGGCGACGGCCAGGCCGAGGTCGCCATGAAGACCGCCGACGGCACGACCGACGGCACCGGCGCGGTGATCGGCAGTTCCTCGGCCGACCACCGCAACTCCTCCGGGTACATCCTGTCCGGCCCCGAGTACCTGACCATGTTCAACGGCCGGACCGGCAAGGCGATGGGCACCGTCGACTACGTCCCGGCCCGCGGCACCGTCTCCTCCTGGGGCGACTCCTACGGCAACCGCGTCGACCGCTTCCTGGCCGGCACGGCCTACCTGGACGGCGCCCGCCCCTCGCTCATCATGGCCCGCGGCTACTACACCCGCAGCGTGATCGCCGCCTGGGACTGGCGAGGCGGCGCCTTCACCCGCCGCTGGACCTTCGACACCAACTCCTCCACCAACAGCGGCAAGGGCTACGACGGCCAGGGCTCGCACAGCCTCTCCGTCGGGGACGTCGACAACGACGGCAAGGACGAGGTCGTCTACGGCTCGATGGCGGTGGACGACAACGGCAACGGCCGGTGGACGGCGAAGACCGGGCACGGCGACGCCCAGCACCTCGGCGACCTCGACCCGTCGACGCCGGGACTGGAGTACTTCAAGGTCTCCGAGTCCACCTCCCAGCCCGCCGAGGTGTACCTCGACCCCGCGAGCGGCGCGGTCCGCTGGAAGCTCGGCGCCTGCTGTGACAACGGCCGGGGCGTGGCCGGTGACGTCTACGCGGGCAACGGCGGGGCCGAGGTCTGGTCCGCCTCCGACACCTCCATCCGCGACGAGGCCGGCGCCACCAAGGGCCGCGAGCCGTCCTCCGCCAACTTCCTGTCCTGGTGGGACGGCGACACCGTCCGCGAACTCCTGGACGGCACCCACATCGACAAGTACGGCACCTCCTCCGACACCCGCCTGCTCACCGGCTCCGGCGTCGCCTCCAACAACGGCACCAAGGCGACCCCGGTGCTCTCCGGCGACATCCTCGGCGACTGGCGCGAGGAGGTCGTCTGGCGCACCGGCTCCAACACGGCGCTGAGGATCTACTCGACGCCGGTGCAGACCGGCACGAAGATCACGACCCTGCTGCACGACACGATGTACCGCACGGGCCTGGCCTGGCAGAACAGCGGTTACAACCAGCCCCCGCACCCGAGCTTCTTCCTCGGCGACGGGATGGCGACCGCGCCGCGGCCGACGGTGTACACGCCGTAGCCGAACCCGGCCGCCGGTCCGCGACGGGACCGGCGGCCGGTGACCACCACGGCGCCCCTGCCGGCTGCCGTCCGGCCGCTACGAGGTGACCTCCGCGCCGTCCTGACCGCTCGCCGGTCGCGTGACCACCGTGTGGACCCAGCCCCGGGACAGTCCCAGGCGGGCGGCGAGCACGTCCACGGTCACCCCCCGGCCGTGGGCGGCCCGCAGCGCGTCGTCCCGGAGCCGTCTCCACCGCACGACCGCCCGCTGTCCCGCCGTCGCTCTCTCCGTCAGCACGGCCAGTGTCACCAGTACCTCGCCCAGCAGACTGTCCCACCGCCGCCGCATACGGCCCCCTTCGTCGACCCCGAACCGCCGCGTGTACCCACCACGGTCGAGTGCGGCGCGGGCGGCCCACAAGAGCGCGGGGCAGGCGTGCGGGAGCCCGTGCGGCCGGGTGCGCGCGGAGGGCGCGACCGGTGGGGCCGGCGAGGTCAGTGGGGCTGCCGCAGCCCCGCGACGAGCAGCCGGACCATCCGGCGCGCGTCGTAACGGTCGTCGCTCTCCGCGCCGACGCAGAGGTTCCCCACGCCCCGCATCAGCGTGTACGCCGCGAGGCCGGGGCTGATCTCGCCCGCTTCCTCGGCCGCCGTCAGCAGCCGGGCGCACACGGGGGAGAGGCGGTCGAGGAAGGAGGCGTGCAGCGCCTGGAACGCGGGGTCGTCGGAGTTCAGCACGGCGGCGAGGCCGTGCTTGGTGACCAGGAAGTCGGCGAAGAGGTCCACCCACCGCCCCAGGGCCTCGTACGGTGTCGGGCAGCTCTCCAGCAGGGCCGGGCCGGCCTCGGCGCACGCCTCGATCTGGTGCCGGTACACGGCGACGACGAGGTCGGCGCGGGTCGGGAAGTGCCGGTAGACCGTGCCCGTGCCGACGCCGGCCTCGGCCGCGATGTCCCGGACCGGCGCGTCCACGCCCGACCTGACGAAGACCGCGGCGGCCGCGTCCAGCAGCGTCCGCTGATTGCGCCGGGCGTCCGCCCGCCTGGGCCGGGCCGCGTGCTGCGCATCCTGCTCGCCGTCGTTCACCGCGTCGCTCCCTCCACCGCCTCTTGTAAAGCGGAACGGTGTTCCGTATCGTCGTTGTAGCGGAACACGGTTCCGCTTGTTCCATCATGCCGGACGGACGCCTCGGCCACCAAGCCGCGCCTCCGCACCCGCTCCCCTCGCGTGCACGAAAGGCACCTCCATGTCCGCGTACCAGCCGACCACCACCCCCTGCCCGGTCGTCTCCGTGAAGCCCGTCGTGCTCCCCGCCCCCGGCCGCGGCGACGACCTCCAGGTCCAGGTCTCCGCCCCCGTCACCGGCCGTGACCTGCCGGTCGTGATCCTCTCGCACGGCTACGGCGGCTCACTGGACAGCTACGCCCCGCTGGCCGATCACTGGGCCGCCCACGGCTTCGTCGTCCTGCGCCCCACCCACCTCGACTCCCGCCGCCTCGCCCTGCCCGCCGACGACCCCCGCACCCCGCTGATCTGGCGCACCCGCGTCGAGGACCTCACGCGGGTCGTCGACCACCTCGCCGGCCTGGAGGCCGCCGTGCCGGGTCTCGCCGGGCGGGTCGACCGCGGCCGGGTCGCCGTGGCCGGGCACTCCTGGGGCGCCCAGTCGGCGAGCATGCTGCTGGGGGCCCGGGTCCTCGACGCCGACGGCGTCCCCGGGGCGGACCTGTCCGACCCGCGGATCACGGCGGGCGTCCTGTTCGCCCTGCCCGGGCGCGGCGGCGCCGACCTGACCCCGTTCGCGGCGGAGCACTTCGCCTTCATGAACCCCTCCTTCGACGAGATGACCACCCCGGCCCTCCTGGTCGCCGGGGACCACGACGACTCCGCGCTCTCCGTGCGGGGCCCGGACTGGTTCACCGACGCCTACGCGCTGAGCCCGAAGGACAAGACCCTGCTGACCCTGTTCGGCGCCGAGCATTCGCTGGGCGGCATAGCCGGGCACGAGCACACCGAGACCACCGACGAGAGCCCCGAGCGGGTCGCCCTGCTCCAGCGCCTCACCACTGCCTACCTGCGCAGCGCCCTCGACCCCGACGACCCGGCGTGGCGCGAGGCGAGCGCCGAACTGGCGGCCGGCGGGCAGCGGCTCGGCCGCCTGGAGAGCAAGTAGCCGTGTCCGCCCCCCAGCTTCGGCATCATGACCGCCCCCTCGCAGGCCGACTACGCCGACGTGCTGCGGGTCTGGCGCGAGGCCGACACCGTGCCCGGGATCGAGCACGCCCGGCTCTTCGACCACCTGTTGCCGATCTACGGCGATCCGCAGGGCATCACCTACGAGGGCTGGACCCTGCTCTCCGTGCTCGCCGTGCAGACCAGCAGACTGCGCCACGGTGTGCTGGTCACCAGCAACCGGCTGCGTCCGCCCGCCGTGCCGGCCAAGATCGCCGCGACCGTCGACACCGTCTCGGAGGGCCGCCTGGACTTCGGCATCGGCGCCGGCTCCCGCCCCGGCGTCCCGATGGCCCGGCGCGAGTACGAGGCGCACGGCCTGCCGTACCACGACGGGCGCACGCCGTGCGCGCCCTCGCCGAGGCGTGCACGGTGATCCGGCGGCTGTGGACCGAGCCGGAGCCGTTCGGCTTCGACGGCGCCCACGTCGAGCTCAGCGGCGCGTACGGCAACCCCAAGCCCGTGCAGCGCCCGCACCCGCCGGTCCTCGTCGGCGGTCGCGCCTCGGCGACCCTGCGGGTGGCCGCCGAACACGCCGACATCTGGAACCACCCCGGCGACGACGTCGAGGACGCCGTGGCGCGCGGCGCGATCCTGGACCGCCACCGCGCCGACCTGGGCCGCGACCCGGCCACGATCACGCGCTCCCTCGTCCTGCCGGTCTCCTACGCCGACCCCGCGCCCACCCGGGAGACGGTTCGCCGGGCGGAGGAGGGCGGTTTCCGGCACCTCGTCCTGATGCTGCCGGCGCCCTGTCCCGAGGGCGTCGCCCGGTGGCTCGCCGAGGAGGTCGTCGTGGGGTGAGCCACCGGGAGCGGGGCGTGCTCCCGCCGGAGAGCACGCCCCGCCCGTCACCCGCGCGGTTCAGCCGACCGCGCAGCTCTCGCCCCCCAGAGAGAAGGACGCGGGTTCCGCCTCGGTCCCCGACCCCTCACCGGTGAAGCCGAACCCCACCGACGAACCGGCCGCCACGGCACCGTTCCAGCCGACGTTCCTCGCCGTGACCGCGGTCCCCGACACGGAGTGCTCGGCGTTCCACATCCGGCTCACCTTCTGCCCGTGGGGGAAGGACCAGGTCAGCGCCCAACCGTTCCAGGCCGCCGTCCCGGTGTTGGTGAGCTTCACGTCCGCCTGGAAGCCGCCCGGCCACTGGTGGGTGACCGTGTACGTCACCGCGCAGGCGCCCGCCGGTTCCGGCTCCGTTCCGGGGTCCGTGGCGGAGGTGTCGCCGTAGACGATCCCCCGCCCGTTGGTCGCCACGTACACCCGCCCGTACACCCGGGGGTCGCCGGTGATGGCCGCCCCCGTCCAGCCCCACTGGTGGGCGTCGTCGTTGATCCGGGTCCAGGAGGCGCCCTGGTCGGTGGAGCGGAAGACGCCCCGCACCCCGCCGATCTTCGCGCTGGTGTACAGCGTCTGGTACGAGGCGCCCGGCGCCGCCTTGCCGAAGCCGATGGTGTCGGCCTGCTCGACGTCCGGCAGCTTGGTGAAACTCGCGCCGCCGTCGGTGGAGTGCCACAGGCCGTACGCCCCGTCCGGGGCGCCGCCCGCCAGCCACACGTCGCCCCGCACACCGGGCAGCGCCTTGAACCGCACGCTGTCCCCGCTCGGCAGGCCGGTCGCCGCCGACGCCGAGAAGGTCGCGCCGCCGTCCGTACTGACGTAGAACTTCCCGGACTTGAAGCCGTAGAAGGTGTCCGGGTCGACCCGGTCGGACTCGACGACCGCACCGGCCGGGATGCCGCTCGACGCCTGCCAGGACGTGCCGAAGCCCGTCGTGTACCGCACCCCGGTGCCGACCGGGCTCCACACGAACCGGCTCCCGTCGGCCGCCGCCGCGACCGTGCCGCCGCCGCTCACCCCCGACGGGTCGGTGCCGCCGAACCAGTGGGCGCCGTTGTCCGTGGAGAAGGCGATGTGCGGACCCGAGTCCAGGTTGCCGACGCGGACCACGGTGTCCGGGTCGGACTCCGCGTAGTCCAGGCTGGTGGAGGAGGTGAAATTGGGCGAGGTGAACATCATCGACGGGACCTCGGTCAGGCTGGTGTGCCGGAAGCCGCCGATGTCACCGAGGGCGCTGAGCAGCGGGGCGCCCGACGGGGGAGACGCGAGGTCGTTGACGGCCGTCTCCTCCAGCCCCCGCACCATCGGCGTGATGGTGAACCTGCTCCCGGAGTCCCAGTTGGTGAGGTTCCGCGTGCCGTAGACCGTGGCGCCCGTCCCGTACATCATCCGGTCGCTGTCGAACGGGTCGATCTCCAGCGACTCCGTCATCCACCCCAGCTTGGGTGTCTGCTCGGGCGGCGTCGGATTCGCGCCCCAGGTCAGCCAGGGCGAGGACGAGACGTCCATCGTGTAGCGGTTCTCGCGGTCCGGGTACGAGGTGTAGCTCCACGCCTGCGTCCAGGTGGAGCCGCTGTCCGTCGAGCGGAAGATCTGGGTGTCCGGCCACCAGGAGCTGTACGCCGTCGCCATCACCGTGCCGGGGTGCTGGCGGTCGACGGTCAGACCGCTGAACCCGTAGTAGGTGTCGGCCTCCGCGACCGGGCTGATGTCGGTCCAGGTGCCGGTCGCCGTCGCGTACCGGTACAGCCGGCCCTTGCCGCCGTCGTACGGGCCGCCCGTGTCGCTGTAGGCCAGGTAGAGGTAGCCGTTCTCGGCGTCCAGGACGCCCTTGTGGGCGAGGTACCCGGTCGGCTGCCCGGCGATCCGCTCCCAGGTGGCGCCCGCGTCCGTCGACCGGTAGACGGCGTTCTCCTTGTCGGCGACGCCCACGTAGACCGTCTTCGTCGCCGAACTGCCGCCGCCCGTCGACTCGTCGAAGGTGACCCAGGTGATGCCCTGGTTGTCGGAGGCGTAGCCGCTGGTGTCGCCCGGGTCCTGGGCGTAGTCGCCGGGGTTGGGGAAGGCGGTCACCCGGGACCAGGTGACGCCGGCGTCGGTCGACCGCCACAGGCCGTTGCCGCTGGGCGCGCCCAGGTACAGCACGTCGTTGTCGTGCGGGTCGACGGCCAGGCGCTCGCCCATGCCCCGGCCCGGCATGTTGCCGCCCAGCTTGAACGGCAGGTCCGTCTTCCGCCAGCTCGCGCCCCGGTCGGCGGAGCGCAGGACCGCGCCGTTGCCCGGGTCCCAGCTGTTGGTGTACGTGCCGACCGCCGCGTACACCCGGTCGGGGTCGACGGAGTCGGAGGCGATGCTGACGACACCGGTGTGTCCCCAGTCGTCCCAGCCGACGTGGTCGAGCAGCGGCGTCCAGGTCCCGCTCGCCTCCTGCCAGCGGTAGGCGCCGCCGATGTCGGTGCGGGCGTAGGCGAGGTCCCGCTCGGTCCGGTTGAAGACGATGCCGGGGACGAAGCCGCCGCCGTCGACGCGGGCGTTCTTCCAGGTGTAGGTGTCGGCGGCGACGGCCGCCTGCGGCGTCTCGGCGGCCAGCGCGGCGGGCGGCCCGCCGGTCAGCAGTCCGGCCGCGAGCGCCAGCGCGGCGGTGAGGATCCGGGTTCTGCGCACGGTGGGGGACCGTCCCTTTCGTCAGGGGGGAGACGACGACCGGGCGGCCCCCCAGTGCGGAGAGGGAGCCGCCCGGCGCGGTACGCGGAGCTTTCAGCGGGGACTTATTCGAGGAGCTCCGCGTACGAGCCCATGGCGAGGGCGATGTCCGCCTGGGCCCAGAACCGGTGGTACGTGAACGTGGGCGCGGCACCGCCCGCGAGGTAGCTCTCGACCTTCGACCAGTTCGGGTCGTCCTCGTAGAACGAGCGGATCGACTCGAAGGTGGACGACGCGTCGATCGTGTCGCCGTTCGGCATGGTGCCGGTCCAGCCGCTCGGGACGGACACGGCGTCGTCGAAGCGGTTGTAGTCGGCGCGGGTCTCCGGGACGGCGATGCCGAGCGCGTCCTGGTTGTTCTCCCACATGCCGTCCAGCAGCGCCTTGGCCGTCGAGGCCGCCTCCGCGTCACCGGAGCGGTCGGCGTAGTACGTCAGGGTCTTGGCGTACGCCGCCGCCACCCCGACGTCGTTCGTGTAGTCGGCGACCGTGACGTGCAGGCCGCTGTTGGCACCGGGGGACGAGGCGTTCCAGGTGTCGGGCGCGCCCGACCACTGGAGCGTGGAGGGGATGCGGAAGCTGCCGTCCGGGTTGACCGTCGTCTCCGACAGCGCCCAGTCGACCCACTTGTCCAGCACGGTCTTGGCGTCGGCGTCACCGCTCTGCTGGTAGTACTCGGCGACCCGCTCCATGGACCACGCCTGGAAGCCGAACCACTGGTTGGACGGCGGGTCGTGGTACACCGGCTTCTCGTCGTAGTACATGCCGTAGAACGTCGGCGTCCCGGCCGGCGGGGTCGCGTACCGGCCCTGCCAGCTGTTGGTCGCGCCGCCCGCGATGGCACCCTCGTCGGACTGGAGCCAGCGGTAGAACTCCAGTTGCCGGTCGAGGGACTTGGCCCAGTCGGCCGCACCGGTCGCCGACTTCGGCTTCAGGTCGGCGTAGGAGCTGAGGGCGTACGCCGCCAGGGGGTTCTGGTAGCCGCCGTGGGTGTGGCTGGAGCCGATCCGCCAGGCCCAGCCCGCCGAGGTGTCCACGGCGCCGCCCCAGGCGTAGTACCAGGACAGCAGGTAGTGCGAGGAGTCCTTGCCGGTGCCCGCCGGGCAACTCGCCGGCCCCACACAGCCGCCGACCTTCTTGAAGTACTTGTCGAACATCGCGTACCGCAGGTAGTCGCCCATCTTGGCGGCCTTGGCTACGGTCCCGGAGATCTCCGACTCCTTGCCCTGCTGCCCGGCCCAGACGTCCGCCCAGTACGCGGCCTGCACGGCGCGCGCGTCGGCGTCCGGGGCGTTGGTGAACTTCCACTGCTTGGCGTAGGAGGCGTCACCGGTGAACAGGTCCAGGTACCCGTTCTTCCCGCCGTACTTGAAGGCGTCGCAGGTGGGCTGCGGCACCGTCTCCCACACCGACTCCTGCGCGCCGCGCTGGAAGGTGTTGATGTACGACGGCCCGGTGTCCGACGGACCCGCCTCGCACTTGCCCGGCGAGTTGCCGTAGCCGTAGGTGTTGTCGACGTCCTGGAGCCAGTGCATCCCGTAGACGTCGTCCGTGCCGTACGCCGACTTCAGCTCACCGGCGATCGGGTCCGGGCCGACGGAGACACCGGATTCCAGCTTGGCCGGGTACTCCTGCGGGGTGTCCAGTTCGGGCGCGTAGGTGGCCGGCTTGGACGCGTTGTACGCGGAGTTGGTCGGCTGGTCGGCGTGGGTGGGGATCATGTACTTCTCCATGATGTCCCAGGCGCCGTTGAACCGGGTCCAGTCGCCCGTCACCTTGCCGTACATGGCCTGGAGCCACAGCAGATAGCTGTACGCCTCGGAGGTGGTCTCGTGGCCGTGGTCGGGCGCCTCGACGATCAGCGTCTCCACCGAGTGGTACGGGATGCCCTCGGGGGAGAAGTAGCCGTTCGCCGGGTCGGTGATCTTCCCGTACAGCTCCAGGAAGCGCGCGTCGTACTCCGTCGCGGCCGCGAGCTGGGTGACGGTGACCGTCGCCTTGCCGTGGCCGGGGGCCGTCGACTCGAAGACCGCCGAGCCGGTGCCCGAGGAGTCGGCGCCGATCGTCACCCGCTGCGCGGTGTCCCAGTTCGACGGGGTGAAGGTGAGCGTCCCGCCACCGGTGACCGTGAGGCCGGTGTTGCCGCTGGTGCGGGTGGTGGTGACGGTGACGTTCGCCGTCGGCTGCGTGGACAGCTTGACGTCGTACGTGCCCGACTCACCTTGCTGGACGCCCAGTTGGGCGGGGGTGGCCACCACGGTGGGGCCCGCGGCGACCGTGATGCCGACCGGGGTGGAACTCGCCGACGCGCCCAGGCTGTCGTACGCCTTCGCCACCAGGGAATGACTGCCCACGGTCAAACCAGAGGCGGAGTGCGTGTAGGGCGCGCTGCTGTCGGTGCCCAGCAGCGTGGTGTCGTCGTAGAACTCCACCTTGGTGACGGTGGCGTCGTCGGCCGCGGCGGCGGTGGCCGCCAGCGGCACCGCCGTGCCCTGGCTGTACACGGCACCCGGCGCCGGGCTGGTCAGCACGGTGATCGGCGGCTGGTGGGCGCCGGTGCACGGGGTGCCGTTGACCGAGAACGAGGCCGGCGCGGTGTTGGTGCCGCTGTAGGTGAACTGGGCGCCGGTGGTGACGGCGGCGCCGACGGCTATTCGAGCGTTGTACGCGGCGTTGGTCACCGTCACCGTCGACCCGGACTGCGACCAGGTGCCGTTCCAGCCGTTGGCCAGCTTCTGGTTGCCCGTGTAGCCGTACGTCAGGGTCCAGCCGTCCAGGGCCTCGGTGCCCCGGTTGGTGAGGGTCAGCTCGGCGGTGAAACCGGAACCCCAGTCGTTCGTCTTGTAGTCCACGCTGCACTGGACCGCCGCGGCGTGCGCGGTGGTCGTGCCGGTGCCCACCAGGGTGAGCGGGAGCGCGAGGGCCGCCAGCGCGGCCGTCCACAGGCGCCGCGCGGTGCGGCGTCTTCGACCTCGATGCATGGTGCTGGTTCCTCCTTGCGGCTCGGAGCGAGGGGGGAGGAGCAACAAGCTGTGAACCAGTGGGAGCGCTCCCATGTTGAGGAGAGGGGTGAGTGCGGTCAAGGTGTGGGGAGAGTCGAAAATGTTCGATGGGCAGAGTTGCGGGAATGTTGGCACCTCCTCTGTTCTTTACCGACACTTGGCGCTAACTTCTTCGGCACCAGTGGGAGCGGTTCCATCAGTCGGTACTCCATCAGCCGGTACTCGATGAAGAGGAAACCCGCACTCATGAGCCGTAGCAGAACTGCGTTACTGGCCGCTCTGGCGCTCGTCGCCGGGGCCTCCGGCGCGGCGTACGCCGTCGCTCCCCCGGACGTCGGCGCGGCGGCCGTCCCCTGCACCGTGGACTACAAGGTGCAGAACCAGTGGGACACCGGCTTCACCGCCGCCGTCACCGTCACCAACAACAGCGCCGCCAAGTCCGGCTGGTCCCTGAAGTGGTCCTACGCCGGCAACCAGAAGGTGACCAGCGGCTGGAACGCGAAGATCAGCCAGAGCGGTACGGCCGTCACCGCGGCCAACGAGTCCTACAACGCCCCGCTGTCCACCGGCGGCTCGGTGAGCTTCGGCTTCCAGGCCTCCTACAGCGGCAGCAACGCCGTCCCGGCCACCTTCACCCTCGACGGGGTGACCTGCAACGTCGACGACGGCGGCACGACCCCGACCGATCCCCCGGACCCGGAAGGCCCGTCCGCCCGGGTGAACAACCCGTACGACGGCGCCAAGGTGTACGTGAACCCGGAGTGGTCCGCCAATGCCGCGGCCGAACCGGGCGGCAGCCGGATCGCGAACCAGCCGACCGGCGTGTGGCTGGACCGCATCGCCGCCATCGAGGGCGTCAACGGCGGCATGGGCCTGCGCGACCACCTCGACGCGGCGCTGGAGCAGCGGGGCTCGGACGAGATGGTCGTCCAGCTCGTCATCTACAACCTGCCCGGCCGCGACTGCTCCGCCCTCGCCTCCAACGGCGAGCTGGGCGCGACCGAGATCGACCGGTACAAGACCGAGTACATCGACCCGATCGCCGCGATCCTCGCCGACTCCAAGTACGCGTCGCTGCGGATCGTCACCACCGTCGAGATCGACTCGCTGCCCAACCTGGTCACCAACACCACGCCGCGGGCCACCGCCACGCCCAACTGCGACGTGATGAAGGCCAACGGCAACTACCAGAAGGGTGTCGGCTACGCCCTGAACAAGCTGGGCGACGCCCCCAACGTCTACAACTACATCGACGCCGGCCACCACGGCTGGCTCGGCTGGGACGACAACTTCGGTCCCTCCGCCGACCTGTTCAAGGTCGCCGCGACCACCGAGGGCGCGACCGTGAACGACGTGCACGGCTTCATCGTCAACACCGCCAACTACAGCGCGCTGAAGGAGGAGCACTTCACGATCGACGACACCGTGAACGGCACCTCCGTGCGCCAGTCCAAGTGGGTCGACTGGAACCGGTACACCGACGAGCTGTCCTACGCCCAGGCGATGCGGCAGAAGCTGGTCTCGATCGGCTTCGACTCCAACCTCGGCATGCTGATCGACACCTCACGCAACGGCTGGGGCGGCTCGGCCCGGCCCACCGGCCCGGGTGCCATGACCGACGTCAACACGTACGTCGACGGCGGCCGCTACGACCGCCGCATCCACCCCGGCAACTGGTGCAACCAGAGCGGAGCCGGCCTCGGTGAGCGTCCGCGGGCCAACCCCGCCGCCGGGATCGACGCCTACGTCTGGATGAAGCCCCCGGGCGAGTCCGACGGCGCCAGCGAGCCGATCGACAACGACGAGGGCAAGGGCTTCGACCGGATGTGCGACCCGACGTACACCGGCAACCCGCGGAACAACAACAACATGTCCGGCGCCCTGCCGGACGCCCCGCTCTCCGGGCACTGGTTCTCCGCGCAGTTCCAGCAGCTGATGCAGAACGCGTACCCGCCGCTGTCCTGATCCCTTCCCTTCCCCCCTCCCCGCGGGGGCCGGTCCGGTGAGCCTGCCGGACCGGCCCCCGCGGCCTTTTTTGCGGGAACGGCAAGAAGAGTTGCCGGGGTCGGGCGAACCGGAGCACGCTGGCGGTATCGCGAGACGGGAGGCCGGCGATCATGGCGCACGACCACGACCACAAGCACGACCACAAGCACAAGCACGACCACAAGCACGACCGTCAGCACCATCACCACGACCACGACCACGCCGACATCGACTGGGCCGAGCTGGCCCCGCTGCTGGAGGGCGAGGCGGAGCTGTACACGCCGCTGTACACACGGGCCCTGGCCTGGCTGGCCGGGGAGGTGACCGACCCGGGCCTGGTCGTCGACGCGGGCAGCGGACCCGGTGTGCTGACCTGTCTGCTCGCCGACACCTTCCCGGGCGCCCGGGTGGTGGCGGCCGACGGCGCCGCCCCGCTCCTGGAGCGGGCCCGCGCCCGCGCCGCGCGGCACGGCATCACCGACCGCTTCGACACCCTGACCGGCGAGCTGCCGGAGGTGCTCGGCGCCCTCGACTACCCCGCCGACCTGCTGTGGGCCAGCCGCAGCCTGCACCACCTGGCCGATCAGCGCGCCGGACTCGCCGCTTTCGCCGCCTGCCTGGCGCCCGGCGGCGCCCTGGCCCTCCTGGAGGGCGGACTGCCCGTACGGTTCCTGCCGCGCGACCTCGGCCTGGGCCGGCCGGGACTGCAGGCGCGGCTGGACGCGGCGCACGAGGACGCGTTCACCCGGATGCGGGAGAGCCTGCCGGGCTCCGCCGCGGTGACCGAGGACTGGCCCGCGCTGCTCACCGCCGCCGGCCTGAAGCACACCGGCACCCGCAGCTTCCTGCTCGACCTGCCGGCTCCGGTCTCCGACGCGGCCCGCGCCCACGTGGCCGCCACGCTCGCCCGGATGCGCGACCTGGGCGCCGACGCCGGTCTGGACGCCGGTGACCGCGCCGTCCTGGACCGCCTCCTCGACCCCGACGACGAGGCGGGCGTCCACCGCCGGCCCGACCTGTTCCTGCTGGCGGCGCACACCGTGCACACGGCGGTGCGGACCGGCTGACGACGAAGGCCCGGCACCCCGTTTCCCTCCGGAGTGCCGGGCCTCGTGGCCTTCCGGCGGTGGCCTTCCGGCCGTGCGCCGAGGCGTCAGTCGTTGACCGTCGCCGGGTCGGAACCCACCCGCCGGTCCTCGTTGAGGGCGCTGATCGCCGCGAGGTCCTCGTCGTCCAGACTGAAGTCGAAGACCTCGATGTTCTCCTTGATCCGGGACGGCGTCACGGACTTCGGGATCACGATGTTGCCGATCTGCAGGTGCCAGCGCAGCACGATCTGGGCCGGGCTGCGGCCGTGCTTCTGGCCGATGGCGACGATGGCCGGGACCTCCAGGAGGCCCTTGCCGGAGCCGAGCGGCGACCACGCCTCCGTGGCGATGCCCTGCTCCGCGTGGTACTCGCGCAGGGCGTGCTGCTGGAGGTGCGGGTGCAGCTCGATCTGGTTGACCGCCGGGATGACCGACGTCTCGCCGATCAGCCGCTCCAGGTGCTCCGGCTGGAAGTTGGAGACACCGATGGCACGTGCCCGGCCGTCGGCCAGGATCTTCTCGAACGCCTTGTAGGTGTCGACGTAGGTGCCCCGGTCCGGCATCGGCCAGTGGATCAGGTACAGGTCGACGTACTCCAGGCCGAGCTTGGACAGGGAGGTGTCGAAGGCGCGCAGGGTGGAGTCGTACCCCTGCTCGCTGTTCCAGAGCTTGGTGGTGACGAAGAGGTCCTCACGCGGGAGGCCGGAGGCGGCGATGGCCTTGCCGGTGCCCCTCTCGTTGCCGTAGATCGCCGCCGTGTCGATGCTGCGGTACCCGGCCTTCAGGGCCGTCGCGACGGCGGTCTCGGCCTCGTCGTCCGGTACCTGCCAGACGCCGAAGCCCAGCTGGGGCATCTCGACGCCGTTGTTCAGGATGATCGGGGGGACCTGGCTGCTCACGGGCTGTTGATCCTTCGTTTGTGGTGACGTGGTGCTCCCATGGTCAACGATCACGAGGCCGCGCGCATTCCTGATGGGGAAAAAGCGGGCGGATCCCTGCTTCACACCCGGTACAGGGCGTCCACCTCGGCCCGGTACGCCTGCTCGATGGCCTTGCGCTTGAGCTTGAGGGACGGGGTGAGCAGTCCCTGCTCCTCGGTGAACGGCTGGGCCAGGATGCGGAAGGTGCGGATGGACTCGGCCTGGGAGACGAGCGTGTTGGCGGCGACCACCGCGCGCCGGACCTCGGTCTCCAGGTCGGCGTCGCGGACCAGGTCGGCCGGGGGCATCCGGGGCTTGTTGCGCATCGTCAGCCAGTGCTCGACGGCCTCCTGGTCGAGGGTGACCAGGGCGGCGACGTAGGGGCGGTCGTTGCCGACCACGACGCACTGGCTGACCAGCGGGTGGTCGCGGACCCGCTCCTCCAGCACCCCGGGCGAGACGCTCTTGCCGCCGGAGGTCACCAGGATCTCCTTCTTGCGGCCGGTGATGGTGAGGTAGCCGTCCTCGTCGAGCAGCCCCAGGTCGCCGGTGGCCAGCCAGCCGTCGTGCAGGGACTCGTCGGTGGCCTTCGGGTTGTTGAGGTACCCCTGGAAGACGTTGCCGCCGCGCAGCCAGATCTCGCCGTCGTCCGCGATGTGTACGGTGACACCGGGGATGGGGTGGCCGACCGTGCCGTAGCGGGTGCGCTCGGGCGGGTTGGCGGTGGCCGCCGCCGTCGACTCGGTCAGGCCGTACCCCTCGTAGATCTGCACTCCGGCGCCCGCGAAGAACAGTCCGAGCCGCCGGTCCATCGCGCTGCCGCCGGACATGGCGTTGCGCAGGCGTCCGCCCATCGCGGCCCGGACCTTGGCGTAGACGAGCTTGTCGAAGAACTGGTGCTGCACGCGCAGCCCCGCCGACGGCCCGGGACCCTGGCCCCACGCCTTGGCCTCCAGGGCCTCCGCGTACTTCACCGCCACGTCGACGGCCTTCTCGAACGCACCCGCCCGGCCGTCCCGCTCGGCCTTGCGCCGGGCGGCGTTGAACACCTTCTCGAAGATGTACGGCACGGCCAGGATGAACGTCGGCCGGAACGCGGCCAGGTCGGGCAGCAGGGCCGCCGCGTTGAGCTGCGGCTGGTGGCCGAAGCGGACCCGGCCGCGGATCGCCGCGACCTCCACCATCCGGCCGAAGACGTGGGCGAGGGGCAGGAAGAGCAGGGTGGCGGCCTCGTCGCCCTTGCGGGAGTGGAAGACCGACTCCCAGCGGCCGATGACGGTGTCCGCCTCGTACATGAAGTTGCCGTGGCTGAGCAGGCAGCCCTTGGGACGGCCGGTGGTGCCGGAGGTGTAGATGACGGTGGCCACCGACTCCGGGGTGACCGCCTGGCGGTGCCGGTGCACGACCTCGTCGTCGAGGTGGGCACCGGCCTCGTACAGCTCCCGCACCACACCGGCGTCGAGCTGCCACAGCTGCCGCAGGTCGGGCAGCCGGTCGATGACGGTGGCGAGGGTCATCGCGTGGTCCTCGTGCTCCACGACGGCGGCGCTGACCTCGGCGTCGTGCAGCATCCAGAAGCACTGCTCGGCCGAGGAGGTGGGGTAGACCGGCACGACCTGCGCGCCGATCGTCCACAGGGCGAAGTCGAACAGCGTCCACTCGTAGCGGGTGCGGGACATGACGGCGACGCGGTCGCCGAACCGGATGCCCCGGGCGAGCAGCCCCTTGGCAAGGGCCAGCACCTCGTCGCGGAACTCGGCGGAGGTCACGTCCCGCCACCGGCCCGCCTGGTCCTTGCGGCCCAGCGCGATGTACGCCGGGTCCTCCCGGGCATTGCGGAAGACCGCGTCGGCCAGCCCGCCCACCGGGGGCGGCAGTGCCGACGGAGGGCTCGTGAACTCGCGCAAACCCCGCTACCCCGCTCCCCGTTCCTCGTGACGCCCCGCGCAGCGCGGTGAAAGCTACCCCACCCCGGGGGCGACGGGCGAGGGTGCGGGGCGGTACGGCGGGGAGAATCCACCGCAGAGGGGGAAGGGTCGGGCGCGTTCCTGACGGTTGAGTAAGTATTGCGGCCGTAATCTCCACCGAATCTGTACGGGCTGGTTCAGTGTGTGGGCGGCCGCGGGTGGGTGTGGCTGGTCGCGCCGGTCCCCCCGCCCCTCGGGCGGGCCCGCTGTCCGTTCCTCAAGGGCCGCCGGACCTCACCGCCCCGCGCCGGCCCGCGTCCGCAGGGGCGCCGCTCCCGGACGCGGAACGGCGATTCCCGGCGAGGGCCAGGACCCGGACCCCGGCGACCGCGGCCACCGCCCCGGCCGTCACCGCCGCGGAGTTCAGGCCGGAGGCGAAGGCGGCGCGCAGCGCGTGGTCAGGGAACGCGCCCCGCTCGGGCGCCCGAACGGTGTCCAGCGGGCGGAGGTGTCACCGTTCCCGCGCCGGGTCAGGCGGCTCGCCTACCCGCGCCCCGCGTCCTGACGGTGTGCAGCCGGTCGCCGCTCGCCAGGATCGCCGCCGCCAGCGCGTCCGCCGCGTCCTGCGCCGAGGTGCGCCGCTCCCCGGTGACCAGGACGAAGTCGACGCGGCCCAGTTCCGGCAGCCCGGCCCGGTCCGGCACCCGTACCAGGCCGGGCGGGATCAGGCCCCGGGAGTGCGCCATCACGCCGAGGCCCGCGCGGGCCGCCGCGATCAGGCCGTTGAGGCTGCCGCTGGTGCACGCCACCCGCCACTCGCGGCCCTGGCGCTGGAGCGCCTCCACGGCGAGGGCGCGGGTGATGCCCGGCGGCGGGTAGACGATCAGCGGCACCGGGCGGCCGGGGTCCAGGCGCAGCCGCTCCGCGCCGATCCACACCAGCCGGTCGTGCCACACCAGCTCGCCCCGCCGGTCCTCGGGCCGCCGCTTGGCCAGCACCAGGTCCAGCTTCCCGGCGGCGAGCTGCTCGTGCAGCGTGCCGGACAGCTCCACCGTCAGCTCCAGGTCGACCTCGGGGTGGTCGTGCCTAAAACCCTCCAGGATCTCGGGGAGCCGGGTCAGCACGAAGTCCTCCGACGCGCCGAACCGCAGCCGGCCGCGCAGCCGGGTGCCGGTGAAGAAGGCCGTCGCCTGCTCGTGCACCTCCAGGATGCGGCGCGCGAAGCCGAGCATCGCCTCGCCGTCCTCGGTCAGCTCCACCGAGTGGGTGTCCCGGGTGAACAGCGGCCGCCCGGTCGCGTCCTCCAGGCGCCGCACGTGCTGGCTCACCGTCGACTGGCGCAGCCCGAGCCGCCGCGCGGCCTGCGTGAAGCTCAGCGTCTGGGCCACCGAGAGAAAGGTGCGCAGCTGGGAGGGGTCGTACACGATCCCCAGCTTATTACGGAACGCGATGACAGTCAGTGCGGTGTACCGGATTCCCGATCGCCGGGTGAGGGAGCAGGATGGAGCGGGGACCCGTGTCCCCGTGCCCGGGGACCGACGAAGCGATACGAGCAAGTGGAGCACCGTGAAACGCCTGCGATGGCCGCGCCGGATGCCGGTCGACCCGTACATCCTCCTGCTGCTGGGCACGGTGGGCCTCGCGGCGCTGCTGCCGGCCCGGGGCGCGTCGGCCGATGTCGCCGACGGAGCCTCCACGGCCGCGATCGCGTTCCTCTTCTTCCTCTACGGCGCCCGGCTCTCCACCCGGGAGGCGCTGGACGGACTCAAGCACTGGCGGCTTCACGTCACCGTCCTGGCCTGCACCTTCGCCGTCTTCCCGGTGCTCGGGCTGGCGGCCCGCGGGCTCGTCCCCGTCTTCCTGACCGAGCCGCTGTACCAGGGTCTGCTCTTCTGCACCCTGGTCCCCTCCACCATCCAGTCGTCGATCGCCTTCACCTCGATCGCCCGCGGCAACGTGCCCGCCGCGATCTGCGCGGGTTCCTTCTCCTCCCTCGTCGGCATCGTCGTCACACCGCTGCTCGCCGCCGGTCTGCTGGGCGGTACGGGCGGCGGGTTCTCCGCGGACTCGGTGGTGGGGATCGTGCTTCAGCTGCTGGTGCCGTTCGTCGCCGGGCAGGTGCTGCGGCGCTGGATCGGCGGTTTCGTCACCCGGCACAAGAAGGGGCTCGGGCTCGTCGACCGCGGCTCGATCCTGCTCGTCGTCTACACCGCGTTCAGCGAGGGCATGGTGCGGGGCGTCTGGCACCAGGTCAGCCCCGTCCGGCTGGCCGGGCTGCTGGCGGTGGAGGCGGTGCTGCTCGCCGTGATGCTGCTGCTGACCTGGTACGGCGCCAAGGCGCTGCGGTTCGACCGGGAGGACCGGATCGCGATCCAGTTCGCCGGTTCGAAGAAGTCCCTGGCCTCCGGGCTGCCGATGGCCAGCGTGCTCTTCGGCGCGCACGCCTCGCTGGCCGTGCTGCCGCTGATGCTCTTCCACCAGATGCAGCTGATGGTCTGCGCGGTCATCGCCAAGCGCCGTTCGCACGACCCGTTGCCCGAGGACGGTTCCGCCCCGGCCCCGCCGGTACCGACGGGCGCCGGCAGCCGCTGACCGGTCAGCCGGCCGCGTCCACCCGGTCCAGGGGCAGCCGCAGCACACTGTCCCCGGTCGGTGGCTGGGCCGCGCCGACCTCCCCGTCGCTCAGCGCCCGCCGCCACACCCGTACGTCGTCCAGCGCCCCGGTGAGCCGCGCCCGCCCGTCCATCCGGGCGCCCACGTGCACGCCGAAGGCCGAGTCACGGCTGACCGAGCCCGGTACGTGGGCCGCCTCGGTCTTCTTCCCGTCGAGGAACAGGGTGAGCCGCCCGCCGCCCCGGCGCAGCACCAGCCGGTGCCAGCGGCCGTCGTTGTGCGCGCCGGTGGCGCGTACGTACGCCGACCGGGGCGCCGCCGCCCCCTCCCGCGCGGTCATCAGCCCCGTCACCCTGTCCTGCGCGGGCTCGGCGCGCAGCCACACCTGGGGCTGCTTGGTGCCGATCCCGCCCATCCACAGCAGCGGCTGTTCACCGGTCCTCGCCGTGTAGCGGAACCAGAGCGACACGGTGAAGTCGCCCTCCCCGAGCCGCAGCCCCTCCCGGTACGGCAGCCGCACCTCGTCGTCGCTGCCGTCGAACGCGACCGCGCCGCCGACCGCGCCGTCCGCCGTCGTACCCGCCCCGCCCAGTACGGCGGCGGGCGGGGCGCCCGGCGCGAGGTCGGGGGTGGTGGGGTCGGCGCCGCGCCGGGCCCGGAGCCAGTCGGCGCCGAACCGGGCGAAGCGGATCTCGTCGCGGGCGTCGGCGGTTCCCCCCTCGTACAGCAGCCCCACCGTCGTGCCGTCGAGGGCCGCCATGTCCGAGTAGCCGGACCAGTCGCGGGTGACGACCGTGCCCCGGTCCACGCTGTCCCAGGTGGCGCCGGCGTCCCAGGAGGAGCGGATCGCCATCGTCCGGCGGCGGTCGGGGTCGGCCGGGGCGGACAGCAGCACCCGGTCGCCCAGGCGCAGCAGCGCACCCTGCACCTGCGGGGTGTACAGGTCCGGGACGGCCGCGAAGGGGGCGGCGAAGCTGTCGCCGCCGTCGCGGCTGACGGTCTGGGCGCGGTGGCCGAGGTCGGTGCCGTCCTCCTCGCGCCCGCTGACCAGCAGCGTGCCGTCGGCGAGTTCGGCCAGGGTCACCTCGGACGGCTTCTGCCGGAAGGTGCCGTCGCCGGCCACCGGCCAGGTGTCGGTGGCGCCGATCCGCCAGTGGTCGCCGCCGTCGTCGCTGACGACCAGCGCCGCGTGGTTGGCCGTCACCCGGCCGCCGTCCCAGCTCTCGGCGTTGACCCCGAGGACCAGCCGCCCGGCGTGGGCGCCGGCGGTCAGCTGCACGCCGTGCACGGGGCCGGTCGCGTACCAGGAGTTCCAGCCGGCCGGGCGGATCTCGGCGCTCAGGTCGCGCGGCTCGGACCAGGTGAGCCCGTCGTCGTCGCTGTACTGGAGGTGGGGCACGCGGTCGCAGGGGACCGCGCAGCCGGCGTCGTCCACCCGGCCGGTGTTGTACGTCTGGACCAGCAGGACGCGGCCGGTGGCGCGGTCCACGACCGGCGCCGGGTTGCCGTGGGTGTCGCCGCCGCCGTCGTTGACGACCCGCAGCGGGCCCCAGGTGCGACCGCCGTCCGTGGAGCGCTTCAGCACGATGTCGATGTCGGCCGCGTCCCCGCAGTTGCGGACCCGGCCCTCAGCGAAGGCCAGCAGCGTGCCGTCCGTGGTCCGTACGAGCGCCGGGATGCGGAAGCAGGCGTACCCGGTCTCCTGATCGGCGCGGAAGAGCACCTGTTGGGTGAATTCGGGGGCCTTCGCGTGGGCCGTGGAGGGCAGGGCGAAGGACAGCGCGAGCAAGGAGGCGAGAACGGTCAGCGGGCGTCCGGAACGGGTGCGGGGGCGAAACGGCATGGAGCGGTGGCCCTTCAGGCGGCTGAGCGGTAGCCGGTCGTCAGGGCATCAGTAGATCAAGTCATCACATAACGGATATGTTGTGGCGAATCCCCCGCGTGTCGCCCTGCCCGGAACCCGCCCGACACGGCGCACCACCTGACACGCCGTCACCCGACACGCCGTCACCTCGCAGGCCGTCACCTCGCACGCCGTCACCCGGCACGCCGTCTTCCGGCATGCCGTCTTCCGGCACGCCGTCACCCCGTGCCGGCGCAGGGGGCGCTCTCCGCCGGACGGGGTTCCGCCGTCGTGTCGCGGGCCGGTGCCTCAGCCCCGGGACGCGGCGGTCCGCAGGGCGATGCGGTCCTCGCCCGCGTACACGTTCATCGAGGTGCCCCGCAGGAAGCCCACCAGGGTCAGGCCGGTCTCGGCGGCCAGGTCCACGGCGAGCGAGGACGGCGCCGACACCGCCGCCAGCACCGGGATGCCGGCCATGACGGCCTTCTGGGCCAGCTCGAACGAGGCCCGCCCGGAGACGAGCAGCACGGACCGCGACAGCGGCAGCTCGCCGTTCTGCAGCGCCCGGCCGACCAGCTTGTCGACCGCGTTGTGCCGCCCCACGTCCTCCCTGATGTCGACCAGTTCGCCGTCCTCGGTGAACAGGGCCGCCGCGTGCAGCCCGCCGGTGCGGTCGAAGACCCGCTGGGCGGCGCGCAGCCGGTCGGGCAGCTCGGCGAGCAGGTCCGCGTCGATCCGCACCGGCGGCGTGTCGGCGATGGGCCAGCGGGCCGTCGTACGGACCGCGTCCAGGCTGGCCTTGCCGCACAGGCCGCAGGAGGAGGTGGTGTAGACGTTGCGTTCGAGGGTGAAGTCGGGCAGGGCGACGCCCGGTGCCGTCTGCACGTCCACCACGTTGTACGTGTTGGAGCCGTCGGCGGTGGCCCCCGCGCAGTACACGATGTTCCGCAGGTCCTCCTGACGGGCCAGTACCCCCTCACTGACCAGGAACCCGGCGGCGAGCGCGAAGTCGTCGCCGGGGGTGCGCATGGTGATGGCGAGGGGTTTGCCGCCCAGCCGGATCTCCAGGGGTTCCTCGGCGACGAGCGTGTCCGGACGGGTGTTGACCGCCCCGTCGCGGATGCGGATCACCTTGCGTCGTTCCGTGACTCGTCCCATGTCCTGATCAGCCCCGGTTCTGTACGTGCTGGTGGCCGAAACGGCCCTTGATGCAGAGATTGCCGTGGGTCACCGGGCCGTCGTGCGGCGAGGTGGCCTTGACGATCTCATTGTCCTGTACGTGCAGGGTGAGGGCGCAGCCCACTCCGCGGTACGCGCACGCCGAGTCGGTCAGCGGGGCGTCCTGCTCGACCGCGATCCGGGCGTCGAGGCCGCGCCCGGCGGCGGAGATGGTCCCGTTGGCCGCGCGGGCGCAGGAGAACATGCCGAACGCGCCGCGGTTGCGTGCCAGGCCCCGGGCCGTCCGGTCCAGGGCCTCGTCCGCCGGCCCGGCGGAAAGGCGCGTCGCGGGAGTCCCGTATCAGGGGGTGGGTGAGCCTGGTGTGGTGCGCCGGTCGCGGTTTCCTCATACGGCGCTCCTCGGTGCCGGCTGACGCGTGACTACCGGTCGACTGTGTCGACTGTGTCGACTGTGTCGACTGTGTCGACTGTGTCGACTGTGTCGACGAATATTGTCTACAGTATGGAAGTGGGGGTGGCAAGGGATCGTGCACGGCCGGTGGCGCTGGGTGGTCGTTTGATCAACTGCCTTCTCAAGCGCCGTTCGGATCTTTACGGTGGGGGACTCATGAGTCCCCCTGTCGCCCCGCCCGGCTGGAGCCGCTGGCTCGTCCCGCCGGCCGCGCTCTCGGTCCACCTCTCCATCGGCCAGGCCTACGCCTGGTCCGTGTTCAAGCCGCCCCTCGAATCCGCGCTCGGCCTCAGCGGCACCCAGAGCGCGCTCCCCTTCCAGCTCGGCATCGTCATGCTCGGCCTGTCGGCCGCGTTCGGCGGCACCCTGGTCGAGAAGCGCGGGCCGCGCTGGGCGATGACGGTGGCGCTGATCTGCTTCTCGTCCGGCTTCCTGCTCTCCGCGCTGGGCGCGGCCACCGAGCAGTACTGGCTGATCGTCCTCGGCTACGGTTTCGTCGGCGGCATCGGCCTGGGCATCGGATACATCTCGCCGGTCTCCACCCTCATCAAGTGGTTCCCCGACCGGCCCGGCATGGCCACCGGCATCGCCATCATGGGCTTCGGCGGCGGCGCGCTGATCGCCTCGCCGTGGTCCGCGCAGATGCTGGAGTCCTTCGGCACCGACAGCTCCGGCATCGCGCTCGCCTTCCTCGTGCACGGACTGTCGTACGCCGTCTTCATGCTGCTCGGTGTCCTGCTGGTGCGGGTGCCGCGCGCCCCCGAGACGGCCGACGGACGGCCCGCCCCGCTCAGCGGCGTCCAGGTCTCGGCGCGCTCGGCCGTGCGCACCCCGCAGTTCTGGTGCCTGTGGATCGTGCTCTGCATGAACGTCACCGCCGGCATCGGCATCCTGGAGAAGGCCGCCCCGATGATCACGGACTTCTTCGCGGACACCTCCGCGCCGGTGTCCGTGACGGCCGCCGCCGGGTTCGTGGCCCTGCTGTCGGCCGCGAACATGGCCGGCCGGATCGGCTGGTCGTCCACGTCCGACCTGATCGGACGGAAGAACATCTACCGGGTGTACCTGGGCGTCGGCGCCCTGATGTACGCGCTCATCGCCCTGTTCGGCGACTCCTCCAAGCCGCTGTTCGTCCTCGCCGCCCTGGTGATCCTCTCCTTCTACGGCGGCGGTTTCGCCACCGCCCCCGCCTATCTGAAGGACCTCTTCGGCACCTACCAGGTCGGCGCGATCCACGGACGGCTGCTCACCGCCTGGTCCACCGCCGGCGTCCTCGGGCCGTTGATCGTGAACTGGATCGCGGACCGGCAGGAGGAGGCCGGGCGGCACGGCTCGTCCCTGTACGGGCTGTCCTTCGTCATCATGATCGGGCTGCTCGTCGTCGGCTTCGTCGCCAATGAACTGGTCCGTCCCGTCCACCCCCGCCACCACGTCCCCGCCCCGGACCCCGAGGAGGCCGCCGATGTCACCCGACAGCAGTGAGAGCCCGCCCGACCGGCGCCCGCTGATCGCCTTCGCCTGGCTGTGGGTGGGCGTGCCGCTCGCCTACGGGCTGTACGAACTGGTGCGCAAGGCGACGCAGCTGTTCACCGGCTGAGGGGCCGGGCCGGGTCTGATGAAAGCCGACAAGCCCGGCCCGCGTTTCCTGTCACATCACCTGCCGTCGTACCCGTGAGTCACTGATCAGACTGGTGGATCCCGCAACCGCAGGCAATGAGGGGGATCCGCCCATGCACGGCTCGCGCATCACCGGAGTCGGCCACCACCAGCCCGCCAGAATCCTGACCAACGAGGATCTGGCGGGCATGGTCGACACCAGCGACGAGTGGATCACCAGCCGGGTCGGCATCCGCACCCGCCGGATCGCCGGACCCGACGAACCCGTCGACGAACTCGCCGCGCACGCCGCCGCCAAGGCGCTCGCCCAGGCCGGGGCCACCCCCGCCGACGTCGACCTGGTGCTGGTCGCCACCTCGACCGCCATCGACCGCTCCCCGAACACGGCCGCCCGGGTCGCCGCCCGGCTCGGCATGGGGAGCCCGGCCACGATGGACGTCAACGTCGTGTGCGCCGGGTTCACCCACGCCCTGGCCACCGCCGACCACACCGTCCGCGCGGGCGCCGCGCGCCGGGCCCTGGTCATAGGCGCCGACAAGATGTCCGAGGTCACCGACTGGACCGACCGCACCACCTGTGTGCTGGTCGGCGACGGCGCGGGGGCCGCGGTCGTCGAACCCTGTGCCGAGGGCGAGGAACCCGGCATCGGGCCCGTGCTGTGGGGGTCGGTGCCCGAACTCGGACACGCCGTGCGCATCGAGGGCACGCCGCCGCGCTTCGCCCAGGAGGGCCAGAGCGTCTACCGCTGGGCGACCACCCGGCTGCCCGCCGTCGCCCGGGGCGTGTGCGAACGGGCCGGCGTGGACCCCGCCGACCTCGCCGCCGTCGTCCTGCACCAGGCCAACCTGCGCATCATCGACCCCCTGGCCCTGCGCATCGGCGCCGTCAACGCCGTCGTCGCCCGCGACGTCACCGAGTCCGGCAACACCTCGGCGGCCAGCATCCCCCTCGCCCTGGCCAAGCTGGTGGAACGCGGCGAGATCACCACCGGCGACCCGGTCCTGCTCTTCGGCTTCGGCGGCAACCTGTCGTACGCCGGGCAGGTCGTGCGCTGCCCCTGAGCCGGGCTCCGGGGGATCGATGAGAGGCGGGCATGACCGAACCGTAGACTGTAGACGAAAAACACTTGATACTTTCTTTACCTTCTTCCTTGTCTCCGTCCTTCGCCAGGGGGCCGCGATGTTGTCGACAGGACTGCCGCACGGGGCGGTGCCCAGGCTCGAACGCCCCGGCCCGCTGCGCGACCGCGTCTACGAGGCGCTGCTCGAACTCATCACCACCCGCGCCCTGCGCCCCGGCCAGCACCTCGTCGAGAGCGAACTCGCCGGGCACCTCGGCGTCTCCCGCCAGCCCGTGCGCGAGGCGCTCCAGCGCCTGAACACCGAGGGCTGGGTCGATCTGCGCCCCGCCCAGGGCGCGTTCGTGCACGAGCCGACGGAGGAGGAGGCCGACCAGCTGCTGACCGTCCGTACGCTGCTGGAGGCCGAGGCGGCCCGGCTCGCCGCGGCCCACGCGTCCAGCGCGGGCGTGGCGGCGCTGGAGGAGCTGTGCGCCGAGGGGGAGCGGGCCGTCGCCGCCGACGACGTGGACGGCGCCGTCGCCCTGAACGCGCGCTTCCACTCCAAGGTGATGGAGCTGGCGGGCAACGCCGTCCTCGCCGAACTCGCCGCCCAGGTCGACCGCCGGGTGCGCTGGTACTACACGCCGATCGCCCGGCAGCGCGGCCGGCAGTCCTGGGTCGAGCACCGGGAGATGATCGCCGCCATCGCCGACCGGGACGAGCAGCGCGCCACCCGGCTGATGCGCGAACACACCGAGCACACGCGGCGGTCGTACCACGAGCGCGCCGAGTCCTGAACACGCCATTGCCTGGGGGCTGTACGTACGGTTCTTCGTCCGGCCCTTTGTCCTGCGAGTGGAAAAAGTCGGCGGCAATCTGTGCACAGCTTCTTCCCAGCTTCGGCAGCCGCTGCTACGTTCCCTTCGAAAGCACAGCGGCAGGCAGCCGATTGAGGCGGGGAGGGGCACGTGAGACGCATGACCGCACGACCCGCCAACGCCCACCAGGCCCGGTTGCTCAAGCTGCTGCGTGACGGCGGCCCCAACTCCCGCGCCCAGCTCGGCGACCAGGTCGACCTCTCCCGGTCGAAGCTGGCCGTGGAGGTGGACCGGCTGCTGGAGACGGGACTGGCCGTCGCCGACGGACTCGCCGCCTCCCGCGGCGGGCGCCGCTCGCACAACATCCGGCTCAACCCCGGACTCCGCTTCCTCGGCGTCGACATCGGCGCGACCTCGGTCGACGTCGCCGTCACCAACGCCGAACTGGAGATCCTCGGGCACATCAACCAGCCCATGGACGTCCGCGAGGGCCCCGTCGCGGTCTTCGAGCAAGTCCTGTCCATGGCGGCCAAGTTGCGGGCCTCGGGGCTCGCGGAGGGCTTCGACGGCGCCGGCATCGGCGTCCCGGGGCCGGTCCGCTTCCCCGAGGGCGTCCCCGTAGCCCCGCCGATCATGCCGGGCTGGGACGGCTTCCCCGTACGGGAGGCGCTCAGCCAGGAACTCGGCTGCCCGGTCATGGTCGACAACGACGTGAACCTGATGGCGCTGGGGGAGCAGCACGCGGGCGTCGCCCGCACCGTGCACGACTTCCTCGTCGTCAAGATAGGCACCGGCATCGGCTGCGGCATCGTCGTCGGCGGTGACGTCTACCGCGGCACGACGGGCAGCGCCGGCGACATCGGGCACATCCAGGCCGTGCCCGAGGGCCGCCCCTGCGCCTGCGGCAACCGGGGCTGCCTGGAGGCCCACTTCAGCGGCGCGGCCCTGGCCCGCGACGCCACGGAGGCCGCCGAGCAGGGCCGGTCGGCCGAACTCGCCGCCCGACTGGAGACGGGCGGGAGCCTGAGCGCCGCCGACGTCGCCGCCGCGGCGGCGGCCGGTGACGCCACCGCCCTGGACCTGATCCGCGAGGGCGGCGGCCGCACCGGCCAGGTCATCGCCGGCCTGGTCAGCTTCTTCAACCCCGGCCTGGTGGTGATCGGGGGCGGGGTCACCGGCCTCGGCCACACCCTGCTCGCCGCGATACGCACCCAGGTCTACCGCCAGTCGCTGCCCCTGGCGACCGGCAACCTGCCCATCGTGCTCGGAGAACTGGGCCCCACCGCCGGAGTCATCGGCGCCGCCCGGCTCATCAGCGACCACCTGTTCTCACCCGCGTAGCACCCTCCGTCCGCACCCTTCTGTACAGCGCGTAGCTCCGCCCTGCCCTGACACCGGCCCGCACGCCCGCCGAGGGGACCTCACATGGCACCAGAACCACCGCTGCTCAGCATGTCCGGCATCACCAAGTCCTTCCCCGGAGTCCGGGCCCTGGACGGCGTCGACCTCGACGTCCAGGCCGGTGAGGTGCACTGCCTGCTCGGCCAGAACGGCGCCGGGAAGTCCACCCTCATCAAGGTGCTGGCCGGCGCCCACCAGCCCGACACCGGCACCATCCGCTGGCGCGGCGAGGACGTCACCCTCCGCTCGCCCATCGCGGCCATGCGCCTGGGCATCGCCACCATCTACCAGGAACTCGACCTGGTCGAGCACCTGTCGGTGGCGGAGAACGTCCACCTCGGCCACGAACCGACCACCGCCGGCTTCGTCGTCCGCGGCCGGGCCGCCCGCGCGTCCACCGCCGCGCTGCTGAAACGGCTCGGCCACCCCGAGGTCGACCCGGGCCGCCTCGTCGGAGACCTCTCAGCGGCGCAGCAGCAGATCGTGTCCATGGCGCGGGCGCTCTCCCACGACGTACGGCTGATCGTGATGGACGAGCCGTCCGCCGCCCTCGACCCCGACGAGGTGGACAACCTCTTCCGGATCGTCGGCGACCTCACCGCCGCCGGTGTCGCCGTCGTCTACATCTCGCACCGTCTGGAGGAGATCCGCCGCATCGGAGACCGGGTCACCGTCCTCAAGGACGGCCGCGCCGTCGCCCGCGGACTGCCCGCCGAGTCCACCCCGACCAGCGAGGTCGTCGCCCTGATGACCGGCCGCAACGTCGCGTACGTCTTCCCGGACCGGCCCGCCTCCGCCCCGGCCGCCACCACCGAGCCGGTGCTGAGCGTGCGGGGACTGGCGAGGGAGGGGGAGTTCGCCCCCCTCGACCTGGAGGTCCGCCCCGGGGAGATCGTCGGCCTCGCCGGACTGGTCGGCTCCGGCCGCTCCGAGATCCTGGAGACCGTCTACGGCGCCCGCAAGCCGTCGGCCGGACAGGTGCTGGTCGACGGGCGCCCGCTCAGGCCCGGCAGCGTCCGGGCCGCCGTCCGCGCCGGGCTCGGCCTCGCCCCCGAGGAGCGCAAGGCGCAGGCCCTGCTGATGCTGGAGTCCGTCACCCGCAACGTGTCGGTCTCCTCCATGTCCCGCTTCTCGCGCGGCGGCTGGCTCGACCGGGGCGCCGAACGGGACGCCGCCCGCACCGCCGTCCGCGAACTGTCGCTGCGCCCCGACAACCCGGACGTGCCCGTGCGCACCCTGTCCGGCGGCAACCAGCAGAAAGCCGTCCTCGCCCGCTGGCTGCTGCGCGGCTGCCGCGTCCTGCTCCTCGACGAACCCACCCGGGGCGTCGACGTCGGCGCCCGCGCCGAGCTGTACGCGGTCGTGCGCCGGCTCGCCGACGAGGGACTGGCGGTGCTGCTGGTCTCCAGCGAGGTGCCCGAGGTGCTCGGCCTCGCCGACCGCGTCCTCGTCCTGCGCGAGGGACGGGTCGTGCACGAGGCGCCCGCCCGCGAACTCGACGAACACCGCGTACTCGACCTCGTCATGGAAGGGAGCCCGGCATCATGACGCAGCACGTGTCCCCGCCCCGGGACGGCACCGGAAAGGCGGTACCGGTGGACGGGCCGCCCGCCTGGCGGGGCGTGGTCGCCCGCGCCGACGTCCGCATCCTGTCCCTGCTCGGCGTGCTCGCCGTACTGGTCCTGATCGGCGGCATCACCAAGCCCGACGAGTTCCTCGACAGCCGCAACCTGCAACTCGTCCTCACCCAGGCGTCCGTGATCGGCGTCGTCACCGTCGGCATGACCTTCGTCATCATGTCCGGCGGCATCGACCTCTCCGTCGGCGCGATCGTCGCCCTCGCCTCGGTGTGGGCGACGACGGTCGCCACCCAGGAGTACGGATTCCTCGGCATCCTGTTCACCGCGATCGTGGTCGGCGTGGGCTGCGGACTCGTCAACGGCGTCCTCATCGCGTACGGCGCGATGGTCCCGTTCATCGCCACCCTCGCCATGCTGGCCTCCGCACGGGGCCTGGCCCTGCAGATCACCGACGGGCAGACCCAGATCGTCACCGTGGAGGGCGTGCTCGACCTCGGGGAGCGGGACGCCTATGTGCTCGGCATACCGCCGCTGGTCCTGGTCTTCGCCGCCGTCACCGTCATCGGCTGGCTGGTGCTGAACCGGACCACCTTCGGCCGCCGCACGGTCGCCGTCGGCGGCAACGCGGAGGCCGCCCGCCTCGCCGGCATCGACGTGCGCCGCCAGCGGCTCTACCTCTACCTGCTGTCCGGCCTGTGCTGCGGCATCGCCGCCTTCCTGCTGATCGTCCTGTCCGGCTCCGGCCAGAACACCAACGGCAACCTCTACGAACTCGACGCCATCGCCGCCGCGATCATCGGCGGCACGCTGCTCAGTGGCGGACGCGGCACCATCGTCGGCTCCGTGCTCGGCGTCCTGATCTTCACCACGATCACCAACATCTTCGCCCTGAACAACCTGCAGAGCGACGTCCAGCAGATCGCCAAGGGAGCGATCATCGTCGCCGCCGTGCTGGTCCAGCGCCGTACCGCGAGCACGCCTTGAGGAAAGGGTTGACCGTCATGCCAGAGCACACGCCGTTCGCAAGCCGCAGAGGGCTGCTGTTCGGAGCCGCCGCCGTGTCCGCCGGGGCCTTCCTCACCGGGTGCACGAGCAACGAGTCGGACGACGACGAGGGAGCGGGCACCGGCACCCAGCCCGCCGCCGACGACAAGCCCGGCAAGCAGGTCACCATCGGCTACGCCGGTCCGCTCGCCGACCACGGCTGGCTCAACGCCATCAACGACCAGGCCAAGGGCCGCGCCGAGAAGTACTCCGACGTGACCCTGGAGGTCACCGAGGGCTCCAACGACACCGCCCAGCAGATCGGCCAGATCGAGACCCTCATCAACAAGAAGGTCGACGTCCTGGTGGTGCTGCCCGCCGACGGCAAGGCGCTCACCCAGGTCGGGCTGAAGGCCATGCGGGCCGGAATCCCCGTGGTCAACCTCGACCGCGTCTTCAACACCCCGCAGGCGTACCGCTGCTGGGTCGGCGGCGACAACTACGGCATGGGCCTCAACGCCGGGCACTACATCGGCGAGAAACTCAAGGACAAGGCCGACGCCCGGGTCGTCGAACTGGCCGGCATCGACAACCTCGAACTGACCCGGCAGCGCACCAGGGGCTTCGACGACGCCCTGAAGAACTACCCGAACATCAAGAAGGTGGCCCGCCAGGCCGCCGACTTCACCGTCGAGTCCGGCCAGGCCAAGATGGCCCAGCTGCTCCAGGCCCAGTCGAGGTTCGACGCCCTGTGGAACCACGACGACGACCAGGGCGTGGGCGCCCTGCGCGCCATCGAACAGGCCGGACGCGACGACTTCCTGATGGTCGGCGGCGCGGGCGCGCTCGCCGCGTTCCAGGCCATCAAGCAGGACAACGGCGTCCTGAAGGCGACCGTCCTCTACCCGCCGACCATGGCCGCCTCCGCGATCGACCTGGCCCGCGCGCTGGGCCAGGGCAAGGGGATCGGCGGCCTCGCCGAGTACGAGATCCCCGCGTCGATCACGCTCTACTCGGCGGTCGTCGACAAGGAGAACGTCGACCAGTACATGTCCACCGGCTTCAAGTGAGACCCCCGCCGCCCGCCCCGGGGGCCTGACCAGCCTCCGGGGGCCTGACCAGCCACTGGGGGAGGGGCGGGGGCGGGGCCTGGGTTGACGGGTCTGACGGGTCTGACGGGTCTGACGGGTCCGACGGGTTCTGGGCCGGGGGCCGTGCTCGCGGGCGGACCGGCTCGGGCCGGGGCCGTGCTCGCCGGTCCGACCGGCACCGGAGCAGGGGCACCGCGCTCAAGACGGACCGGCGCCGGGGCGGGAACCGCGCCCACGGCTCCGACCAGCCCCGGACGGAACCGCGCTCACGGCTCCGACCAGCCCGGGGCGGGACCCGAGGGCCATCGCACCACCACGACGAGGAGGACATCCGCATGGGACAGCCGCAGCAGCCCGAGGGGGCCGGGGCGGAGACACCGGCCGCCGGGGCCGCGGACACCGGGGCCATCGCCGCCGGGTCAGTGGACACGGGGACGTCGGGCTTGACGGGGACGCCGGTGACGCCGGGGACGACGGAGGTGACGGAGGTGACGGGGACGCCGGGGGTGACCGGCATGCCCACCGCGACGAGCATGCCCACCGCGACGGGCACGCCCACCGCGACGGGCACCCCGGTCGTCACCGCCCCGGCCCCGGCCGCGGCGCCGTCCGTGTCGAGACCGCCCCTGCGGGTCGGCATGGTCGGGTACGCCTTCATGGGCGCCGCCCACTCCCAGGGCTGGCGCACCGCGGGCCGCGTCTTCGACCTGCCGCTGAACCCTGTACTGGCCGCGATCTGCGGGCGGGACGCCGACGCCGTCCGCACCGCGGCCGACCGGCACGGCTGGGCGGCGACCGAGACCGACTGGCACGCCCTCGTCGAACGGGACGACGTCGACCTCGTCGACATCTGCACCCCCGGCGACAGCCACGCCGAGATCGCGCTGGCCGCGCTGGCCGCCGGCAAACACGTCCTGTGCGAGAAACCACTGGCCAACACCGTCGCCGAGGCCGAGGCCATGACCCGCGCCGCCGAAGCCGCCGCCGCCCGCGGCCAGGTGGCCATGGTCGGCTTCAACTACCGCCGCGTCCCCGCCACCGCGCTGGCCCGGCGGATGGTCGCGGAGGGCCGCATCGGCAGGCTGCGGCACGTCCGGGTGGCGTACCTCCAGGACTGGCTGGTCGACCCCGCCGCCCCGCTGACCTGGCGGCTGCGCAAGGAACTCGCCGGCTCCGGCGCGCTCGGCGACCTCGGCGCCCACATCGTCGACCTCGCCCAGTACCTGACCGGCGAACGGCTGGCCGGCGTCTCCGCCCTCACCGAGACCTTCGTACGGGAACGCCCCCTCTCCTCGGGCCCCGCCGGCGGCACGGGCACCGGCCGGGTCACCGTGGACGACGCCGCCGTCTTCACCGGCCGCTTCCCCTCCGGCGCCCTCGCCTCCTTCGAGGCCACCCGCTACGCCACCGGCCGCAAGAACGCCCTGCGCATCGAACTCAACGGTGAACAGGGATCGTTGGCCTTCGACCTGGAACGCCTCAACGAGCTGACCTACCACGACGGTACGGAGCGGGGGGAACACGCGGGGTTCCGCCGCATCCTCGTCACCGAACCCGAGCACCCGTACCTCGACGCCTGGTGGCCGCCCGGTCACGGGCTCGGCTACGAGCACACCTTCGTCCACCAGGCCCGCGACCTCGTCCACGCCGTCGCCGAAGGCCACGCCCCGGAGCCGTCCTTCGCCGACGGACTCCAGGTGCAACGGGTGCTCGCCGCCGTGGAGGAGAGCGCCGAGAAGAACGCCGTCTACACACCCGTCGCCGTCTGAGGAGGATCTCCCACGATGCCGCGCCCGTTCACACTCTTCACCGGCCAGTGGGCTGACCTGCCCCTGGAGGAGGTCTGCCGGCTCGCCCGCGACTTCGGCTACGACGGCCTCGAACTCGCCTGCTGGGGCGACCACTTCGAGGTCGACAAGGCCCTCGCCGACCCGTCCTACGTCGACGGCCGCCACCAGCTCCTCGACAAGTACGGCCTGAAGTGCTGGGCCGTCTCCAACCACCTCGTCGGCCAGGCCGTCTGCGACGCCATCATCGACGAGCGCCACCAGGCGATCCTGCCCGCCCGGATCTGGGGCGACGGCGACGCGGAGGGCGTACGGCAGCGGGCCGCCGCCGAGCTGAAGGACACCGCGCGGGCCGCCCGCAGACTCGGCGTCGACACCGTCATCGGTTTCACCGGCTCCGCCATCTGGCACCTGGTCGCCATGTTCCCGCCCGCCCCCGAGTCCATGATCGAGCGCGGTTACCAGGACTTCGCCGACCGCTGGAACCCGATCCTGGACGTCTTCGACGCCGAGGGCGTCCGCTTCGCCCACGAGGTCCACCCCAGCGAGATCGCCTACGACTACTGGACGACCCAGCGGGCCCTGGAGGCCGTCGACCACCGCCCCGCCTTCGGCCTCAACTTCGACCCCTCCCACTTCGTCTGGCAGGACCTCGACCCGGTCGGCTTCCTGTGGGACTTCCGCGACCGGATCTACCACGTCGACTGCAAGGAGGCCCGCAAGCGCCTCGACGGCCGCAACGGCCGGCTCGGCTCCCACCTGCCCTGGGGCGACCCCCGGCGCGGCTGGGACTTCGTCTCCGCCGGGCACGGCGACGTCCCCTGGGAGGACGTCTTCCGCATGCTGCGCGCCATCGACTACCAGGGCCCCGTCTCCGTGGAGTGGGAGGACGCCGGCATGGACCGCCTCCAGGGCGCCCCCGAAGCCCTGACCCGCCTGAAGACCTACGACTTCGAACCGCCGTCGGCCTCCTTCGACGCGGCGTTCGGCAACTAGCCCGATTCCCGTTCCGGGGTGACGGCGCACCCCGGCGCCCGCACCGCATGTTCTACGCACCCACCCGTACGGCCCACCCGTTCCCGGAGGGATCTCGTGCACCGAACCAGGCTCAGAACCACCCGTGCGCCCGGAAGGCGCGGACTGCGCACCACCCTCGCCCTGTTCACCGGCCTGCTGCTGGCCGTGGGCGCCCCGGCCGGCGTCGCCGGAGCCCAGCCCGGCGCCGCGGCCCAGGCCGACCCGGCCCCCGCGGCCGAAGGGCAGTTCCAGCAGGTGCCGCTCGCCAAGGGCGAACCCGAGACGGGCGAGCCGATGTCGCTCGCCGTGCTCCCGGACCGCAGCGTCCTGCACACCTCGCGCGACGGCACCCTGCGCCTCACCGACCAGGGCGGCGTCACCAAGATCGCCGGCAAGATCCCCGTCTACAGCCACGACGAGGAGGGCCTCCAGGGCGTCGGCGTCGACCCGGACTTCAAGAACAACCGGGCGATCTACCTCTACTACGCCCCGCCGCTGGACACCCCCGCGGGCGACGCCCCGGAGAACGGCACCGCCGCCGACTTCGCCAAGTTCGACGGCGTCAACCGGCTCTCCCGGTTCGTCCTCAACCCCAACGGCACCCTGGACCTGGCCAGCGAGAAGAAGGTCCTGGACGTCGCCGCCTCCCGCGGCACCTGTTGCCACGTCGGCGGGGACATCGACTTCGACGCCGAGGGCAACCTCTACCTCTCCACCGGCGACGACTCCAACCCGTTCGCCTCCGACGGCTTCACCCCGATCGACGAGCGGCCCGACCGCAACCCGGCCTTCGACGCCCGCCGCAGCTCCGGCAACACCAACGACCTGCGCGGCAAGATCCTGCGCATCAAGGTCGCCGAGGACGGCTCGTACACGATCCCGGAGGGCAACCTCTTCGCCCCCGGCACCGAGAAGACCCGCCCCGAGATCTACGCGATGGGCTTCCGCAACCCGTTCCGGATGAGCGTCGACGACAAGACCGGCGTCGTCTACGTCGGTGACTACGGCCCCGACGCCGGCGCCGCCGACCCGAACCGGGGCCCGGCCGGACAGGTCGAGTTCGCCAAGGTCACCGAGCCCGCCAACTTCGGCTGGCCGTTCTGCACCGGCGACAACGACCCGTACGTCGACTACGACTTCGCCACCGGCACCTCCGGCGAGACCTTCGACTGCGCCGCCCCGAAGAACACCTCGCCGCACAACACCGGCCTGGTCGACCTGCCGCCCGCGCAGGCCGCCTGGATACCGTACGACGACGACTCCGTGCCCGAGCTCGGCAGCGGCTCCGAGTCCCCGATGGCCGGCCCGGTCTACCGCTACGACCCCGACCTCGACTCCGAGGTGAAGTTCCCCGAGGCGTACGACGGCGACTTCTTCGCCGGTGAGTTCGGCCGCCAGTGGATCAAGCGGATAGAGCAGAACGAGGACGGCACGGTCGCGGCGATCAACGACTTCCCGTGGACCGGCACCCAGATCATGGACATGGAGTTCGGCCCCGACGGCGCGCTCTACGTCCTCGACTACGGCCTCTCCTGGTTCCAGGGCGACGACGACTCCGCCCTCTACCGGATCGAGAGCGCCGAGGACGGCTTCTCGCCGATCGCCGAGGTGAGCGCGGACAAGACCTCCGGCGCGGCCGGCCTCAAGGTCAAGTTCACCGCCACCGCCAAGGACGCCGACTCCCCGGAGCTCACCTACAGCTGGGACTTCGGCGACGGCACCACGGGCGAGGGGCTCACGCCCACCCACAAGTACAAGAAGGCCGGCACCTACACCGCGACCTTCACCGCCGAGGACCCCGAGGGCAACACCGGCAACGCCAGTGTCCGCATCGTGGTCGGCAACACCGAGCCCAAGGTGAGGATCGACGTCCCCGGCAACGGCGCCCTGGCCGCCTTCGGCGAGCCCGTCCCCTTCAAGGTGACGGTGACCGACCCCGAGGAGACGGTCGACTGCTCCAAGGTCAAGGTCGTCTACAGCCTCGGCCACGACAACCACGCCCACGAGCTGACCAGTGAGACGGGCTGCGAGGGCACCCTCAGGCCGCCCGCCGGCGACGGCGGTCACGACCCCAACGCCAACATCTACGGCGTTGTCGGCGCCAGCTACACCGACGGCGGCGCAGGCGGCCAGGAGGCGCTGACCGGTACCGCTCGCACCGTGCTCCAGCCGCTGCACCGCCAGGCCGAGCACTTCACCACCCAGCAGGGCGTGTCGGTGATCGACAAGACCGGCGCCAACGGCGGCAAGACCGTCGGCGACATCCACGACGGCGACTGGATCTCCTTCACCCCCTACAAGTTCGACGGGCAGAGGAAGCTGACCGTCCGGGCCTCCTCCGGCGGCGACGGCGGCTTCGTCGAGCTGCGCACCGGCTCGCCCACCGGCAAGCTGCACGGCTCGGCGTACATCCCGCCGACCGGCAGCTGGGAGACGTTCCAGGACGTCGACGTGCCGCTGCGGTCCCTGCCCGGGAAGACCTCGGACGTCTACCTCGTCTTCAAGGGCGGCAGCGGCGCGCTGTTCGACGTGGACGACTTCGAGTTCTCCAAGGAGCCCTTCAAGAACGGCAAGAAGGTCCTCGTCTTCTCCAAGACGGCCGGCTTCCGCCACGACGCCATCCCGGAGGGCGTCGCCGCGCTGAAGGAACTCGGCGCCCCGGCCGGCATCACGGTCACCGCCACCGAGGAGGCCAAGCAGTTCACCACGGCCAACCTCGCCAAGTACGACGCGGTCGCCTTCATGTCCACGACCGGTGACGTCCTCGACGCCGACCAGCAGAAGGCGTTCGAGAACTACATCCGGGGCGGTGGCGGCTACCTGGGCGTCCACGCCGCCGCCGACACGGAGTACGACTGGTCGTTCTACGGCGGACTCGTCGGCGCCTACTTCGACTCGCACCCGGCCCAGCAGAAGGCCACCGTGCGCGTCGAGGACCACGCCCACCCGGCCACCGCGCACCTCGGCGACACCTGGGAGCGCACCGACGAGCTGTACAACTACCGCACCAACCCGCGCGACCGGGTCAAGGTCCTCGCCACCCTCGACGAGACCACCTACCAGGGCGGCACCATGAAGGGCGACCACCCGATCGCCTGGTGCCAGACCTACGAAGGCGGCCGGTCCTTCTACACCGGCCTCGGCCACACCAAGGAGTCCTACGCCGACGAGGCCTTCCGGGCCCATCTGCTCGGCGGCCTCCAGTACGCCGCCGGCCAGGTCAAGGCCGACTGCAAGCCGGACAAGGGCTACCGGAAGATCTTCAACGGCCAGACCCTGGACGGCTGGAAGCAGGCCGGCCCCGGCACGTTCGACATCAAGGACGGCACGCTGGAGTCCAACGGCGGCATGGGCCTGCTCTGGTACCAGGCCAAGGAGCTGAAGTCGTACTCGCTCAAGCTCGACTGGAAGATGCGCGGCGACGACAACTCCGGGATCTTCGTGGGCTTCCCGGCCTCCGACGACCCCTGGTCCGCGGTGGACAAGGGGTACGAGATCCAGATCGACGCCACGGACGCGGCCGACCGCACCACGGGTGCCGTCTACTCCTTCAAGTCGGCGAACATCAAGGCCCGTGACCAGGTCCTGCGCCCGCCCGGCCAGTGGAACTCCTACGAGATCAAGGTCCAGGGCGAACGCCTCCAGGTGTTCCTCAACGGAGTCAAGGTCAACGACTTCACCAACAAGGACCCCGCGCGGAGCCTGACGGACGGCTACATAGGTCTCCAGAACCACGGCGCCGCCGACAAGGTCTCCTTCCGCGACATCCAGCTGAAGGAACTGCCCGACTAGCCCTTCCGGGGCTGTCAGACGGCGGCGGGCGGGGGACGCCGGACCCCCGCCCGCCGTCACCACCCGGCTCCGCCGGGGCATCACCCGGTTCGGCCGGGGCATCACCCGGTTCGGCCGGAGCTCCACCCCGACGCGTTCGACAAGGAGGCTGCCCATGTCCGCGTCCCCCTCTCCTTCCTCTTCCGTTTCTTCTTCCTCTTCCGCTTCCCGTACCGGTGTGTGGCTGATCGGTGCGCGCGGTTCCGTCGCCACGACCGTGGTGGCGGGCTGCGCGGCCATGACCGCCGGCTTGCACCCGGCGACCGGCCTGGTCACCGAGACCCCGCACTTCGCCGCCGCCTCCCTCCCTCCCCTCTCCTCCCTCGTCTTCGGCGGCCACGACACCGTGGACTGCCCCCTCCCCAAGCGCGCCGAGGCACTGGCCGCCGGCGGCGTACTGCCGCCCGGTCTCCCCGCCGCCGTCCACGCCGACCTCGCGACCGCGGAAGGGGAGATCCGCCCAGGCGGCCCCCTGCCCGGCGACACCCGCCCCGCCGAGGAACTGATCACCGCCTTCGCCGCCGACATCCGCGACTTCGTGCGCCGCTCGGGCGTGGCGCGGGCGGTGGTCGTCAACGTGGCCTCCACCGAGCCGCTCGCCACCGGCCGGACCCTGCCGCCCAGCTCCCTCTACGCGGCGGCGGCCCTGCGCGCCGGCTGCCCGTACGTCAACTTCACCCCCTCCACCGGCCTGCACCACCCGTCCCTGGCCGCCGAGGCGGCCTCCTGCGGCCTGCCGTACGCCGGCCGTGACGGCAAGACCGGGCAGACGCTGCTGCGCTCGGTACTGGGCCCGATGTTCGCCCAGCGGGCGCTCACCGTCCGGGCCTGGTCCGGCACCAACCTCCTCGGCGGCGGCGACGGCGCCGCCCTCGCCGACCCGGCCGCCGCGGCGGCCAAGAACGCCGGCAAGGAACGCGTCCTCGCCGACACCCTCGGCACCACCGTCGAGGGCGAGGTCCACATCGACGACGTCCCCGCGCTCGGCGACTTCAAGACGGCCTGGGACCACATCGCCTTCGACGGCTTCCTCGGCACCCGCATGATCCTCCAGACCATCTGGCAGGGCTGCGACTCCGCCCTCGCCGCCCCCCTCGTCCTCGACCTGGCCCGCCTGGTCGCCCGGTCCCACGAGCTGGGCCTGACCGGCCCCCTGCGCGAACTGGGCTTCTACTTCAAGGACCCGGTGGGGGACGGGCCGTCCGCCCTCGGCGACCAGTACGCGGAACTCCTCGGCTTCGCTGACCGCCTGGCAGCGCGACCGACCGGGCACGCGCCCTCCGGCCCCGGGGACCGCCGGTGAACCGGCCGACCGACGCGACGGCGAGCACGGACGCGGTACGAGACGCCTGCGGCCCCACCGGTCGGCCGGACACGGAGCCACGCCCCGGCCTGACCGGGACGACGCCCCAGGGGCGCCACGCCCCCCGCGCGGCCGAGGAGCCCCACGAGCCGCACGGCCCCCACACCTCCCGCGCCCGCGCCTGGGCCGAACTCCTCCGGCTGCCCGCCCTGTTCACCGTCCCCGGCGACGTGCTGGCCGGCGCGGCGGCGGCCGGCGCCCGGCCCGGGTACCGCACCCTGCTCTCCATCGGTTCCTCCGTCTGTCTGTACGAGGCCGGCATGGTCCTCAACGACTGGGCCGACCGCACCGAGGACGCCGCCGAACGCCCCCACCGCCCCCTCCCCTCCGGCCGCGTGCGCCCCTCCGCCGCCCTCACCGCCGCGTGTGCCCTGACCGGTGCCGGGCTGGCCCTCGCGGCGGGTGCCGGCCGTCCCGCCCTCGCGGTGGCCGCACCCCTGGCGGCGACCGTCTGGGCTTACGACCTCGCCCTGAAGCACACGCCCGCCGGGCCGGTCGCCATGGCCGGGGCCCGGGCCCTGGACCTGCTCCTGGGCGCCGCGGCCGGCGCGGGACGCATCCGCTCGGCGCTGCCCTCAGCGGCCCTCCTGGGGACCCACACCCTCGCCGTCACGGCCGTGTCCCGCCGGGAGACCACCGGCGGATCGACGGCGGCCCCGCTCGCGGCCCTCGCCACCACCGCCCTGCTGACCCGGCTGGTGACCCGGCGACCCACCCGACCCCCGGCAGACCGACGGGAAGCAGCCTCCCGCGGTCTGCCGGGCCCCACCCCGGCGATCTGGCCGACGCGGACGGCTGGGCCGGCGCGGACGGATCGGCCAGCACCGGCGGACCGGTCAGCGGTAGTGGACCGGTCAGCGCTGACGGACTGGTCAGCGGTGGCGGACTGGTCAGCGGTGGCGGACCGGTCAGCGGTGGCGGACCGGTCAGTGATGCCGGCGCGGGCCGTGCCGACAGATCCGGCACCGGGGCGGGAGCGGCTCACCGCCGTCCTCGGCGCCGCCTACGCCGCCACGGCCGCCCGCCCCTACTTCCACGCCGCCCTCAACCCCTCGCCCCCGCTCACCCAACGCGCCGTCGGCGGCGGTATCCGGGCCACGATCCCCCTCCAGGCCGCCCTCGCCACCCGTTCCGGTGCGAGCGTCGTGGGTCTGCTGGTCGCGGGGCTCGCCCCGCTGGGCCGACGGTTCGCGAGGAAGGTGAGCATCACATGACGCCGCCCGCACGGCAGGACGCCGCCGTCACCCCCCTCCGGTTCGGCTACGGCACCAACGGCCTCGCCGACCTCCGCCTGGACGACGCCCTCTCCCTCCTCGCCGACCTCGGCTACGACGGCGTCGGACTGACCCTCGACCACATGCACCTCGATCCGCTCGCCCCGGACCTGGCCGCCCGCACCCGCCGGCTCGCGCACCGGCTGGACACCCTCGGCCTGAGCGTCACGGTCGAGACGGGCGCCCGCTATGTCCTCGACCCGCGCCGCAAACACGGTCCCTCCCTCCTCGATCCCGACCCGGACGACCGCGCCCGCCGCGTCGATCTGCTGCTCACCGCCGTACGGGTCGCCGCCGACCTCGGCGCCCACGCCGTGCACTGCTTCAGCGGCATCACCCCCGAGGACACCGGCACCGAGGAGGCATGGCAACGCCTGACCGCCGCCCTCGTCCCGGTCCTGGACGCCGCCGTCACCGCCGGCGTCCCGCTCGCCGTCGAACCCGAACCAGGTCACCTCCTCGCCACCGTGGCCGACTTCCACCACCTGCGCCGCGCACTCGGCGATCCCGACGCGCTCGGCCTCACCCTCGACATCGGCCACTGCCAGTGCCTCGAACCCCTCCCTCCCGCCGACTGCGTACGCGCCGCCGGTCCCTGGCTGCGGCACGTCCAGATCGAGGACATGCGCCGCGGTGTCCATGAGCACCTCCCGTTCGGTGCGGGCGAGATCGACTTCCCGCCCGTCCTCGCGGCCCTCGCCGCCACCGGCTACCAGGGCCTGACCGTCGTCGAACTGCCCCGCCACTCCCACGCCGGTCCCCACTTCGCCGCCCACTCCCTCCCGTTCCTCCACCAGGCGGCGACCGCGGCCGACGTCCCCCTCACCCGGATCCCCACCGCCACCGACCTCCCGGCGCCGGCCGCCCCACCCCCAGGCGTGTCCTCCGCCACCCCACAAGGGAGCAGCTCATGACGCAGCCGCACGCCACCCACCCCACTCGGCGCACGGAAGACACCGGCGCCGCGCGGAACGACGCCCGGGGCCGGGGCACCACCCCCGCCACGACCCCGCCGGCCGACCTGCGTGCCGCCCTCACCGCCCGGCTCGACCCCGACGCCCGCCGCTGGCTCGACCAGGCCCTCGACGAGGCCGGCGCCCACCCCGGCGGCCACGGCCCGATCTCCGCGTGGGAACTGCGCCTCGCCGAGGCCGGCCGCCGCTGCGGCCCGGCCCACGCCGACACCGCCCGCGTCCTGATCCTGCACGCGGCCCGCGCCGGAGCCGACGCGCTGGCCCGGGTCTACCACCAGGGCACCGCCGACGAACGCCGCGCCGTGCTGTACGCCCTGCCCCACCTGGTGCCCGGCACCGACGCGCTGCCGCTCGTCGAGGACGCCCTGCGCACCAACGACACCCGGCTGCTGGCCGCCGCCGTCGGTCCCTACGCGGCCCGGCACCTCGATGACCACCAGTGGCGGCACGCGGTACTGAAGTGCCTGTTCACCGGCGTCGGCGTCGCCCATGTGGCGGAGCTGGACCGCCGGGCCCGCGGGGACGCCGAACTCGCCCGGATGCTCGCCGACTACGCCGCGGAGCGCACCGCCGCGGGCCGTCCCGTCCCAGAAGACCTGCACCGCGTCCTGGCCCTGACCGAACCGGCGACCGAGTCGCACGGCCCGGCAGACCCCCACGGCAAGGAGTCCTGATGCGCATCTTCGACCCCCACATCCACATGACCTCCCGGACCACCGACGACTACGAGGCCATGTACGCCGCGGGCGTCCGCGCCCTGGTCGAACCCGCCTTCTGGCTCGGTCAGCCCCGCACCTCCCCGGCCTCCTTCCGTGACTACTTCGACTCCCTCCTCGGCTGGGAGCCCTTCCGCGCCGCCCAGTACGGCATCGCCCACCACTGCACCATCGCCCTCAACCCGAAGGAGGCCAACGACCCGCGCTGCACCCCCGTCCTCGACGAACTGCCCCGCTATCTGGTCAAGGACCGCGTCGTCGCCGTCGGTGAGATCGGCTACGACTCCATGACCCCCGCCGAGGACACCGCGCTCGCCGCCCAGCTCCAGCTCGCCGCCGGCCACGGTCTGCCGGCGCTGGTGCACACCCCGCACCGCGACAAGCCGGCCGGACTGCGCCGCACCCTCGACGTGGTCCGCGAGTCCGCGCTCCCCGCCGACCGGGTCCTGGTCGACCACCTCAACGAGACCACCGTCAAGGAGGCCAAGGACGCGGGCTGCTGGCTCGGCTTCTCCGTCTATCCGGACACCAAGATGGACGAGGAACGGATGGTCGCGATCCTCCGCGCCTACGGACCGGACCAGGTGCTGGTGAACTCCGCCGCCGACTGGGGCCGCAGCGACCCGCTCAAGACCCGCAAGGTCGCCGACCTGATGCTCGCCGAGGGCTTCAGCGAGGACGACGTGGACCGCGTGCTGTGGCGCAACCCGGTGGCCTTCTACGGACTCAGCGGACGCCTCGACCTGGACGTGGCCCGGCCCGACGCCACCCACGAGGGCAACTCGATCCTGCGCGGCGGTGAGTGAGCGATGCGCTTCCGGCACCCCGACGGCTCCGTCCTCCACCTCGCCTACTGCACCAACGTCCACCCGGCCGAAACCCTCGACGGCGTCCTCGCCCAGCTCCGCGACCACTGCGAACCCGTGCGCCGGCGCCTGGGTCGCGACCGCCTCGGCATCGGCCTGTGGCTGGCCCGCGACGCCGCGCACGCCCTGGTCACCGACCCGTCCGCACTGCGCGGTCTGCGCGCCGAACTCGACCGGCGCGGCCTGGAGGTCGTCACCCTCAACGGCTTCCCCTATGAAGGGTTCGGCGCGCAAGAGGTCAAGTACCGCGTCTACAAGCCGGACTGGGCCGACCCCGAGCGCCTGGAGCACACCACCTCCCTCGCCCGCGTCCTCGCCGGCCTGCTCCCCGACGACGTCACCGAGGGCAGCATCTCCACCCTCCCGCTGGCCTGGCGCACCGCCTACGACGACGCCCGCGCCGAGAAGGCCCGCGCCGCCCTGGTCACCCTCGCCGAACGCCTCGACGCCCTCCAGGAGCTGACCGGCCGCTCCATCCGCGTCGGCCTGGAACCCGAACCCGGCTGCGTCGTCGAAACGACCCGGGACGCCATCGCCCCGCTCACCGCGATCGGCCACGACCGCGTCGGCGTCTGCGTCGACACCTGCCACCTCGCCACCTCCTTCGAAGACCCGCACACCGCCCTGGACGCCCTCACCGCCGCCCAGGTCCCCATCGTCAAATCCCAGCTCTCCGCCGCCCTGCACGCCGAACACCCCCGTCTCCCCGAGGTCCGCGACGCGCTCGCCGCCTTCGCCGAACCCCGCTTCCTGCACCAGACCCGCACCACCACCGAGCCCGGCCGGCTGCTCGGCACCGACGACCTGGACCAGGCACTGGACGGCACCGCCCTGCCCGACGCCTCCCCGTGGCGGGCCCACTTCCACGTCCCCCTGCACGCGGCCCCCGCCGCACCCCTCACCTCCACCCTGGACGTCCTCAAAACCACGCTGACCCGCCTCGTCGGCGGTCCGCACCCCCTCACCCGGCACCTGGAGGTGGAGACCTACACCTGGCAGGCCCTCCCTCCCGAACTGCGCCCCCGGGCCCGCGCCCAGCTCACCGACGGCATCGCCGCCGAGCTGACCCTCGCCCGCGAACTGCTCACCGACCTCGGCCTGAAGGAGCTGCCATGACCGGACCCGCCCGGCCCGAAGGCACCGGCCCCACCCCGCTCCTCGTCCTCGACGTCGTCGGCCTCACCCCCCGTCTCCTCGACCACATGCCCCACCTCAAGACGCTCGCCCAGTCCGGCTCCCGCGCGCCGCTCGGCACCGTCCTGCCCGCCGTCACCTGCGCCGCCCAGTCCACTTTCCTCACCGGCACCCTCCCCGCCGAACACGGCATCGTCGGCAACGGCTGGTACTTCCGCGAACTCGGCGACGTCCTGCTGTGGCGCCAGCACAACGGCCTCGTCACCGGCGACAAGCTCTGGGACGCCGCCCGCCGCGTCCACCCCGGCTACACGGTCGCCAACATCTGCTGGTGGTACGCCATGGGCGCCGACACCGACATCACCGTCACCCCCCGTCCCGTCTACTACGCCGACGGCCGCAAGGAACCCGACTGCTACACCCGGCCCCCGGCCCTGCACGACGAACTCACCGGAAAACTGGGCACCTTCCCCCTCTTCCACTTCTGGGGCCCCGGCGCGGACCTGGTCTCCAGCCAGTGGATCATCGACGCCACCCGCCACATCCTGCGCACCCGTCACCCCGACCTGGCCCTGTGCTACCTCCCTCACCTCGACTACGACCTGCAGCGCTTCGGCCCCGACGACCCGCGCTCCCTCCGAGCCGCCACCGACCTGGACGCGGCCATGGCCCCGCTCCTCGACGACGCCCGCGCCGAGGGCCGTACCGTCGTCGCCCTGTCCGAGTACGGCATCACCCGCGTGAACCGGCCCGTGGACATCAACCGCGCCCTGCGCCGCGCCGGCCTCCTGGAGGTGCACACGCAGGACGGCATGGAGTACCTCGACCCGATGGCCTCCCGCGCCTTCGCGGTCGCCGACCACCAGATCGCCCACGTCTACGTCCGCCGCCCCGAGGACCTCGCCGCCACCCGCGCCGCCCTGGCCGGACTGCCCGGCATCGAGCAACTCCTGGACGACGAGGGCAAGAAGGCCCACCACCTCGACCATCCGCGCGCCGGTGAACTCGTCGCCGTCGCGGAGCCGGACGCCTGGTTCACGTACTACTACTGGCTCGACGACGCCCGCGCGCCCGACTTCGCGCAGCTCGTCGAGATCCACCGCAAACCCGGCTACGACCCGGTCGAGCTGTTCATGGACCCGCTCGACCCCTACGTCAAGGTCAAGGCGGCCACCGCCCTGGCCCGCAAGAAACTCGGCATGCGCTACCGCATGGCGGTCGTGCCGCTGGACGCCTCACCTATTCGCGGCAGCCACGGCCGCCTCCCCGCGAGCGACGACGACGGTCCGCTCCTCATCTGCTCCACCCCCCGCGCTGTCGGCGACCGCGTCGCGGCCACCGACGTCAAGAAACTCCTGCTCCATCTCGCCGGACTCGACTGATGAACGGCCGCGTGCGGCCCCGAGTTCCAGCTACCGACAGTGAAGCACGCACCACTGACAACGACCTGCCACCCGACCCCCCGTCCGGCTTCGGACCGGGGATCGGCGCAGGTCACGACCGAGAAGGCAGGCATCCGTGAGACCGTTCTCCGACATATCCCGCACCGTCACGGACCGTTCCGACGGCTCGGGCACTCCCGACGCCCTCGACGCCTCCCACGGCTCCGACGAGGCCCTGCGCCGCAGCCTCGGGATCAGCCGCCGCCGCGTCCTCAGCACCTGCACCGCCGTCGCCGGCGCGGCCGTCGCCGCCCCCGTCTTCGGCGCCTCACCGGCCCTGGCCCACGACCGGCACAGCGACCGCGGCCACGGACACGGTCACGGGAACGGCCAAGGACACGGCCACGGCGGTGACATCCTCGTCCCCGCCCACAAGCGCGGCATCATCCTCTACACCGTCCGCGACGCGACCGCCCGGGACCCGCTCGCCACCGACCTGCCCTCCGGCTTCCGGGAGGTCTTCAAACAGCTCGCCCGCCACGGTTACCGCCAGGTCGAGTTCGCGGGCTACCGCCAGCACGCCAACGCGCCCGGCGGCGCGGACCTGGAGACGGTCGAGGGTGCCAGGCTGCTGCGCTCCTGGCTCGACGAGTACGGCCTGCGCGCCCAGGGCAACCACGGCTTCATCCCGCCGTCCTGGCCGCTGACCAGCGCCGACCTGGACACCTTCAAGAAGCACCTGGAGATCGCCAACATCCTGGGCCTCGGCCACATGGGCACCGGCGGCGACCCCACCGGCAGCTCCTACCGGGCCGACTGGGACGTCGCCGCCGACAAGTGGAACGCCCTGGGCGAGATCGCCCGCCGGGAGGGCGTCAAGCTCTACACCCACAACCACGACGCGGCGTACGGCTTCCTGCTCGACGGCGGCCCGCTGGACGACCAGGGACGGCCCACCCGCAGCTCCGGCATCCGCAAGCTGGAGTACTTCCTGAAGGTCACCGACCCCAGGGCCGTCTGGCTGGAGATGGACATCTTCTGGGCGCACGTCGCCCAGTACAAGTTCCACACCTACACCGCCCACGACGGCTCGACCCGGAAGAACGTCTTCGACCCGGCCGGCCTGGTGGCCCGCCACAACAAGCGCTACCCGCTGTTCCACGCCAAGGACGGCGTCGTGAGCACGACCAACGGCATGGGCTACGAGATGGTGCCCTTCGGCACCGGCGTCATCGACTACACGACGTTCTTCTCCCGGGTCGGACAGCGCACCTACCGCAACCCGATGATCGAGGACGACAACTCGCCGAGCGCCACCGATCCGGCACAGTCGCTGCGCGAGGCCAAGATCAGCTACGACAACCTCGCGGCCCTGCGCAAGCGCCGCCGCTGACCCGCCCGCACCCGGGACGGCCCCTCCCGAACCCCCGCGGGAGGGGCGGCCCCACGTGTCACTGAGAAACACCTCGGACGCGGAGGCCGCCCCGGCTCAGGTCATCTCCTCCCCCAGGGGACGCGGATTGGGCACGACACGCTTCGCCCTGGGCCTGCCCGGTGCCTTCAGGAACAGCGCCAGCACCGCGGAGGCCAGCCCGATCGAGCCGGCCAGGGCGAACGCGCCCTCGTAGTCCCAGGCGCCGACCACGACCGCGCCCAGGCCGGAACCGACGAGCCCCGAGACCAGTTTCGAGCTGTAGACCATGCCGTAGTTGGTCGCGTTGTTGTTCTCACCGAAGTAGTCCGCCGTCATGGCGGCGAACAACGGGAAGATGGCGCCGCCGCCGAAGCCCGAGACCATCGAGCAGAACAGGAAGAACGGCATCACGCCCGTCTTCCCGGAGGCCAGCACGCCGAACTGGGCGAGGCCGAGCACGACACACACGATGATCAGGGTGTTGCGACGGCCGAAACGGTCGGAGACCCAGCCGATGACGCCGCGCCCGGTGCCGTTGACGATCGCCTTCAGGGACATCGCGGTCGCCACGATGCCGCCCGCGAAACCCATGTCCTTGCCGAACGGCACCTGGAAGGCGATGCCGAAGATGTTGATGCCGGCCGTGCACAGCAGACAGAACCACATCATCCACAGGACGGGTGTGCGCGCGGCCTCCCCGGGGGTGTACTGCTTGACCGCCGGCGGGTTCTTCTCCAGGGCCCGGCGGATCTTCGGGTCGTCGGTCTGCCGCAGCGGGTCGACGTGCGCGGGCCACCAGTTCTTCGGCGGGTCCTTGAAGAACCAGCCCGCCGACGCCACGACCAGGCACAGCCCGACGCCGGCACAGACCAGCACCGTCTGGTAGTTGCCCAGGTCCATGTAGGAGGTGAACAGGAACACGAAGGGCACGGAGCCGTAGGCGAAGCCGCCGTTGACGAAGCCCGTCTTGCCGCCCTTGCGCTCCGGATACCACTTGCCGACCATGTTCACGCAGGTCGCGTAGACCAGACCGGCGCCGATGCCGCTGCACACGCCGAAGCCGAGGTAGGCGACGGCGACGTGCGGCGCGTAGGCCAGGGACACATAGCCCAGCAGGGTGCCGACCGCGCCGATCAGCATCGCCCCGCGCGCGGGGAGCCTGCCGCTCTCCCGCAGGTGCCCGGCCGGCAGGGCCACGGCCGCCTGGAAGAACACCCAGACGCCCATCAGCCAGAAGATGTGCCCGCTGTTCCACAGGTGGGCCTCGTGGAGGGTGTCCTCCGCCGAGGTGAACGCGTACTCGGCTGAACTGATGCCCATCATGCCGATCCACGGCAGGATGACCATCCACTTGCGCGGCCGCCCCATGATGTCGACGTCGGACTCGCCGAGCCGGTACACGCGGCCGTTGTGGTCCGTCACCTCCCGGAGAGGGACGGACGTCGAGATGTCGGTGGTTGTCATGTCGTTCAGCACCCCTTGCGTGCGAAAGCTCTGGCCAGCGCCCCCTGTCCAATGCCTCACGTGTGCGCACGGGTCCTGGGGCCGGCCGACGCGCACCGCCGGCCGGCCCCGCAACCGCCTCAGCTCATGTACCGCCCCCCAGCACGCCCGCCGCGCGGGCCCAGCGGTACTTCGCACCGAGCACGGCCACCGGTTTCTCGGTCGTGTACGGGTACGCCACGACCCCCCGCTCGAAGAGGTACTGGCACGCCTCCTCGACCTCCACGTCGCCCGCGAGAGACGCCACCACGGGCTTCTCGACGCCACGCTCGCGGAATTCCGCCACCACGCGCGCGGTCAGCTCGGCGAACACCAGGGGAGGCGTCACGATGGTGTGCCAGTAACCGAGGACCAACGCGTGGATGCGCGGGTCCTCAAGACCCAGCCGGATCGTCGCCTCGTACGTCGACGGCGGCTCGCCCCCGGTGATGTCCACCGGGTTGCCCGCCGCCCCGAAGGGCGGGATGAACTCCCGGAAGGCCGCGTCCAGGTCCGGCGGGATCTCCATCAGGGACAGCCCGTTGTCCGTCACCGCGTCGGACAGCAGGACGCCGCTGCCACCGGCCCCGGTGATGATGACGACGTTGTCACCCCGGGGAGCGGGAAGCACCGGCAACGCGCGCGCGTACTCCAGCATGTCGTTCAGACCGGGAGCCCGGATCACCCCGGCCTGCCGGAGGATGTCGTCGTACACGGCGTCGTCCCCGGCCAGTGCCCCGGTGTGCGACCCGGCCGCCCTGGCGCCCGCCGCCGTACGGCCCGCCTTGAGGACGACGACCGGTTTCTTCGGCACCGTCGCCCGCGCGGCCGCCACGAAGGCACGGCCGTCCTTGAGGTCCTCCAGGTGCATCGCTATGCACTCGGTGTGCGGGTCCTCGCCGAACCAGGTCAGCAGGTCGTCCTCGTCCAGGTCCGCCTTGTTGCCCAGCCCGACGATCGCCGACACACCCGTCCCGGTGGCGCGGGCGAACCCCAGGATGGCCATCCCGATGCCGCCCGACTGACTGGTCAGCGCGACACCGCCCTTGACGTCGTAGGGCGTGCAGAACGTGGCGCACAGGTCCTGCCACGTCGAGTAATAGCCGTAGATGTTCGGCCCGAGCAGCCGGACGCCGTACCGCTCGGCGATCGCCACGACCTCCTCCTGGAGAGCGTGTTCGCCGGTCTCCGCGAAGCCGGAGGGGATCAGGACGGCGTTCGGTACGCCCTTGCGGCCCACCTCCTCCAGGGCCGCGGCGACGAACCGCGCCGGGATCGCGAAGACCGCGACGTCCACCTCGCCGGGCACGTCCGTGACGCTCTTGTACGCCTTGCGGCCCAAAATGTCGTCCGCCTTGGGGTTCACCGGGTGGATGTCCCCGGCGAAACCGCCGTCGACCAGGTTGCGCATCACCGAGTTGCCGATCTTGCCCTGCTCGTTGGAGGCGCCGATCACGGCGACCGACCGCGGCCGCATCAGGCGGCGCATGGAGGCGAGGATCTCCTCACGCGCGTACCGGCGTCGGGGTTCGGCCCGCGTCTCGCAGAGGATCACGCGGATGTCGGCGGCGACGGCACCCGTCGGGGTGGCGATCACCGGGTTGAGGTCCACCTCGGCGATCTCGGGGAAGTCCGTGACGAGCTCGGAGACCCGCCGGATCTGCTCCGCGACCGCCCACCGGTCCACGCCCTCCTGCCCCCGCACCCCGCGCAGCACCGGGGCCGCCCGGATCGAGTCCAGCATGGACAGCGCCTCGTCGCCGTCCACGGGCGCCAGCCGGAACGTGACGTCCTCGAGGACCTCCACCAGCACCCCGCCGAGCCCGAACGCCACCACCTTCCCGAACGTCGGATCGGTCACCGCGCCGACGATGACCTCCTGCCCCGGCGGCAGCAACTCCTGGACCTGTACGCCATGGACGCGGGCGTCCGCGTCGTACGCGCGCGCGTTCTCCACGATCCGGTGGAACGCCGCGCGCACGTCGGCGGCCCCCTCGACACCGACGACCACACCGCCCGCGTCGGTCTTGTGCGAGATGTCCGGTGACACGATCTTCATCACCACGGGTTCGCCGAAGCGGGCCGCGCACGCCACCGCCTCGTCGACATCGGTCGCCAGTTCCTCGCCGGGTACGGCGATCCCGTACGCGTCGGCGAGCACCTTGCCCTCCGGTGCGGTCAGCGCCGTCCGTCCCTCGGCGCGCACGGCGTCCAGGAGCGCGCGCACCCGCGCCGTCCGGTCCTCGGCCGTCACCTCAGATCACCCCGTCCGACTTGAGCAGGCGCAGTTCCTCGTCGTCGAGGCCCAGCTCACTGACGTAGACGTCTTCGTTGTGCTCGCCCAGCAGCGGGGAGCCGCTGATCTCCACGGGGGAGTCGGAGAGCTTGAGCGGGCTGCCCACGGTGACGAACTCGCCGCGCTCGGGGTGGGGCACGCGGACCACCATCTCGTTGGCGGCCAGCGACCGGTCCTCGATGATCTCCTTGGTGGACAGGATCGGCCCGCACGGGATGTTGTGCGCGTTCAGCCGCTCCAGCACCTCCCACTTCGGCAGGGTGGACGACCACTCCTCGATCAGCTGGAACATCTTGTTCAGCTTCGGCAGCCGGGCCGCCGGCGTGGCCCACTCGGGGTCGTCGGCCAGCTCCGGCCGGCCGATCAGCCCGGTGAGCGGCTGCCAGCCGACCGGCTGCACGATGACGTACACGTAGTCGTTGGGGCCGCCCGGCGCGCACTTGACCGCCCAGCCGGGCTGGCCGCCGCCGGACGCGTTGCCGGACCGGGGAACCTCGTCGCCGAAGTCCTCGTTGGGATATTCGGCGAGTGGACCACGGCTCAGGCGCTGCTGGTCGCGCAGCTTCACCCGGCAGAGGTTGAGCACCGCGTGCTGCATGGCCACGTTCACCCGCTGCCCGCGCCCGGTGCGCTCCCGTTGGTACAGCGCCGCGAGGATGCCCGCCACGGCGTGGACGCCCGTGCCCGAGTCCCCGATCTGGGCCCCCGTCGCCAGCGGCGGCCCGTCCTCGAAACCGGTGGTGGACATCGATCCGCCCATGGCCTGCGCGACGACCTCGTACGCCTTGAAGTCGGTGTACGGGCCTTCGCCGAACCCCTTGATGGAGGCGTAGACGATCCGTGGATTGATCTCCTTGATCCGGTCCCAGGTGAACCCCATGCGGTCCACCGCGCCCGGCCCGAAGTTCTCGACCATGACGTCCGAACGCCGGATCAGCTCGGTGAGGATCTCCTTGCCGCGCTCGGTCTTGGTGTTGAGGGTGATGCTCCGCTTGTTGCAGTTGAGCATTGTGAAGTAGAGGGAGTCCACGTCCGGCAGGTCCCGCAACTGCCTGCGGGTGATGTCACCGGTCGGCGCCTCCAGTTTGACCACGTCCGCGCCGAGCCAGGCGAGCAGCTGGGTCGCGGAGGGGCCGGACTGCACATGCGTCATGTCCAGGACGCGGATGCCCTCAAGAGCTTTCGTTGTCACGGGCGATGTGACGGGTGATGTCACGGGCGATGCGGCGGGCGATGTCACGGGCGATCACCTCACTTGTACATGGTCTGGTTCATGGTTCCGGGGGCGTACGCGTCCGGGTCGACCCAGACGTTGATCAGCGACGGCTTGCCCGACTCGCGGGCCCGGCGCAGCGCGGGGCCGATGTCGGCGGGGTCGCGGACCTCCTCGCCGTGTCCGCCGAGCATGCGCGCGAACTGGTCGTAGGGGACGTCGCCGAGGGTGTTGCCGACCCGCTCGCGGGCCTTGCCGTACTTGGCGGCCTGGCCGTAGCGGATCTGGTTCATGGAGGAGTTGTTGCCGATGACGCCGACGAAGGGGAGGTCGTAGCGGACGAGGGTCTCGAAGTCCCAGCCGGTGAGTGAGAAGGCGCCGTCGCCGAAGAGGGCGACCACCTCCTTGTCGGGCCGTGCCTGCTTGGCGGCGAGCACGAAGGGCACACCGACGCCGAGGGTGCCGAGCGGTCCCGGGTCCATCCAGTGCCCGGGCGACTTGGGCTGCACGACCTGACCGGAGAAGGTGACGATGTCGCCGCCGTCGCCGATGTAGACCGAGTCCTCGGTGAGGAAGTCGTTGATCTCGCTGACCAGCCGGTACGGGTGGATGGGGGAGGCGTCCGACCGGAGCTGCGGCAGCCGCTTGTCGAGCGCGGCCCGCTCCGCCGCGCGCAGTTCGTCCAGCCACTCCTTGCGCCGGGCCGCGCCGCCGTTCAGCCGTCCGGAGGCCGCCTCGGTCACCGCCTTGAGCACCAGCCCGGCGTCCCCGACGATGCCGAGGCCGATGTCGCGGTTCTTGCCGACGGTGCGGTAGTCGAGGTCGATCTGCACGACCGTCGCGTCGGGGGAGAGCCGCTTGCCGTAGCCCATCCGGAAGTCGAAGGGCGTGCCGACGATGACGATGACGTCGGCGCCGGAGAAGGCGTAGCGCCGGGAGAGCTGGAAGTGGTGCGGGTCGCCGGGCGGGAGGGTGCCGCGGCCGGCGCCGTTCATGTATGCCGGGATGTTCAGCGTGCGCACCAGCTCGACGGCGGCCTCGGTGCCTCGGGTGGTCCACACCTGGCTGCCGAGGAGGATCGCCGGCTTCTCGGCGTGCGCCAGCAGGTCGGCGAGTGCCTCGATCGCCTCCGGGTCACCGGCCGACCGGGTCGAGGCCCGGTAGGCGCCGGCCCTCGGCACCCGGGCCTGGTCCACCGGCACCTTCGCGTCGAGCACATCGCGCGGTATCTCCAGGAAGGAGGGCCCGGGAGCGCCGTGGTAGCACTCGCGGAACGCCATCGACACCATGTCCGCCGCGCGTGCGGTGGACGGCACGGTGGCCGCGAACTTGGTGATCGGCGCCATCATGTCGACGTGCGGAAGGTCCTGGAGCGACCCCATCTTGTGCTGGGTGAGGGCGCCCTGGCCGCCGATCAGCACCATCGGTGACTCGGCGCGGAAGGCGTTGGCGACGCCGGTGACGGCGTCGGTGGTGCCGGGGCCGGCGGTGACGACCGCGCAGCCGGGCTTGCCGGTGACACGGGCGTACCCGTCGGCGGCGTGCGCGGCGACCTGCTCGTGGCGGACGTCGACGACCTCGATGCCCTCGTCCACGCAGCCGTCGTAGATGTCGATGATGTGGCCGCCGCAGAGGGTGTAGATACGGTCGACCCCTTCGGCCTTGAGGGCCTTGGCCACGAGGTGACCGCCGGAAATGACGTCCTGGGACTGGGAGTCCTCGGGCATGCGAAATCTGTCCCTTCCATGAGGGGCTGGGGCGCTCTCGCGGTAGATTGCATACAGTCGACGAATACTGTATGAAGCTTGTTATCCCGCATCGGGTGGGTGGTGTCCAGTGGGCGTGCGGCATTTTCGGTCACCGGAGGGGGACTTCCCGGACCACTGGCCCGCCCGCCCGTGACCGGCGCACCGACCCGACCGCACGCCGCAGGTTCCGGGGAGCGCCTCGGGCGAGGCCCCGGGTCACCCCAGGAGAAGGAAACGCAGGTGAAAGGCACTGCGAAACCTTGGTATGGTTGTCCATGTCGCCGCGGGGAACACCCCTGGCGGGCGGCAGACACCTCGTCCGGGTGGCGGAATGGCAGACGCGCTAGCTTGAGGTGCTAGTGCCCTTTATCGGGCGTGGGGGTTCAAGTCCCCCCTCGGACACCAGTCAGCAAAGACCCCTGTTCACCAGGGGTCTTTTGCTTGTCCCCAGGTTGGCGGACGCCCCGGGGAACCACGGGTACGAAGCCCTCCGCGCCTCGTCCGCCCCCCGGCGCCCGGCGCGGTCGTACTCCCGTCTTACCCCCGCTTAAGCGCCACCTCGAATGATGTGGACGGCAGCCGGGCCCGCCCTGGCGTGCCGCCGTCGACATCCACGCCACAGGGGCAGGGGCACTTGATGAAGATCGCCGTGACGGGTTCGATCGCCGAGGACCACCTCATGGTCTATCCGGGCAGGTTCACCGAACAGTTCATCGCCGGGAGCATCGACAAGGTGTCGCTCTCCTTCCTCGTCGACGAGCTGGAGATACGTCCCGGGGGAACCGCCGCGAACATCGCCCACGGACTGGGCCTGCTCGGGCTGCGGCCGCTGCTCGTGGGCGCGGTCGGGGAGGGCTTCGAGCAGTACCGCGCCCGGCTGGAGCGGCGCGGCGTCGACACCGAGTCGGTCCGGGTGAGCGACCGGCTGCACACCGCGCGCTTCGTCTGCACCACCGACAGCGACCACAACCAGATCGGCTCCTTCTACACGGGCGCCATGAGCGAGGCCCGGCACATCGACCTGCGGACGGTACGGGAACGGGCGGGCGGACTCGACCTCGTCGTCGTCTCGCCCAACGACCCCGAGGCCATGCTCCGGCACACCCGCCAGTGCGTCGAGATGGCCGTTCCCTTCGTCGCCGACCCGTCGCAGCAACTGGCCAGGCTGGACCGCGACCAGGTCCGCGCGCTGCTCACCGGCCCCCGCTACCTGTTCACCAACGAGTACGAGAGCGTGCTCATCCAGGAGCGCGCCGGCTGGACGGAGCAGCAGATCCTGGGCCGGGTGGGCAGCTGGGTGATCACGCGCGGCGCCGAGGGAGCCGTGGTCCAGCAGGCGGGACTGCGTCCGGTCACGGTGAAGTCCGTGCCACCCACCGGACCGGCGGAACCCACCGGCGCGGGCGACGCCTTCCGGGTCGGCTTCCTCGCCGCGGTCGCCTGGGGCCTGAGCCATCGCCGCGCCGCACAGCTGGGCAGCGCGGTGGCCACCGCCGTCCTGGAGTCCACCGGCTCCCAGCCGCCGTCCCTGTCGGGCCACGGCCTGCTGGCCAGGGTGCGTGACGCCTACGGGGTCTCCGCGACGGAGGACCTGGGCGGACACCTGACGGGGACGTCCCGGTGAGCGGGCCGAGCGCGGGCCGCGTGGCCGCCCTGCGTGAGGCGCTCGCCACCCGTGTGGTGGTCGCCGACGGTGCGATGGGCACCATGCTGCAGGCGCAGAATCCCACGCTGGAGGATTTC
>NZ_JBVHEO010000006.1:0-408086 GCF_055562815.1 Streptomyces sp. NPDC016677 | reverse complement strand
GCCGGGGCGGCTGGGTTACCGGGGTGGCTGGGCCGCTCGGTCGGTGGGTCGCCGGGGCGGGCCGGGTTACCGGGGTGGCTGGGTGGCTCGGTCGGCGGGTCGCTGGGGCGGCTGAGTTGCCGGGGTGGCTGGGTGGCTCGGTCGGTGGGTCGCTGGGGCGGCTGAGTTGCCGGGGTGGCTGGGTGGCTCGGTCGGTGGGTCGCTGGGGCGGCTGGGTTACCGGGGTGGCTGGGCCGCTCGGTCGGTGGGTCGCCGGGGCGGGCCGGGTTATCGGAGTGGCTGGGTGGCTCGGTCGGCGGGTCGCTGGGGCGGCTGAGTTGCCGGGGTGGCTGGGTGGCTCGGTCGGTGGGTCGCCGGGGCGGCTGGGTTACCGGGGTGGCTCGGTCGTCGGGTCGCCGGGGCGGCTGGGTGGCTCGGTCGTCGGGTCGCCGAGGCGACAGGGTCACCGGGGCAGCCGGGTCGCTCGGTCGTCGGGGCACCGTGGCGACAGGGCCACCGGGGCGACAGGGTCACCGGGGCGACAGGGGCACCGGGCGGGGCCCGCGATCGCCGAGGCCCGCCCCGGTCACGCTCACGCCGACCGAGCGCAGAGGCGTGCGACCCGTCCCGCCGGGATAGGTTCGCGGTATGGGCAGCCACACGGACGCAACCCCCGACCCGCTGGACCACCTGCCGACGCCCGCCACCGAGGCCGGGCGCGAAGGGCTCGACGGGCTCCTCGCCGACCCCCGCCGGGCGGTGATCGCACTCGACTTCGACGGCACGCTCGCCGGGATCGTGCCCGACCCCGACCAGGCCCGCGCCCACCCCGGCGCGGTGCCCGCGCTGGCCGCGCTCGCCCCGAAGGTCGCCTCCGTCGCGGTGATCACCGGCCGCCCGGCCGAGGTCGCCGTCCACCACGGCGGCTTCGCCGGCGTACCCGGCCTGGAGCACCTCGTCGTCCTCGGCCACTACGGCGCCGAACGCTGGGACGCCGCCACCGGCACCGTCACCGCCCCGGCCCCGCACCCCGGGGTCGCCGCTGTCCGCGCAGAACTGCCCGGACTGCTGGCCGGGGCCCCGGACGGCACCCGGACCGAGGACAAGGGCCGCTCCGTCGCCGTCCACACCCGCCGGGCCGCCGATCCACAGGCCGCCTTCGAGGCCCTGCGCGCCCCCCTCACCGGCCTCGCCGCCCGCCACGGCCTGATCGTCGAGCCCGGCCGCATGGTCCTGGAACTGCGTCCGCCCGGCATGGACAAGGGCGCCGCCCTCCTGGACCACGTCCAGGGCATCGGCGCCGGCGCGGTCCTCTACGCCGGCGACGACCTCGGCGACCTCCCCGCCTACTCCGCCGTCGACCGGCTCCGCACCGAGGGCACCCCCGGCCTGCTGGTGTGCAGCGGCAGCGACGAGGTGACCGAACTGAGGAAGCGCGCGGACGTGGAGGTGGACGGCCCGGCCGGGGTGGTCGCCCTGCTCGGCGCGCTCGCCCGGCGCCTGGCCTGAGACAACGTCACAGCGCTTCTCCCTCTGTGTCACAGGCGCGTCCTGACGCCACCCGCGGGGCAACCGGCCCGGTGCTCCCCGGCCTCCTCCACGACGACAAGCCCGCTCACCCGGGCCCGCAACCGTGGAGGAGAGACCATGTCCGCTCGCAAGGCCACGAAGTCCGCCCGCAAGGCCCCGCTGCTCGCCCTCGTCGCCCTCGCCGCCGGCCTCTCCCTCACCGCCTGCGGCGGTGGCGGCGACAGCACCGCGACGTCCCCGGCCGCCGTGACCGCCGACGAGAGCACCCCGTCGGCCTCCGCCTCGGTCTCCGCCTCGGCCGGCGCGCCCGCCCAGGGCACCGCTGACACCACGGACAAGGGCTCGGCCGCGACCACCGGAACCGAGCTGAGCTGCACGGACCAGCTCGACTACGCCGGCGACCCGCGCTCGAACGCCGAGATCAACTCCGTCGGCGCAGACACGGGCACCTGCCCGCCGCCGTCGGGCACGTCCACGCCGGAGACCGCGGAGTGCACGGACCAGCTGAACTACGCCGACGACCCGCGCTCGAACGCCGAGATCAACTCCATCGGCGCCGACACGGGCACCTGCCCCGCACCACTGTCGGACACCCCCGCGGAGAAGACCTCGAAGTGCACGGACCAGCTGAACTACGCCAATGACCCGCGCTCGAACGCCGAGATCAACTCCATCGGCGCCGACACCGGATACTGCCCGGCGGTCCGGACGAAGTAGTGGGCACAGCCGCCGCCCCTCAGCCCCGCAGCGCCTCCAACTGCTCCAGGAACCACCGCGCCGGCGGCAACGCGGTCGCCGCCGCCGCCAGCCGCTTCGACCGCTCGGCCCGCTCTCCCGCCGGCAGGCCGAGCGCCTCGTGCAACGCCTCCGCCGTCCCCGTCACGTCGTACGGATTGACGGCCACCGCGTCCTCGCCCAGCTCCTCGAACGCCCCCGCCTCCCGCGACAGCACCAGCGCGCACCCCTCGTCGGAGACGACCGGCACCTCCTTGGCGACCAGGTTCATCCCGTCCCGGATGGGGTTGACCAGCGCCACGTCCGCCAGCCGGTAGGCCGCGAGCGACCGCGCGAAGTCGTCCTTGACGTGCAGTACGACCGGCGTCCAGCCGTCCGTCCCGTACTCCGCGTTGATCTCCTCGGCCACCCGCCGCACCTCGGCCGTGTACTCCCGGTACACCGCGAGGTCCTGCCGGGACGGGTAGGCGAACGCCACGTGCACCACCCGCTCGCGCCACTCGGGCCGGTCGGCCAGCAGCCGCCGGTAGGCCAGCAGCCCGCGCACGATGTTCTTCGACAGCTCGGTCCGGTCGACCCGCACGATGGTCTTCCGCCCCGGTCCGATCTGCTCCCGCAGCGCCGCCATCCGCTCGTCCACGTCGGCCTCGTGCGACCGCTCGCGCAGGAAGTCCGCGTCGGCCCCGAGCCCGTGCACTCCCACCACGGTGTCCCCGAGCCCGCCCACCAGCGCGTCACAGCACGCGGTGAACGCCTCGGCCCACCGCCGGGTGAGGAACCCGAGCCGGTCCGCGCCCAGCATCCCGCGCAGCACCTGCGCGGCGATGTCGTCGGGCAGCATCCGGAAGTACTCCACCGGCGCCCACGGCGTGTGCGAGAAGTGGCTGATCCGTACGTCCGGGCGCAGCTCGCGCAGCATCCCCGGCACCAGCGTCAGGTGGTAGTCCTGCACCAGCACGGCCGCGCCCTCGGCGGCCTCCTCGGCCAGCGCCTCGGCGAAGGCCCGGTTGAACGCCTCGTAGGACGCCCACTGCCGCCGGAACTCCGCGTCGAAGACCGGCTCCAGCGGCGTCTGGTACAGCATGTGGTGCACGAACCACAGCACCGAGTTGGCGATCCCGTTGTACGCGTCCGCGTGCACGTCCGCCGGTACGTCCAGCATCCGCACGCCGTCCTCGCCGGCCCCGCGCCGCACCGCCTCGCGGTCGCCGTCGGACAGCGCCGAGCACACCCACAGCGCCCCCGCGTCCGGCCCGATCGCCGACAGCCCGGAGACCAGCCCGCCGCCGCCGCGTTTCGACCGCAGCGAACCGTCCTCCTGGATCTCGTACGAGACGGGGCCACGGTTGGAGGCCACCAGCACCTGAGCAGCACCGAACGTTGAAGCCATACGCCTCAACCTAGCCCGGCCGTCACCAGCTCAAACGTACGTTCACGCCACCTTGCGCCGCGCGTACTCCGCGATCTCCAGCATCGGCGGCCGTTCCTCGGTGTCCACCGAGAAGGTGCGCGGCTCGAAACCGTCCTCGCCGCGCTCGAACTGGGTCAGCGACGGCCGGATCAGATGGCCGCGGGCCAGCCGCAGCTGCGCGGTGCGGTAGATCGCGGCGGACATCCGGCCCAGCGCCTGCCCGTCCTGGTGCCGGTGCTTGCGCACCCCGACGTCCACCTGGGCCAGCGCGTCGAGCCCCACCAGGTGCAGCGCGTCCACCAGCATTCCCAGCTCCACCCCGTACCCCACGGGGAACGGCAGCCGCTCCAGCAGCGAGCGGCGGGCCGCGTACTCGCCGCCCAGCGGCTGCACGAACCCGGCCAGCCGCGGCCAGTGCATGTTCAGCAGCGGCCGGGCCATCAGCTCGGTGACCCGGCCGCCCTGCCCGGCGGCGGCGCCCAGCGGACGGTCGTACATGGCCTTGACCAGGTGCACGTCCGGGTCGGTGAGCAGCGGACCGACGATGCCGGTGACGAAGTCGGACGAGAACTCCCTCAGGTCCGCGTCGACGAACGCCACGATGTCGCCGCCCGTCACCAGCAGCGACCGCCACAGCACCTCGCCCTTGCCGGGCACGGGCGCGAGGCGCGGGAGGATCTCGTCGCGGTGCGCGACACGGGCGCCGGCCGCCGCGGCCACCTTCGCGGTGGCGTCCGTCGACCCGGAGTCGACCACCACGATCTCGTCGACCAGCGGAACCTGGCACATCAGGTCGTGCCGGATCGCCGCGACGATGTCGCCGACCGTCTCCTCCTCGTTCAGCGCGGGAAGCACCACACTGACCGTCTGGCCCGTGCGCTGCTTGGCGGCCAGGATCTGGTGGAGCGGCCGGTCGGACACGGACCAGGAACGTGCGCTGAGCCAACGCTCGACTTCTTCCAGCACGGTCTGCGGCTCCTCCCTGTACGGACCACGCATCCCTTATGTGATCCATCTCGCGCATCGGACGACTATCTCAACTGTCCTGGCCTTCGGTTACAGTCTTGAACAACGCGGATGACCATCGCATGTCGGGGGTGGCCGCCGCTGACAACCACATACAGCTCATCCAGAGGGGCAGAGGGACACGGCCCGATGAAGCCCCGGCAACCCTCCAGCCGGCACTCGTGAAGAAGCGAGGCTCCCGGCTCGGGAAGGTGCCAAATCCGTCTCACGGCGAGATGCGTCGTGAGGAAGATGAGGAGAAAGGGCCTCGCCTCCATGGCTGTGCAGACTGCCGAAAGCACCACCACCCCCGCCGCCTCCGTCGATCTCGGCCCCGCCACGGCGCTCTCCTGCCGGGAATGCGGCCACCGCGTGCCCCTCGGCCCGGTCTTCGCCTGCGAGGAGTGTTTCGGCCCGCTGGAGATCGCTTACGACTTCTCGTCCTACGACACCGAGAAGCTCCGCGCGCGTATCGAAGCGGGCCCCACCAACATCTGGCGGTACGCGCCCCTCCTGCCCGTCCCCGCCGACGTCGCCGACAAGCCCAACATCAACCCGGGCTGGACCAAGCTCGTCAAGGCCGACCGCCTCGCCGCCGAGCTGGGCGTCACCGGCGGCCTGTACGTCAAGGACGACTCCGGCAACCCGACGCACTCCTTCAAGGACCGCGTCGTCGCCCAGGCCCTGGAAGCGGCCCGCGCCTTCGGCTTCACCACCCTGTCCTGCTCCTCCACCGGCAACCTGGCCGGTGCCGTCGGCGCCGCCGCCGCCCGTGCCGGCCTGCGCTCCTGCGTGTTCATCCCGCACGACCTGGAGCAGGGCAAGGTCGTCATGGCCGCGATCTACGGCGGCGAACTCGTCGGCATCGAGGGCAACTACGACGACGTCAACCGCTTCTGTTCCGAGCTGATCGGCGACCCGGCCGGCGAGGGCTGGGGCTTCGTCAACGTCAACCTGCGCCCGTACTACGCCGAGGGCTCCAAGACCCTGGCGTACGAGATCTGCGAACAGCTCGGCTGGCGGCTGCCCGACCAGCTCGTCGTGCCCATCGCCTCCGGCTCCCAGCTCACGAAGATCGACAAGGGGCTGAAGGAGCTGATCCAGCTCGGCCTGGTCGAGGACAAGCCGTACAAGATCTTCGGCGCCCAGGCCGAGGGCTGCTCCCCGGTCTCCACCGCCTTCAAGGCCGGCCACGACGTCGTCCGCCCGCAGAAGCCGGACACCATCGCCAAGTCCCTCGCCATCGGCAACCCGGCCGACGGCCCCTACGTCCTCGACATCGCGCGCCGCACCGGCGGCGCGGTGGAGGACGTGAACGACGAGCAGGTCGTCGACGCGATCAAGCTGCTGGCGCGGACCGAGGGGATCTTCGCGGAGACCGCCGGCGGTGTCACGGTGGGAGTGACGAAGAAGCTCATCGAGGCGGGGGTGCTGGACCCGGCGCTGACCACCGTCGTGCTCAACACCGGCGACGGTCTGAAGACGCTGGACGCGGTCGCGGGGACCGGGCTCACGGCGACGATCCGGCCGAACCTCGCGTCGTTCCGCGAGGCGGGGCTGGCGTGACGCGTCCCTACGTAGATTCCCTGACCGGAGGTTTCAAGTGAGTGTCTCTGTCCGCATCCCGACCATCCTGCGTACCTACACCGGCGGGCAGGCCGAAGTGACCGCCGAAGGGGCCACCCTCGGCGAGGTCATCGCCGATCTGGAGAAGAACCACACCGGCATCTCCGCCCGCGTCCTGGACGACCAGGGCAAGCTGCGCCGCTTCGTCAACGTGTACGTCAACGACGACGACGTCCGTTTCGAGCAGGGCCTGGAGACGGCCACCCCCGACGGGGCCGGCGTCTCGATCATTCCGGCCGTCGCGGGCGGCTGACGCGGTCACCCACCGTCCCCTGAATTGCCCCCTCCGCAATAGAAGCGGAGGGGGCAATTCCATGTGGTTGAGCACGGTAGAGTTGGGGAACGCGCCGATGATCGCGAAAGCGTGAACTCCGAATTTCCGCCGCACGCCCGACCAGATGTAGCCAAACTGTGGGCGTGTTTTGTGGCTTCTGTAACCTTTGCGTGGCCCGACTTGCCCCGGATTCTCACGATTTCTCGCCATATTCCGGACCGCTCCCGTCCAGATTTCTCGTCCAATTGACCTGTTGCAGAGGGCAGTTGGACAGATACATTCGGCCGCGGTCGACGCGTTCCGGCGCACGCCTCCGAGCCTTTTGGGGGGCGAGGTCTGACCCGGATCCGCGAAGTGCGGGTCTGTGCAAGGGCCAGTAATAGGGGAGTTAGGCATGGCTCAGGGCACCGTCAAGTGGTTCAACGCGGAGAAGGGGTACGGCTTCATCGCGGTCGACGGTGGTGCGGATGTTTTCGTCCACTACAGCGCGATCCAGATGGACGGCTACCGCACCCTTGAAGAAGGCCAGCGGGTCGAGTTCGAGATCTCGCAGGGTCAGAAAGGCCCGCAGGCCGACATGGTCCGCGTCACTGCCTGATACGCGCGACCACCGCAGCGAAGGTCTTCTCCGGAGGGCCCGCGTCTCACCGAGGCGCGGGCCCTCCGGCATGTCCGGACCTTGTCCGGGGCATGTCCGGGCCGTGTTCGCGGGCGGCTGAGCGCGGCCCCCGATCCGGGGGAGGCGCTTGCACTCGCAGGGGCCGAGTGCTAATCATTGCGTTAGCACTCTGAAGGTGAGAGTGACAACGAAGGACCGGGTCGGTGAGGCCCGCGGGCCGCCGTGGGGAAGGAACCACGAGGCCGGCGAGCCGTCCGTCGCGGGCGCGGGCGCGGTCCGAAGGAATCACCCCCAGTCCTGGAGGGACCACTTCACATGGCCAAGATCATCGCGTTCGACGAGGAGGCGCGGCGCGGCCTCGAGCGCGGCATGAACCAGCTCGCGGACGCCGTCAAGGTGACGCTCGGCCCCAAGGGCCGCAACGTCGTCCTCGAGAAGAAGTGGGGCGCCCCCACGATCACCAACGATGGTGTCTCCATCGCCAAGGAGATCGAGCTCGAGGACCCGTACGAGAAGATCGGCGCCGAGCTGGTCAAGGAAGTCGCCAAGAAGACGGACGACGTCGCCGGTGACGGTACGACCACCGCGACCGTTCTCGCCCAGGCCCTGGTGCGCGAGGGTCTGCGCAACGTGGCGGCCGGCGCCAACCCGATGGCCCTGAAGCGCGGTATCGAGAAGGCCGTCGAGGCCGTCTCCGCCGCCCTGCTGGAGCAGGCGAAGGACGTCGAGACCAAGGAGCAGATCGCCTCCACGGCCTCCATCTCCGCCGCCGACACCCAGATCGGCGAGCTGATCGCCGAGGCCATGGACAAGGTCGGCAAGGAAGGCGTCATCACCGTCGAGGAGTCCCAGACCTTCGGTCTGGAGCTGGAGCTCACCGAGGGTATGCGCTTCGACAAGGGCTACATCTCGGCGTACTTCGCCACCGACATGGAGCGTATGGAGGCCGTCCTCGACGACCCGTACATCCTGATCGCCAACTCCAAGATCTCCAACGTCAAGGACCTGCTCCCGCTCCTGGAGAAGGTCATGCAGTCGGGCAAGCCGCTGCTGATCATCGCCGAGGACGTCGAGGGCGAGGCCCTGTCGACGCTGGTCGTCAACAAGATCCGCGGCACCTTCAAGTCCGTCGCCGTCAAGGCCCCGGGCTTCGGCGACCGCCGCAAGGCCATGCTCGGCGACATCGCCATCCTCACGGGCGGCGAGGTCATCTCCGAGGAGGTCGGCCTCAAGCTGGAGAACGCGACCCTGGACCTCCTGGGCCGCGCCCGCAAGGTCGTCATCACCAAGGACGAGACCACCATCGTCGACGGCTCCGGCTCCGCCGACCAGGTCGCCGGCCGGGTCAACCAGATCCGCGCCGAGATCGAGAACAGCGACTCGGACTACGACCGCGAGAAGCTCCAGGAGCGCCTGGCCAAGCTCGCGGGCGGCGTCGCGGTCATCAAGGCCGGTGCCGCCACCGAGGTGGAGCTCAAGGAGCGCAAGCACCGCATCGAGGACGCCGTGCGCAACGCCAAGGCGGCCGTCGAGGAGGGCATCGTCGCCGGTGGTGGCGTGGCCCTGCTCCAGGCCTCCCAGGTCTTCGAGAAGCTGGAGCTGGACGGCGACGAGGCGACCGGCGCCAACGCCGTGAAGCTCGCGCTGGAGGCCCCGCTGAAGCAGATCGCCGTCAACGGCGGTCTTGAGGGCGGCGTCGTCGTGGAGAAGGTCCGCAACCTCACCGTCGGCCACGGCCTGAACGCCGCGACCGGTGAGTACGTCGACATGATCGCCGAGGGCATCATCGACCCGGCGAAGGTGACCCGTTCCGCCCTGCAGAACGCCGCCTCCATCGCCGCGCTGTTCCTCACCACCGAGGCCGTCATCGCCGACAAGCCGGAGAAGGCCGCCGCCGCCCCGGCCGGCGGCGGCATGCCGGGCGGTGACATGGACTTCTGATCGACCCGAGGGTTGATCGAGCGTCCTTCGTTCCGAGGGCGGCGCCTCCTGTTGTTCCGACAGGGGGTGCCGCCCTCGGGCGTTTTCCCGTGGCCCCGGCGGCCACTGTGAACAGGGTCACGGACAGGGCACGGCAGGAATGCCGTGAGCGGAGAGACGGGTTGTGCGTAGGGCCGCGTGTTGCATGCGTGTGCACATACCGTCCGGTTCCCCCCTCACGCCAAGGAGCCCCCCGTGACCGACGCCGCCTCCCGCGCCGCCGAGATCCTCTCCCGGCCCACCACGGTCAACGGCCTGACCGTGCCGAACCGCATCGCGATGGCGCCGATGACCCGGATGTTCTCGCCGGGCGGTGTCCCGGGCGAGGACGTGGTGTCGTACTACGCCCGCCGCGCCGCCGCCGGCGTCGGACTGATCGTCACGGAGGGGACGTACGTCGGTCATCCCTCCGCCGGGCAGAGCGACAGCGTGCCGCGGTTCCACGGGGAGGAGCAGCTGGCCGGGTGGGCGAAGGTCGCCGAGGCGGTGCGCGCGGCCGGCGGCACGATCGTGCCGCAGCTGTGGCACATCGGGATGGTGCGCAACGACGGGGAGCCGCCGTTCGCCGACGCCCCGGCCGTCGGACCGTCCGGGCTGCGGCTCGGGGCGGACGAGGCCACCGGCAAGGCGATGACGCAGCAGGACATCGACGACGTGGTCGCGGCGTTCGCGCAGGCCGCCGCCGACGCCGAGCGCATCGGGTTCCACGGGGTCGAGATCCACGGGGCCCACGGCTACCTCGTCGACCAGTTCCTGTGGGAGAGCACCAACCGCCGTACCGACGCCTACGGCGGCGACCCGGTGGCCCGTACGAAGTTCGCCGCGGAGATCGTGGCGGCGGTGCGGGAGCGGGTCTCCGCGCGGTTCCCCGTCATCTTCCGGTTCTCGCAGTGGAAGTCGGACAACTACGGCGCCCGGCTCGCCCGGACCCCCGAGGAGCTGGACGCGATCCTCGCGCCGCTCGCCGCCGCCGGTGTCGACGCCTTCCACGCGTCCACGCGGCGCTACTGGCTGCCGGAGTTCGACGGCTCCGACCTCAACCTCGCGGGCTGGACGAAGAAGCTGACCGGCAAGCCCGTCATCACCGTCGGCTCGGTGGGGCTCGACGGCGAGTTCGGCAAGGCGTTCACGGGCGAGGGCGCGGCGGTCAAGGGCCTCGACGAGCTGCTGGACCGGCTGGAGCGCGACGAGTTCGACCTGGTCGCCGTCGGCCGGGCGCTGCTCCAGGACCCGCGGTGGGCCGAGAAGGTGCTGTCCGGCCGTCTCGACGAGCTGGCCCCGTTCGACCCGGCGGCGCTGCGGACCCTGAGCTGAGGCGGTGCCCGGCGGGGCGTAGGGTCCGTGAGATCACCAACTGGCGTACGGCCGACGGTAACCAGTCAGGAGTGGTCGATGACGGACACGCGGGTCAGCAGGGGCGGCGGAGCCGTGGTGGGCACCACCGGTGGCGCGGTGCGCGGACGCCGGGAGGACGGGCTCACCGTCTTCCGCGGCATCCCGTTCGCCGCGCCGCCGGTCGGAGAGGCACGGTTCGCCGCGCCGCGCCCGGCCGAGGCGTGGGACGGCGTCCGGGAGGCGTACGCCTTCGGTCCGCCGCCCCCGCAGGACCTGCTGGTCCCGGGCCAGGCGGCGGCCGGGCCGGGCGACGGTGACTGGCTGACGGTCAACGTCTGGACGCCCGACGCCGATCCGGCCGCCCGCCGCCCGGTGATGGTGTGGATCCACGGCGGCGCCTACAAGCTCGGGCACGGCGGCAGCCCCGGCTACGACGCCCGCCGGATAGCCGCCGACGGGGACCTGGTCGTCGTCACCTTCAACTACCGGGTGGGGATGGAGGGGTTCGCGTGGATCGACGGCGCGCCCGCCAACCGGGGGCTGCTCGACCAGGTCGCCGCGCTGGAGTGGGTCCGGGAGAACATCGAGGGGTTCGGCGGGGACCCGGGGCGGGTCACCGTCTTCGGGGAGTCCGCGGGCGCCGGTTCGATCGCCGCGCTGCTGGCCATGGACCGGGCGGACGGCCTGTTCCGGCGGGCGATCGCGCAGAGCGTGCCGGGCACGTTCTTCTCCGACGCACTGGCCCGGGACATCGGCGCCGCCCTCGCCGCCGAGGCGGGGCTGCGCCCGGCCGTCGCCGACCTCGCGACCGTGGACCCCGACCGGCTGGTCAGGGCGGGACAGACACTGGCCGCGAAGATGCCCGGGTACACCGGCCGCTGGGGGCAGGCCGCGCCGACGGTGACGCCGTACTCGCCCGTCGTGGACGGTGACGTACTGCCGGTCCTGCCCTGGCGGGCGCTGGTCGACGGGGCGTCGCGGGACGTCGATCTGGTCGTCGGGCACAACCGCGACGAGTTCCGGCTCTTCGTCGCCATGGCCGGACAGCTCGGCACGATCGGGGAGGAGCGGGCGGCGTCCGCGCTGCGGATGTACGCCCCCGGCGACGGCGGGGAGGCCGCGTACCGGGCCGCCTTCCCCGACGCGAGCGCCGGGGAGCTGTACGAGAAGGTGCAGACGGACTGGCTGTTCGCCGTGCCGACGATGCGGCTGGCCGAGGCCCACCTGGCGGGCGGCGGCCGGGCGCACGCCTACGAGCTGACCTGGCCGGCCCCGGGCGTCGGGGGGCTCGGCGCCTGCCACGCCCTGGACCTGCCGCTGCTCTTCGGAACCTTCGACGTGGACCTGGGCGCGCTGCTCTTCGCCGGGGCGGAGCCCGACGAGGTGGCGCTGGCGCTGTCCGCCCGGTTCCGGGCGTCCTGGACGGCGTTCGCCCGGACCGGCGACCCGGGCTGGCCGGCGTACGACACCGAGCGGCGGCTCGTGCAGGTCCTGGACGCCGAGCCCGCCGTGGTGCCCTGGCCGGAGGAGGCGACCCGGCTCCTGTGGGAGGGGCACGAGATCACCGCGCTGCCCCTGCACGTCTGACGGGGAGACTCACGGCATCGGTTCGATGTCCGTCCGTACCGGCGTCCCCCACATCCGCAGCACCTCGTAGTCCGTGAACTCGTGGACGAGGCGGTAGGCCCTGGCCGGGCGCGGCCCCCGCCGCTGGGCGGCGAGATACAGCTCGGCCTCGCGGCGGTCGCGGCGTGGGGTGCCGCACAGCTGCCACGCCTGGCCGTTCCACGCCTCCGGGAGCCAGCGCTGCTGGGCCTGGGGGCGGTCGTCGCGCAGGCCGTAGCGGGACGGGACCGGCTCGGCGGGACGGGGGCGGGCGGGGCCGCCGCCCCCGTACCCGGCGCGGCGGGCCGAGCGGCGCCGGGTCTCGCACAGCAGGCACAGGTCGGGGGCGGCCTCGTCCACCGGCCCGCTCGGATGCTCGGGGCAGCGGGTGCTGGGGGCCGTCGTCGACGCGCTCTCCTCCAGCAGGTCCAGGGCGCGGCGCAGATCGCCCCGCATCTCGTGCAGCTTGGCGTCGGGGGTGTCGGTGGTCAGGGCCTCGCCGTGCTCACCGAGCAGGCGCAGGGCACGGCCGAGGGCGGTGAGCTGGGCGTGGTTCATGGCTCCGGTCCGGAGGTGGTCGGGGTCGGGTTCGGCGGGGGTCCGCGGGGCGGGCGCCCCGGCCATGGTAGGCGGCGGGCAGGTCCGCCTGAACGGGCAGGCGCACTTACCCCGCAGGTCCTTCCCGGCCGGGTGCGGCGTCCAGTAGTCAAGGTGCGGGCCGTGCCGAGGCGCACGCCACCTGTGCAGGGGAGAGGGCACACGATGCACCAGCACGTACGCGGCCGGCAGCGGGAGCAGCAGCCCGCCGGCACCGGGCTGCCCGTCACGGCGCCGCACCGGCACCCACCCGACGTGCGGGCCCTGCAGGGCCTGGCCGGGAACGCCGCCGTCGCCCGCGCCGTCAGCGGCGGTCCCGGGACCGCCGCCCCGGTGCAGCGCACGCTCGTGGTCGGACAGACGAACTTCACCGAGCGCTACCAGGCGAATACGCGGAAGCTGCCGCAGGACCAGCACGCGACGGTCGTCGACAGCCTGTCGGGCAAACTGCACCAGGAGCTGAGAAAGGTGGTCGACAAGGACTTCTCGCCGGAGGAACGCGAGCGGTTCATGAACCACGAGGGCCGGGTCATCGACCAGCTCAAGAAGGCGATCGTCGCCCCGGTCGGGCACAAGGGCTACCACCCGGCCCTCAAGCGGGACGTCGGTGCCCACCCGGACTTCGGGGCGAAGAACCACAAGATCCTGGTGAACGACTACACGGAACTGGCCCGTCACCTCATGGGCTGGGTCACCGCCAAGGAGAACCGGAGGAAGGAGAAGGAGCTGGCGCAGACCATCCAGGACGAGAGGGAGGTCGAAGTCTTCCTGGATGTTCTGCTGAAGCGTCTGCACCGCCACTTCGAGGACAAGAAGAGCGAGCGCCGCGAGCAGAAACGCTTCACGGCGGAGAACGAGGAGAAGATGGTGCGCGAGCTGACCAGGACTCTGCCCGGGACCTATGCGACGTACTTCGGCGGCGACAAGTTCAAGGGCACTCGCCTGCGCCCCGGGATGCTGGGCAAGGGCGGTTACCTGGCGGTGATGCAGAACCCCGAGGAATTCAACTTCCGGGACAAGCTGATCACGCTGCACGACCTCCAGGAGTACTTCGGGAAGGCCGACCGCGGGACCCGGACCCAGGGCAGCGGCTGGCTGCCGGAGACCAGCCCGGAGGAGCTGCGGAGCACCGCCGGTTTCGACGCCGAGGGGAGGCGGCGGACCACCGCGGACCGTGGCAACACCGTCCTGAAGAAACCGCCGGCGGGCGTGGCCGCCCGCCAGCCCTTCGTGCGCGACGAGAACAGCGAGACCACCAAGCTGGCCCGCGCCAGGAACATGCCGGTGTGGGCGGGGCAGTCCCACCGGGCCGCCCGCATGATGAAGATGGCGCAGACGGCCGGGGCGTCACAGGAGGAGATCGCCGCGGTCGCCTGGGGCATCTTCTCCTTCTGGCGGGTCCACTACGACCACACGTCCACGCTGGCCTACCACACGCTGCACGAAGTCATGGACATCGCCCAGAACTTCGGGGTGCCCTACGACATGGACAAGCCGTACGAGGGCGGGACCGTGCCGACCGGGCAGCGGCTCCGGCAGCGGTTCGTCGCCCTGGTCGACGAGCTGACGACCGCGCGCCAGGCGGCGGACACCGAGATCCAGGCGATCGAGTCCGACCCCGGCCGGGCGGACCACCCCGAGATACGGAGATTCCTGACCGTGGCGACGGACGTGCGCCGGTACTTGGACACGATGCGGGAGACGGTGCAGACATGGTCCGGCCGGTTCGCGAGATGGGAGGAGGGCACCCTGACCCCCCTGGAAAAGCGGCAGCTGGTGGAGGCGAGCTTCCCCGCGCTGACGCTCGTCAGGGAGCGCATGGAGAAGATGTCCGGGGAGCTGGCCAAGTACCGGCCCCAGTAGCCCCCCGGGGGCGGCGGCCGGCGTTCAGCGCGTGCCCGCCGTGCCCGTCCGCCGGGGGAAGCCGAACGCGTACGTCGCCAGGAACCCGGCCGCGTAGCCCGTCACCAGCCCGCCCGCGTACACCCCCGCCGCCACCGCGAGCCCCCGGTCCCCGGAGAGCAGCGGGAACAGGGCCCAGCCGGACGGGCCGATCGCCGTCGCCCCGGCCTCGGTGCCGAGCATCGCGAACAGGCCGACGAACGCGCCGCCCGCCGCGCCGCCCACGCAGGCCGTCAGGAACGGGCGGCCCAGGGGGAGGGAGACGCCGTAGATGAGGGGTTCGCCGACGCCGAGCAGGCCGGCCGGGAGCGCGGACCTGATCGTCGTACGCAGGGACGTGTCGTGGCGCAGCCGGACGTAGACCGCGACCGCCGCGCCGACCTGGCCCGCGCCCGCCATGGCCAGCAGCGGCAGCAGCACGGTGTGGCCCTGCTGGTCGATGAGGGTGGTGTGCAGGGGGATCAGGGCCTGGTGCAGGCCGAGCATGACCAGGGGCAGGAAGAGGCCGCCGAGGAGCAGGCCGGCCAGGACGCCCGTGGTCGTCAGCAGCCAGGTCGCCGCCGTGCCGACGGCGGACGCGACCTCGCCGGCCGTGTACATCAGGACGTACAGCGTGGTCAGGCCGGCGACCAGGACGGTCAGGGTCGGGGTGAGCAGGACGTCCAGGGTGCCGGGGAGGCGGGCGCGGCACCACTTCTCGACGTACGTGCCGAGCAGCGCCGCCGCCAGCGCGCCGAGCACCCCGCCCTGGCCGGGGGCGAGCGGGGCGCCGAACGCGGTCACCTGGGCGACGCCCGGATACACCACGACGGCGGCGACCGCGCCGCCCAGCACCGGGGTGCCGCCGAACTCGCGGGCCGTGTTGTGCCCGACGAACACCGCGATCAGCGCCATGAAGGCGGCGGACAGGGCGGTGAGGGCGGGGGTGAGGCCGGGCAGCCAGCGCAGGGTGCGCAGGAGGCCGGCGGCGCCCGCGAGCATGCCGCAGCCGATCAGGGCCGGGATGAGCGGGACGAAGACGTTCGCCACGCGCCGCAGGCCGCGCTTCAGCGGGGTGGCGTCGCGCTCCTTCTGCCGCGCCTTCAGCGCCGCGCCGCGCCGGGCGAGGGCGTCGGCCGTGCCGGCCGCACCCCTTTCCACGCCCTCGCTCCCGCCCGGCAGCAGCGCCTCGAACGCCTCCGTCACCCGTCCGACCACCCCCGGCCCCAGCACCACCTGGTACGCCTCCCCGTCCTCCACCACGCCGAGGACGCCGGGCAGCGCCCGCAGTTCGGCGTCCCGCACCCGGGCCCGGTCGGCCAGGACCAGGCGCAGGCGGGTCACGCAGTGGGCGACGGAGACGACGTTGGCGGGGCCGCCGACCAGGGGCAGGAGGGCGGTGGCGGTGGCTCGGGGGTCCTGGTGCACGCCCCGAGCCTGCGCGTCAGCGCGCCGTCGCGGCCAGCGCGGCGCGCAGCCGGCCGCCGGAGTCCTCCAGAAGGCGGGCGGCCGTCGGGCCGTCGACCCCGGCCAGCAGGATCAGCACGGCCTGCTTGACCTCGCCGCCGGCCGCGTCCAGCGCCCGCTCGATCTCCCCGTCCCCGGCGCCGGTGGCCTGCGCGACGATCCGGCGGGAGCGGGCGCGCAGCTTCTCGTTGGAGGCGCGGACGTCGACCATCAGGTTCCCGTACGTCTTGCCGAGCCGGATCATGGTGATCGTCGACAGCATGTTGAGGACCAGCTTCTGGGCCGTGCCCGCCTTCAGCCGGGTGGAGCCGGCGATCAGCTCGGGTCCGGTGACGACCTCGATGCCGTGCTCGGCGGCGGCGGCCAGCGCGCTGCCCTCGTTGCAGGCCAGCCCGACGGTGAGGGCGCCGAGCGCGCGGGCGTGCGCGACGGCGGCGACGGCGTACGGGGTCCGGCCGGAGGCGGAGACGCCGACCACCGTGTCGTCGGGGGCGAGGCCGAGCGCGTCCAGGTCGGCGCGGGCCAGCTCGGCGGAGTCCTCGGCGCCCTCGACGGAGGTGACCAGGGCGTCCGGTCCGCCCGCGATCAGGCCGACGACCTGCCCGGGTGCCGTGTCGAAGGTGGGCGGGCACTCGGAGGCGTCCAGCACGCCGAGCCGCCCGGCGGTCCCGGCCCCGGCGTACACGAGCCGCCCGCCGCGCTCCATCCGTGCGGCGACGGCGTCGACGGCGGCGGCGATCTCGGGCAGCCGCGCGGCGACGGCGGCGGCGACCCCGGCGTCCTCCCCGTTCATGAGCCGGGCGATGTCGAGGGTCGGCAGCCGGTCGATCTCGGCGAGGTCCGGCCGGAACGCCTCGGTGGAGAGGGAGTCCAGCTGGGAACGGAGGTCGGGGGTGGAGGTCATGGAGGCTCGGCTCTTTCTGGTTCCGATGTCGGTCATGTCCCTGGGGGCGCGGGGAACTGCGCGAGCGGCCACAACGGACCCGCGGCCGCCCCCGACGCTCACGTCCTGCGGCGCCCCGACCCGTGCCGGTGGGCCAACGCCTCGTAGGACGCCGACAACGCCGGCCCCGCCGCCTCGTACGTCCGCTGCGCCACCCCCACGAACAGACAGTCCACCACCAGCAACTGCCCCGTCCGGGAGGACATCGCCGCCGGCCGCAGCTCGCTCTCCCGCGCCGTGGACGTCGTCAGTACGTGGTCGGCGTACTGCGCCACCGGCCCGTCCGGCCGCCCCGTGACCGCCACCGTCGTCGCCCCGCGCTCGAAGGCGACCCGCAGCGGCTCGATGACGTCCCCGGTCGAACCGGAGTGCGTGATGGCGACGGCGACGTCCCCGGCGCGCAGCTGCACCGCGTTGGTGACGGCGAGGTGCGGATCGGAGTGCGCGTGGGCTATCAGCCCTATGCGCAGCAGCTTCTGGGTGAGGTCCTGGGCGACCAGCCCCGACGCCCCGATGCCGTACACGTCGGTGCGCCGGGCGGCGGCGAGCGCGGTGACCGCCGCGCCGAGCTGGGCGGTGTCCAGGCCGGCCGCCGTGTCCGCGAGGGTCTGCTGCTCGTCGAGGGCGAGCTTGGCGACGACGTCGGCGATCGGGTCGTCCACCGCGATGTCGGTGGTGATGGCGGGCGCCCGCCCGGACTGCTGCGCGGCGGCGAGCCCGGCGAGGGCGAGCCGCAGATCGCGGTAGCCGGGATAGCCGAGCAGGCGGGCGGTGCGTACGACGGTCGCCTCGCTGGTGCCGGTCAGCTCGGCGAGCCCGGTGACCGTGAGCGCGGCGCAGCCCGCCGGGTCCCGCGCGACGGCCTCGGCGACCCGTTGCATGGAACGGGTCATGGACGGCGCCAGGGTGCGCACCTTGGCCGCGAGCGCGGCGGGCACGGGCGGCACGGGCGGCAGCGGCACGGTCGGCACACCGGTAGTTTCCTTCACCCCGTCAGTCATGGGTGAAAGATATTTTCATTCCGGTGCCGGGGCAAGAGTGCGCACAATGGGTGCATGAACCCCATCAGCCCCCTGGAACAGGCGCTGCACGCCGCCCGCGCCCTGGTCCTCGCCGACCTCGTCGCGGGCGAGGTCGCCGAGGCGGACGTCGTCTCGCTCGTCGAGGAGTCCGTCGTGCAGCGGCGCTGGTGGGTCGAGCAGTGGCCGGACGGCGCACCGTTCGTGGCGGGCCTGGTCGCGCAGGACGTGCAGGACGCGCTGCTGGAGCGGTACGGCCGCTGGCCGCTGTGCCCGGTGTGCGGCTCCGGCGACCCGCACGCCCTGGACATCGAGCCGGAGCTGGGCCCCGACCCGCACTGGGTGTGCTCCGAGGCGGGCGTCAAGGTCGCCGCGGTGGGCTCGCTGGGCACGGCCCTCGGCGGCCCGGGGGCCTCCTCGTGACCGTCTACGTCGATCCGCCGTCCTGGCCCGGCCACGGGCGGATGTGGTCCCACCTGGTCAGCGACGTCTCCTACGACGAACTGCACGCCTTCGCGAGCCGCCTGGACGTGCCCCGCCGGGCCTTCGACCGCGACCACTACGACCTCCCCGCCCACCGGTACGCGGACGCCGTACGGGCCGGCGCGCTGGAGGTGAGCAGCCGCGAGGTGGTGCGGCTGCTGCGCGGGGCGGGGCTGCGCCGCCCCAAGCGCGGCGCGGGCGCGGCCGGGGGCCGGCCGGGTCGGCCCCGCAGCTCGTAGGCGATCAGCCCCGCAGTTCGTAGGCGATCAGCCCCGCAGTTCGTAGGCGAACAGTTCCGCGTCCGCCGGGTCCTCCGTCGGCACCCGGGTGAAACCGGCCCGCTCCAGCACCGCCTGCGAGGCGTGGTTGTCCGGCTCGGTACGGGCGAAGACGCGGTTCACGCCGGGCCGGGCCAGCGCCCACCCCGACAGCGCGCGCAGTGCCTCGGTGGCGTAGCCGTGGCCGCGCGCCGCCTCGACGAGGTCGTAGCCGACCTCCACCCGGCCGTCCTCGTCGGGCACCCCGTGGAAGCCCATCGCGCCGACCGCCAGGCCGTCCGTGCGGCGCACCAGCGCGTACATCCCCCACTCCGGCCGGTGCACGCCCCCTTCGTACGCCTTCACCACCATCCCGGCGCCCTCGCGCGTGCCGTCGACCGGCCGTCCCCCGGCCCAGGGGAAGCCGCCGTCGCCACCGAGGGCGAGGTCGTTCGCGGCGGCCGGGGTGATGCCCTCCAGGACGAGCCGCTCGGCCGGGAGCACCAGGTTGTTGCACCACTTCCAGCCGGTCACCGGGGCCCGGCCCGGCAACTCGCCCCGCCCCGTGGCCCACAGCAGCGTGCGCCAGGCGTCGGTGCCGGGCCGCACGTGCGGGAAGATCCGCGTCAGGACGTACGCGCACAGCTCGGCGGACGGCTCGTACGGCACGCCGAGGCCGGTGGCGATGTCGTGGGTGTGCAGCAGTACTTCGGCGACCCCCATGGCGGCGAAGCCGTCCCGGCCCGCGTCCCGGAAGGGGTACGGGTGGAAGGCGCGGACGTCGCGGGGCGTGGTGCGGACGGTGGCGGCGAGCAGCGCGCCGGTCGTCCGGACGACGTGGAGCAGCCCCTCGTTGCCGGTGCCCTCGTCCAGGGTGATCTCGAAGGGGACGTAGGCGTCGGCGGCCCGCCCGGCCAACTGGCCCGCGTAGGCGATGAGGTCGCCCGCGATGTGCGCCGCTGTCTCCCGGCAGCTCCACTCCAGCCGCCCGGCCCGCACCGCCTCCCAGTCCCGGTCCGCCACCGTGCCCAGTACCGCCACGGCGCCCGCGACGGCCGCCTCGACCTGTTCCCCGCCCAGCTCGCCCGTGTTCCGCATGGCGGGCAGGCTACGGGGCCGGGGGAGCGTCCGGCGACAGCATTTCCAGCTCTCCGGCGAGGTTGTACCGGGCGGTCGCCTCCCACGCGCGCCGCCCGTACGGCGTCCGGAACAGGCTGGGCAGTCCGAGGAGTTGACGCAGGACCGCAGCCCGGCCGGCGCGGAAGGCGTCGTCCGGCACGAAGTGGTACTCCTGGCGGACGGCCGCGGTGTAGGCGGCGTACGCCGCCGGCGGCGCGGCGAGGACCGCCAGGTCGGCGTCGCACAGCACCTGCCCGTTGCGGTCGTCGCCGGCCGGGTCGTGGGTGACGGTCAGCCGGACGAGGCGGGCCACCTCGGCGGTCTTCTCCGGCCCGACCCCGGCCTCGGGCAGGGCGCGCTCGGCGAGGCGGGCGGAGCGTTCCTCGTTGGCCGAGCGCTCGGGCAGGTGGACCGCGTCGTGGAACCAGGCGGCGAGGCGTACGACGGCCAGGTCGTCGGCGTACTCCTGGAGCGTGTCGATGTGGTCCAGGACCGCCGTCAGGTGCTCGACGGTGTGGTAGCGGCGCTGCGGCTCCGACCAGCGGCGCAGCAGCGCGTCGGCGTACCGGTACGGCTCGGGGAGGCAGGCGCCGTCCCGGGCCGGGAGCAGGGCGCGCAGCCAGCGGGCGCGGAGGTCGTCGAGATCGGCCATGCGTCCATTCTCCCGTGACGGTGACGGGAGGCCCCCAGCCCTTGTGGCTGTCCGGCGATTCCCGCCTGCCTCACGGGACGGCCGGCCGACGGCGCGGCCCGTGAACCGGCCGGGGCGCAGGAGCGGGAACTGGTCATCTTCGGGTGAGGTGAGCGGTGTGCGCCGGGGGCGCGCGGGCTCGGGCGCTAATCTGTCCCGTGATTGGACTAGACCTGTAGCCGCGCCGGTGGACGCCGGTGGACGCCGACGAATGGGGCCCCATGAGCAAGCGTGCAGTCCTGGAGGTGATCGCCCTCGACGTCGAGGACGCGGTCGCCGCCCGGGCCGGAGGCGCGGACCGCCTCGAACTGGTCACCGACATGGCGGCCGACGGACTCACCCCGTCGGCCGCGACCGTCGCCGCGGTCCGGGCCGCCGTCGACATCGACGTACGCGTGATGCTGCGGCTCGCGGACGGCTTCGCCGCCGGGACCGCCGAGGACGTGGAGCGGCTGGTGCGAGTCGCGGGGGAGCTGCGGGAGGCGGGGGCCGACCAGTTCGTGCTGGGGTTCCTCGACGCGGACGGGGACGTGGACCTGGCGGCGGTGGAGCGGCTGGCGGCGGTCCTCCAGGGGTGCCGGTGGACGTTCCACCGCGCCATCGACCGCGCCGCCGACCGGGCCGCCCTGCGCAAGCGGCTCGCGGACTTCCCCGGCCTGGACACGTATCTGACGGCCGGGTCGGCCGGCGGGGTCGACGAGGGACGGGACGTGCTGGTCGCCGAGGCGCGGCGGCAGGGCGAGCCCGGCTACGAGCAGCAGCTCCTGGTCGGGGGCGGGCTGCGGCTGGACCACGTGCCGCGGCTGCTGGACGCCGGGATCGACGGGTTCCACATCGGCGGGGCGGCTCGGCCGCGGGGGTGGGACGGTCCGGTCTCGGCGGAGGCGGTCGCGGAGTGGCGGCGGGTGTTGGGGGACTGAGCGTCTCCTGGACGGTGACCGGACTGCCGCTCGGGGGGCGGGTGGCGCGGCCCGCCGCCGGCCGGGTGCCGCCGCGCCCACCCGTGCCGCCCCTGGCGGCACGATCGCCCGCGGCTACGCCGAGAGTTGCCGCGGCAGCGGGGCCGTGTGCGTCACGATCAGCCCCGACACCGCCCGCGTGAGACACACGTACAGCCGCCGCAGTCCCGTCCGCTCGTCCGGCTCCCCGTCCACCACCGCCCGTGGCTCGTCGAGGACCACGTAGTCGTACTCCAGGCCCTTGGCCAGCGAGGCCGGGACCAGGGTCAGCCGGGCGCCCTCCGTGGTCTCCTCACCCGGCGCGAGGTGCCCGACGCCCGCGTCCGTCAGCTCCCGCGCCAGCTCGGGGACCCGGACATCGGCGGCGATGAGCCCGACCGACCCCTCCCGGCGCAGCAGCTCGCGGCAGGCCGCCACCACGTCGGCCGTACCGTCGGCGTCCCGGATCTCGAAGAAGCCGGGGTTCTCCCGGACCGACGCCACCGGCGTCAGCCCCGGCGCGATGTGCGGCAGCAGCCGTGAGGCGTACGCGATCACGTCCGTCGGCACCCGGAAACCGGCCGTCAGCTCCTCCACCACCGCCTCCTCCTTGCCCAGGTGGGCCAGCGCCTCCCGCCAGCTGCGGGTCGCCCACGGCGTGGTGCCCTGCGCCAGGTCGCCGAGGACGGTCGCGGAACCGGTGGTGCAGCGCCGGCCCACCGCCCGGTACTGCATGGGGGAGAGGTCCTGCGCCTCGTCCAGGACGACGTGCCCGAGGGAGTGGGTGCGCTCGATCAGATCCGCCGCCTCGTCGATCAGCACCGCGTCCGCCGCCGACCACTTGGCGGTCTTCACCGACCGGGCCGGCTTCGCCCACAGCACCGCCTTCCGCTCGTCCTCCGTGAGCAGCCCCTCGGCGTGCTCGGCGAGGAACTCCGGCTCCGACAGCAGCCGCAGCACCAGCCTGGCCGGGTCGACGGCCGGCCACACCGCCTTCACGCACGCCTTGACCGCCGCGTTCCGCGCCACCGCGTTCTGCACCCGGTCGTCCGGCGCCTCGCCCGCCCGCTCCATCTGCACCAGCACGGCGTGCGCGATGCGCTGCGGCAGGGCCTCGCGGGCGGCGCCGTACCGGATGCCCCGGTCCAGCAACTCCCGTACCAGCTCCTCCACTTCGTACGCCGCAACCCGCCAGCGCCGCGAGCCGCGCACGACGACGACCGGCTCGGCGGGCATCGAGACGTGCGAGTACAGCGCCCGGCGCAGCACCTCCGCCATCCGGGCGTCGCCCTTGACCACCGCCGTCGCCGCCTCGTCGGTGCCGCGCACCTCGACGTGGGCCACCAGGTCGTCGACGGTGGCCTGCCGGACGGTCAGCTCGCCGAGCGCGGGCAGCACCTGCTCGATGTAGTGCAGGAAGGACCTGTTCGGCCCGATGACGAGGGTGCCGGTGCGGGCGAGCCGCTCGCGGTGCGCGTACAGCAGGTACGCCACCCGGTGCAGGCCGACGGCGGTCTTCCCGGTGCCGGGACCGCCCTGCACGCAGACCGAGCCGGACAGTCCGGCGCGCACGATCTCGTCCTGCTCCGGCTGGATGGTGGCGACGATGTCCCGCATCGGACCGACGCGGGGCCGCTCGATCTCCCGCTGGAGCAGCTTGCTGGTGGCCGCCGCCTCCGCCGGGTCGGTCAGCCGTTCGTCCTCGTACGCGGTGATCTCTCCGCCCGTGTAACCGAACCGGCGGCGCAGTTCGACGTCCTTCGGGTCCTTCCTGGACGCCTGGTAGAACGGCTGCGAGACGGGCGCCCGCCAGTCGATGACCATCGGGTCGCCGTCCGCGTCGTGGACGTGCCGCCGCCCGATGTGCAGTGTCCGATAAGCGGCCTCCGGCCGCGGGCGCTCCCCCTCGGCCCCCTCCGCCCCCTCGGCCCGCTCCGCCCCCGGCGCGTGCGCGTAGTCGAGCCGGCCGAAGAACAGCGGGGTGTCGCTGAGGTCGGCCAGGGCCTTGACCCGGTCCTCGATCTGCCGCTCCAGGACGGCGGCGTTGACCCAGTTCGCGGTGACGTCGCTGATGTCGAGGGACTCGACGTCGGCACGCATGGCGCGCAGGGCCGCACGGGACGCGGCCAGGTGGGCGCGCTCCCGGGCGAGCGGGTCGGACAGGGGGCCGGACAGGGGGTCGTCGTGGACGGACGTGGACAAGGGGGTGCCTCCGGCGGACCTGGGATGGTGGGTGCGGATGCCGGCCGGTTTCCGTCCGGACGGCGGCGCTCCGTGAGGGAGGCGGGAAGAGCGGAGATTGTAGAGGAGCGCTCGGGCCCGGGGCCAACGGATTTCCCGTGCCCCTCAGGGGCCGTCTCCTCCCGCAGACGTACGGCGGGAGGAGACGGGTGGGTCGCAGGGTGGAGGCGACGGGCGGCGGGGTTCGGCCGGAGGGCCGATGTCAACGGCGGCCCGCCACCGCACCATGGACACATGAGCGCAGCAACCGTCTTCCCGACGACAGCCCCGGCACCGGGCCGCACGTCCGCTGCCCCGCACCCGGCCGCCGTCCACCGCCTGACCTACGCCCTGCGCGCCGCCAGGACCTTCGCCGGCGCCGCCTTCGACATCGTGCTCCTCGGCGAGTGCGACGACGAGGAGGCGGGCGTCCGCCGCCGGCGGTGAGCGTCAGCCCTCGGGCAGCAGGATGTCCGCGTCGTCGAAGATCCGGAGCATCACCAGCAGCAGCCGGCCCCGCGACACCATGTACTCCGCGACGATCTGCGAGGTGAGACGGACCTCGCGGTCCTGCTCACCGGGACCCACCGGGCGTGACACCTCGGTGTAGGGGTCGCGGGACAGGATCGAGACCGCCTTGTCGAAGGCGGCCCGGCGGACGGGATCGAGCCGGTCGCGGTCACGGGCCGCCGGCTCGGTGTACAGCACTTCGTAGACGTCCTCGTGAGGCATGGGCGCCCTTTCCGTTCCGTGACCGCCGTCCGTGGCCGCCGAGGCACCAGCGTAGCGATGCGTGAGCCGTCGTGAGCGCCCTCTCCTCACTCCCCCGCCAGCAGCTCGTCCGCGTCCATGATCCGGTACGCGTATCCCTGCTCGGCCAGGAACCGCTGCCGGTGGGCGGCGAAGTCCTGGTCGAGGGTGTCGCGGGCGACCACCGAGTAGAAGTGGGCCTGGTGGCCGTCGGCCTTCGGACGGAGCACCCGGCCGAGGCGCTGCGCCTCCTCCTGCCGCGACCCGAACGTCCCCGACACCTGCACGGCGACCGTCGCCTCCGGCAGGTCGATGGAGAAGTTCGCGACCTTCGACACCACCAGGACGTTGATCTCGCCCTGCCGGAACGCCTCGAACAGCTTCTCCCGCTGCGCGTTCGACGTCTCACCCTTGATCACCGGGGCGCCCAGGTGCTCGCCCAGCTCGTCCAGCTGGTCGATGTACTGGCCGATGACCAGGATCTGCTGCCCGGCGAACCGGCGCACGATCGCCTCGGTCACCTTCCGCTTGGTGGCCGTGGTGGCGCAGAAGCGGTACTTCTCCTCCGTCTCGGCGGTCGCGTACGCCAGCCGCTCCGACTCGGTCAGGTTGACCCGCACCTCCACGCAGTCGGCGGGCGCGATGTACCCCTGCGCCTCGATCTCCTTCCAGGGCGCGTCGAAGCGCTTGGGCCCGATGAGGGAGAACACGTCCGACTCGCGGCCGTCCTCGCGCACGAGGGTCGCGGTCAGGCCGAGCCGGCGCCGTGCCTGGAGGTCGGCGGTGAACTTGAAGACCGGCGCCGGCAGCAGGTGCACCTCGTCGTAGACGATCAGCCCCCAGTCCCGGGAGTCGAACAGCTCCAGGTGCGGGTAGACGCCCTTCCGCCGGGTCGTCAGCACCTGGTACGTGGCGATGGTGACCGGCCGGATCTCCTTCCTGGTCCCGCTGTACTCGCCGATCTCGTCCTCGGTCAGCGAGGTGCGCTTGACCAGCTCGTGCTTCCACTGCCGGGCGGAGACCGTGTTGGTGACCAGGATCAGCGTGGTCGACTTCGCCTGCGCCATCGAACCGGCGCCGACCAGCGTCTTCCCCGCCCCGCAGGGCAGCACGACGACGCCGCTGCCGCCGTGCCAGAAGTTCTCCACCGCCTGCTTCTGGTACGGGCGCAGCGCCCAGCCGTCCTCGGCCAGCTCGATCGGGTGCGCCTCGCCGTCGACGTACCCGGCGAGGTCCTCGGCGGGCCAGCCCAGCTTCAGCAGCGTCTGCTTGATCTGCCCGCGCTCGGAGGGGTGCACGGCGACCGTGTCGGGGTCGATGCGGGCGCCGACCAGCGGGGCGATCCGCTTCGACTTCAGCACCTCCTCCAGGACCGGCCGGTCGGTGGTGGTCAGCACCAGCCCGTGCGCCGGGTGCTTGGACAGGGTGAGGCGCCCGTAGCGGTCCATCGTCTCGGCGATGTCGACGAGCAGCGCGTGCGGCACCGGGTAGCGGCTGTACTCGACGAGCGCGTCGACGACCTGTTCGGCGTCGTGGCCCGCCGCCCGCGCGTTCCACAGGCCCAGCGGCGTCACCCGGTAGGTGTGGATGTGCTCCGGCGCCCGCTCCAGCTCGGCGAAGGGGGCGATGGCACGGCGGCAGTCGCCGGCCAGTTCGTGGTCGACTTCCAGGAGCAGCGTCTTGTCGGACTGGACGATGAGCGGACCATTCACGGGCGGCACCCTTTCGCGCGCGTACGGCCGACGGCGACTGGACGGATCGGCCAAACGTCCAGTGTGCCTGATCGGCCCGGGTGCGCGAGGGGCCGGTGGGCCGGGCGGAGAGAGCGGCCCACCGGTTCACTGGGGCGGACCGGAGTCCCGTCCTACTGGATGTCTTTTCATTCCAACGTGTGGTGTGAATTCCCTTCCCCCGGACGGCCCAGGAAAATAAGCGACCGTGCCCCCTGTGCAGAACACCCCGATGCCGACGCTCGGCTACGCCCTTTTCGCCACCCGCTGGCTACAGGCTCCCCTGTATTTCGGCCTGGTCGCCGCGCAGGGCGTGTACGTCTACAAGTTCTTCAACGAGCTGTGGGCCTTACTCCTGCGCTGCGTGAGCGGGCAGGCCAGCGAGACCTACGTCATGCTCGCCGTGCTCAAGCTGGTCGACGTCGTCATGATCGCCAACCTGCTGATCATGGTCATCGTCGGTGGGTACGAGACCTTCGTCTCGCGTATCGGCCTCCAGGGCCACCGGGACCAGCCGGAATGGCTGTCGCACGTCAATTCCAATGTGCTGAAGGTGAAACTGGCCACCGCCATCGTGGGCATTTCCTCCGTCCACCTTCTCCAGATGTTCGTGGACGTCCACCACACCTCCCGCCACGCGCTGCTGTGGGGCACGGTCATCCACATGGCGTTCATCGTCTCGGCGGCGATCCTGGCGTACATGTCGGGCCCGATGACCCGGCAGGCGGAACGCGCGCACCTGACCGAACGGCGACAGGAGCGGCCCCCGGCGGACACGCCGTCGCCCGGAACGCACGTCGCCCAGCTCTCCGCACCCCCGGTCCCCGCACCCGCACCCGTCCCCGCCCCCTTCCCGGCCCAGCGGCAGGCCGTGGAGGTGCCGCCCGCGCGGGCCGCGGCCGGGGCCGAGGACCGGATCGCGGAGGCCGGCTTCCCGGGGCGCAAGCTGCTGGAGGACTTCGACGAGAGCCACCCCCTCGCCTTCGACCGGGAGGCCGTGGCCCGGCTCGGCAAGCTGGACTTCGTCACCGCCCGGCAGAACGTGGTGTTCGCCGGCCCGCCCGGCACCGGCAAGACGCACCTGGCCGTCGGGCTCGGGGTGCGCGCCTGCCAGGCCGGGCACCGGGTGCTGTTCGCGACCGCCGCCGAGTGGGCCGCCCGGCTCACCGAGGCCCGCACGGCCGGGCGGCTCACCGAGGAACTGACCGCCCTCGACGCCTACCCCCTGCTGATCGTCGACGAGGTCGGCTACACCCCCTTCGACCCGGCGACCACGTCCCTCTTCTTCCGGCTCGTCGCCCACCGCTACGAACGTGGCTCGCTGATCGTGACCGGGGACCGTCCGCCCGCCCGCTGGGACGAGGTCTTCGGCGGCCCCTCCGTCCCGGCGATGGTGGACCGCCTGGTCCACCACGCCGAGCTGGTGCGTCTCGAAGGGGAGAGCTACCGCGCCCGCCGCGCTACCGCAGCGTGGACAGATTGACGGTGTTCACCAGCGGCCCCTCCACGGAGATCAGCTCGCCGTTGGCCAGGGTCTGTCCGCCCGTGCCCCCCAGCGGGAGCGGCAGCGCGGCGGCCTCGGGGACCAGCGCGGCGATCAGCGCGGCGGCGGTGACCAGGGCGGAGAGGGAGACGGCGAGGGCGGAACGGACGGAGACGGCGGTACGGGCCGTGGTGGACAGCTTGTAACCCATAGGACTTCCGGCCTTTCGCGGAGCGAGATCGTCAGTGCGCGGATGCGCGGATGCGCGGGCCGGCCCAGGGGTGGGGCCGGCCCGCTCAGGGAGGGGCGGGACGGGTCAGAGGGTGATGCCACCGCCCAGATCGATACCGACCGCGGCGGCCTCGGCGGCGAACACGGTGAGGAGCGCGGTGGTGGTGGTCAGGACGGCGGCGATACGACGAACGGCACCCATCGGAGATTCCTTCCGGTCTGGTTCAGGACACCCGGTGGCTGCCCGAGCCGGAACCGCCCGATGCGGTTTATGAAAAAAGCTCCCTCCGGGGTGGGAAAACCCCGGCGTGGCGCGCATGAACCGCCGCGTACGCCCGAAAGTGCGCGAAAAGACGGGGCAGGACGCCCGGCCGCGTAAAACGGGAGGGGTCACCCCGCGTCGTCGGCGAGTTCGGCGACCCCCGTGATCCGGTGCAGCGCGAAGGTGCGGACCTCGTCCGCGGTGTGGTCGTACGCCGTCACGAAGCCGCCCTCCACCCGCACCGGGGCGATCACCCGCTGACTGGCGGCGCCCTCGGCGTTCACGTACCCGATCCACACCGCCTCGCCGGTCAGCACGGCCGCCTGCACGGTGGCGAGCGTCTCGGCGGAACCAGTACGGGGCGGCTCCCCGCCCGCCGGCGCCGTACCGGCGTCCGGCTTGCGCGGTGCGGTGGCGGCCAGGTCACCGGCCCGGATGGCCCGGATCGCGGCCGTCAGCAGCGCGTCGTCCGGCACCGGCGGCCCCTCCGGGACCGGCTCGGGCGCCGTGCGCGGCGGGGTGCGGCGGGCGTCGGCGCGGGCGATCAGCACATCGCCCCCGGCGGACTCGGCGGCCGGCGCGAACCCCATCGCGCGCAGCCCCTCCAGCAGCCCCGCCGGGTCGGTCCGCGCGGCCAGCACGGTCGGCGCCAGGCGCCGCAGCCCGAGGCCGGCGGCCCGCTTGTCGGCGAGGATCTCGTCCAGCGTCGCGTCGTCGTCGCAGCGGACGTACGCGGAGGCCGCCCCGACCCGCAGCCGCCCGTGCCGGCGGGCCACGTCGTCGATCAGGTACGTCAGCGGCTGCGGCACCGGTGTACGGGAGTACCGGGCGAGGAAGGAGTGCAGGTCGGCGGCGGTCCGGCCGGAGTCCAGGGCCCGGCGCACCGAACCGGGCGTGAACCGGTAGACGGTCGCCCCGCCCTTGGACTCGACGTCCGCGACCACGTCGAGCAGTTCGGCGAGCGGCCGTCGCAGCGGTCCGGGCGCCACCGCCGTCAGGTCGGCCTGGAGCAGGACGTGGTCCAGCGGCTCGGGCAGCAGCGGAGCGAGCACCCGGGCGGCGGCGGCCGTCGCGGCGGCCTGCTCGGTGGGCGGCAGCGGCTCGGGCGCGGGCGGCGTGCGGTGCCGGAGGTGATGGACGGGAAGCTTGTCACCGGGCCCGCCGTCACCGCTCTCCCGCGCACGCGACTGCGACTGCGGCTGGGGCTGCGGCTGGGGCTGCGGCTGGGGCTGCGGCTGGGGCTGCGACTGGGACTGCGACTGGGGCTGCGACTGGGGCTGCGGCTGCGGCTGGGACGCGGGCGCGGGTACTCCGATCAGCGCCCGCCCCGGTCCCGCCAGCGCCCCCCGCCCGGTCACCCCCAGCAGCTCCGCCTCGGCCAGCGTCCACCGGGCGAGCCGGGCCCGCAGGTCCTCCGGGGAACCCTCGGCCCGTTCGTCCCGCCGCGGCCCCCGCAGCGGACGCTCCCAGCGCAGCCGGGCCAGCACCGACTCCGGGTCCGGCGCGGCCCCCTCGGGCAACCCCGCCAGCAGCGCCAGCACCCGGTGCCGTACCTCCGGCGCCGCCGACCGGTCGAGCCCCGCGCCCAGCGTCGACAGGGCGCGGTCCTTGGCGTCCCGGCTGCCGACCAGGCCGCTGGTGCGGGTCGCGAGCAGCCACGCCTCGGCCAGCCGCGCCCAGCGCTCGGCCCAGGGCAGCTCCCGCCACTCGTCGTAGGCCGGGGTCGCCGCGTACCGCTCGTCGGCCTCGCCGTCGGAGGCCAGCAGCCCGGCCGCGTAGGCCAGTTCGATCCAGAAGGCGGCGACCGGCTCGGGGACGTCCAGGGCGACCGCCGTCCGCTTCAGGTCGCGCACGCTCAGCCCGCCCGCGCGCAGCACGGCCGGGCCGCCCTCGGCCCAGTCCTTCAGCAGCTCGTCGACGGTGGCGAGCGCCGCCAGCGCCTGCCCGGCCGCGGCGCCGTCCACCACCTGCGGACGGTACGAGGCGGCGGCCGTCACCGGCGGCGGCACCGGCTCGGGCGTCCGGTGCGCCCGCCCGGACCGCAGCCGCAGGGCGACCTCGCGGGGCAGCACCACGGTGCCCGGCGCGGTCGGCAGCAGCAGACCCCGGTCGAGGAGCCAGCGCAGATGGGGCGCCGGGTCATGGGTGACCTGCCCGTACGGCGGCCCCCACACCAGCCGCTCCAGCACCTGGACGGACTCCGCCGGGGCCCCGGCGAGCAGCGCCGCCATCCCGTCCCGGTCGGTGAACAGCCCGGTCAGCGCGTCCACCGCGGAGACCGGATCGTGCGTCGAGGGCAGCCCGACGGCGCCGAGGACCTCCTGGAGCCGCCCCGGCGACATCCCCGCCGTGGCCTCCCGCACCGTCGGCCCCAGCCCGGTCGGCGACGGATGCTGCGGCGAGGGCACCAGCAGCTCCCGGGCGGTACGCACCAGCCGCAGCCGGTCGTCACCGCCCCACACCAGCGCCTGCTCCCGCAGCACGGCCAGCGCGCGCGGCAGCGCGGCGGCGACGGACGGGTCGCCGTCGTCCCCGGCCATCAGCCCGGACAGCTCCTCGTACGTCGCCGGATCGGCCGCCACGGCCAGCGCCTCGGCCGTCTGCAGCGTGAACCGGTCCAGCCGCTCCAGCGCCCGCACCACCGAGGCACGGGTGCCCGCCCGGGTGGCGAGCTGGGTGAGATCGGTGGGGACGGGGGTGACGAGGTCGGGGCGGCTGCGCAGGAGGGCGGCCAGGGAGGCGTCGTCCCTGCCGCGAAGGGCCTCCGCGAGGGACCGGAGTGGAGCGGGCTTCTCCTCGGTGCTCATCCGCCCCACGGTAGCGGGTCGCCCCCGGCCCACCGAGCCGTTCCCGGGCGCCCGCCCGGGGCGCGTCCCCGCCCGTTCCCGGGGGTTTCGCCGCCGGTGGGGGCGATTTCGCACCGCCACAACGGGTACGGTCGACCGACGGGGTATCACCAACGCACCGCCCCGGAGGGGTTGTGGGGATCGAGAGCGACCAGGTCGTCTACGAGTATCTGAGCCGCGTCGGTGACGTGGCTCAGCAGCAGCAGTTGCCGTCGGCCACGCGCATGCGTCTCGTCGCCGAACTGCGCAACGAGATCGACAAGCGCCGGTCGCGGACCGTCGTCGACTCCCCGGCGGCCGTCCGCCGCATCCTGGACCGGCTCGGCAGCCCCGACGAGGTGGTCGAGGCGGCCGGCGGCGACAACCGGGCCGCGTCCTGGGAGCCGCCGCCCGCCGTGCCCGTCCAGCCGGACGGCGAAACCCCGCGCAAGGAGCGCCTCAAGGAGCGCCCCGAGCCGGTCCCCAAGGAGCGCCCCAAGGGGCTGCGCCGGGTGGTCCCGCGCCCCCGACCCGCCGACCCGCCGCCCGCGCCCGCCGAGGCGCCCACCCCGCCGCACCTGGCCCAGGCCCACGAGCTGGGCGACAGCACCGCCCCGCGGCCCGACTGGTGGCGGACGGAGAGCGGCCCGTTCGGCGGCGGCGACAGCGTGCCCGGCTTCGTCGGCGGCATCGAGATCCCGGACCTGCTCAAGCCCCCGCCGCCCCGGGAGAAGCCGACGGCGGCACCGGAGAAGACCGAGGCGCGGGCCGCGGAGGCGGCAGCCGAGGGACGCCGGGTGTGGTGGCCGCGCAAGGGCGGCGCGGAGTCCGCCGCCGGACGCCGCCGCCTCTTCCCCGAGGGCAGCCGCCCCAACCCGCTCCTCCTGCTCGCCGCGGTCCTCCTCCTCGTCGGCGCGGTCCTCGGCAACCTGCTGCCGCTGGCCCTCGGCTGGGTCCTCGCGTTCCTCTCCCGCCGCCTCACCCCGGCCCAGGCCAAGTGGGCGGTCCTGGGCCTGCCCGGCCTGGTGGCGGCGGCCGGGGTCGGCTGGCTCTGGGGCCGCACGGAGGGCCGCTGGGGCGACCCGATCGCCGAGGGCCACATGAACGAGGCCCTCACCCAGACCTGGCCGTGGGTCCTGAAGGGAGCGGCCCTCGCCTCGGCGGCGTACCTGCTGTGGAGAGCCCGCCGCACCTAGGGCCTGTCGTTCGGATCACGCCGCAGACGCGGGGCCTGGCACGCGCATCTGCGGCGTTGTCGTCACTCGCCGACGCTCCGCGTCGACTCCCTCCTCCGCCTTGCGGCTGCACGCGCCAGGCCCCGCTCACCGGCATGGCCAAGTCCCGCCGATGCCCTGCGTCCTGATCCAAACGACAGGCCCCAGGGCCTGTCGTCACAATGGACCCCATGACTAGCCCCACCGTCGGCTTCGACCTCGACATGACCCTGATCGACTCGCGCCCCGGCATCCACGCCTGCTACCTGGAGCTCTCGGCGAGAACCGGCACCTACGTCGACGCCGACCTCGCGGTCACCCGCCTCGGTCCGCCCCTGGAGCAGGAACTGGCCCACTGGTTCCCGGCGGAGCGGCTCGCCGCCACCGCCGACCTCTACCGCTCGCTGTACCCGGAGTACGCCATCGCCGCCACCCCCGCCCTGGCCGGCGCGCCGGAGGCGATCGCGGCGGTGCGGCGGGCCGGCGGGCGGGCGATCGTCGTCACCGCCAAGTACGAGCCCAACGCCAAGCTCCACCTGGAGCACCTCGGCATAGAACCGGACGCGGTCATCGGCGACCTGTGGGCGGAGCAGAAGGCCGTCGCGCTGCGCGAGCACGGCGCCGACGTCTACGTGGGCGACCACCTCGGGGACATCCGGGGCGCCCGCGCCGCCGACGCGTACTCCGTCGCCGTCGCCACCGGCCCGTACGGCGTCGACGAACTGCGCGCGGCCGGCGCCGACACCGTACTGGCCGACCTCACACAGTTCCCGGCCTGGCTGGACTCCTACCGGGAGGGTTCCGCCGCGGCCCGCGCCTGACGCCGCCCCGCCGCGATCGACCGGAGCACCCCCGCCCCGGCGATCAGGAAGCCGAGCCCCATGAACATGCTCAGTCCGAACATGTACGTGGGGAACGGCGTCGTGCCGAGGAACAGCGGGGCCACCGTGACCATCGTGGCCACGGTGCCGACGAAGAAGACGATCGCACCGGCACGGATCAGCCGGTCGCCCGGCGCGGCGGAATTCGTTTGGGTTTGTTCACGCACCCGACCAGGGTAGTTCCCGACCCGAGGGAACGACCGGGGGACGTCTTGTCACCGGCCCGAAGACCATTAGCCTGGATACCGGCGGGTCCCATGACCCGCCCGAGTGCTATCAAGAGCAGTTTTCCGACGAGTACGAGGACGAGGACAGACGTGCCTACCGGCAAAGTCAAGTGGTTCAACACCGAGAAGGGCTTCGGCTTTCTCTCCCGTGACGACGGCGGTGACGTCTTCGTCCATTCCTCGGTCCTCCCCGCCGGAGTCGAGGCCCTGAAGCCGGGCCAGCGCGTCGAGTTCGGTGTGGTCGCCGGCCAGCGCGGTGACCAGGCGCTGTCCCTGACGCTGCTCGACCCGGCCCCGTCCGTCGCGGCGGCCCAGCGCAAGAAGCCGGACGAACTGGCCTCGATCGTCCAGGACCTGACGACGCTCCTGGAGAACATCACGCCGATGCTGGAGCGCGGCCGCTACCCCGAGAAGACGGCCGGCAAGAAGATCGCCGGTCTGCTGCGGGCGGTCGCGGACCAGCTCGACGTCTGACCTGTACGGGCCTTACGGGAAGCGCAGCGCGTCGGGGCCGAGGGCCGGCACCAGTCCCTCGGCCGCCGCCCGGGTCAGCAGCCCGCGGACCGCCGCGTAGCCGTCCTCGCCGAGGCCGGCGGTGAACTCGTTGACGTAGAGCCCGATGTGCTGGTCGGCGACGGCCGGGTCCATCTCCTGGGCGTGCTCCATGACGTACGGGCGGGAGACCTCGGGGTCGTCCCAGGCCGCGCGGACCGAGGTCCGGATCGCGTCGGCCAGCCCGGTCAGCGCCTCGGCGCCCAGCGACCGCTTGGCGATGATCGCGCCGAGCGGGATCGGCAGCCCGGTCGTCGCCTCCCAGTGCTCGCCCATGTCGGCGAGCTTGTGCAGCCCGTAGTTCCGGTACGTGAAGCGCGCCTCATGGATGACGAGGCCCGCGTCGACCTTCCCGTCCCGCACGGCCGGCATGATCTCGTGGAACGGCATGACGACGATCTCGCCGACCCCGCCGGGCACGGTGTCGGCGGCCCAGAGGCGGAACAGCAGGTACGCCGTCGACTTCTCGCTGGGCACCGCGACCGTCCTGCCGCGCAGGTCGGCACCGGCCTCGCGGGTCAGCACCAGCGGGCCGCAGCCCCGGCCCAGCGCCCCGCCGCAGGGCAGCAGGGCGTACTCGTCGAGGACGTACGGCAGCACGGCGTACGACACCTTCAGCACGTCGTACTCGCCGCGCTCGGCCATGCCGTTGGTGAGGTCGATGTCGGCGAAGGTGACGTCGAGGGCGGGGGCGCCGGGGACGCGGCCGTGGGCCAGGGCGTCGAAGACGAAGGTGTCGTTGGGGCAGGGGGAGTACGCGATCTGCAACGTGTCACTGCTCATGGGGGTTCCAACTCTGCGAAAGGGGGTGGAGCTTCCCGAAGGCGTCCGTCAGGGCCGCCAGCGCGTCGCCGATGCGCCAGGCGGCGCGGTCGCGGGGGCCGACGGGGTTGGAGACCGCGCGCAGTTCCAGCACGGGCGTGCCGTGCGCGGCGGCGGCCTCCGCGACGCCGAAGCCCTCCATGGCCTCGGCGAGGGCCCGCGGGTGGCGGGCGCGGAGCAGGCCGGCGCGGGCGGCGGTGCCGGTGACCGTGGAGCCGGTCAGGACGGTGCCGGGGCGGGCGCCGGTCGCGGCGGCGACCGTACGGACCAGGGCGGGCGGCGGGCGGTGGGTGACCGTGCCGAAGCCGAGGTCGGTGACCGGCAGGAAGCCGTCGGCGGTCTCGGCGCCCAGGTCGGCGGCGGTGATCTCGTCGGCGACGACGAGCGAGCCGACCGGCGCGTGCGGGGCGAACCCGCCGGCGATGCCGGCCGAGACGGCCAGGGCGTAGGGGCGGCCCGCCAGGGCGGCGGCGGTCAGCGCGGTGGCGGTGGAGGCGGCGGCGAGGGCGGGGCCGACGCCGGCGGCGAGCAGGTCCCAGCCCCCGGCCACGTGGTGCAGGGCAGCCGCGCCGGGCAGGGGCGTCTCCCGGACCGGGCCGGGAAACGCCCGGGCCACCGCGTCCCGTTCGGCGGGGACCGCGGTGGCCACCAGGATGCGTACGGCGGACGTGGTCAGTCGTCCTTCTTCAGCTCGAAGGCCCACACGCCGGTGAACGTCTGGCCGCCCTCCTTGCCGTTGCCGGCCACGACGGCGACCTTGGTGGAGTCGCCCTGCGCGCCGTACTGGGCGTTGAAGAACACGCTGCCCGGGACCGTGCGGTAGGTCTTCTTGCTGTCCTCGGTCAGCGGCTGACCGTTCATCAGGATCGTCCAGCGCTTGTCGGCGATGTCCGGGTCCACCCCGAAGCGCACCGTCTCGTCCGGGTCCACCGTGATCGTCTCGATGTCCTCGGACTGGAGGCACTTGGTCAGGTCGGCGGTCTTCAGGGCTTCGTCGCCCTCGCCGCCACAGGTGGCCTCGGAACTGATCGAGTCGCTGCCGACGGTGATGGTCGACATCGGCGTCGGCTTGTCGCAGGCCGACAGGACGAGCAGTCCGGCGGATACGGCGCCGGCGGCGGCGACGGCACGGCGGCGTCGCACAGCGCGGTGTCCGAGAGCGGCTGCGCCGCGGGGCAACGTGGTCATGGGCGAAGGTTATCGGGCCCTTGTCACCAGCCGCCCACCTGGGTACGGCGTGCCGTCCCCGCCGGTACGGCCCGCCGCGCTCACGCCACTCTCGACCGCCGGCCCCCGTACCGGGCCGAGTCGACCAGACCCCGTACGGTGCCCAGCCAGCCGGCGCCGACGATCGCGGCGCCCACCGCCAGGCCGAGGGTGCCGTTGAGCGGCAGGGCGATGCCGACCGCGCCGCCCACCACCCAGGCCATCTGGAGCAGCGTCTCGGCGCGGGCGAACGCGGAGGTGCGCACCAGCTCCGGCACGTCCCGCTGGATCAGCGCGTCCAGGGACAGCTTGGCCAGCGCCTGCGCGAACCCGGCGACCGCCGCCAGACACGCCACCAGTACCGCGCCGAAGAACACGGCGGTCACCGCCGCCGCGGCCAGCACACCCGCCAGGACGGTCACGATGATGATCTCCGGCGCGCGGGAGCGCAGCCAGGCTCCCACCGCCGTGCCCAGCGCGTTGCCGGCGCCCGCCGCGACGCCCACGATGCCCAGCGACACCGCCGCGCTCTGGCCGGTCATCGGGTGCTCGCGCAGCAGGAACGCCAGGAAGAAGATCAGGAAGCCGCTCAGACAGCGGACGGCGGCGTTGGCGGCCAGCGCGTGGGTGACGGCGGCGCCGACCGTGCGCAGCCCGGGGCGCTTGACCGGCCGCCGGTGCGGGCCGTGCAGATGGGCGCTGTCGGCGGCGAGCAGCGCGGTGGCCTCGCCCTTGGCCGAGTCGACCTCGCGGGGCAGCGTGAAGGAGAGGACGGTGCCCGCGGCGAAGATGACGAAGGCGCCGTACAGCGGCCAGCGCGGGCCGATCTGCTGGAGGCCGGCGCCGATGGGGGCGGCGACGCCGGTGGCGAGCAGGCCGCCGAGGGTGACCCGGGAGTTCGCCTTCACCAGCGAGAAGGCGGGCGGCAGCAGCCGGGGCACGACGGCGCTCCTGACCACGCCGTACGCCTTGGAGGCGACCAGCACGCCGAGCGCCGCCGGGTACAGCCCGATGCCGCCGCTGATCACCGCCCCCGACAGCACCAGGGCGAGCAGCGCGCGGGCCGCCATCGCGGTGGCCATCGCCGCCCGGCGGCCGTGCGGGACGCGGTCCAGGAGCGGGCCGATCACCGGGGCGAGGAGGGTGAAGGGGGCCATGGTGATGGCGAGGTAGAGGGCGACCCGGCCCCGCGCCTCGTCGGTCGGTACCGAGAAGAAGACCGTGGAGGCGAGGGCGACGGTGATCATGACGTCGCCGGCGCCGTTCACGCCGTGCAGCTCGATCAGCTTGCCCAGCCCCGACTCGCCCGCGCCGTGCGCGTGCGTCACCCGCCGGATGCCCCGGGCCGGCCCCGTCACCGGCAGGTGCAGCGCGCGCCCCACCGCGCGGAAACGCCCGGGACCGCGTCCCCGGCCCCCGTCCTTCACGTCCGTCCGTTCCGTGCGTGCGGCTGCCACCCCGTCATAGTGCCCCGCGAGACGGGGGAGTAGAGCTGTCATCGGGCGGATGGAGCTGATCGGGTCGGGCGGGGCGGCCGGGGCGGGGAGCGGGCGGCGGGCGGGCGATGGGCGGGCGGCGGGCGGGCGGCGGGCGGGAAACTCCCGCCGGTGTCCCCCGTCGGTGTAGGCCCAGCGAAGCTGAGCAGGTAGCGTGCGTAGCGCGTCGTGGCGAACGTTCTCGGCCGCGCGCCTCACAGTCATCCCGCAGAATGGATGACGTAGGTGCGCCCGAGCGCGTCGGGCGCGGACGTCGACGCGGTCCCCGGGTCCGCTCCGTCCGTCCCCCGCCGGCAGTGGCGCACCCGTGAGACGGCGTATGGAGAGAAGCGATACCTGTGAGCGCAGCGACAACGCGAAGCCGCACCCCTGACCGCCTCTGCGCCGAGGCCGTCGACCTCGCCAGGGCGGCGGCCGAGGAGGCCGCGGCGCCCGGCGTGGTCGGCGAACACGCCGGGATGGTCGCGGAGGGTGATCGCGTTGTCACGCACTACTTCGCGTGCATGGAGCTCGGGTACCGCGGCTGGCGCTGGGCGGTGACGGTGGCGCGGGCCTCCCGCGCCAAGATCGTGACGGTGGACGAGGCGGCGCTGCTGCCCGGCCCGGACGCCGTCCTCGCCCCCGAGTGGGTGCCGTGGAGCGAGCGGCTGCGCCCCGGCGACCTGGGCCCCGGCGATCTGCTGCCCACCGACGCGGAGGACCTGCGCCTGGAGCCGGGCTGGTCCGGCGAGGACGAGCCGCCGCCGAACTCCGCCGTCTCCGAGCAGGTGGCCGAGCTGGTGGAGGCGGAGGACGCCGAGGTCACCGGCGGTTCCCCGGCCGAGCAGGCGGTCACCCCGCCGCGCGGCACGATCGCGGCGGTCGCCGACGAGCTGGGGCTGCGCCGGGCGCGGGTGCTGTCGCGCTACGGGCTGCACACGGCCGCCGACCGCTGGGAAGAGGCGTTCGGCTCGAAGACGCCGATGGCGCAGGCGGCGCCCGCGGCCTGCGTGTCCTGCGGGTTCCTGCTGCGGATCGGCGGCTCGCTCGGCCAGGCGTTCGGGGTCTGCGCGAACGAGTTCTCGCCGGCGGACGGGCGGGTGGTGTCGCTGGCGTACGGGTGCGGGGGGCACTCCGAGGCCGCGGTCATGCCGAAGCCGCCGCAGCCGGCCGCGCCGGTGATCGACGAGACGCGGGTGGACCCCTTCCCGCTGCGGCCGACGGCCGACGCCGGGTCGGTGCCGGTCGCGGACGACGTGGCGTCGGCGGATCTGGGGCATTCGTAGCGGCGGGGCCGCGCCACCGGACCGACGTCGGCCTGAACGGCCTCGTCCTCGAACGCCGGACGGGCTGGAGAATGCCGGCCGGCGTCAAAAGGGGCCCGTCCGCGCTGGTGACCGCCGGGGTCACGAGCCCCCCGTCCGCGCTCAAGGGTGACGCCCCGCATCGGCGGGTGATCCGCGCGGTACCTTCGGACTCACGTCGTTGAGGGCCCCATGAGGAGAGATGAACGTGAGCAAGTTCGTGCGGCCCGCTGCCGAGGGCGCGGACCCGTTCGGTACGGCACGGCTGCGGCGCGGGGTGCTGGACGCCTGGGCGGCGAGCCCGGCCCGGTTCCGGGAGGACGCCAACGCCGAGGAGGACCTCGTCCTCGGCGGCTACCGCGACCGCCTCGTCGTGGAGCTCGCGCAGAACGCCGCCGACGCCGCCGCCCGCGCCGGGGTGCCGGGCCGGCTGCGGCTCACCCTGCGGGACGGCGTGCTGGTCGCCGCCAACACCGGCGCCCCGCTGGACGCGGCCGGCGTCGAGTCGCTGTCCACCCTGCGCGCCTCCGCCAAGCGGGACACCGCCGAGGGTGCCGTGGGCCGCTTCGGCGTCGGCTTCGCGGCCGTGCTGGCCGTCACCGACGAGCCCGCCGTCGTCGGCCGGCACGGCGGGGTGCGCTGGTCGCTGGCCGAGTCCCGGGAGCTGGCCGCCGACGTCGCCCGGCACAGCCCCGGCCTCGGCGACGAGATCCGCCGCCGGGACGGCCACGTACCGCTGCTGCGGCTGCCGCTGCCCGCCGAGGGCACCGCCCCCGACCCGTACGACACGGTCGTCATCCTGCCGCTGCGCGACACCGCCGCCGCCGATCTCGCCGAGCGGCTGCTGGACGCCGTGGACGACGCGCTGCTGCTGGCCCTGCCCGGCCTGGAGGAGGTCGTCGTCGAGCGGGCGGACGAGGACGTCGTGCGCACCCTGCGCCGCCGCCGCGACGGTGACGTGACCGTCGTCGAGGACTCCCGGGAGGGCGTCACCCGCTGGCGTACCGCCACCGCGTACGGGCCCCTCACCCCCGACCTGCTCGCCGACCGCCCGGTCGAGGAGCGGCTGCGCCCGCACTGGTCGGTGACGTGGGCCGTGCCCGTGGACGACGAGGGCGCCCCCGTCCGGCCCCGGACCAGCCCGGTGCTGCACGCGCCCACCCCCAGCGACGAGCCCCTCGGTGTCCCCGCCCTGCTCATCGCGTCGTTCCCGCTGGACTCCACCCGCCGGCACGCGGCGCCCGGCCCGCTCACCGACTTCCTGGTGCAGCGCGCGGCGGACGCCTACGCCGGTCTGCTCGCCGACTGGACCCCGGTCACCGCCGGGATCATCGGCCTGGTCCCCGGCGCGCTGGGCAAGGGCGAGCTGGACGGCACCCTGCGGCAGGCGGTCCTCGACCGGCTGCCCCGCACCGCCTTCCTGCCGCCCGCCGCCGTGCCGGGCGAGGACGACGACCCCGAGCTGCCCCGCTCGCTGCGGCCCCGGGACGCCGAGGTGGTCGAGGGGGCCGGCGCGGACACCGTACGGGTCCTGGCGGAGGTGCTGCCGACCCTGCTGCCCGCCGGTCTTGAGCGTCGGGTGGAGCTGCGCACGCTGGGCGTGGCCCGGCTGCCGCTGACCGACGCCATCGACCGGCTGGCCGGTCTGGAGAAGGAGCCCGGCTGGTGGCGGCGGCTCTACGACAGCCTGGCCGGGATCGATCCGGACCGGCTCTCCGGGCTGCCGGTGCCGCTCGCCGACCGCCGTACGGTCATCGGGCCGCGGCAGGTGCTGCTGCCCACGCCGGACGCCGCCGCCCTCGATCCGGAGGTGCTCGCGCGGCTCGGGCTGAAGGTCGCCCACCCGGACGCCGCCCACCCCCTGCTGGAGAAGCTGGGCGCGCTCCCGGCCTCCCCGCGCGCGGTGCTCACCACCCCGCAGGTGCGGGCCGCCGTCGCCGCCTCCCTGGACGACGACTCCGCGGCCGACTGGGAGGAGGACGCCCTCGACGCCGAGGAACTGGCCGACACCGTCCTGGGCCTGGTCCGCGACGCCGGTCTGGAGCCCGGCGACGAGCCGTGGCTCGGCGCCCTCGCGCTGCCCGACGAGGACGGCGAGCTGTCCCCGGCCGGTGAACTGGTCTTCCCCGGCGGGCCGTTCGCCCGCGTCATGCGGGAGGACGAGGTCGCGGCGGTGGACGCGGACCTCGCGGACCGGTGGGGCCCGGAGCCGCTGGCCGCCTGCGGGGTGCTCGTCGGCTTCGCCCTCGTCCGCGCCACCGACGTCGTCCTCGACCCGGACGAACTGGAGCCCCGGGAAGGGGACTTCGCCGAACCGGACGACGCCGGTCTGCTGGACGCCGTCGACGTGTGGTGCGAGGACATCCTCGACCGCTTCCCCGACACCCCCGTCCCGCCGGTCGCCACCGAGATCGTCGCCGTGCGCGACCTGGACCTGGTCGACGACGACAAGTGGCCCGAGGCGCTCGCCCTGCTCTCCCGGCCGCCGCTGCGCGACGCCCTGGTCCAGCCGGTGCGGATGCTGCTGCCCGACGGCACCCACGAGACCGTACGGCCGTACACGGCGTGGTGGCTGCGCGGCCACCCGGTGCTCGGCGGACGCCGCCCGGCCGGGCTGCGCGCGGCGGGCGGCGACCCGCTGCTGCGCGGCCTGTACGACGAGGCCGACGCCACCGGATTCGACGACGAGCAGGTGCTGCGGGCGCTCGGCGTACGGACGTCCGTCGCGGCCCTCCTCGACGAGCCGGGCGGCGCGGCCGAGCTGCTCGACCGCCTCGCCGACCCGGAGCGGCCCGTCACCGCCGCCCAGCTGCACGGCCTGTACGGCGCGCTGGCCGGCCTCGACCCCGACCAGGTGACCCTGCCGGACGAGGTGCGCGCGGTCGTCGACGGCGAGGTGCGGGTGGTGGACGCCGCCGACGCGGTGGTCGTCGACTCGCCCGACCTGCTGCCCTTCACCGACGGCGTGCCGCTGCTGCCGGTGCGGCCGGACCGGGCCGCCGAACTGGCCGAGCTGTTCCAGGTACGGCGGCTGAGCGAGTCCGTCACCGGCCGCGTCGACTCCGAGGGCGCCGAGCACGACGTACCGGAGCCGGTGCGGGTGCTGCTGGGTGCCCGGACCCCCGCCTCCTACGTCGAGCACGAGGAACTCGTCGTGGACGGCGTGGAGATCGACTGGCGGCTCACCGACGACGGCGTGCTGCACGCGGCCACGCTGGAGGGGGTCGCCGCCGGGCTCGCCTGGGCGGCGGGGCAGTGGCCGCGCCGCTTCGAGGTGGCCGCGCTCCTGGAGGACCCGTCCCGCACGGAGGAGCTGGCCCGGGACCGCTGGTTCGACTGACCGACGGCCGCGCAGGGAGGCCGTGGTCACATTTTCTTCATCTCCGTACAACCATTCGTTTCCCTTGTTGATCTGATCACGCGAGTCAACAGACTCCACGATCACTCGGGCCCCGGCGTGACACGAGCCGTTGGGGGGCGACGACCGCCGGGGCCCCCTTTCCCACTTGGGGATCGCATGCGTATGCGCGCCACCGTGGCCGCCGTCTCCGGCGCCCTGGCCCTGTCCGCTCTCGCCGTGCCGGCCGCCCAGGCCGACTCGACGGCCGACTCGCTGCTGCAGCGGCCGACCGCCGCCGACGTCTTCGGCGCCGAGGCCCACCGCTCCACCGCCCGTTCGGCCGCCGCCCTGCCCACCATCACCAGCGTGTCGGTGAACGGCGGCGAGGACGTGGTCGTCGGCACCACCAACGCCAAGACCTTCACCGTGTCGGTGACCGCCACGCACGCGAGCGGCATCACCGACGCCTTCGTCGAGCTGTGGCACGGCACCGACTTCGACACCTACGTCGACGGAGCCCTGACGCAGAACCAGGACTACGCCGCCTGCACGGCCGCCAGCGCCACCAAGTCCACCTGCAAGCTCACGATCACGGCCCGTCCCGGCTACGACGACGAGCTGGTCGGGTACCTCTACGACAACGCCCTGGCCGGTTCCTGGAAGGTGAACGTGGCCGTGCTGGCGAACGACGGCAGCGTCTACCAGGACACCGCCTACAAGACCGTCAAGGTCAAGCGGCTGTCCAAGCTGACGGTCAACGCCGCCCCGGAGCCGGTGAAGAAGGGGGCCACCCTCACGGTCACCGGCAAGCTGACCCGCGCCGACTGGGAGGCCGAGAAGTACGCCGGCATCCCCAGCGGTCAGTCGGTGGCGCTCCAGTACCGCAAGGCGAACAGCTCCGCCTACAGCAACGTCAAGGGCATCAAGACCACCTCGGGCGGCGCCCTGAAGACGACCGTCAAGGCCTCGGCCGACGGTTACCACCGCTTCACCTACAAGGGCATCACCAGCACCGCGGCGTCCGTCGCCGCGGGTGACTACGTCGACGTGAAGTGAGAAGGGCACAGCGGATGAGCAAGCGCACCCTCGGGGCGGCCGTCGTCGGCGCCCTGGCCCTGACCGCCCTCGCCGTCCCGGCCGCACAGGCCGCCGGGTCCGGCGACACGAAGATCACCAAGGTGGTCGTCGACGGTGACAACAAGGTGGCCGTCGGCACCTCCGGGCTGAAGACCGTCAAGATCAGCGTCACCGCCTCGGACGACTCCGGTATCGCGGGCGCCTCCGCGTTCACCCTGGAGGGGCCCGACTACGGGTTCTACCTGTCCGGGAAGCCGGCCTGCGCCAAGGTCAGCGCCACTACCTCGACCTGCTCGGCCACGGTGCAGATCGACCCCAAGGTCGACTACCTCTCCAACGCCAACGCCGGTACCTGGTACGTGGACGCGTGGATCGACGCCAAGGACGGCGACTACGTCTGGGAGGAGAAGGCCGGCTCCTTCAAGTTCCAGCGCGCCTCCAAGCTGACGGTCAACGCCACGCCCGAGCCGGTGAAGAAGGGCAAGACCCTCACCGTCACCGGCAAGCTGTCCCGGGCCAACTGGGAGACGCTCACGTACGCGGGCTACAGCGGCCAGTCGGTGAAGCTCCAGTACCGCAAGAAGTCCTCCAGCGCGTACACCACCGTCAAGACGATCAAGTCCAGCTCGACGGGCACGCTGAAGACCACCGTCAAGGCCACGGCGGACGGCTACTACCGCTTCGCCTTCGCGGGCACCTCGACCACCCCGGCGGTCAACGCCACGGGTGACTACGTCGACGTGAAGTAACTCGCCAGCCAGCACCGGCAGTTCACCTCCTGTACGCCAAGGTGAACTGCCGGTGTCGTCTGCACCAAGGCTTCACAGGGCGTACAACCAGTCACTCCCGCCGCGGATCAGACCCTGCGAGTCATCAGACTCCGCTGTCACTCTGTGGGGGATCCAACACATGCGTATACGTGCCACCGTGGCCGCCGTCACCGGCGCCCTGACTCTCTCCGCCCTCGTCGTGCCGGCCGCGCAGGCCGTCTCGACGGACGACGTGGTCCTGCAGAAGCCGAGCGGGGCCGAGGTCTTCGGCGCCGGTGCCGGCGCCTCCGGCCGGTCGGCCTTCAGCACCGCCGCCGCCGCCGAGCCCACCGTCACCAGCGTCTCGGTGAACGGGGGCAAGAACGTGGTCCTCGGCACCACCACGGTGAAGACCTTCACCGTGTCGGTGACCGCCACCCACGCCAGCGGCATCGCCGACGCCTACATCGACCTGTGGCACGGCTCCGACCCGGACACCGACCTCGACGGCTACCTGCCGCCGAACGAGGACTACGCCACCTGCACGGCCGCCAGCGCCACGACGTCCACCTGCAAGCTCACCATCACCGCCCGGCCCGGCCTGGACGACGACGGGATCGGTGAACTTTACGACAACGCCCTGGCCGGTTCCTGGCACGTGAGCGTGGGCGTGCTGGCGAACGACGAGAGCGCCTACTACACCGACTTCTACAAGACCCACAAGGTCCAGCGTCAGTCCAAGCTGACGGTCAACGCCGCCCCGGAGCCGGTGAAGAAGGGGGCCACGCTCACGGTCACCGGCAAGCTGACCCGCGCCGACTGGGAGACCGGCAAGTACGCCGGCATTCCCAGCGGCCAGTCGGTGGCGCTCCAGTTCCGCAACGCGGACAGCTCCGCCTACAGCAACGTCAAGGGCATCAAGACCACCTCGGGCGGCGCTCTGAAGACGACCGTCAAGGCCGCGTCCGACGGCTACCACCGCTTCAACTACAAGGGCATCACCAGCACGGCGGCGTCCGTCGCCACCGGTGACTACGTCGACGTGAAGTAGTCCCCGGCCTCACCCGACGGGAAAGCGGCGGTCGACCAGTCTCCACAGGAGTTCCAGGGCGGCCGCCGCCACCGCCGCGATGCCGACCGCGGCCCACGGCATCACCGTGCCCACCAGCCTCAGCGCGAAGAAGTCCTGGAGCCACGGCACGGCCAGCACCACCAGGAACCCGGCGCCCATCGCCGCCACCAGCCCGACCCGCCACCAGGTGTAGGGGCGGGCGATGATCGCCAGCACCCACAGCGAGATCAGGAACAGCGTCAGCGTCGCGGCGCTGGTCTCCGCCGCCAGCGCGTCCGGCCCGCTGTAGTGGTGCCGCGCCACCAGGTACGTCACGAAGGTCGCCGCCCCGGCCAGCACCCCGCCGGGGATCGCGTACCGCATCACCCGCCGCACGAAGTGGGGCCGCGCCCGCTCCTTGTTGGGGGCCAGGGCGAGGAAGAAGGCCGGGACGCCGATGGTGAGCGTGGACAGCAGGGTGAGGTGGCGGGGCAGGAACGGGTACTCCACCTGCGAGCACACCACCAGGATCGCGAGCAGCACCGAGTAGACCGTCTTGACCAGGAAGAGCGTCGCGACGCGGGTGATGTTGCCGATCACCCGGCGGCCCTCGGCGACCACCGACGGCAGTGTGGCGAAGCTGTTGTTGAGCAGCACGATCTGCGCGACCGCCTTCGTCGCCTCCGACCCCGAGCCCATCGCCACGCCGATGTCGGCGTCCTTGAGGGCGAGGACGTCGTTGACGCCGTCGCCGGTCATCGCGACGGTGTGCCCCCGCGACTGGAGGGCGCCCACCATCTCCCGCTTCTGCCGCGGGGTGACCCGCCCGAACACCGTGTTCTCGTCGATCGCCCCGGCCATCTCGTCCCGCTCGGCCGGCAGCCGGCGCGCGTCGACCGCCGTACCGCCGAGCCCGAGCTTGCCGGCCACCGCGCCCACCGACACGGCGTTGTCGCCGGAGATGACCTTGGCCCGGACGTTCTGCTCGGCGAAGTAGCGCAGGGTGTCGGCGGCGTCCGAGCGCAGCCGCTGCTCCAGCACGACCAGGGCGACCGGCTCGGCGCCCTCGGCCGCCCTCGGGTCGTCCAGGCTCCGCCCGTCGGCCCGGACCAGCAGCAGCACCCGCAGGCCCTGCTCGTTGAGGCGCCCGGTCTCCGCCAGCGCCGGGTCGTCCTCGGCCAGCAGCACGTCCGGGGCGCCCAGCAGCCAGGTCCGGGTGGTGCCGTCCGCCTCCTCGACGCGGGCGCCGCTGTACTTGCGGGCGGAGGAGAAGGGCAGGGTCCCGGTGGAGCGCCAGTCTCCGGCGCCGTCCGGGCAGGCGTCGATGATCGCCTGGAGGGAGGCGTTGGGACGCGGTTCCGAGGCGCCGAGCGCGCCGAGCACCCGCCGTACGTACCCCTCCTCCGCGCCGCCCAGCGGCCGTATCGCGGTGACGTCCATGCCGCCCTCGGTCAGCGTGCCCGTCTTGTCCAGGCAGACCGTGTCGACGCGGGCCAGGCCCTCGATCGCGGGCAGCTCCTGGACCAGGCACTGCTTGCGGCCCAGCCGGATCACGCCGATCGCGAAGGCGACCGAGGTGAGCAGCACCAGGCCCTCGGGGACCATGGGGACGATGCCGCCGACGGTGCGGGCGACGGAGTCGGCGAGGTCGTCGTCCTCGCGGACGAGCTGGCTGATGATCAGGCCGATCGCGGTCGGCACCATCATCCAGGTGACGTACTTCAGGATCGTGGAGATCCCGGAGCGCAGCTCGGAGTGGACCAGGGTGAACCGGGACGCCTCCTCGGCGAGCTGCGCGGCGTACGCCTCCCGCCCGACCTTCGTCGCCCGGTACGCCCCGCCGCCCGCGACCACGAAGCTGCCGGACATCACCTGGTCGCCGGGGCGTTTGACCACCGGGTCGGCCTCACCGGTGAGCAGCGACTCGTCGATCTCCAGCCCGTCGGTGTCGACGCACACGCCGTCGACGACCACCTTGTCCCCGGGGCCGAACTCGATCACGTCGTCCAGCACGATCTCGGAGGTGCCGATCTCGGTGGGCCGCCCGTCGCGCCGTACGGCCGGCCGGGCCTCGCCGATCAGGGCGAGCGAGTCCAGGGTCTTCTTCGCCCGCCACTCCTGCACGATGCCGATGCCGGTGTTGGCGAGGATCACGAAGCCGAACAGGCTGTCCTGGATCGGCGCCACGATCAGCATGATCACCCAGAGCACGCCGATGATCGCGTTGAACCGGGTGAAGACGTTGGCGCGGACGATGTCCAGCGTCGACCGGCTGTTGCGGACCGGCACGTCGTTGACCTGTCCCCGGGCCACCCGTTCGGCGACCTCCGCGGAGGTCAGTCCGGCGGCCGACCCGGGGAGCGGTACCGGGTGCACGGGATCGAGTTCGGCGCCCGCGTCGATGTGCGTCATGCGTTCGACGGTACGTGCGGACGCGGAGCCCCACACGACGGAAGAGCGGAAGTTCCGACCTGGGGAGGACGGCCTGGACGGAAAGTGCTGCCGTGGTACTACGCGGCGCCCTGGGCGCTCCGGTCCGGTGCCCCGCCGGCCGCGCGGGCCCGCTTGATGGCGGCGTCGCGCCTGCGGACGTACCAGATGCCGATCAGGCCGAGCCCGGCGCCGGCCAGGCAGGTCCACACCCACCACAGGTGGCCGTGGTCGTCGAACCAGCCGTAGAAGGGAAGCTGGACCAGGAAGAGGACGAACCAGATGACCGTGCCGCCGGTGATGGTGGCGACCACGGGGCCCTCCAGGGGCTCCGGCGCCTCGTGCTTCGGTGTCCACTTCGCCATGCGCACAGCTTACGAGGGCACGGCCGGGGCGCGTCCGGCACGCGGGTCTACGCGCGGAGATGGCTTTATTTCCCTCATACGTTCATACTGAAACCGTTTGTTCCTGACCGCTTTCATTCGTAGAAAACACCAAGAGGCCGTGTGGGGACCCGCTTGGTGATGAGGTCTCGCATGTCCACCCCGTCCACCCCGGCCCAGCCCCCGTACGGGGCTCTCGACCGCTACTTCAAGATCTCCGAGCGCGGCAGCACGCTCGCCCGCGAGGTCCGGGGCGGATTCGCCACCTTCTTCGCGATGGCCTACATCGTCGTGCTGAACCCGATCATCCTGGGCAGCGCGAAGGACATGTACGGCCATCAGCTGGACAACGGCCAGCTGGTCACCGCGACCGCGCTGACGGCGGCGTTCACCACCCTGCTCATGGGCGTCATCGGCAACGTCCCGATCGCGCTCGCCGCCGGTCTCGGCGTGAACTCGGTCGTCGCCCTCCAGCTCGCCCCGCGGATGTCCTGGCCGGACGCCATGGGCATGGTCGTGCTGGCCGGTTTCGTCGTCATGCTGCTGGTCGCCACCGGTCTGCGCGAGCGCGTCATGTCCGCCGTGCCGCACGGGCTGCGCAAGGCGATCTCCATCGGCATCGGCCTCTTCGTGATGATCGTCGGCCTGGTCGACTCCGGGTTCGTCACCCGTATGCCGGACGCCGCGGGGACCACCGTGCCGCTCCAGCTCGGCGACGGCGGCCACCTGAACGGCTGGCCGGTCCTGATCTTCGCCCTCGGTGTGCTGCTCACGCTGGCGCTGATCGTCCGCAAGGCGCCCGGCGCCATCCTGATCTCGATCGTCGTGATGACGGTCGTCGCGGTGATCGTCAACCTCGTCGCCGACGTCCCCTCCTGGGGCCTGACCGCCCCCGAGTGGCCGGGCAACCCCGTCTCCACCCCGGACTTCGGGCTGGTCGGCGAGGTCAGCCTGTTCGGCGGGTTCGAGAAGGTCGGCGTGCTGACCGGCGTGCTGTTCGTCTTCACCGTGCTGCTGTCGTGCTTCTTCGACGCGATGGGCACGATCATGGGCGTCAGCGACGAGGCGAAGCTGACCGACGCCCAGGGCCAGATGCCGGGCATCAACAAGGTCCTGATGATCGACGGCATCGCGGTCGCCGCCGGTGGTGCCAGCTCCTCGTCGGCCACCACCGCGTTCGTGGAGTCCACGGCGGGCGTCGGCGAGGGCGCCCGGACCGGCTTCGCCAACGTCGTCACCGGTCTGCTGTTCGCCGTCGGTCTCTTCCTCACCCCGATCGCCACGATGGTGCCGTCCCAGGCGGCCACGCCCGCGCTGATCGCGGTCGGCTTCCTGATCCTGGCGGGCTCGATCAAGCAGATCGACTGGGCGGACCACACGATCGCCGTCCCGGCCTTCGTGACGATGCTGATGATGCCGTTCACCTACTCGATCACCAACGGCATCGGCATGGGCTTCATCACCTTCACGGTGCTGCGCCTGGCGGCCGGACGGGGCCGTGAGGTGCCGGCGGCGATGTACGTCGTCTCGGCGGTGTTCGCCTTCTCCTACCTGATGCCGGCCCTCGGCCTCACGTGACCGGCCCGTAGAACCTCTCGGTCTCTTCCACGGCGGACTGGAACCGCTCGTCGAAGTCATCGCGGATGAGCGTCCGGACGACATAGTCCTGGACGCTCATCCCTCTTCTGGCCGCACGGTCCCGGAGCCGTTCGAGCAGCTCCCCGTCCATCCGCAGGCTGAGCACGCTGGTCCCCATGGGGACGAGGGTCACCCCGCGCTGTGGGGTGGCGTACGGCTTTCCGCACTTGCTCACTCGTACGAGTGAAGCGAGGGTGGAACGGGACCAGGGGGAGTGGTCAGGGTCACGGGCGCCCCCGCACGCCCCCGGTGGTCGTTCGCCAGTCTAATGAGTTAAGCTAAGGACATGCCGGACCTCACCCACGGCGACGACGCCGCCGCCGTGAACTCCCTGCGATCCGCCGTGATGCGGCTGTCCCGTCGGCTCAAGCACCAGCGCGTCGACGAGTCACTCAGCCCCACCGAGATGTCGGTGCTCGGCACCCTGTCCACCTGCGGCCGTGCCACCCCGGGCGAACTGGCCCGCAAGGAGCACGTCCAGCCGCCCTCGATGACCCGCATCGTGGCGTTGCTGGAGGCCAAGGGACTGGTCAGCCTGGAACCGCACCCCGAGGACCGGCGCCAGAAGGTCGTGACGCCGACCGAGCAGGCCGTGGTGATGCTCGACGAGAGCCGCCGCAGACGGAACGCGTTCCTGGCCACGCTGGTCGAGGGACTCGACGAGGACGAGTGGGCGAAGCTGCGCGCCGCCGCCCCCGTGCTGGAGAAGCTCGCGCACCTGTAAGCGGCATGGACGAGGAGGCGAACCCTTTTGAGTACGGGACCCGGAGCACACTCCGCCCCCGCACCTGACCCCCACGACGACCCGCCCACCCCCGACACCGACCGCAAGACCTCGATGTTCGCCTCCCTGAAGGTCAGGAACTACCGCCTGTTCTTCATGGGCCAGGTCGTCTCCAACATAGGCACCTGGATGCAGCGCATCGCCCAGGACTGGCTGGTGCTGAGCCTCACCGGCTCCTCCGCCGCCGTCGGCATCACCACCGCCCTCCAGTTCCTGCCGATGCTCCTGTTCGGCCTCTACGGCGGTGTCCTGGTCGACCGCCTGCGCAAGCGCCCCACGCTGCTGGTCACCCAGTCGGCCATGGCCCTGACCGCGCTGGCCCTCGCCGCCCTCACCCTGACCGGGCACGTCCAGGTCTGGCACGTCTACGTCGCCGCCTTCGTCATGGGCCTGGCGACCGTGGTCGACAACCCGGCCCGGCAGTCCTTCGTCTCCGAGCTGGTCGGCCGCGACCAGCTGCAGAACGCGGTCAGCCTGAACTCGGCCAACTTCCAGTCCGCCCGCCTGGTCGGCCCCGCCGTCGCGGGCCTGCTGATCACCGGGGTCGGCACCGGCTGGGCGTTCTTCCTCAACGGCGTCTCGTTCGTCGCCCCGCTCACCGGGCTGCTGCTGATGCGGGCCCGCGAGCTGCACACCGTCGAGCGCACCCCGCGCGGCAAGGGCCAGCTGCGGGAGGGCCTGCACTATGTCGCCGGGCGCCCGGACCTGCTGTGGACCATCGTCCTGGTCGGCTTCATCGGCACCTTCGGCTTCAACTTCCCGGTCTTCCTCTCCGCCTTCGCCGACGACGTCTTCCACTCCGGGGCGGGCACCTACAGCCTCTTCAACACCCTGATGGCGGTCGGCTCGGTGGCCGGCGCCCTGCTCGCCGCCCGGCGCGGCACGGCCCGGCTGCGGCTGCTGATCGCGGCGGCGATGGGCTTCGGCGCGCTGGAGATCGTGGCCGCCACGGCCCCGGAGCTGTGGCTGTTCGCGCTGCTCATGGTTCCGATAGGCCTGTTCAGCATGACGGTGAACGTCACCGCCAACACCAGCATCCAGATGTCCACCGACCCGGCGATGCGGGGCCGGGTGATGTCCCTGTACATGATGGTGTTCCTGGGCGGATCGCCGGTCGGGGCGCCGATCGTCGGCTGGGTCACGGACACCTACGGCGCGCGCGCCGGCCTCGCGGCCGGCGGCACGGTGGCCTTCCTGGCGGCGGCGGTGACCGGCGTGATCCTGGGCCGCCTGGGCAACCTGCGCCTCTCGGTGGGCTGGCACCACGGCCATCCGCAGGTGCGGTTCGTGCCACGCGGCGGCAGGGAGGAGCTGGCACCGGCGGCGTGACGCGTCAGTCCCGGGGGAAGTCGCCGGTCCTCATGACCAGACCGACGGCGGTGTCGGTGAGGTCGACGTCCTCCCCGAACCCGTAGCTGATACGCGCGTGGTACGTGCCGTCCTTGGGCATGGTGTGCAGGTGCCACTCGCCGGTGTACGGGTCGACGATCAGGTAGACCGGTACGCCGGCGGTGGCGTAGGTGTCTTTTTTGGGGCCGTAGTCGTTGGCGGCCGTCTTCCTGGAGATGACTTCGGCGACGAACTCGACGTCCTCGGGACGCCAGTGCCCCTTGTCGTCCTTCTCCGCCCCCTCCGCGAGGGCCACCACGTCGGAGGCGAACCCGTTGAGATACCCCGGGTAGTCCATGCGGACGTCGGACTTGACGCGCTTGCGCGGGTACTTGGCGCGCAGTTGGTCATAGATGTCCGCGATGATGTCCCAGTGGGTGTCCCGCTGCGGCGTCATGAAGATGTGACCCCCGACGATCTCGGTCTTGTAACCCTCGGGGACGGGCAACTTCTCAAGCCACTCGAACATGACGTCCAACGTCAGCTCGGCGCTCTCCTCGGCCATCTCGATCCTGTCTGCGAGGACGGTCATCGTGGCGCTCCTCCCCGGCCGCCGCTCGACAGGGGCAGCCGCGCAGTACAACGATACGCACGGTGACCAGGACACGCCGGGCAGACTGTGACCCATGAGACTCTTCGCCGCCGTGCTGCCGCCCGAGGACGCCGTCCGGGAGCTGGCCGCCGAGGCGGACCGGCTGCGGCGGCTGCCCGGCGCCGAGCGGCTGCGCTGGACCGGCCGCCCCGGCTGGCACTTCACGCTCGCCTTCTACGGGGAGGTCGACGACACCCTCGTACCGGAGCTGTCGGAGCGGCTGGCGCGGGCCGCCCGCCGCACGCGGCCGTTCGCGCTGGCCCTGCGCGGCGGCGGGCAGTTCGGGCGGGGCCGGGCCCTGTGGGCCGGGGCGGAGGGCGAGCTGAGCACCCTGCGGCTGCTGGCGGACCGCGCCGAGGCGGCGGGCCGCAAGGCGGGCGTGGAGATGGGGGAGCACCGCCGGTACACCCCGCACCTCACCGTGGCCCGCGGCCGGGACGCCTACGACGTACGCCCGTACCTGGAGGTCCTCGACGGCTTCGCCGGCCGTACCTGGCAGGTCACCGAGCTGGCCCTGGTCCGCAGCAACCTGCCCGTCTCCGGGGCGCCGGGCGAACGGCCCCGGTACGAGGCCCTCGCGCGTCTGCCGCTCGGCCGCGCCGGTTAGGCTCGTTCCCGTGGACCCGAAAACCCGGAACCGGATCATGGCCGGTGTGCTTGTGCTGATGCTCGTGGTGGTCGCGGTGGCGGCGGCGCTCGGCAACTAGCGCGCGCCCGTGCGCCGCCGTCGCCGTCGTCCTACCAGGCGAAGGCCTCCGGGGAGGGCCCGGGACCGGGGAAGATCTCGTCCAGCCCGGCCAGCAGCTCCCCGGACAGCTCCAGCTCGACGGCGCGCAGCGCGGACGCCAGCTGGCCGGCGGTGCGCGGGCCGACGATCGGGCCGGTCACGCCGGGCCGGGTGAGCAGCCAGGCCAGCGCGGTCTCGCCGGGTTCCAGCCCGTGCTTGTCGAGCAGGTCCTCGTACGCCTGGACACGGGCGCGGGCCGCGGGGTCGGCGAGGGTGTCGGCGGCCCGGCCGCTCGCCCGGCGTCCGCCCGTGGCCTCCTTCTTCAGGACGCCGCCCAGCAGACCGCCGTGCAGCGGCGACCAGGGGATGACGCCGAGCCCGTACTCCTGGGCGGCCGGGATGACCTCCATCTCGGCGCGGCGCTCGGCGAGGTTGTACAGGCACTGCTCGCTGACCAGACCGATGGTGCCGCCGCGGCGGGCGGCCAGTTCGTTGGCCTGGGCGATCTTGTAGCCGGGGAAGTTGGAGGAGCCGGCGTAGAGGATCTTGCCCTGCTGGACCAGGACGTCGACGGCCTGCCAGATCTCCTCGAACGGGGTGTTCCGGTCGACGTGGTGGAACTGGTACAGGTCGATGCGGTCGGTCTTGAGCCGCTTGAGACTGGCGTCGACGGCCCGCCGGATGTTCACGGCGGACAGCTTGTCGTGGTTGGGCCACACCTCGCCGTCGGCGCCCATGTTGCCGTACACCTTGGTGGCGAGGACGGTGCGGTCGCGCCGGTCGCCGCCCTGGGCGAACCAGTTGCCGATGATCTCCTCGGTGCGGCCCTTGTTCTCGCCCCAGCCGTAGACGTTGGCGGTGTCGAAGAAGTTGATGCCCGCGTCCAGCGCGGCGTCCATGATGGCGTGGCTGTCGGCCTCGTCGGTCTGCGGACCGAAGTTCATGGTGCCGAGAACGAGGCGGCTGACCTTGAGGCCGGTGCGTCCGAGCTGCGTGTACTTCATGGTCCCCAAGCCAACGGCTTGGAGTGCGCTCCAGGCAAGCGGGGGCGCGCGGTCAGTCGCGTTCCCGGGGGAAACCGCCGGTCGGGACCTCGGCGGTGGCCGGGGCACGGGCCCGGACACGGCTCACCCGGCGTACGGCCCGCCCAGCCCCCACCCCTGGTGCAGCGCCTCCGCGAACGCCCCGGCGATCTTGCGTTCGCCGCTCTCGCCGGGGTGGGTCCCGTCGTACGTGTCGCTGTCGATGTCGTACGCCGGCGGGACCGACGCCAGCAGCAGGGGGGAGCCGGGTTCGTCGAGGTCGGCGGCGGTCTTGGCGAGCAGGTCGTTGAAGAGGGCGACCTCGGCGCCGAAGGCGGGGTCCTGCCGGGCCCGTATGTTGGGGATGACCGGCAGGAGGACCATGCGGAGGCGGGGGCGGGCGGCCCGTGCCTCGGTCACGAACCGGCGGACGTTCTCCGTGGTCTGCCCGGCGTCGGTGTAGAAGCCGAGGTCGATCAGGCCGAGGGCGACGAGGAGCACGTCCGCGCGGTGCGCCCGGACCGCGTCCCCGATCAGCGGGGCCATGTGCAGCCAGCCCTCGCCCCAGCCGGCCAGGTGGGCCCGGGGGAAGCCGGGGTCGGCGTAGGCGAGGGAGACCGGCGCGTCGGCGGCCTGGTCGTAGAGCGTCTCGCGCGGGCCGACGAAGGTGAACGGACCGTCGTACTCCGCGCTCAGGTGCTGCCACAGCCGGTAGCGCCAGGTGTGGTCGCCCGCGCTCCCGATGGTCTGGGAGTCGCCGACCGGCATGAACCTGAGCATCCGTACATCATGGACGATCGCCGGACCCCTGACGACGTGAGTCCGGCCACCGTCACGAACGCCCGTCCGGGATGGCAGGCTTGGGCCCATGCGCCGATCCCTCGCCCTCCTCGCCGCGACCCTCCTCACGGGCGCGTGCGCCGTGCCCGCCTTCGCCGTCGACGGGGACGAGGGGTTCACCATCACGGACCCCCGGATCACCGAGTCCAGCGGCCTGGCCGCCTCCCGCCTCCACCCCGGCGTCTACTGGACCCACAACGACCAGGACACCGGCCCGTACCTCTACGCGGTGGACGGCTCCACCGGCAAGACGGTCGCCCGCGTCTCCCTCTCCGGCATCGGCACGCCCCGCGACGTCGAGGCGGTCTCCATCGGCCCGGACAACCGGATCTACGTCGGCGACATCGGCGACAACCTCGGCGGCACCTGGCCGCACGTGTGGATCTACGAGCTGCCCGAGCCGACGGAACTGAAGGACCAGACGGTCGAGGCGAAGCAGTACGTCGTCCAGTACGACGACGGCGCGCGGGACGCCGAGTCGATGGTGGTCCACCCGAAGACCGGCCGCGTCTACATCATCGACAAGAACGAGGACGGCGGGCACCTGTACGAGGGCCCGGCACAGCTGTCCACGTCCGGCACGAACGTCTTCACCCGCTCCGCGGCCGTCGACCTGTGGGCCACGGACGCGGCGTTCTCGCCGGACGGCGAGCAGCTCACGGTGCGCGGATATATGGGCGGGCTGTACTACGACTGGAACGACGGGAAGATCAAGCGCGAGGGCCGCATCAGCGTGCCGCTCGGCCAGGGCGAGTCCGTCACCTACACGGTCGACGGCAAGAAGCTGCTGCTCGGCATGGAGGGCGCGGGCAGCGCGGTGAAGGCGCAGGACGCGCCGGGGGGCGGGGGTGCCGGGTCGTCATCGGCGGAGGGGAGTTCGACGGCCTCCGCATCGGACGGGGGCGACGGGGCGGAGGACGGCAAGACGCTGAAGATCGGCGGGGCGGTCGGGCTGCTGGCGGTGCTGGCGCTGGTCTTCGGGGGGCGGCGGCTGTTCCGGCGGTCATGACGGCAGGGGACAGCACAGCTCCGGGCGGGTGCGGTGCGGGGAGCAGGTGATGAGGGTGAGGGAGAGGTAGGCGGGACGTTCGAGGTAGAAGCCGAGCGTCACGTCGCCGCCGGCGGTGAGGCGTTCGGTGGCGGCGGTGACGTGGGCGGTCAGGCGGTCGGGCGAGCGGTACGCCTCGGTGGCGAACCGGGGCGCGTACTCGGTGAGACGGTCGTGCAGCCAGGCTGCTGCGGCCTTGGCCTCGTTCCAGGTGCCGTGGATCAGGGCGGGCGGTTTGAGCAGCCAGTACGCCGGTTCCAGCGGTGGCAGGTCGGAGGTGGGGAACGCCGTGGCCACTTCGCGGTAGCGCTGGATCAGTTCGGGGCGGCTGTCGGGTGGGGGCGGGTCGGGACGCGGTGGGCGGCGGAGGGCTTCTTGGTCGAAGCGGGACTTGGGGCCGGTCCAGAGGTAGGCGTGGTGGTGCACCGGGGTGAGGAGTGAGTGTCAGAGGGGCAGGCCGAAGCGGGTGGGGTCGACGCCGGCGACGGCCAACTCCTCCGTGGTGAACCGCAGGGGCGGAAGGTCGGGGCGCTTGCTGTCTCCGAGGGCCCAGGCGTCCACGCCGATGCGGGCGAGAGTGAGACAGCCTTCACTGCACGGGCCGCCGCATGCCTGGACGAAGGTGGCGGAGGTGATGTCGAGGGCGTAGAGGTCGGGGGTGCGGGGCATGGGAGTGCCTTCCGTCTGGCCCTGGTAGGGGCGGGGGCTGGTCGTCTGGCGATGACCGTAGGAGGGAAGGGCGTGGCACCAGGCCGAATATTCTCGACTATTCTCACGTGGTCACTCTGAATGCATGGACTTTCACTCAGAGTTCCCAGGATGCTGGGCGCGCACGGAATTCGTCGACACCCAGGGGGTGGTTGCGCGTGGCGCGCAGGTTGCGGTTCAACGGGACGGGGAGCGACGGTGACGGGTGTCCGGCCGTACATGAGGACCTGGACAGCGGAGAGGTGATCGTGCAGGGAGCTCCCCTGACCGATGCGGAGGACGTGGCGCAGCTCCAGTGCCTCTCAGAAGGTGAAGTCGCGGTGGTGGTGCCGCGTGAGCTGCTGGTGGACTGGACGCCGAAAGAGCGGACGCGGCAGGTGAGGACGATCGGACTGGAGGAGTTCGGTGGTCTCTTCCGTAAGTTCGAGCACACCGCCTGGCGCCTGGAGACGCGCCGGCGTTACGCGAGCGACGAGGCCGGTGACCGCTGGGAGCGGTTCATCGAGACCGGGTCCGTTGTCGAGGACTGGCCCGCCGACGCGCCGGTGAGGTCTTTTCGCGACACGATCCGCGAGCAGACCGGGCTGGGCAAACGAGTCGAGCGAGTTCGTATCGTGGACGAACCGCCGACCACCGGGCAGCGTTACCTCCTCGACGGCGCCAGGTGGAACATCGCCTCTGGCGAAGACATCCGCAACATGCGGCGTGTCGACGCCGACCGGCTCCGGCTGCCTGCCGAGGACTTCTGGCTGTTCGACAGCCGTCTCATCGCGCTTCTGCGTTTCGATGACGACGATCAGCTCACCCACGTCGACCTGGTCACGGAGCCCGCCGAGGTGGTGCGGTGCTCGATGATCAGGGATGCTGCTTGGCATTACGCCGTGCCGTGGGAGGAGTTCACGGCCGGAATGTAGGCGACAGAGCGGGTAACCGGTGAGCACGGACTATCAGAGAGCGCGTGAGGAACTCGGACGCAGACTGCGTGAGTTGCGCACCGAGCGCCCTGATGGACGGCTCACCGGTGTCCAGCTCGCCCAGCGGCTGGGGTGGCGACAGTCGAAAGTCAGCAAGCTGGAGAACGGCCGACAGACTCCTACGGTCGACGACCTGCGGGCATGGGCAGAGGCCGTGGGCCAGCCAGCCGTCTTTCCGGAACTGCAGGCGAGGCTGAAGGGCTTCGAGAGCCACATCCGTTCCTGGCGCCGTCAGCTCACGGCCGGACACGCCCCTGTCCAGGAAACCTGGAACGCCCTCGTGTCCAACACCACTACCGTGCACGCGCTGAGCAACGCCGCCGTCAACGGCATGCTGCAGACAGCCGACTACGCCCGATGTCTCTTCGAGCGGCATGCCACGCTCCGCAAGACACCGAGAGACACGGAGGACGCGGTGCGGGCCCGCATGAAGCGGCAGGAGTGGCTGTACCGGCCGGGCAGAAGGTTGAACCTGCTCATGCCCGAGAGCGTCCTGTGGGGACGGATCTGTCCACCGGAAGTGCTGGCCGCCCAACTCGACCGGCTGAGCGGCGTGGTGGGCATGGACACCGTGAACCTGGGAATCCTGCCCTTGGACGGCACGCTTCCGCTGGCGATGGGGAACTCGTTCAATGTGCTGGACGAGCGTATGGTCGTCGTCGAGGACTGGCACGCCGAGCTCTGGCTCGACGACGCGGACACGATCGCTCTGTACCGGCGGGTCTGGGACACCTTCGCCGAGTCGGCCGTCTTCGGGGCCGATGCTCAGCAGGTGATCGCCCGGGTGCGCCGGAGTATCAAGGTCTGAGGCGTGCCCCTCAGTCGAGGCAGAACTCGTTGCCCTCGACGTCCTGCATCACCAGGCACGACTCGTTGAACTCGTCGGCGCGCAGCAGGCGGACGCGGGTCGCGCCGAGGGCGGTGAGGCGGGTGCACTCGGCCTCCAGGGCGGCGAGGCGCTCCTCGCCCACGAGGCCGGTGCCGACGCGTACGTCGAGGTGGACGCGGTTCTTGACGACCTTGCCCTCGGGGACGCGCTGGAAGAACAGGCGCGGGCCCACGCCTTCGGGGTCCACGCAGGCGAACGCCGAGCCCTGGCGCTCGGGCGGCAGCGAGCGGTCGAAGGCGTCCCAGCTGTCGAAGCCCGGCGGGGGCGGCGGGACGACGTACCCCAGCACCTCGCACCAGAAGCGGGCGACGCGCTCGGGGTCGGCGCAGTCGAAGGTGACCTGGATCTGCTTGATCGACGTCATCGGGTCACCATAGCGAGGGAGTGGGCCGCTGCCGCGGGCGCCCTGTCCGCCGACCGCCCCCGGGGCGTTACGCCGACGCCTCCGTCAGCATCGCCGTCTCCGCCTCCGTCAGGGTGACCTCGGCGAGCGCCAGCAGCGCCGGGAGCTGCTCCACCGTCCGCGCGGAGGCGGTCGGCGCGATGACGGTCGGGCGGGAGGTGAGCCAGGCGAGGGCGACCGTGGCGACCTCCACCCCGCGCGCGCCGGCGATCTCGTCGAGCACCTTCAGCACCCGTGCGCCCCGTTCGGCGTCCACGAGCTGGGCCACGCGCCGCGCGCGCAGTGAGTCCACCGTCGCCCCCGGCCGGTACTTCCCCGTCAGGAAGCCCGACGCGAGCGCGAAGTACGGCACCGCGGAGAGGCCCGCTTCCTCGGCGACGTCCTGGAGGGCGCCCTCGTAGGTGTCCCGGGAGACCAGGCTGTAGTGCGGCTGGAGGGCGACGTAGCGGGCCAGGCCCTCGCGCTCGGAGAACTCCAGCGAGGCGCGCAGCCGTTCGGCCGAGATGTTGGAGGCCGCGATGTGCCGTACCTTGCCCGCCTTCACCAGCCCGTCCAGCGTGCCGATGATCTCCTCGACGGGCACGTCGGGGTCGTCGTAGTGCGTGTAGTACAGGTCGATGTAGTCGGTCTGGAGCCGCCGCAGCGAGGCGTCGGCCGCCGCCTTGATGTTGTCGGCGGACAGCCCCGGATATGCGGGGTGGCGGCCGACCTTGGTCGCGAGGACCACGTCGGAGCGGTTGCCGCGCGCCGTGAACCACTTGCCGAGGACGGTCTCGGACTCGCCGCCCTTCATGCCGGGGGCGAACGCGGAGTAGCCGTCGGCGCTGTCGACGAAGTTGCCGCCGGCGGTCAGGTAGGCGTCCAGCACGGCGAAGGACGTGGGTTCGTCGGCGGTCCAGCCGAAGACGTTGCCGCCGAGGCAGAGCGGGGCGACCTTGAGGTTGGTTGAGCCCAGGGGGCGAAGAGACATCATTTAACAACGTTAAGGGGATGGCCTCCTCGATTGTCACGCCGACGGGTCGATCCGGCCAATATCTGGCTGATACTCGATCAATATGCCGTCGCGCCCGGTTCGGCCGAGTCGCCGCGCTGTCGCGGAGCAGGCGGAACACGGGTTTCCCGCCTTGCCCGTACGTACTTCGTGTACCGCTCCTGCCGGCATCCCCAGGAGTCGGCCAGTGCCGCCACGAGGGCGAGTCCGCGTCCGCCCTCCTCGTCCGGAGTGGGGGTGTGGAGGCGGGGGAGCCGGTCGAGGTCGGGGTCGGAGACCTCCAGGAGCAACTCCGTTCCGTCGAGGGCGAGTATCACCCGGACCTGAGGGTGGGAGGCGCGGCAGTGGGTGACGGCGTTGGTGACCAGTTCGTTGGCCAGCAGGGTTACGAGTTCGGTCTGTTCGTCGCGGAGGGCGGGGCCTCGTACACGGCCATCCTCTGGGAAGCGGTTGTCGCGCAGCCGTTGGTGAGCGCCGACATCCACCGGGAGCAGCTGACCGCGATCCTTGACGTGGCGCGGCGCAAGAACGTCACCGTTCAGGTCCTTCCGTTCAGCGCTGGCACCCTGGCCGGTTATTCACCGGCTTTCTACTCCTTCAGCTTCGACGAGGAACCCACGGTCCAAGCGGTCGCCATGGACAATCTGCGGGGCACATCGGTCCTGGAGGGGCCGGAAGACCTCGCCGCTTATGCCAATGCCTATGACCTACTACGATCGTCAGCGTTGGCACCGGACGCGAGCGCGAAGCTGATCCGGGGCGTTCTGCGGAACTTGAGGGAAGACACGTCGTGACCGAAGTCATAAGTCCGTTCCGGAAGTCCTCCTACTCGAACCAGGAGAACGCCTGCGTTGAAGTAGCCGACACGGCCGACCTCGGCCGGGCTGTCCGCGACAGCAAGCAGCAGGACGGACCGCTGATCACGATGTCCCGGAAGAGCTGGGGCGCGTTCCTGCGCCAGTTTGCCTGACGCGTCTCAAAAGCCGTTCAGCGCGACGGTCAGGTCGGACACGAACGTTCGCCAGGACGGGATCTCACCGACCGGGCCGTCGCGGTCCAGCAGGCCGAGGAGCCGGTGCCGGTTGCGAGGGAAGCGCTGGTGCAGTTCGGACAGGCGCCGGCCCTTGCAGCCGCTGGCTTTCGCGAGCGTTTCCTTGAGGCGTTGCTTGGGGTCGGAGATCCGCTCCACGGCCCCCGGTTTCGGCAGATCCAGTGGCACGCGGCCACGCGGATTGCCGGCCACCTCTCGGATGGCCTGCTCGTCGAGAAGCAGCCACGCCTCAAGCATGCGTACGGGGACGACCGGGACGTGGGCCAGCCCGGGCCACTCCGCGCGGACGGCCTCCGCGATCTCTGTCCTGCGGACCTCCGGCGGGCCGTTGTCCGCGTCGCGCTGGATGACCGCCAGATCGTAGTGGCCGTCGAGGTCCCTGGTGGTGCGGAGCTTGTCGGCGACGGAGTGCCCTGCGGGCAGCCGCAGCCAGCGCAGGTCAGGCGCGCTCACTGTGACCGGCACGCCCTGGTCGGCCGCGATGCCCTCCACATGGGCCACCAGTCCCTGGTCGCTGCTGCCCTCGCTCAGGAACAGCACCCGCACCGTCATGCCGCACGTCCATCCAGCTCCAGGGTGAGCTGCGCGTCCGGCGGAGCCTCCAGGTAAGGGAGGATGTCCAGCTTGGTGACGTAGTCGCCGGCCGCCTCCGACGCCCGCCAGGTCCCGGCCAAGGGGCGCAGCCGCAGGCGCCGGGTCACCTGGCCGTCGGCCGTCCGATGGGCGGAGGTGTCTGCGAACAGCAGGTCCTGGGCGTCGACGAGTTGGACGACACCAGGTGAGTGGGTGTTGATGAGAACCTGACGGAAAGGGTTCTCGTCGCCCGGAGTTTCCTGCGGGTCGACCGCTAGGTCCCGTACGAGCTCCACCATCGCTGAGAGGTTCGCGGGATGAATGCCGTTCTCCGGTTCCTCCATGCACACCAGACCTCGGATCTCAGGGTCCTCCAGCAGGACGCACAGGGCCAGGAACCGCAACGTTCCCTCGGACAGGCTCCGGGCGGGCAGCACCATCCCGCTGATTTCGTGCAGCCGGATGGTGAGCAGTTCCCGTACGTCGTCCTCCTGCACGTCGAGCGTGCGTACCTGAAGGCCGGACAGATCCGACAGACGGCCGGCCACCTGTGAGTAGAGTCGGGCGGGGTCCTCGGGTGATGTGCGCAGCGCGATGCGGAACAGGGTGCCGGGCAGGTGCAGTCCGTCAGGCCCCATCGACCGGGGCCCGGTGTAGGCGTCCGAGCTGCGCAGCGCGGACGGTTCGAGGGCGAGTCGGCGCCAGGACTGCATCTCGCGGCGGACGGCCAGGATGGTCGGGTCGTCGCTCGTGTTGACCGTCGACACGACGGTGGCACGGGCCCGGGAGGCGGCGGCCGGCCGGGGCTGGCCCCGGCTTCCGCCGTCCTGGTGGATGCGGATCACCGACTCGGCGCCCTCCACCGTGGTCGAGATGTACGAGACGCCCGAACGCCGGCCGGTGACCACCGCGTCTCGGAACCGCGCCTTGGAGTGCGGGAAACGCAGACGTGACCGCGCGTCCCCCTGTTTGATGTGCCGCAGACTCTCGTGCACCAGGGACAGCCGACCGATCTTCTCGGCGCCCTTGGGGGGCTCGTAGCCGAGTTCGAGTTCGTAGCGCAGGAACGATGTCGTCGGCCGGGCAGGGCGGCCGAAGTCGTCCTCGACCTCTTGCGGCGGTACCAGCATCTCCGCCGCGAACCGCATGCGGTGCGTGCCGTCGTCGTACCCGTTCCAGAACAGGTCCCGGGCGTCGCCGTGCCGTTCACCGTGAGTGCCCCGGACCTCCTGGGCCGCCTCCATCAGCGGCCGGTCGGCGAGCAGGCTCAGGAACTGGATGGCGTCGAAGACGTTCGACTTGCCCGTGCCGTTCTCGCCCGCGATGCAGGTGAACGGGCCCAGCTCGACCGTCAGGTCCAGGAGGTTCTTGAACCCGTCGACCTCTAGCCGTGTGAGCATCCGTCCTCCCGGGCGATGCGGCCGGTCGGTCCCTGCACCGGCCGGAACAGTGTCTTCAGCAGCATAGGTGCCGAAAGGGCGCCCGGCGTGCTGCTCTGCCGGGCGCCCTTTCGAGCGGTGTACGCCGAGCAGTCAGAGCTTCTCGATGACGTAGTCGACGCACTTCGTCAGGGCCTCGACGTCCGCCGGGTCGATCGCCGGGAACATCGCGACGCGCAGCTGGTTGCGGCCCAGCTTGCGGTACGGCTCCGTGTCGACGATGCCGTTGGCGCGCAGGGCCTTGGCGACGGCCGCCGCGTCGATGTCGTCGGAGAAGTCGATCGTGCCGATGACCTGGGAGCGCTGGGCCGGGTCCGAGACGAACGGGGTCGCGTACTTCGACTCGTCGGCCCAGGAGTAGAGGCGGGTCGAGGAGTCCTTCGTACGGGACGTGGACCAGGCCAGGCCGCCCTGGCCGTTCAGCCACTCCACCTGCTCGTTCAGCAGGAACAGGGTGGCCAGGGCCGGGGTGTTGTACGTCTGGTTCTTGCGGGAGTTGTCGATGGCCGTGGGGAGGCTGAAGAACTCCGGGATGTGGCGGCCGGACGCGTGGACGCGCTCGGCGCGTTCGATCGCGGCCGGGGAGAAGACGCCGATCCACAGGCCGCCGTCGGAGGCGAAGGACTTCTGCGGGGCGAAGTAGTAGACGTCGGTCTCCGCGATGTCCACCGGGAGGCCGCCGGCGCCGGAGGTGGCGTCGACCAGCACGAGGGAGCCGGCGTCGGCGCCGGGGACGCGCTGGATGGGCATGGCCACGCCGGTCGACGTCTCGTTGTGGGTGTACGCGTAGACGTCGACGCCGGACTCGGCCCGGGGGGACGGGTGCGTACCGGGGTCGGAGGAGACGACCGTCGGGTCCGCCAGCCACGGGGCCAGCTTGGCCGCCTTGGCGAACTTGGAGCTGAACTCGCCGAAGGTCAGGTGCTGCGACTTGTTCTCGATCAGGCCGTGGGTCGCGATGTCCCAGAACGCGGTGGAGCCGCCGTTGCCGAGGACGACCTCGTAGCCCTCGGGGAGGCCGAACAGGTCGCCGATGCCCTCGCGGACCTTGCCGACCAGGTTCTTCACCGGGGCCTGGCGGTGGGAGGTGCCCATGAGGGAGGTGCCGGTGGCGGCGAGGGCGTGCAGCGCCTCTGTCCGCACCTTGGAGGGACCCGCGCCGAAACGTCCGTCCGCGGGCTTGATGTCAGAAGGAATCCGGATCTCAGCCACGTGGCCGAGGGTATCCGGTGCGGGAAACCTGGGCGAAACGTCGTCCGTCGGGTGAGACGGTCACCCGAGGGCGCCTCCCAGCGGGGGCGTCGGGGCGAACTTCACCGGGAGGTCCGTCAGTCCGCGCAGCCACGGGGACTCGCGGCGGCGCAGGGACGAGGCCGGGACCGTCAGGTCGATGTCGGGGAGCCGGTCCAGGACCACCTCGATGCCGGTGCGGGCGATCACCTCGGAGATCTCCTGTGCCGGGAACGGGCAGCGGTGCTCCCCGTGGCTGAAGGAGAAGTGCGCGTTGTTGCCGCCGGTCAGGGACGCCGCGTCGGTACGGACCTGGGGGTCGGAGTTGGCCCCCTGGAGGCCGAGGATCAGCAGGTCACCGGCGTTGATACGGCGTCCGCCCAGGTGGGTGTCGCGGGCGGCGTAGCGGCCCGGCATGTTCTGGGTGGGGGTCTGCTCCCACAGCACCTCGTTCATCGCTTCCGAGACGCTGCTGCGTCCGCCGAACATGGAGGCGGCGAAGCGGTGGTCGGTCAGCATCAGGTGCAGCGAGGTGCCGATCCAGTCGGCGGTGGGCTGGTGGCCCGCCGACATCAGGATCATCAGGTCCTGGACGATCTCCTCGTCGGTGAAGTCCGACCGGCCGGCGATCATGCGGGAGACCACGTCGTCGGCGGGGTCCGCCAGGCGTTCGGCGACCAGGGCCCGGCAGGAGTCGTGCAGGTGCTTCTGGCCCGCCAGCGCCCGGTCGCCCGCGTTGATCATGTCGGTCATCGACGTGACCAGGGCCAGGCCCTCGTGGTCCGACCAGCCGTAGAGGTGCGCCAGGACGCGGACCGGGAGCAGCATGGCGTACTCGTTGATCAGGTCGGCGGTGCCGCGGGTGCAGAAGGCGTCGATCAGCTCGTCCGCGAAGCGCTCGGAGTCGGCGCGCAGGACCGCCGGGTCCACGCCGTCCAGCGCGTCGCTCAGCATGGCCGAGCGGCGGCGGTGGCGTTCGCCGACCGTGTAGAGGATGGAGGGCTGGCCGCGGTTGATGACCGGGCGCAGCGGCCAGTCGTCGGGGACGTTGTCCCACTGGTTCCACAGCTCGGAGTCCCGGCTGAACAGGTCCGGGTCGCCGGTGACCTGGTGCAGCTCGCGGTAGCCGATCACCAGCCAGGCGGGGATGCCGCCGTCCAGGACCACCGGGGCCACGGGACCGTGCTTGCGCCGCATCGCCCGGTACAGCTCGGCCGGTTCCTCGTGGGATCCGGGTCCGCGAAGGGGGAGGGGGCTCACACCAGCTCCTGTGTGGGTCGTGCGGGTTGTGCGGGGGCGGTGGCGGCGGTCTTGGCGTAGCGGGCGTAGACGTGTTCCACCAGGGTGATCAGGATTTCCTTGGCCGACTCGCGGGAGCGCGCGTCGCAGCGCAGCAGCGGGACGTGCGGGTCCAGGTCCAGGGCCTCGCGGATCTGGGCCGGGGCGAAGTCGGGGCCGCCGAAGTCGTTCAGGGCGACGACGAACGGCGTGCCGCTGCGCTCCAGGCGGTCGATGGCGTACCAGGAGTCGTCGATGCGCCGGGTGTCGACCAGGACGACGGCGCCCAGCGTGCCGTAGAAGAGGCGGTCCCAGAGGAACCAGAAACGTTCCTGCCCCGGGGCGCCGAACAAGTACAGGACGTTGCGCGCGTCGAGCGTGATGCGGCCGAAGTCGAAGGCGACCGTGGTGGTCGTCTTGCCGTGCACCCCGGTCAGGTCGTCGACGGAGGCGCCGGCCTGCGTCATCGTCTCCTCGGTGTTGAGGGGCCGGATCTCGCTGACCGAGCGGACCAGGGTCGTCTTGCCGACACCGAAGCCGCCCACGATCACGATCTTGAGGCCGTTGTCGGCGGCGGCGCCGAGCGGCGCGCTCGCTCTAGAGGTTGCGGAGTCCAACGAGCACCTGCTCCAGGATTTCGGGATCGGGTAGGGCTTCCTGACGGGGGTGGCGGGCGCTGACGCGTCCGGTGTCCAGGAGGTCGGTCAGCAGGATCTTGGTGATGCCGACGGGCAGCCGCAGTTCGGCGGCGATCTCCACGACCGCCGTCGGACGCTCGGTCATCCGCAGGATCGCGGCGTGCTCCGACTGCATACCGGGGACCGGGTCGCACTCGGCGACGACGAGCGTGACCAGGTCGAACGGGTTGTCCGAGCCCGTACGGCTGCGCCCGCCGGTGAGGGTGTAGAGGCGGTCGGGAGCGTCGTCCCGGCCGGGCCTGCCGCCGGGCTGCGTCATGACGTGCGGGGCCGGGCGGTCAGGTGCTCGCCGAGTTGCTCGACGAGTTCGCTCATGTTGTGGCCGACGAGCCCGGCGTCCGCGTCCTCGGCGGTGACCACGGCCAAGTGGGCGCCCTCGCCGGCCTCGACGATGAACAGCACCCCGCCGTAGAACTCGGCCATCGCCGACCGGACGCCGCCGGTGCCGTCGCCGAACTCCACGGACGCGCCGTGCGACAGGGACTGGATGCCGGCCGCGATCGCGGCGAGCTGGTCGGCCTGGTCCGCGGTCAGCTCCGGGGTGCGGCACAGTTTGAGGCCGTCCCGGGAGAGCACGAGGGCGTGCCGCGTGCCGGGGGTGCGCTGGAGCAGGCCCTCAATCAGCCACGTGAGCTTGTCGTCGGCGGTCGTCGTGCCGGTCATGAGCGTGGTGTCGCCTTCCGGGTGGGAATTACGGGTGGGAAGGGGTGCCGGGGGCCGCCGTGTCCTCCGGGGCGTCGGGGGTGTCGGCGGGGTCGGCGGGTGGGGTGGTCGAGGTGGCCGGGGCCGCAGGGGCGGCCGGGGCCGGGGTGCCGCGTACGGCCTGGCGGAAGCTGCTGAAGCGGGCTACGCGGGCCATCGACTCCTCGCGGGTCGGAGGGGCGGGCGGCGTGGCGGAGTGCTGCGCCGCGTGCGCGCGTTCGGCTTCGGCGAGGGTGCGTCCGCGGCGGCGGCGGGGGAGTCCGTGCGGGAGCGTGGACTCTTCCGGGGCCGGTGCGGAGGAGAGGGCGGGGGACGAGAAGAGGGCGGCGGAGTCGGAGTGCGCCGGGCGCTCCGTGGTGTCCCGGTGGTCCCTGGCGCTTTGGTGGTCCCCGGCGCCTTGGTGGTTCCTGGCGTCCTCGTGGTTCCTGGCGTCCTTGTGGTTCCTGGCGTCCTCGTGGTCCCTGGCGTCCTTGTGGTCCCTGGCGTCCGGGCCGGTCGTACCGTCGGTGGCCGTGGTGTGCCGCCTCCCGGCGTCCTGGCCGGGGCGGGCCGCCGGGGAGGAACCGTGGCGCTGCGGGAGCCGGGGGGCCGCGGACGCGGTGCCGGCCGTGCCGGTCGCGTCAGCCGTCTCGGCCGTCTCGGCGCCGTCGGCCGGAGCCGTCCGGGCGGACGGGGCCGCCGAACCCTGCCGCGGGAGGGCCGCTGTCGCCGCTCCCGCCCCGGTGCCGCCCGCGGCGGGAGCGGGCAGGGCGCCCGTCGCACCGTCCGCCGGGACCAGCAGGTCCTGCGGGATCAGCATCAGCACGCCCGTGCCGCCCCGGGCCGACGGACGGAACGACACCTTCAGGCCGTACCGCTGGGCCAGCCGCCCCACCACGGTGAGTCCCAGCCGGGTGCCGGTCAGGCCGCCCAGCCCGGCGGTCTTGCCGGACACTGCGCGTTCGGCGCGGCGCAGCTGGACGTCGCCCATGACGAGACCGCTGTCCTCGACGGACACGATGGCGCCGGCCGGGACCTCCTCGACGTAGACGTGGACCTCCGCCGTCGGCGGGGAGAAGTTGGCGGCGTTGTCCAGGATCTCGGCCAGCGCGTGCATCACGCCCTCGGCGGCGTGTCCGGCGACCGCGGTCTCGCTGGTGGAGTGGACGCGGACCCGCTGGTAGCCGCTGATCCGGCCCATCGCGCCGCGCAGGATGGACTCCATGCCGATCGGCCGGGCCCAGCGGCGCCCCGAGCGGGCCCCCGCGAGGACGGCGACGGAGTCGGCGAGCCGTCCGGCCTGGGCGGTGCGGTGGTCGAGCTGGAGGAGGTCGGCGAGTACGTCCTCGTCGGCGTGGCGTTCCTCCATCGCGCGCAGGTCGGCGAGGGTGGCGGTGGCCAGCGCCTGGAGGCGTCCGGCGACGTTGGCGGTGGCCGAGACCGCGGCGGTGCGGCGGGCCTCGGACTCGCGGAGCTTCTTGGTGAGCCGGGCGATCTCCCCGGTCAGCCGGGCCCGTTCCGCGGTGTGCTCCTCGACGAGCCGGTCCCGGTCCGCCTCGTACTCCCCGGTGAGCCGGGCGCGTTCGGCGGCGTGCTCCTCGGTGAGCCGGGCGTGTTCGGCGGCGTGCTCCTCGGTGAGCCGGGCGTGTTCGGCGGCGTGCTCCTCGGTGAGGCGGGTGCGCTCCTGGGCCAGTTCCGCCGTCGCGCGGGCGCGTTCCTGGGCCAGTTCGGCCGTCAGCCGGGTGCGCTCCCGGTCCAGTTCGCCGCTGAGCCGGGCGCGTTCCTGGCGGCCCTCCTCGGCGGTCCGGACGCGCTCCTGGAGCAGCCGCCCCATCTCCTGGTTGACGGACTCCAGCCGGCGGCGGGCCGCTCGGGCCGCCCGGACGCCGTACACGGCCACGGTGACCGCCACGCTCAGCAGCAGGCCGGCCCCGCCGCCGCCCAGCGCGAGCGGGACCCGCGCGCTCTCGGGGGCGGCGACGACCGCCGCGGTCACCGCGAGCCCGGCCGCCACCGCGGTGACCAGGAAGGCGGGCAGGAGACTGGATATGGCGGGGCGTTCGCCGGGAGACGGGGGGGAGGTCATCAGTCGGTTCCTCGGTCGGGTCCGCGGGCGTTCACCGGGCGGGGCGGCGGCCTGCGGGATGGTTCCTCAGGTGGTGTCGTCGGGGGCGTTCCGTGGGGGAAGTGAGGGGGTTTCGTGGTCTGTTTTCGGCAGTCTTCTCCGGTGCCGGACAACACCTTCGGCTACCTGACGGTCACTATAAGAGACTCCGTGATCGCGTTGGGCACATTAGTGTCACGTTCTTAGCATCAGATCACAGGAACAACTACGGCAAACATGCCGGGCGTCAACGCCCCGCCCCCGGTGGCGCGAAGCCGTCCTCCGCCCGGCCGGGCATGCTGAGGGCATGACGGATGCAGCGGAAGCCGGGCCCGGGGTGCGCAGCGCGCTGCGGGCGGCCGTGCGCGGCGAGGTCTCCTTCGACGCGACCGCCCGGGCCCTGACCACCATGGACGCCTCCAACTACCGCCGGGTCCCGCTGGGCGTGGTCGCCCCGCGCGACGCCGACGACGTGGCGGCCGTACTGGAGGTGTGCCGGACCCGGGGCGTGCCGGTCGTGGCGCGCGGCGGCGGCACGTCGATCGCGGGCCAGGCGACCGGGACCGGCGTGGTCCTGGACTTCACCCGGCACATGAACCGGCTGCTCTCCCTCGACCCCGGGGCCCGTACGGCCGTCGTACAGCCCGGCCTCGTCCTGGACCGGCTCCAGGAGGCCGCCGCCCCGCACGGCCTGCGCTTCGGCCCCGACCCCTCCACCCACAGCCGGTGCACGCTCGGCGGCATGATCGGCAACAACTCCTGCGGCTCGCACTCGGTGGCCTGGGGGACGACCGCCGACAACGTCGCCGGGCTGTCGGTCCTCACCGCGCGCGGCGAACGGCTGCGGCCCGGACCGGAGTGGGCCGGGGCGCCCGCCGGCCTGCGCGCGCTGGTGGAGCGCGAGTCGGCGCGGCTGCGCACCGGCTTCCCCGACCTGCCCCGCCGTATCTCCGGCTACGCCCTGGACGCCCTGCTGCCGGAGCGCGGCGCGGACGTCGCCCGCTCCTTCTGCGGCTCCGAGGGCACGCTGGGCGTGCTGACCGAGGCGGTCGTCCGGCTGGTCGAGGCGCCGCCCGCGCGGGCCCTGGCGGTACTCGGGTACGGCGACGAGGGCGCGGCGGCCGAGGCGGCGGCCGGCCTGCTGCCGCTGGGGCCGCTGACGGTGGAGGGGATGGCCGCCGACCTGGTGCCGGACCCGGCCGGACTGCCCAGGGGCGGGGCGTGGCTGTTCGTGGAGACCGGCGGCGCCACCCCGGCCGAGGCCCGCGCGCGGGCCGAGGCGGTGGTCCGGGCCGCCGACGTCGTGGACGCCCGCGTGGTGACCGACCCGGCCGGGCAACGGGCGCTGTGGCGGGTACGGGAGGACGCGTCCGGTACGGCGACCAGGATGCCGGACGGCACCGAGGCCTGGCCCGGCTGGGAGGACTGCGCGGTGCCGCCCGCCCGGCTGGGCGCCTACCTGCGCGACTTCAGGGCGCTGCTGGCGTCCCACGGGCTGCGCGGCACGCCGTACGGGCACTTCGGGGACGGCTGCATCCACGTCCGGATCGACTTCGACCTGCTGACGGACGCCGGCGTCGCCCGCTTCCGGCGCTTCTCCGAGGAGTTGGCCGACCTGGTGGTGGCGCACGGCGGTTCGCTGTCGGGCGAGCACGGCGACGGGCAGGCCCGCGCGGAACTGCTGCCGCGCATGTACGGCGCCGGGACGGTCGCCCTCTTCGAGCGGGCCAAGGCCGTCTGGGACCCGGACGGCCTGCTCAACCCCGGCATGCTGGTGCGCCCGGCCCCCCTCGACGCGGACCTCCGCTTCGCCGTCCTGCCGCGCGAGCCGGTCGACGTCGCCTTCGGCTACCCGGCCGACGGCGGCGACTTCACGGCGGCGGTCCGGCGCTGCGTCGGGGTCGCCAAGTGCCGTACGACGGTGGCGGCGGGCGCGTCCGTGATGTGCCCGTCGTTCCGGGCGACCGGCGAGGAGGAGCACTCGACGCGCGGCCGGGCCCGGCTGCTGCACGAGATGCTCGCCGGCGAGGTGATCACCGACGGCTGGCGCTCCATGGAGGTCCGCGACGCCCTCGACCTGTGCCTGTCCTGCAAGGGCTGCCGCTCGGACTGCCCGGTCGGGGTGGACATGGCCACGTACAAGGCGGAGTTCCTGCACCACCACTACGCGGGCCGGCGCCGCCCCGCCGCCCACTACACGATGGGGTGGCTGCCGGTGTGGCTGCGCTGGGTCTCCCGTACCCGGGGCGCGGCCGCCGTCAACGCGCTCGCCGCCGTGCGCCCGGTGGCCGCGGTCGCCAAGCGGCTGGGCGGTATCGCGGCCGAGCGGGAGATCCCGCGACTGGCCGGTCAGACGTTCAGCCGGTGGTGGCGCGGGCGGCGACGGCCCCCGGGCGACGGCGGTGACCTGGTCGTGCTCTGGCCCGACACGTTCACCGAGCACCTGTCACCGTCCGTGGGACGGGCGGCCGTACGCGTCCTGGAGGCGGCGGGGCTGCGGGTGGCGCTGCCGCCGACGCTGCGGCCGGGGCGCGGGGCGGCCGGCGACGGCCGGACCCGGTCGCCCGCGGCCCTGCTCACGGCCCGGCGCGGCCGGGTCTGCTGCGGACTGACGTACGTCTCCACCGGGCAGCTCGACCGGGCCCGCGCGGTCCTGCGCCGCACCCTCGACCTGATGGAACCGGTGCTCGCGACGGCCGCCCCGGTCGTCGTCCTGGAGCCGAGCTGCGCGGCGGCCCTGCGCGCCGACCTGCCCGAGCTGCTGAACGACGATCCGCGTGCCGCCGCCCTCGCCGGCCGCGTCCTCACCTTCGCCGAGGCGCTGGAACGCCACGCCCCCGACTGGACCCCGCCCGCCCTGAACCGCCCGGTCACCGGCCAGACCCACTGCCACCAGCACGCCGTCCTCGGCGACACGGCCGACCGCCGGCTGCGCGCCGCCGCGGGCCTCACCGGCGAGCCGGCCGGCGGCTGCTGCGGGCTGGCCGGCAACTTCGGCTTCGAGGCGGGCCACTACGAGGTGTCGGTGGCGTGCGCGCGGGACCGCCTGCTGCCCGCGGTGCGCGAGGCACCGGACGGGGCGGTGGTCCTGGCGGACGGCTACTCCTGCCGCACGCAGCTGGAACAACTGGCCGGGACGCGGGGCCGCCATCTGGCGGAGGTGCTGGCGGAGGGACTGGGTCAGGCAGAAAGCGAGGACACTACGGCCAGGGGTGTCATCGACCCGCTCACTTGAGCGACGTGATGACACCCGGAACGCTTCTGTCACCTGCTTTCCGCCGTGCCACCTCACCCTGGCCGGAACAGGGAGCGCGGGCGCCCCGCCCGGCTCAGCAGCTGGTCTCGCCCCGGACCAGCGGACGGCACACCGGCTGGATGTCCTCCGGCAGCTCGTCGGGCCGGCACCAGCGGGCCTCCAGGATCTCGAACGGGTCGATGTGCAGCTCGCCGCCGAGCAGCCGGGCCTCGTAGGCCACCTCCAGTCGGGTGCGGAAGCCGCTGTTCAGCATGACCAGCCGGCCCGCCTCCACGTCGAGGCCGGTCTCCTCCTTGACCTCGCGGACCACGGTCCGCCGGAAGTCCTCGCCCTTGTGCGCGAAACCGCTCGGCAGGCCCCACTGGCGGCCGGGCGGCCACATCCGGTGCCGGAGCAGCAGCACCCGCCCCTCGCCGTCGCGCACGACGCCGGTCACACCGACCACGAACTTCGGGTTCAGCAACCACACCAGGCGGCTCTGCACAGGGCGCAGGGCGCGCCAGAGTCGGGCGAGGAGTCGGCTCACGGGGCCTCCGGGACGAACGGGAACGGAAGGGGAACGGAAGGGGGGTGGAAGAGGGTCGGGAGAGGGGCGGAAGAGGGTCGGAAGAGGGTCGGAAGAGGGTCGGGAGAGGGGTGGACGGGCCGGGAACGCTACCCGGCGCGGGGGGCCGGTCCGCGCGCCGGGCGCGCGTTGACAGCCGCGTACCCGGCCCAGGACAGTTGCATGGCGGGGCCGCACGGCTGACCGAGTCCAGCGCCCTGTACCGCGCAGTACAGTGAGATGGACGCACGTCCGTCCGTCGCCTCCGCCGGTCGCCGTCACCGTCATCACCCGCCACCACCGTCCCCGGAGCCCCCGTGAACACCCCCAGCGCCGAGCCCGGCATACCGACCCAGGCCGCCCCCGCGACAGGCGGCGCGCCCTCGACCGGGGGAGCCCCCGGCCGCCGGGGCGCCCTCGGACCGGTCGGCCTGGTCCTCGCCGGCGGGCTGTCGGTGCAGTTCGGCGGCGCGCTGGCGGTGACCCTGATGCCGAGGGCCGGCGCGCTCGGCATCGTCACGCTGCGGCTGGCCGTCGCCGCCGTGGTGCTGCTCCTGGTCTGCCGGCCCCGGCTGCGCGGCCACTCCCGCGCCGACTGGGGCACGGTGATCGTCTTCGGGGCCACCATGGCCGGCATGAACGGCCTCTTCTACCAGGCGGTCGCCCGTATCCCGCTCGGCCCGGCCGTCACCCTGGAGGTCCTCGGCCCGCTCGCCCTCTCCGTGCTGGCCTCGCGCCGGGTGGTCAACCTGCTCTGGGCCGGGCTGGCCCTCGCCGGGGTGTTCCTGCTCGGCGGCGGGGGCTTCGACGGCCTCGACCCGGCGGGGGCCGCGTTCGCGCTGGGGGCGGGCGTCATGTGGGCGGCGTACATCGTGTTCAGTGCCCGTACCGGCCGCCGCTTCCCGCAGGCCGACGGGCTGGCGCTGGCGATGGCGGTGGGCGCGCTGCTCTTCCTGCCGATGGGCATCGCCGAGTCGGGCGCGAAACTGGCCGACCCGGTGACGCTGAGCCTGGGCGCGGCGGTGGCGCTGCTCTCCTCCGTCCTCCCCTACACCCTGGAACTGCTCGCCCTGCGCCGCCTGCCCGCCTCCACCTTCGCGATCCTCATGAGCCTGGAGCCCGCCCTCGCGGCCGGGGCCGGTTTCCTCGTCCTCGGCCAGGCCCTGTCCGCCACGGAGGCGGCCGCGATCGCCCTCGTCATCGCCGCGAGCCTGGGCGCGGTACGCACCCAGGTGAGCCGGGGCAGACCCCCGGTCCCGGAGGTCTGACGCCGCCCGGCACGTCGAGGCCGGGGCGCGGCCGGTTCCCGGTGGCGGGCCGGTCCACCGCGGGGTGAACCGGTTCCGGAAAACGCTCGTTTCAGCGCGTATACCGGCCGTTCCGCCACCGCGGCTCACGCGGGGGTGGTGGCGACCACGAAATTGCCGACCTCGAAGGTTGCGATGCGCGTCCACGAGACCACCACCCGCCGCGACGGCGCCGAGCCCGGCCGTTCCGCCGCCCGCCCGCCCGTGGGAGCGCCGGCTCCCGGCGCCGCGACGCCCGCACGGGCCCTGCTGGCCCAGCAGGGCGCCGCGGGCAACGCGGCGGTCGTCCAGATGCTCCGGCAGACGGGGCACTCCTGGGCCCAGCACCAGCACCAGCACCAGTCCCCACCTCAGTCCCAGCCCCAGCCCCAGGTCCAGCGCCGGCGCGGCACCGGCGCGTGGCCGGTGCAGCGCATGCTGCGCTACGACCCGGTCAAGATGAACGCCGGGTACGACGCCGACCTGTCCGACCAGTCCGGTTCCGAGCGGGGCCGGAGCCGCCCGCCGGGCCCGCGGGCCGCCCGGCCCGCCTCGACGCCCCGGCAGGTGTCACCGCCCGCGACGTCACCCGCCCAGACGGCCCACGCGGCCGCGTGGAACATCGCGTTCCGTATCTGCGGACCGGCACCGGGAGCGACAGCCCAGGAAGTGGACGCCGTCACGCAGTTCCTGCACAACGCGGCGGCATGGGCCGCTCACGAGGTGAGCACCATCGAGGTCGTACCGCGGTCGAGGGAAGCGGTGGAGTTCGAGCACACGTTCCGCTCCACGTACGCGAGGGTGCTTGAGGAGCAGTTCGCCACCCATGGCTGGGCTGTCGGGACCGCCGTCGAGTCCGCGCGCGAGGCGGCCCGGGACGCGCGTGCCGCCGTGGGCCTCGAAAGGCGGATCTCCGGCGGCCCTGGCATGTCCGGCGTCCCCGACCTGCCCATGAACGAACTGATCGCCCCGCTGCGCACCTTCCTCAGGAAGAGCGTGGCCGACGGCGAGGAGGACTCGTACAAGGTCACGGTCAAGGCCGACCGCGGCCAGCCCTGGACCAGTCCGGGGTTCTACCGCGAGTTCGAGGTGGGGCACGTCTGGATCCAGGTGGAGACCGGCAGGGGAAAGCGCACCTCGTTCGGCTTCTACCCGGAGGCCGGCGCCGGGCCGGTGCAGAGCGTGCCCGGCATGATCCGCTGCCCCGAACCGCACGTCAGGTACACCGACAAGATCTCCGAACGCGTTCCGCTGGAGAATGTCGTCCGCGGGTACATGGTCGCCCACCGGCGGTCCAACGAGCCCTACAACTTCCTGCGCTACAACTGCACCAGCTTCGCGGCCGAGGTGTGGCAGGCCGTGACCGGGCAGGGGCTGCCCCGAGGGCTGGTGGTCTCCAACCCCGCCTCCGCCGGCAGCGGCATCTACGACGCGTACCAGCGGGCGGGCCGGCGCAGGGCGGGAGGCGGCGCCACCGGTCCGTTCCCGTACAGCGACTCCGAGGCGAACCGCGACTGACCCGTCCGGGTGGCGCGGGCCTGCCGACAATCAAAGCAAGCATGCTTGCTTGTTTGTGGCGCCGCTGCCATGCTCCTCTGGCATGGCCGACCCGACGCCCGTCCTCGACGACCTACGCGCCGAAAGCGCCGAACTCGACTGCCTGGTAGCCGAGTCGGCCCCCGCGCAGTGGGCCCTCGCCACCCCCGCCCCCGGCTGGACCATCGCCCACCAGATCGCCCACCTCGCCTGGACGGACCACTCCGCCCGCCTCGCGGTGACCGACCCGGAGGCGTTCCGGCCCCTGGTCGACAAGGCGCTCGCCGCACCCGGCTCCTTCGTGGACGACGGGGCGGCGGACGGCGCCCGCCTCCCGCCCGCCGAACTGCTCACCCGCTGGCGCGACGGACGCGCCGCCCTCGACCGCGCCCTGCGCGCGGCCCCGCCCGGCGCCCGTTTCCCCTGGTACGGGCCGCCCATGTCGGCCGCCTCCCTGGCCACCGCCCGTCTGATGGAGACCTGGGCGCACGGCCTGGACGTCCGCGACGCGCTCGGCGTCCCGCACACCCCCACCGACCGGATCCGGCACATCGCCTTCCTCGGGGTCCGCACCCGCGACTTCGCCCACGGCGTCCACGGGCTCCCCGCCCCCGCCGACGCGTTCCGCGTCGAACTGCGGGCCCCCTCCGGCGAGCGGTGGACCTACGGCCCCGAGGGCGCCGCCCAGCGCGTCACCGGCCCCGCCCTCGACTTCTGCCTGCTGGTCACCCAGCGCGCCCACCGCGCCGACCTGGCCCTGCGCGCCGAGGGCCCGGACGCCGACCGCTGGCTGGATCTCGCCCAGGCGTTCGCCGGACCGCCGGGAGCGGGACGCCCGCCGAAGGGGGACGCCCGGTGACCGCCCTGCGGATCGGCAACGCCTCCGGCTTCTACGGCGACCGCTTCGACGCGATGCGCGAGATGCTCACCGACGGCCCGCTGGACGTCCTGACCGGCGACTACCTCGCCGAACTGACCATGCTGATCCTGGCCCGGGACCGGCTGAAGGACCCCGGCGCCGGCTACGCCCGCACCTTCCCGCGGCAACTGGAGGAGTGCCTCGGCCTCGCCCGTGAACGGGGCGTCAAGGTCGTCACCAACGCCGGCGGACTCAACCCGGCCGGACTCGCCGACGCCGTACGGGAACTGGCCGGCCGGCTCGGCATCCCGGTGCGGGTCGCGCACGTCGAGGGCGACGACCTCACCGCCGGCCACCCCGGCGCGCTGGCCGCCCACGCCTACCTCGGCGGCTTCGGCATCGCCGCGTGCCTGCGGGCCGGCGCCGACGTGGTCGTCACTGGCCGGGTCACCGACGCCGCCCTGGTCACCGGGCCCGCCGCCGCGCACTTCGGCTGGGGACCGGCGGAGTACGACCGGCTCGCGGGGGCGGTCGTCGCCGGGCACGTACTGGAGTGCGGGGCGCAGGCGACCGGCGGCAACTACGCCTTCTTCCGGGACGGCGACGTCCGCCGCCCCGGCTTCCCGCTCGCCGAACTCCACGCCGACGGCTCGTCCGTCGTCACCAAGCACCCCGGCACCGGCGGCTTCGTCGACACCGGCACGGTCACCGCCCAGCTCCTGTACGAGACGGGCGGCGCCCGGTACGCCGGGCCGGACGTCACCGCCCGACTGGACACCGTGACCCTGACGCCGGACGGCCCCGACCGGGTCCGGATCACGGGCGTACGCGGCGAGCCCCCGCCGCCCGCGCTCAAGGTCGGCGTGAACCGCCTGGGCGGCTTCCGGGGCGAGGTCGTCTTCGTCCTCACCGGCCTCGACATCGAGGCCAAGGCGGCCCTCGTCCGAGAACAGCTGGAACCCGCCCTCGGCAAGGTCGCCGACGTCCGCTGGGACCTGGTGCGCACCGACCGGCCCGACGCCCCGACCGAGGAGACGGCGAGCGCCCTGCTGCGGCTCGTCGCCCGCGACGCCGACCAGCGCGCCGTCGGACGGGCGCTCAGCGGGGCGGCGGTGGAGCTGGCCCTCGCCGGCTACCCCGGCTTCCACCTCCTGGCACCGCCCGGGAAGGGCGACCCGTACGGCGTCTTCGAGGACGCGTACGTCCCCCAGGGCGCCGTCGGCCACGTCGCCGTCCTCCCCGACGGACGCCGCGTCCCCGTACCGCCGCCCCCGCACACCGCCGCCCTCACCGGCGTACCGGAGCCGCCGCTGCCCGAACCCCTGCCGCCCGGCCCGGTCAGGAACGCGCCCCTCGGCCGGATCGCCGGCGCCCGCAGCGGCGACAAGGGCGGCGACGCCAACGTCGGCGTCTGGGTCCGCTCCGACGGCGCCTGGCGGTGGCTCGCGCACGAGCTGACCGCCGACCGGTTCCGCGAGCTGATCCCCGAGGCCCGCGACCTGCCGGTCACCCGGCACACACTCCCCGGCCTGCGCGCCCTGAACTTCGTCGTCGAAGGCCTCCTCGGCGAGGGCGCCGCCGCGCGGGCCCGCTTCGACCCGCAGGCCAAGGCGCTCGGCGAATGGCTGCGCGCCCGGCACCTGGACATCCCGGAGGTCCTGCTGTGACGGTCCTCGAATCCGCCCTCGACACCACCGGCCCCGACCACCGCGCGAACCGCGAGACCATGCTCGCCAAGCTGGCCGAACTGGACGCCGAGCACGCCAAAACCCTCGCGGGCGGCGGCGAGAAGTACGTCGCACGGCACCGCGCACGCGGCAGACTCCTCGCCCGCGAGCGCGTCGAACTCCTCCTCGACCCCGACACCCCCTTCCTGGAACTGTCCCCGCTGGCGGCGTGGGGCAGCGAGTACGCCCTCGGCGCCTCCCTCGTCACCGGCATCGGCACGGTCGAGGGCGTGGAGTGCCTGATCACCGCCAACGACCCGACCGTGCGCGGCGGCGCCTCCAACCCCTGGTCGCTGAAGAAGGCCCTGCGCGCCAACGACATCGCCCTGGCCAACCGGCTGCCCTGTATCAGCCTGGTCGAGTCGGGCGGCGCCGACCTCCCCTCCCAGAAGGAGGTCTTCATCCCCGGCGGCGCGGTCTTCCGCGACCTCACCCGGCTGTCGGCGGCCGGCATCCCCACCGTCGCCGTCGTGTTCGGCAACTCCACGGCCGGGGGCGCGTACATCCCCGGCATGTCCGACCACGTGATCATGGTCAAGGAGCGGGCCAAGGTCTTCCTCGGCGGCCCGCCCCTGGTCAAGATGGCCACCGGCGAGGAGAGCGACGACGAGTCCCTGGGCGGCGCCGAGATGCACGCCCGCGTCTCCGGACTCGCCGACCACTTCGCCGTCGACGAACCCGACGCCCTGCGCCGGGCCCGCCGGGTCGTCGCCCGCCTCGGCCACCGCAAGGCCCACCCCGACCCGGGACCGGCCGAGCCGCCGAAGTACGACCCGGAGGAACTCCTCGGCATCGTCCCCGCCGACCTGCGCACCCCCTTCGACCCGCGCGAGGTGATCGCCCGGATCGTCGACGGCTCCGACTTCGACGAGTTCAAAGAGCTGTACGGGACCAGCCTGACCACCGGCTGGGCCACCCTGCACGGCTATCCCCTCGGCATCCTCGCCAACGCGCGAGGGGTCCTGTTCTCGGCGGAGTCGCAGAAGGCCGCCCAGTTCATCCAGCTCGCCAACCAGCGTGACATCCCGCTCCTCTTCCTCCACAACACCACCGGCTACATGGTCGGCGAGGAGTACGAGCAGGGCGGCATCATCAAGCACGGCGCCATGATGATCAACGCGGTCGCCAACTCCCGCGTCCCGCACCTGTCCGTCCTCCTAGGCGCCTCCTACGGCGCCGGCCACTACGGCATGTGCGGCCGCGCCTACGACCCCCGCTTCCTGTTCGCCTGGCCCAGCGCCAAGTCCGCCGTCATGGGCCCGCAGCAGCTCGCCGGCGTGCTCTCCCTCGTCGCCCGCCAGTCGGCCGCCGCGAAGGGACAGCCGTACGACGAGGACGGCGACGCGGCGCTGCGCGTCATGGTGGAGCGGCAGATCGAGTCCGAGTCGCTGCCGATGTTCCTGTCCGGGCGGCTCTACGACGACGGGGTCATCGACCCGCGCGACACCCGCACCGTCCTCGGCCTGTGCCTGTCCGCGATCCACACCGCCCCCTACGAGGGCGCGCGCGGCGGCTTCGGCGTCTTCCGGATGTGAGGAGCCACATGATCACCTCGCTACTGGCCGCCAACCGCGGCGAGATCGCCTGCCGGATCTTCCGCACCTGCCGCGAGGCCGGCGTCCGCACGGTCGCCGTCCACTCCGACGCCGACGAGGGGGCCCTCCACACCCGGCTGGCCGACGCGGCGGTACGGCTGCCGGGGACGGCGTCGGCCGACACCTATCTGCGCGGCGACCTGATCGTGAAGGCCGCGCTCGCCGCCGGCGCCGACGCCGTCCACCCCGGCTACGGCTTCCTCTCCGAGAACGCCGCCTTCGCCCGCGCCGTCACCGACGCCGGCCTGACCTGGATCGGCCCGCCCCCCGACGCCATCGAGGCGATGGCGTCCAAGACCCGCGCCAAGCGACTGATGGGCGTCGAGCCCCTCGGCGAGGTCACCGAGGCCGACCTGCCGGTGCTGGTGAAGGCGGCGGCCGGCGGCGGCGGACGCGGCATGCGGATCGTCCGGAGCCTGGCCGGCCTCGACGCCGCCCTGACCGCCGCCCGCGCCGAGGCGGCGAGCGCCTTCGGGGACGGCGAGGTCTTCGTCGAGCCGTACGTCGAACAGGGCCGCCACGTCGAGGTGCAGCTCCTCGCCGACACCCACGGCACGGTGTGGACGCTCGGCACCCGCGACTGCTCCCTCCAGCGCCGCCACCAGAAGGTGATCGAGGAGGCCCCGGCGCCGGGCCTCACCGACGCCCTGACCCGCGAGCTGTACGAGCGGTCGGTGCGCGCCGCCCGTGCCGTCGGCTACGTGGGCGCCGGCACCGTCGAGTTCCTCGTCGCCCCCGACGGCCGGGCGCACTTCCTGGAGATGAACACCCGCCTCCAGGTCGAACACCCCGTCACCGAGGCCGTCTTCGGCCTCGACCTGGTCGCCCTCCAGCTCCGCGTCGCGGAGGGCCACGCCCTCGCCCCCGAGCCCCCGCGCCCGCGCGGCCACGCCGTCGAGGCCCGCCTGTACGCCGAGGACCCGGCCGCCGACTGGGCCCCGCGGACCGGCCGCCTGCACCGCCTCGCCGTCCCCGGCACCATCCGCCTGGACACCGGCTACAGCGACGGCGACGACATCACCGTCCACTACGACCCGCTGCTCGCCAAGGTGATCGCCCACGCCCCCACCCGAGCGGAGGCGGTCCGCCGCCTGGCCGACGCCCTGGAACGCTCCGTGATCCACGGTCCCCTCACCAACCGCGACCTCCTCGCCCGCTCCCTGCGCCACGACGACTTCACGTCCGCCCGTGTGACCACGGCCTTCTACGACCGGCACCTCCCCGCCCTCACCACCCCCGCCCCCGACCCCCTCGCCCCCCTCGCCGCCGCCCTCGCGGACGCCTCGGGCCGCTCCCGCTTCGGCGGCGCCTGGCGCAACCTGCCCTCCCAGGACCAGGTGAAGCGGTACGCCGTCGAAGGCGAGGAACACGAGGTCCACTACCGCCACACCCGTACCGGCCCGGAAGCCGACGGCGTCCGGGTCGTCCACACCGACCCCCGCCTCGTCGTCCTCGAAACGGACGGCGTACGGCGCCGCTTCGAGGTGGCGTCCTACGGCGACGAGGTCCACGTCAACGCCACCCGCCTCACCGCCCTCCCCCGCTTCCCCGCCCCGGAGCCCGAACATGCTCCCGGCTCCCTCCTGGCCCCCATGCCGGGCACGGTGGTCCGCGTCGCGGAGGGCCTGGCCGAAGGCTCCCCGGTCGAGGCGGGCCAGCCCCTCCTCTGGCTGGAGGCCATGAAGATGGAACACCGCGTCACCGCCCCGGCCACCGGCACCCTGACGTCCCTGCACGCCGTGACGGGACAACAGGTGACGGTGGGTTCTCTGCTGGCGGTAGTGGAGGCGCCCTGAAGAGGCGCGGGACTGCGTCAGTCATGCGGCTCCGCCGCGTGAGCGCGAGCAACCACCACGAAACCCGCACCCGAAGGAGCACAGATGCCCCCCGTCCTCCTCGAATCCGACGAACACAAAGCCCTCCGCCAAGCCGTGGCGACCCTCGGCGAACGCCACGGCCGCGACCACGACCGCGAGTCCCTCTGGCAAGAGGCCGGCAGACTCGGCTACCTGGGCGTCAACCTCCCCGAAGCCTACGGAGGAGGCGGTGGCGGCATCGCGGAACTGTCGATCGTCCTGGAGGAACTCGGCGCGGCGGGCTGCCCGTTGCTCATGCTCGTCGTCTCCCCGGCCATCTGCGGCACCGTCATCGCCCGCTTCGGCACGGACGCCCAGAAACAACGCTGGCTCCCCGGCCTCGCCGACGGCACCCGCACCATGGCCTTCGGCATCACCGAACCCGACGCCGGTTCCAACAGCCACCGCATCACCACCACGGCCCGCAAGGACGGCGGGGACTGGGTCCTCACCGGCCGGAAGGTCTTCGTCTCAGGCGTCGACATCGCCGACGCCACCCTCATAGTCGGCCGCACCGAGACCGTGTCGTCGAAAGAGGGCCGCACCGGCAGGCTCAAGCCCTGCCTGTTCATCGTCCCGAGGGACACCCCCGGCTTCGAGCGCCGCCGGATCGACATGGAACTGCACGCCGTCGAGAAGCAGTTCGAGCTGACCCTCGACGACGTACGCCTGCCCGCCGACGCGCTCGTCGGCGACGAGGACGCCGGCCTCCTCCAGCTCTTCGCCGGCCTCAACCCCGAACGCGTCATGACCGCCGCGTTCGGCATCGGCATGGGCCGCTACGCCCTGACCCGCGCCGTCGAGTACGCCCGTCAACGCACCGTCTGGAACGCCCCCATCGGCGCCCACCAGGCCATCGCCCACCCTCTCGCCCAGGCCCACATCGACCTCGAACTGGCCCGGCTGATGATGGGGAAGGCGGCCCACCTCTACGACGCCGGCGACGACACGGGCGCGGGCGAGGCCGCCAACATGGCCAAGTACGCCGCCGGGGAGGCGTGTGTGAAGGCCGTCGACCAGGCCGTGCACACCCTCGGCGGCAACGGCCTCACCCGCGAGTACGGCCTCGCCTCCCTGGTCACCGCCGCCCGCGTCTCCCGGATCGCCCCGGTCAGCCGCGAAATGATCCTCAACTACGTCTCCCACCAGACCCTGGGCCTGCCCAAGTCGTACTAGCCGGACCGCCGTCCCTGGAGGCACCGTGTCCCCCCTCACCCGCGCACACCTGGACCGCTTCCACCGCCGGGTCGCCTTCCGCGACGGCGTGCCCCGTGCCGCCGCCGGCGGTGAGATCCGGCGCCGAGAGCCGAGGGACCGCCCGTGACCCTGACCGTCCACCCCTGCGCCCGGGGCGTGCGGACCCTCGCCCTGGACGCGCCGCACCGCCGCAACGCCCTGTCCGCCGCGCTGGTGGCGGAACTGTCCGCCGCCCTGACCGCCTGCGGCGAGGACCCCGGCGTCCGGGCCGTCGTCCTCACCCACACCGGCACCGCCTTCAGCGCCGGCGCCGACCTGCGCGACCCGCCCGACCCGAAGGCCCTGACCGGCCTGCTCCGGCAGCTCGTGGAGCTGCCCAAGCCGGTCGTCGCCCGGGTCACCGGCCACGTCCGCGCGGGCGGCCTCGGCCTGCTCGCCGCCTGCGACATCGCCGCCGGGTCCACCACGTCGACGTACGCCTTCACGGAGGTCCGCGTCGGCGTGGCCCCCGCCCTCATATCCCTGCCGCTGCTGCCCCGCACCGACCCCCGCGCGCTCGCCCGTTACTGTCTCACCGGCGAACGCTTCGACGCCGCCGAGGCCGCCCGCGTCGGCCTGCTCACGGCGGCGGGCGACGACGTGGACGCCGTACTGGAACCGGTCCTCGACGGGCTGCGCAAGGCCGCGCCGGGGGCCCTGGCCGAGACCAAACGGCTGCTCACGGCTAGGGTGCTGGAGACCTTCGACCGGGACGCCGACGCGCTCGCCGCGCTGACGGCACGGCTGTTCACCGCCGCCGACGCCCGGGAGGGGATGACGGCCTTCCTCGAACGACGGGATCCCGCATGGGTGCTGTGACCACGACCGGCCCCGACCCTGCCCCGGAACAGAACCGCGCCCCCGCACCGGACCGCGCCCCGAAGCAGGACCGCAGCCGGGCCACCCGGCAGCGGCTGCTGGCCGCCGCCGTGGCCTGCCTCGCCGAACACGGCTGGGCGGGCTCCACGGTCTCGGTCGTCGCGCTGCGCGCCGGTGTCTCCCGCGGTGCCGCACAGCACCACTTCCCCACCCGCGAGGACCTGTTCACCGCCGCCGTCGAGTACGTCGCCGAGGAACGCTCCCTCGCCCTGCGCGCCCTCTTCCCGGAGGGCGCCGGAGACCGCCGTGCCGTGGTCGCCGCCCTCGTCGGCCTCTACACCGGCCCCCTCTTCCGCGCCGCCCTCCACCTCTGGGTCGCCGCCTCCAACGAGGAGCAGCTGCGCGGCCGGGTCACCGAACTGGAGGCACGCGTCGGCCGCGAGGCCCACCGCATCGCCGTCGGCCTCCTGGCCGCCGACGAGACCCGCCCCGGCGTCCGGGAGACCGTCCAGGGCCTGCTCGACATGGCCCGCGGCCTGGGCCTCGCCAACCTCCTCACGGACGACACGGCCCGCCGGGAGCGGGTGGTCGCGCAGTGGGGGGCCCTGCTGGACGCGGCGCTGGACCCGGCACCGCCCGCCACGGCCTGAGCGCCGTCACGGACCGAGCCGCTCCACCCGCCAGCCCCCGCCGTCCCCGCCGTCCCCGCCGTCCCCGGCGGCGACGTACCGGAGCCGGTCGTGCAGCCGGTTCTCCCGGCCCTGCCAGAACTCCACCGTCCGCGGCACCACCCGGAACCCGCCCCAGTGCGGCGGCACCGGCACCTGCTCGCCCTCCGGGTACCGGGCGGCCAGCTCGGCGTAGGCGGCGTCGAGCGCGGCCCGGGAGCCGACCACCGCCGACTGGGTGCTGGCCCACGCCCCGAGCTGCGAGCCGTGCGGCCGGGTCCGGAAGTACGCGGCCGTCTCGTCCCGCCCGGTCCGGGCCGCCGTACCCGTGACGATCACCTGCCGGGCCATCGGGTGCCAGGGGAAGAGCAGCGAGACGTACGGGTTGGCCGCCAGGTCACGGGCCTTGCGCGAGCCGTAGTTGGTGTAGAAGACGAAGCCCCGCTCGTCGAAGTGCTTCAGCAGCACCGTGCGGGAGCTGGGCCGACCCTCGGCGTCGGCCGTCGAGACGACCATGGCGTTCGGCTCGAAGAGGCCGCCGTCCGTCGCCGCCTGCTGGAACCAGCGGGCGAACTGTTCCACGGGCGTGGCGGCCAGCTCGGTCTCCCCGAGCCCCTCGGCCCGGTACTGCTGGCGCATCGAGGCGAGATCCAGCGCGGCGGCGTGTGCGTCGGTCACGTTGTCATCTTGCCGTATCGGTACGGCCGCACGGTGTCCTTCGTCACGCCGTGGCACCCAGTGCCGCAAGCCCTCCCCGGAGGTGGCACTCAGGGATATCGTGCCGCGTACGGGGCATCACAGGGGTGGCCGCCGGGGACCGCGAGCCGGGGACGACGACCGCGGATTCCACGGGGCGGCGAACGCCCCTCACCCCACCAGGACCACGATCACGAGGAGCCGCCTGATGTCCGACTTCGTACCCGGGCTTGAGGGAATCGTCGCGTTCGAGACGGAGATCGCCGAGCCCGACAAGGAGGGCGGCGCCCTGCGCTACCGCGGCGTCGACATCGAGGACCTGGTCGGGCGCGTCTCCTTCGGCAACGTCTGGGGCCTGCTCGTCGACGGCGCCTTCAATCCCGGCCTGCCGCCCGCCGAGCCCTTCCCCATCCCGGTCCACTCCGGCGACATCAGGGTCGACGTGCAGTCCGCGCTCGCCATGCTGGCGCCGGTCTGGGGCCTCGAACCCCTCCTCGACATCGACGCCGAGCAGGCCCGCGCCGACCTCGCCCGCGCCGCCGTGATGGCCCTGTCCTACGTCGCCCAGTCGGCCCGCGGCCAGGGCCTGCCGATGGTCCCGCAGCGTGAGATCGACAAGGCGCGGTCGGTCGTCGAACGCTTCATGATCCGCTGGCGCGGCGAGCCCGACCCCAAGCACGTCGCCGCCGTCGACGCCTACTGGACCTCCGCCGCCGAGCACGGCGTGAACGCCTCCACCTTCACCGCCCGCGTCATCGCCTCCACCGGCGCCGACGTGGCCGCCGCCCTCTCCGGAGCCGTCGGCGCCATGTCGGGCCCGCTGCACGGCGGTGCCCCCTCCCGGGTCCTCGGCATGATCGAGGAGATCGAGCGCACCGGCGACGCCGAGGCGTACGTCAAGCGGGCCCTGGACCAGGGCGAACGCCTGATGGGCTTCGGCCACCGCGTCTACCGCGCCGAGGACCCGCGCGCCCGCGTCCTGCGCCGCACCGCCCGCGAACTGGGCGCCCCGCGCTTCGAGGTCGCCGAGGCCCTGGAGAAGGCGGCCCTCGCCGAACTCCACGCCCGCCGCCCGGACCGCGTACTGGCCACCAACGTCGAGTTCTGGGCGGCCATCGTCCTGGACTTCGCCGAGGTCCCGGCGCACATGTTCACGTCCATGTTCACCTGCGCCCGCACGGCCGGCTGGTCGGCCCACATCCTGGAGCAGAAGCGCACCGGCCGCCTGGTCCGCCCCTCCGCCCGCTACACCGGCCCCGGCCCCCGCGACCCCCGCGAGATCGAGGGCTACGAGTCGCTGTAGCACCGGTGGGGGCCCCGTACACGCAGACGACCCGCGAGTCGGGTTCCTCCGTGGAGGAGCCGGCCGGACGTACCGGCGACTCGCGGGTCGGGTGACTGCTGGAGATTGGGCCGGCTGCGCGCTCGACTCACGCGCTGGTCCGGCACCGCACTGGGTGTGGTGACGGGCCGCTAGCCCGCAGCCACCTCACGCGTCCGGTTTCCATACATCTGCCGAACCACCTCCTCTCTCGTGTGCACCACACATTAGGAAGCGTCCGGCAGGCGCTCAACCCATTTTCCTGTGACGCGTTCCTGTGACGCGTTCCTGTGACGCGGGAGACAGGGCGGGACGGATTTCCGGCGTGCAACGATTCCTGCATTATTGCGAGAACCAGGTGTGCCCTGGGTCACGTTCGAGTTGAATGAAGGCCAGTACCGACTTGAATGAAGGCCAGTAAGAGGCCAGTACCGACACAGCCTGCAGGGGGGTTCGGGTGAGTGCTTCCCGGCACAGTGGGGCCACCGACGAGCTGGGGCCGGACGGGCCCGAGCCGCCCGAGCGGGAGGGCGCGGACCTGCTGGCCGCCCTGCTGGACGGGATGGACGCGGCGCTGTGCGCGTTCGACGCGGACGGCGTCGTCACCCACTGGAACCGTGAGGCCGAGCGCATCCTCGGCTGGACGGCGGCCGAGGCGGTGGGCCGCAAGGGCTTCGCCGGGTGGGCCGTGCGCAGCGCGGACGCCGAGGAGACCGAGGGCCGGCTGCTGGCGGCGATGCGCGCGCCGGGCCGGCAGGTGCACGAGTTCGCGCTGCTGACCAAGGACGGCGGACGGGTGCTGGTGCGCACCCAGTCCGCGGCCGTACGCGGCCCGGACGGCGAGCCCGCCGGGCTGTACTGCGCCTTCAGCGAGGTGCACACCCAGATCGACCTGGAGCGGTCGATCGCGCTGAGCGAGGCCCTGTTCGAGGACGCGAGCTGGGGTGTGGTGCTGGTCGACGCGGACCTGCGCCCGGCCGTCGTCAACGCGCACGCCGCGCGGGCCTTCGGCACGGGGCGTACGTCCGTACTGGGCCGGCCGCTGGGCGATCTGATCGCCCAGGGCGTCGAGGAACTGGAGAGCGCGCTGACCCACGTCCTGGCCCAGGGCGCGCCGCCCGCGCCCGCCGAGCTGTGGGTGAGCGTGCGCACCCCGGACGGGGAGCGGCGGCGGTGCTGGAGCAGCGGGTTCCTGCGGCTGGCGTCGCCGCTGGCGGAGGAGCCGGTGCCGCTCGGCGTGGGCTGGCTGTTCCAGGACGTCACCGAGTCGCGGCAGGCCGAGCAGGAGGCGTCGCTGCTCAGGTTCCGCACCAACCAGCTGCACCGGGCGGCGCGGGCGGCGGCCGAGTGCGAGGACCCGGCCGAGGCGGCCACCGTCCACCTGGACTTCGCGCTGGCCGGGTTCGCCGACCACGCGCTCGTCGATCGGGTGGCGGGCGCCCCGCTCACCGGCACGGAGTCGGCGGAGCCGGTCCGGCTGGTCCGGTTCGCGGCCACCCCCTCCGGCACGCCGGGGCCGAGCGTGCGCGGCGGTGCGGCGGGGCTGCCGGTCCGCTACGACCAGGGGCATCCGGCGGTGCAGTGCGTGCGGCGGGCCGGTCCGGTGCGGGCGAGCGCCGGCACGATGTCCGGCGACCGGGCGCGCGCGTGGGCGCGGGCCCGCCAGTGGCCGGAGGGCACGGTGCACGCCCTGTGCGCGGTGCTGCGCAGCCGCGGGCGCACGCTCGGTGTCGTGACGTTCCTGCGGAGCACCGGCCGCGGCGCCTTCGAACGGTCCGACGTGGCCCACGCGGAGGACGTGTCCCTGCGCATCGCCGCGACGCTGGACCTGGCCGGGGCGGTGGGGGAGCGGGACCAGTAGACCGGCAGGCCCGGTGACCGGCCCGCCGCCGGTTCAGCGGTGGGGGAAGACGCCGGTTCAGTGGTGGTAGAAGATGCGGTCCCCGTACCGCTCCAGGATCCGGTCGTTCCAGTCGTGGCCGCCGTCCACGTTGCCCGAGCGCAGCAGCGGCGGTTCGACGCCGCGGTCGGCGAGGACGGCGGCCGTCGTGGCCAGCAGGGCCTGCATGAGCGCGGCCGTGACCACCGTGGACGCGGGGGCGAACGGCGCAGGGACGGTGTCCAGGGTCAGCTCCGCGTCCCCGACGGCGATCTTGGAGTCGAGCACGACGTCGCAGTGGTCCTTCAGAAAGGTGCCCGAGCGGTGCCGGGGCCGGGTGCCGGTGGCGTACGCGACCGAGGTCACGCCGATGACGCGGATGCCCCGCGCGCGGGCGTGCAGGGCCATCTCCACGGGCAGCGCGTTGCGCCCCGACAGCGAGACGATCACCAGGGCGTCGCCCTCCCGCAGCGGCGAGGAGTCCAGCACGGCCCGGGCGAGGCCGTCCACGCGCTCCAGGGCGGAGCCCAGCGTGGCGGGCCGCACGTCGACGCCCACGACGCCCGGCACCGTCAGCAGGTTCATCAGGGCCAGACCGCCGGCCCGGTAGACGACGTCCTGCGCGGCCAGCGACGAGTGCCCCGCGCCGAAGGCGAACAGCCGGCCGCCCCGCTCCACGGTGTCCGCGAGCAGCGTGCCCGCCGCCTCCACGGCCGCTCCCTCCTCGTCCCGGACCCGGTGCAGCAGATCGACCGCCGCGTCGAGGAACTGGCCGGCCGGCTTGCGGTCGCTCATGCGGAGCCCCTTCGCTGTGGCCTTCGGTGTGGCCTTCGGTGTGGCAGTGGCGCGGTGCGGCGCGCTGTGACGTACGGTGCAGCGCCTCACGGTGCGGTCCGGACCAGCGCGGTGTCAACACGGAGGACACGCGGGCAAGGGCCCGGGCGGTACGCTCGATACCCCGTTCGGCCCTTCTCCTCGGCGCGGCACGGTTGTCAGCGGTATGCGTCAGAATTGATGGCAGGGCCAGCGCACGCGCCGGAGAGCCGTCGAGCCTCCGGAAGATCTCATCAAGGGGCACGTATGTCCGGACTGATCGACACCACGGAGATGTATCTCCGCACCATCCTCGAGCTGGAGGAGGAAGGTGTGGTCCCCATGCGCGCCCGGATCGCGGAGCGGCTCGACCAGAGCGGTCCGACGGTCAGCCAGACGGTGGCGCGGATGGAGCGCGACGGCCTGGTCTCCGTCGCCAGCGACCGGCACCTGGAGCTGACCGACGAGGGCCGCAAGCTCGCCACCCGCGTGATGCGCAAGCACCGGCTCGCGGAGTGCCTGCTCGTCGACGTGATCGGTCTGGAGTGGGAGCAGGTGCACGCCGAGGCGTGCCGCTGGGAGCACGTGATGAGCGAGGCCGTGGAGCGCCGCGTCCTGGAGCTGCTGCGCCACCCCACCGAGTCGCCCTACGGCAACCCGATCCCGGGCCTGGAGGAGCTGGGCGAGACGGACGTCGCCGACCCGTTCCTCGACGCCGGCCTGGTGGCGCTCTCCGACCTGGAACCGGGCGCCGAGGGCAAGTCGGTGATCGTGCGCCGCATCGGCGAGCCCATCCAGACGGACGCCCAGCTGATGTACACGCTGCGCCGGGCGGGCGTGCAGCCCGGTTCGGTGGTGAGCGTGACGGAGTCCGCGGGCGGCGTGCTGGTGGGCAGCGGCGGCGAGGCGGCCGAGCTGGAGTCGGAGGTCGCCTCCCACGTCTTCGTCGCCAAGCGCTGACCCGGCGCCAAGCGCTGACCCGGCGCAGCGCGCCGCTCGGCGCGCCGCAGTGACCGGCGCCGATGTTGCGCCGGGGTTTCCATCCCGTCGAATGCCGAATTCGGTCCGGCCGAACGGCAGCGTCCTCGCGGTTGGCGTGCGAGGCTGTCGCTGAGGCATATGACGAAGGCTCGGGGCCGCGAGGGGCAGTCGCGGTTCGGAGAGGGGGAGGACGTGCCGCGCAGACGACAGAGGGCCCCGGCGCCGTGCGGCGCCGGGGCCTGCCCTCCCCTGTGCTGACCCGGAGCCCCGAGCTCTCAGGGTCATCCCCTCGGACCGTTTTCCCCGAGCGGTCCGCCTCCCGCTGAAGATCTCCCCTCGACAGCGGCGGCCAATCCCCGGAGGGTGTCACTCGAACGAGGGGTATTGCCCGGCAGGACGGTTTTTTCGAATAACCATTCGATACCCTGCGGCGGCAGCACACGCAGGACACGCAGGACGAGTACGACCAGCACGGCAGGCAGATCAGGTCCGAGCGGATCTTGGGGGTGCCAGGACCATGGCGCGGCGTATCGACGTGACCGGGGCGGGCGGCGTACGCCTCGCGGCCTGGGAGTTCGGCGACCCACCCAAGACCGACCCGGCGCCCGGCCCGGCCGCCCCGGGGGTCCTGCTGCTGCACGGCCTGATGGGCCGCGCCTCGCACTGGGCGGCCACCGCCCGCTGGCTCTCCGGGCGCCACCGCGCCGTCGCCCTCGACCAGCGCGGCCACGGCCGCAGCGAGAAGCCCCCGCAGGCGTCCTTCACCCGCGAGGCGTACGTCGAGGACGTCGGCGCCGCGCTCGACCAGCTCGGCCTCGCCCCGGCCGTCCTGATCGGCCACGCCATGGGCGCGCTGACCGCCTGGCAGTTCGCCGCCAAACACCCCGACCTGGTCCGCGGCCTGGTCATCTGCGACATGCGGGCGTCCGCGCTGGGCGCCGCCTCGCAGCAGGAGTGGACCCAGTGGTTCCGGTCCTGGCCGGTCCCCTTCGCCACGCTCGCCGACGTACGCACGTGGTTCGGCGAGGACGACCCCTGGACGGACCGGCCGAACCCGGCCCGCGGCGCCTACTACGCCGAGGTGATGGCGGAGTCGGCGGACGGCTGGCGCCCGGTCTTCGATCCTGAGCAGATGCTCAGCTCCCGCGAGACCTGGATCCACGACGCCCACTGGGACGAGCTGGCCCAGGTCGGCTGCCCCACCCTGGTCGTCCGCGGCCTCGACGGCGAGCTGGGCCGTGCCGAGGCGCAGGAGATGGTCCGGGTGCTGCCGCGGGGCCGGTACGCGGAGGTCGCCGACGCCGGCCACCTGGTCCACTACGACCAGCCGGAGGCCTGGCGCGCGGTCGTCGAACCGTTCCTCGACAGCCTCCAGGACTGAGCGGGCCGGCCGCGCGGCCTCACCCCTTGCTGACGGCCGTCAGGATCTCCGGCAGCCGCCCGGCCGTCAGCGGCGCCGCGAACCTCAGCCCCAGCACGACCAGCACGGCCCCGTACACCGCCCCCACCGGCAGCACCACCCACGTCCACGCGTCCCCGCCCGCGCTGACGCTCAGCCACACCGTCAGCGCGATGACGGGCGCGCACAGCAGGGCGGCGGCCACCATCCCACCGAAGATCGAGACCCAGGCGAGCCCGGCCTGACCGGGGACCACGTTCTTGTAGCCCTCCTGCGGAATGGAGTACGGAAAGCGCGCCGAGGCCCAGGCACCGGCCGCCAGCATCGCGCCGAGCAGCGCCAGGGACAGGCCCAGGGCCTGCGGCAGCCGCGCCCAGTCGTCGAGCAGCGCCGTGGTCAGGACGGTGACGAGAGTGGCGTACGGCAGGCTGATCAGCAGCAGGGCGAAGGTCCGCGCGCGCAGCTCGACGTAGGCGTCCCGGGGCGAGGAGATGGTCATCGCGACCATCCAGAAGGCGGAGGTGTCCTGCCCGAACTGGTTGAACATCTGGAGGCCGAGCATCCCGGCGGCGAAGCAGGCGAAGTAGAGCGAGCCGCTGCCCTGCAGGGCGTTGAAGACCGGCACGATCAGGCCGATCGCCAGGGAGGTCACCCAGGCCGCCTTGGTCTTGGGGTCGCGCCACACGTACCGCAGGCTGCGTTCCATGACGGTGCCCGTGCGCCCCGCGGGCAGCAGCCGCGCCGACCCGGCGGACCCGCGCTCGCGCGTCGTACCGCCGGACGGGAGGGTCGACCCGTCGGGCGTGGTCATCAGCCGGGTCAGGTGCCGCGCCCACACCGCCAGCAGCAGTGCCAGCAGCGCCGCGCACAGCGCGAGCCGCGCCAGCGCCGTCCCGTACGCCCCCTCGCTCGCCGCCCGCACCGCCCCGACCGCCGAGGCGGGCGGCACCCAGCTCAGCACGTCGGAGACGGGCGCGAGTTCCGCGAGTCCGGACGAACCGAGCCGCTGCGCGCCGAAGTTGACGACCTGCGCCCCGACCGCGACGACCAGCCCGCTGAGCACCGCGAGGTCCCGCCCCTTGCGGCTGGTCAGCAGCCGTACGTTGGCGGCGGCGACGGCGCGGGCGAGCGCCACGCACACCAGCAGCGCGAGCACCGCGCCGACGACCCCGACGGCGTACGCCGCCCAGCCGTGCGCCAGCGCGATCACCGAACCGGCCGTCAGGCACAGCGTGAACAGCGGCCCGATGCCCACCAGCGAGGCCGTCAGCAGGGCCCGTACCAGCGGCCGGGGCCGCAGCGGCAGCATCACCAGCCGGGTCGGGTCCAGGGTCTCGTCGCCGCCGGGCCAGAACAGCGGCATCACCGCCCAGCCGACCGCCAGCACCGCCGTCAGCAGGACGACCAGCGCGTCCGCGTGGGCGTGCCCGCGCAGCGCGATCAGGCCGATGAGCTGGAGCGCGGCGAGGAGCAGCACGACGACGGCCGAGGCGACGTAGGCGGCCCGCCGGCCGGCGGACTGCCGCAGCCCGTTGCGCAGCAGCGACAGCTTCAGCCGCACGAAGACGGACGTGACGGACGTGGCGGACGCAGCGGACGGGACAGCGGCGGGGGGCACGGCGGGGGTGGCGGCCGACGCGGGCTCGGCGCTCACCGGGAACCGCCGCCCAGCCAGTCCAGGTCGCTCCCCGCGTCCCGGCCGCCCGCGCCGACCAGTTCCAGGAACGCCCGCTGCAACGAGGGCGCCTGTCCGCGCACCTCGGCGAGCGGCCCGGTGGCCCGGATGCGCCCGGCGGCCAGCACGGCCACCCAGTCGCACAGCGACTCGACCAGCTCCATGACGTGGGAGGAGAAGACGACGGTGGCGCCGGAGGCGGTGTACCGCTCCAGGACGCCCCGGATGGTCTGCGCCGACACCGGGTCGACGCCCTCGAACGGCTCGTCCAGGAACAGCACTTCGGGGTTGTGCAGCAGCGCGGCGGCCAGCCCGATCTTCTTGCGCATCCCGGTCGAGTAGTCGACCACCAGCTTGTGCTGGGCCCCGGCCAGGTCGAGGACGTCGAGGAGCTGGGTGGCCCGCTTGTCCACCTCGCCGCCGGGCAGCCCCCGCAACCGCCCGGTGTAGCCGAGCAGTTCCCGGCCCGACAGCCGCTCGAACAGCCGCAGTCCCTCCGGCAGTACGCCGATCCGGGCCTTCACCTCCACCGGATCGCGCCAGACGTCGTGCCCGACCACCTCGACCGTCCCCTGGTCCGGCCTGAGCAGCCCGGTCACCATCGACAAGGTGGTGGTCTTCCCGGCCCCGTTCGGCCCGACCAGCCCGATGAACTTCCCGGCGGGCAGGTCGAGATCGATCCCCCCGACAGCCACCTGCTGTCCGAACCGCTTCCAGAGCCCTTGTACGCGTACGGCTGAGGTCATACCCCGAACCCTACGGCGGGACGAGCGCCGCGAAAGAGACCGCGGTGAACCCGCACGCGCCGGACGACCGCGCCCGGCGGACGAGCAGCGCTACCGTTCCCGCCCGCACGCGTAGGCGAGCGGCGGCAGCAGTTCCGCCACGTCCGGCAGCCACCGATTGGTCCGGGTCGGCGGGCACGCCCACTGCACGGCCCCCCGCGTCCCGTACCGCGTGGGCGGCGCCGCCACCCACTCCCCTTCGCCCAGTGCCGTCAGATCCAGCGTCACCGGCGACCAGCCCAGGCTCCTGACCAGCTCCGGCACCTTCACGGCGGCCCCCGGCAGGACGAAGAACCGCATCCGCCGGTCCGGGGCCAACGTGACCGGCCCCAGCGTCAGCCGCATCCGTTCCATGCGGGCCAGCGCGAGGAACCCGGCCGTCTCCGGCACGTCGATCGCGTCGAACGCGCGCCCGGTCGGCAGCAGGATCGACGCCGCCGGCTGCTTCTGCCACAGCCGGCGGGCCACGGTCGCGCTGCCGGTCGCCTGGCCCGCCCAGTCCGCGCGCGCCGGGTGCGCGCCGGGGACGGCGCACGCCGGGTCCGCACAGGAGCAGCGTTGCTCCCCGTCGACGGCTTCCAGCCAGGTGCCGGGGAACACGTCCCAGTGGCGCTCCTCGGCGTAGCGAACGGCGGCTTCCAGCAGGGATGCGCCGCGCTGCTGGGGAATCTGTGCGGTCTCGGTGCCGGGGATCGTCTCTTCCACGTGGATCTCAACTCCCGTGCCCACCGCGGGTTACGGCCGGTGCGCGCGCGGGGGAGGAGCACCGGCTCCGCGGTCGGGGCGCATGGGTGCACCTCCGGGGGCGCGCGCGAGGATCCCCGGCGGGAGTTGGGTAGCCAGGGGCAGGGGGACACGGCGACGGCCGTTTACCCGGCAAACCTCGCAAGCCTCGCATTTTCCGCATGTCAGCGGGGCACTGATCTCCACGGCCGGTTCCTTTCGGTCGGCCGCGGAAGTCACGTCAACTCGGTGCACGGGCAGGCACCCGAGCCATGAAGCAGGGGGTACGCCATGGCCGCAAGGCCTCTCGTCGCGCGGCAGCCGAACGAACGGCTGCAGGCGCTCATCCAGGAAGCGGGCTGCTCCAACGCGGGGCTCGCCCGCCGGGTCAACATGTGTGGCGCCGAGCACGGTCTCGACCTGCGGTACGACAAGACGTCGGTGGCCCGCTGGCTGCGCGGACAGCAGCCGCGCGGCCGGGCACCGGCGATCATCGCGGAAGCGCTGGGACGCAAACTCGGCCGGACGGTCACGATCGACGAGATCGGCATGGCCAACGGCAAGAACCTCGCGTCCGGCGTCGGCCTCCAGTTCTCGCCGACGGTACTGGGAGCCATCGAGCAGGTCTGCGAGCTGTGGCGCAGCGACGTGGGGCGGCGGGACTTCCTGTCCGGCTCCTCCGTCGCGGCGTCCGCGCTGGTCGAGCCCAGCCGGGACTGGCTGATCTCGGCGCCCGACGCGCAGGTGGCGCGCGCGGCCGGGCCCCGGGTGGGCCAGTCCGACGTGGCGGCGGTGCGGGCGATGACACAGGCGCTGGTCGACCTGGACCACCAGTACGGCAGCGGGCACGTGCGCCCGGTCGTCGTGCACTACCTCAACAGCGTCGTCTCCGGGCTGCTCGCCGGCTCCTACCGGGAGGCGGTCGGCCGGGACCTGTTCGCGGCGGTCGCCCGGCTGACCGAACTGGCCGGGTACATGGCCGTCGACACCGGCCAGCCCGGCCTCGCCCAGCGCTACTACATCCAGGCGCTGCGGCTCGCCCAGGCGGCCGGCGACCGCGGTTACGGCGGCTATGTGCTCGCCGCGTCGATGAGCCACCTCGCCGCGCAGCTCGGAAACCCGCGGGAGATCGCGCAGTTGGCGCGCGCGGCGCAGGAGGGGGCACGGGGGCGCGTCACACCGCGCGCGGAGTCGATGTTCCACGCCGCGGAGGCCCGCGGGCACGCCCTGCTCGGCGACGCGCGGGCGGCCCAGGACGCGGCGGGCCGGGCGGTGGCCGCGCTGGAGGCCGCCGACCGGGACTCCGGGGACGACCCGGCCTGGATCGCCCACTTCGACGAGGCCTACCTCGCCGACGAGTTGGCGCACTGCCACCGGGACCTGGGACAGGCCGACGCGGCGGCGCGGTACGCCGAGGAGTCCCTGGCCCGCCACCCGAGCAGCCGGGCCCGCAGGCGGGCCATCGGGTACGTCCTGCTGGCCAGCGCCCAGGTGCAGCGGCGGGAGATCGAGGAGGCGTGCGGTACGGGCACCAAGGCGGTCGAACTCCTCGCCACCCTGCGCTCCAACCGGGGCGCCGAGTATCTGGAGGACCTCCAGCAGCGGCTGGAGCCCTACCGGGAGGAGGCGGTGGTACGGGAGTTCGGGGCCCGGGTCGATCTCCAGGCCGCCGCGTGAACACCGGCCCGGACAGCGGGTGAACGGACGGCGAACGAGGGGGCGGACGGGAGCGCGGGACGTCAACGGAGCACAGGGGACCGGTTTTGTAATCGCGGTCACAGGGAAGGAGGTCACGCCCTGTGCGGCGTGGCAGCGGGTTCGGGGGACCCGGTAGCGTGAGCCGACGATTCCGAAGGTCCCCCATTCGTAGGAGTCCCGGTGACACAGAGTGGACAGGGCGAGGAGCCCTCGCAGCGCCCGGCGCGCGAAGGCATCGTGCTGCCCTCCGACGGCGGCGAGCCCCTGTTGCCGGGCATGACGGGCGTAGCCGCCGGTCCGCCGTCCGGCCCGCCCGCCCCGCCCCCGCCCTCCGCCCCCGACGGCGGACAGGCGTGGAACCAGGCGTGGGGCCCCGGCGGGCACCAGGTCCCGCCCGCCGGCCCCGGTTCCTGGGGCGCCCCCGGCGCTCCCGGACAGCAGGCGCCGGGCGCCTGGCCCGACCGGACCCCGCCCGGCCCACCGCCGCAGCCGGGCCCGGGCCCGCTCCCCCCGGAGGGCGCCCAGGCCCCGGCCTACGGCACCCAGCAGGGGTACGGCGCCCAGCCCCCGGCGTACGGCGACCAGCAGCCGGGGTACGGGAGCCGGCCTCAGGCCTACGGTTCCCAGCCCCAGGCCTACGGCGCCCAGCAGCCCCCGTACGCCCCCCAGAGCGCGCAGGGCGCGCACGCCGCGCACGGCGCACCGGGCGGCAGCCCCGCCGCGCCCCTGCCGCCCGCGCACGCCCAGGAGCAGGCCACCCAGTACCTGCCGCCCGTGCCGGCGCAGGCGCTGCCCGCCGCCGACGAGGGCGCCACCCAGTACATACCGCACATACCGCCCGCGCCCGCCGACGAGGGCGCCACCCAGTACCTGCCGCCCGTCGCGCCCGGCGCGCTGCCGCCGGAGCAGCCGGCTCAGCACCACGCCGAGCAGACGCGGTCGCTCGGCGTGGTGAAGCCCGCCGCGCCGGGGCCCGGTCCGCTGCCGCCGCCCGCCACCGGTTCCGACGCGGAGGCCACGCAGTACATCCCGCCCGTGCCCGGCCGGCCCGCGGGAGCGCCCTTCGGCGGCGTACCCGGCGGGACCGGCGCACCCGGCGTGTCCGGCGCACCCGGCGTGTCCGGCGGGGACGCGGGACGGCAGCCGCCCGCAGAGTTCGACAACCTCTTCCGCGGCGCCCCGGCCGCCGACGGCCCGTCCGGCTCCACCCAGCAGATGCCCGTCGTCGGCGGCCCGCAGCCGCCCCGGCCCGGCGCCGCCCCGCACGGCTACGCCCCGCAGGACGCCGGCGGTGGCCGGCGCGGCGGCGGCCGGGGCGGGCGGACCGGCTCCCGGGTGCCGCTGATCGCGGCCGTCGGCGTCGCCATCGCCGTCGTCGGGATCGGCACCGGCGCGCTGCTGGCCGGCGGGGGCGGTGACGACGACGCCGACAAGAACCAGACCGTGTCCGCCACGGCCCCCGCGACCGAGGGCTCCCCGTCGGCGTCCGCCGACCCGGCCCGGGAGCAGGCCGTCGCGCTGGACGCGCTGCTCGCCGACAGCGGCGACAGCCGGCAGACGGTGATCGACGCCGTGGCGGACGTGAAGTCCTGCGACAACCTGTCCCAGGCGGCGCGGAGCCTGCGCGACGCGGCGCAGCAGCGCACCGAACTGGTCACCCGGCTCTCGCAGTTGTCCGTGGACCAGCTGCCGGGCAACGCGGAGCTGACCGCGGCCCTGACCAAGGCGTGGCGGGCGTCGGCGTCGGCCGACGACCACTACGCGGCCTGGGCCGACCAGGCGGCCGGCAAGAAGGGCTGCAAGAAGGGCCAGGCCCGCACCACCGGGCAGACCGCGGCCGGCAACAAGGAGAGCGGCGTCGCCAGCACGGAGAAGGCCAAGGCCGCCAAGCTGTGGAACGTGATCGCGAAGAAGTGGGGCCTGACCGAACGCACCCCGGTGCAGCTCTGAACGACGGCACGGGCGGGCCCCGGGCGCAGGTGCCCGGGGCCCGCCCGGTTCCGGTCCGCCCGGTCCTCGCCGCCTCAGGTCACGTCGGCGTTCCGCAGCGTCTCGACGGTGTCGAGGAAGCCCTGGCGGGCCGACACCAGCCGTCCCTCCCGTACCACCTGGAGGGTGACGTGGGTGTTCACCAGCCGGGGGAAGCCCACGGAGGCCAGTTCGGCGGCGAACGTCCAGTGCAGCGTCGGGGTGAGCCCGCCGGTGTCGATCTTCAGTCCGTCGTCCAGGGCGCCGGTGATGGCGTCGGCGGTCACCTCGCCGTCGCCGAGCGAGGCGACGACCTGCTTGAGCACGGTGTACGCGATCCAGGTGGTCTGCACCCCGGCGTCCGCCGCGTCGACGCGGTTGTCGCCGAAAGCTTTCTCCTTGATCACTTCCTTCATCGGGTCCCAGAGCTTGTCGGTCTCCACCGGGTACCAGCCGGTGACGTACGACCCCTCGTACGGGCTCGACGCGCCACCGGTGGCGTTGACCGTGGACTGGTCGACGCTGCCCAGCACGGTCGCGGTGCGCACCTCGGCGTAGTCGTCGCGGGCCCGCCGGAAGGAGTCCATGAAGGTGTCGGTGCGGTCGCCGAGCACCGGGACCACACAGCCCGGCTCCGTCGACCCGGCCTCGGTGGAGCGCTGCAGCGCCCGGTCGGCCTGGCCGCCGTACTCGGTGGCGTCCTCCGCCGCCCGCTGGTCCTGGGCGCCGGTGTGCCCGCCCGCGGTGAGACCGGAGTCCAGCAGCGGGGCGAGCTGGTCGCCGGCGATGGTGTCGGGCCGGACCAGGGTGACGGGCCCGCAGCCGTCGGCCAGCGCGGCGCCGAGGCCGGCCAGCAGCGCGGGCTGGCCGCCGTTGACGGGGTAGGAGAGCGGGCTGGTGAATTCCTCGCTGGTGATGCCGTAGCCGCCGATGTAGGGGATGCCGGCGCCCTCCAGCACGGGGAGGAAGGAATCGGCGTACTGGCTGTAGGAACCGACGACCGCGACGACGTCCTCCTGGACGGCACGCCGGGCGCACTTGGCGGCGGCCACGCTGTCGTTGTGGTCGTTGCAGGTCAGAACCTTGAGCTGGTGGCCGGAGAGCCCTCCGTGCTCGTTGACCCAGCGCGCGTAGGCCTGGGCGAGGGCGGGCATGCCGGGTTTGTTGGTGGCGTCGGTGTCCTGGGGCGCCCAGGTCATGACGGTGATGGTGTCGTCCCCGGAACCCCCCGTGACCCCGGGGACGACCCCGCAGCCGGCGGCGAGCGACGCGCACGCCGCGAGTGCGCCCAGGGACAGGGAGGTTCTGCTGATGCGTCGCCTGCCGGTCATGAAACCGTACGATTCCGTCACAGGGCTAACCTGGGGGCGCCCTCCGGTCGACGGACGGTGTCCTCGTGGTGAATTGCGGGTGCCTGTGAGGCAAGCATGGAGAGGAACGTACGATCGATGACCGTGCAAGGTTCGGAGAACTCTTCCCGTCGCGGCCGTCGCTCCTCCACCATGGGCGGCATGCCTCTCAACGACATGCCGTGGTGGCGCTGGCGCAGCAACGTGCGGTCGGCGCTGCACATGCTCTCCGACCCCGCCTTCCAGCGGGACGTCTGGCTGGCCGGGACGGACGGGTACGGAGACGTCACCGACGCGGTGTACCGGCTGGTGGAGGACACCTGGCTGGACCACTGGTCCGCGGAGAAGTACGTCGGCACGATCTTCCGGGACTCCCAGGAGGCGGCGCTCGTCGACACCGCGGTCCTGCGGGTCCTGCGGATCATGCACCAGGTCGGGCCGGACGCGCCGGTGGCGGCCTACCTGGAGCACGCGGCCTGGCCGGACGCGGTACGGGCGGCCCGGGACGCGCACGTCCGGCTGGCGGCCAGCGACGGGGACGACCCGGACACGGCGCCGCGCAGCCTGGAGGTGCTGAGCATCATGGTGCGGTCGGCGTGACGCGGTCCGTCTAGCGGGACGGCCGCCGGCCGGGGGGCCGGATATGGGACCCTGTCCGGCATGAACGAGCAGTCCACCCGTCCCGCGGCCCCCGCCGACCAGTACGTCCTCACCCTCTCCTGCCCCGACAAGCAGGGCATCGTGCACGCCGTGTCGAGCTACCTCTTCATGACCGGCTGCAACATCGAGGACAGCCAGCAGTTCGGCGACCACGACACGGGCCTGTTCTTCATGCGGGTCCACTTCTCGGCGGAGGCGCCGGTGACCGTGGACAAGCTGCGGGCCAGCTTCGCGGCGATCGGCGACTCCTTCCAGATGGACTGGGAGATCCACCGGGCCGACGAGAAGATGCGCGTCGTGCTGATGGTCAGCAGGTTCGGGCACTGCCTGAACGACCTGCTGTTCCGCACCCGGATCGGGGCGCTGCCGGTCGAGATCGCCGCGGTCGTCTCCAACCACACCGACTTCGCCGAACTGGTGGCCTCCTACGGCATTCCCTTCCACCACATCCCGGTGACGAAGGACACGAAGGCCCAGGCCGAGGCGCGGCTGCTGGAGGTCGTGCGGGAGGCCGACGTCGAACTGGTCGTCCTCGCCCGGTACATGCAGGTGCTCTCCGACGACCTGTGCAAGCAGCTCAGCGGCCGGATCATCAACATCCACCACTCCTTCCTGCCGAGCTTCAAGGGCGCCAAGCCGTACCACCAGGCGCACGCCAGGGGCGTGAAGCTGATCGGGGCGACGGCGCACTATGTGACGGCGGACCTGGACGAGGGGCCGATCATCGAGCAGGAGGTCGAGCGCGTGGGGCACGACGTCACGCCGGACCAGCTCGTCGCGATCGGGCGGGACGTGGAGTGCCAGGCGCTGGCGCGGGCCGTGAAGTGGCATGCGGAGCGGCGGATTCTTCTGAACGGGCGGCGGACGGTGGTGTTCGCCTAGGGGGGCGGGGGTTCTGATGCGGGTGCGGGTGCGGGTGCGGGTGCGTGGTGGCTGGTCGCGCAGTTCCCCGCGCCCCTGGAGGTACGTTGACTGCACGTGCCTTCAGGGGCGCGAGCGACCACGACGTGCCCGCAGCCGCTCCGCGACGGACCGGCCCCCTACATCCGGCTCAAGCTCGCCGCGGCGAACAGGACGTCCCTGATCGCCTCGCGGTCCCCGGACTGTCCCGCCGCCGCTTCCTCCGGAGGGATCCGGCCCGCGGCCAGGCGGCAGAACTCCACGTCGTCCAGGGCGACGTACGCCACCTCGTGCTCGGCGGAGCCCACCGCCGCCGGCGAGTCCAGCGGGATGTACCACTGCCCGCCGCCCGATCCCTCGATGTCCAGCCGCAGACTGCGCCCCGGCGTCCCCGCCGTCACCAGGTGCCGGTGCGCACCCGGCGCGGCCCTCCCGCTCCGGCGGCGCTCCGCGAGCGCGGTCGGCAGCAGCCGGGCCGCGAGGTCGATCATGCGGTGCAGATGGCGGGCCGAGGGCGGCTCGTAGGGGTAGTTCACCGCCTCGGCGATGTCCTCGGCGTGCACCCAGCACTCGAAGGCCCGGTCCAGCATCGCGTCGCGCAGCGGCAGTTCGCAGTCGCCGTACGCCACCGGCATCCGGCCCGCGCCCGAGTCGCGCCCCGACGCGCCGCCACCGGTGAACGCCGTCGTCCGGATCAGGGCGTGGCTCTGCTCCCGCCAGGGCGCGCGGACCGCACGGGTGGGCGGAAGGTGCGAGGCCCGCCAGTACGCCTCGGTACGGCCCGCCGGGGCCGGAACTCGCGGCGTGATGTCGCCGAGCGGGTCGGCGAGGCCCAGGGCGACCGCGACCAGGCCGTCGACCGCGAGCAGGTGGGCGATGACGCCGGCGACGGTGGTGCGGCGGCTGGCCGTCTCGTCGTCCGAGAACCAGCGCAGCCGCACCGGGGCGTGCCATTCCGCGTCACCGAAGTCCTGGAGCAGGGCGTCCAGGCGGGCGGTCTCGGCGTCGTAGGGCATGGCCCACTCGGGCACCGGGATGCGCGGCGGACGCCGTTCGAGGCAGAGGTCCAGGACCCGGGTGCGCAGGGCCGGGTCGGGGTCGAGGGTGTCCGGGGGCTGGAGCAGCCCGACCGCCTGGCGCAGCCGCCGGCCCTCCTCCGCGCAGGCCCCGCACTCGCCGAGGTGCCGGTCGACGGCGGCGGCCTCCTCCCGGGAACAGGCGGACAGCGCCCAGGCGCCGAGAAGCGACTTCAGCACGGGGTGCTCCAGCGCGAGGGGCGCGGGGCCGGGGTGCGGCAGGGCGGGCAACGGCAGCCCGCTGTCCTCGACGGAGATCCGCGGCAGCGGTATCCGGGGACGGCCGCCCCCGGCTCCCCGCGAGTCGGACCCACCGGCGCCGGGTCCGCCGGCGCCGGGCCCGGCGCCTGGTCCACCCACGCCTGGTCCACCCACGCCTGGTCCACCCACGCCTGGTCCACCCGCTCCGGGTCCGCCGGTTCCTGGCCCACTGGTTCCGGGTCCGCCGGTTCCGGGTTCGTAGGCCCCGCCGCCTTCCCGCGGCCTGGCCGGGCCCTCCGGCTTCTCGGGGCGGCCCTCCGGTTCCTCCGGTACTTCCCGCCCGTCCGGTGCTTCCCGCCTCTCCGGTACTTCCCGCCCCTCCGGTCCGTCGGGCCTGCCCGATCCCGCGGCGGCGTCCGTCCGGTCAGGGCCACCGGCTGCGCCGGGTTTCATCGTCCCGTGGGTCCCTTCACCCGAGTCCGTCAGGCGACGTCCGCCGTACACCCCGTACCGTTCCGCCCCGGCGCTCATGCCGCTCATGCCGCACCTCCGTAGCCGGGCGGGGCCCCGGGCGTGCCGGGGGCCGCCGTGTCGTGGGCGGTGGAGAGGAGCTGGAGGCCCAGCCGGAGGCGGCGGCGGGCCTCGTCCTCGGTGATGCCGAGGTCGACGGCGGTCTGGCGGTAGTCGCGGCGCTGGAAGTAGGCCCGCTCCAGGGCGGACCGCAACGGCGCGGGCATGGACTGGACGATGTAGTCGGCGCGGGCGGCGACCGACGCGTGGCGCACCCTGCGCTCCAGGTCCTCGGCGGTGCCGGGGCCGCCGCGGGCGAGGGCGGCCGTCCCGGCGGCCCGCAGCCGCCGCACGGCCAGCCGGTGCGTCAGCCCGGCGATCCACGTGCGCATCGGTCCCTGCTTGGGGTCGTAGGTGTCCGGGTGCTCCCAGACGTGGGTGAAGACCTCGCGGGTCACGGCGTCGGCGGCGCACTGCTCGTCGAGCACCCGGTGGGCGAGACCGTGCACGAGGGAGGAGAACCGGTCGTACAGCTCGCCGAGCGCGGCGGCCTCGCCGCGCGCGAGCCGCTGCTGCATCTTGCGGTCCCAGCCGAGCGGTGTGTCCTGCGTCGCCATACGGCCCCTTCACCCCCTGCTCGTGTCTGACGGGCCGGCCGGCCGACCGGTCCCGACCGGTGTCCAGCCGGCGGCCATCGCCTTCTCGAATGTAGTCGGCACGTATGACCACGCACGCCCCTTTGCGCCAATGAGAGCCCCCGAAGCGCCCCGGATGGTAAGGGCCCGCGACGGCCGACGGCCGACGGACCGAATGAGATCGGGAGGAACGGAAACCGGCCGCTTCTGACCGTTTCTTGTTTTCCTGGGCGCGTTTGCGGGAACGGCCGGTGGGCAGGCGCGCGCCCAAGAAGCGTAGGCGTGGCTTCCGTTTCGTGCGAGGGAAGGAGGGCTTGGTGGTGGCGTTCCAGGTGAACGGGGACGAGCGGGGCGGATGGACCGTGGTCCAGGTCTCGGGCGAGCTGGACCTGGTGTCGTCGCCGGCGCTGCGCCAGCGGGTGCACGACGCCGTGGCCGAAGGGCGCCACAGTCTGGTCCTCGACCTCTCCGACGTACTGTTCTGCGACTCCAGCGGCGTGGGCGTGCTGATCGCCTCCCGGCGCCTCATACGGTCCTGCCAGGGCCGGCTGCGGCTGATACTGCCGGCCCAGGGTGCCGTCGACGGCTCCCACGTCAACCGGGTCCTCACCGCGCTGGGGGTGCGCAGGCTGTTCGACGTCCACCCCGACCTCGCCTCGGCGACCGGCGACGAACCGCGCCCGCTGTCGGCGTAGCGCCGCCGCACACGTCATCGTTTCGTCACACCGTTGTACCGGTGTTCGCCCGTTCTTGGTGTGGACGTCACTTTTCGGTGCGGGGGTACCCGTCGCCGTCGTACGCTCCGTGCGTGACATTCAAGACATCCCCACCCGACGTAACGACGTAAGGCGGCCGGAGAAGAGATGGTCAGCAGCGAGAACGAGCGCAGGATCGCCGAGCGGTTCGCGACCTTCGACCAGAACGGCAACGGCTGCATCGACCGCGAGGACTTCAGCGAGGCGGCCAAGGCCCTGCTCGACGAGTTCGCCGTCGCGGCCCGTTCCGACAAGGGCCAGGCGCTGTACGGCGGCGCCGAGGCGTTCTGGCAGGGCATGGCCGGTATCGCCGACCGCGACGGCGACCAGCGCATCACCCGCGAGGAGTTCGTCACCGGCGCGGTCAAGCGCCTGCGGGACACCCCGGACCGGTTCGCCGAGATCGCCCGTCCCTTCCTGCACGCGGCCCTCGCCGTCGCCGACACCGACGACGACGGAGCCGTCACGGTCGACGAGGCCGTACGGCTGCTCACCGCCCTCGGGGTCCCCGCGGAGACCGCCCGCCCGGTGGCCGGGGCGCTCGACGCGGACGGCGACGGGAAGGTCGTCGAGGAGGACGTCGTGCCCGCCTTCGCCCGCTACTTCACGGTGGGGGAGTGAGGCGCCCCGCGCATCCCGTCCGGGACGTCGCCGATCGTGGCATCCGGTGATCACGGAGCGTTTTCGCCGGGCTTCGCCCCGGACGTGACCCGTCACGGCCCGCAGTCGGCGACGGGCTCCGGTACCTTGTCCGGAACGCGCGTGGCGCCGGGCGCGAACCGTTTCGGCGCCACCCCCGCGGAGGCTCCGGAACCGGGGGCTTCCGCCGCCTGTTCGACTGCTCGCGGCGAGCGTCGCACAGTATGGCGCACGGGTACTCCTTCGCGCTGGAATATGCCCGAAGCGCTTGTTGACGTGACTTTACGTCAACCATGCTGTCCCACAACGGAATCACGGTCAGTGATCCCGGTCCCGGCCGTAGTTCCGGCCATGCAGAAGCTGGCCACGATCGTGGCCCTCGCGAGGCGCACGTCCAAGTGTCCGCCGGTTCGGATGGTGTGAGCGGTGCAGGTGCTTCAAGTGCAGCTGGAGATCCGGCCCGACCCCGCTGAGGTCGGGCGGGCCCGCAGATGGGCCCGTTCGAGACTGACGGGGGCGGGGATACGGGACGACGAGCCGCTCGCCGAGACCCTGGTCCTGCTCGTCTCCGAACTGGTCACCAACGCGGTCGTGCACACCGGCCGCCCGGCCGTGCTCCGGCTCTGCCTGCCCGAGAAGAAGCCGGAGGCGGCGGAGGACGCCACCGTCCGGCTGGAGGTGGCCGACACCAGCGGGCGCGCCCCGGTGTTCCGCTGCGCGGACGGCGACGCGACCGGCGGCCGGGGGCTGGCCCTGGTCGACGGGCTCGCCGACCGCTGGGGCTGGAGCCGGGACGGCACCGGCAAGCGCATCTGGTGCGAGCTGGACCGCTGCGCCCAGAACGAGGAGTCCGGCGCGGACCGCGCCGCGGCGGCGGAGTTCGAGGGGCTGACGGCGTACGAGGCGGTGTGAAGCCGGGGGAGCGGGACCGTCGCCCTCCGATCCCCGACGCCGGCCCCCAGCCTCCGGCCTCCGGTCCCCGGCCCCGGCCTCCGGTCCCCGGTCCCGGCCCCGGCCTCCGGCCTCCGGTCCCGGTTCCCCGGTCCCCGGCCTCCAGCCTCCGGCCTCCGGTCCCGGTCCCCGGCCCCGGTCCCCGGTCCCAGCCCCGCAGTAGGGGTGCGCCCCGTTGCGCCCGGCCGTGCTCCCGTGCGCTTGAGGAGCGAAACGGGATGTATCCACGCGAACGCCGCCCCGGAATGTTGACGGTATGTGACCGCGCGTTCACCCTGGTGGTCAGCGATTCGCCGCGAGGGGACGGCGAGGGCCCCCCGGCGGGAGTCCTCGGCGAGCGTGGGTCGTGACGCGACGGCGATCCCCTCGCGGCTCCGGGGCCGAGGCGGACCGTCGGGTCGGGCGGCGGTGCGCGGGCGTGGTCTCGGGGTGGGGGCGCCGCACCGCCGCCCGGTCGCGGACGGCCCCCCGGTAGTTGTCCACAGGCTGTGGAGAAAAAGTGGGGGCGGAAGGACCGCGTTGTCCACAGGTCCGGAAATCGGCTGGGGCGTTGTCGGACCCCGGCCCTACCGTCCTGGCATGACCTACCGCGATGTGGCCACCCGGCCGGTGCTGATCTGGGCCTGCACCGCTCTCGGCGCCCGTATGCCGGTGGCCATGGCGCCGCTGGCCCTGGTCTTCCTGGTCCGGGACCGCCCGGGAGGCTACGCGCTGGGCGCGGTCCTGGCCTCGGTGTACGTCATCGGGGAGATCGTCGGGGCTCCGCTGCTCGGCCTGCGGCTGCGGCCCGACCGGGCCCGGCGGCACCTGGCGGCGGGCCTGTTGGCCGGCGCCGCAGGTTTCGCGGGGCTCGGGGTGCTGCCGCAGGCGCCCGCCGCGCCGCTCGCCGCCTTCGCGTTCCTCGCCGGGGCCGCGCCCGCCGCCGCGGCCGGCGGACTGCGCACCCTGCTCACCGCACTGGTCCCGGAGCGGGCCGTCGCCCAGGCGCTCTCCGTCGAGTCGATGCTGATGTCCGGCGTGTGGGCCATCTCCCCGGCGGCCGTCACCGCCCTCGCCCTCGGCGTCGCCCCGCACGTCCCGCTGCTGCTCGCGGCCGGTTCGATGGCCGTCTCCGTCGCCGGGCTGCGGCTGCTGCCCGCCGGCTGGGGCGGCAAGGACACCGGCACCGCCGGGTCGGACCGCGAACCGGCGTGGCGCGTCCTGACCGCCGCCTGGCCGGTGTACGTCACGGGCGCGGCCGGTCTCACCCTCCTCGGCCTCGCCGAGATCGTCCTGCCGGCGCTGCTGGAACAGCGCGGCGTGGGCGTCGGCTGGGCCGGTCCGCTGCTCATGGGCATGGCGGTCGGATCGGGCGCCGGCGCCTTCCTGTACGGGCTGCGCTCCTGGCCGGGGCGGCTGCGCGACCGCAGCGCGGTGCTGCTGTGCGGGACGGCGGCGTGTGTGGTGGGGGTGGCGCTGATACCCGGCCCGGCCGCGATCGCGACGGGCCTGGTCCTCGGCGGCACGCTCCAGTCCTGCGCGCTGCTCACCCGCAACCTCGCCCTGCGCGAGGCCCTGCCACCGGGCGCCCTGGCCGCCGGGTACGCGGTGATGTACGCCGCCGCGGGCGCCGGGTACGCGGCGACGGGCGGCCTCGCCGGTGTCCTGCTGGAGGTGGCCGCCCCGTCCACCGCGATCCTGGCCGGCGTCGGGCTGACCCTCGTCCTCACGGCCGTGGGCTGGTGGGGAGAGGTCCGGCGGGACGCCCGTTCAGCGGGCCGCGGCCCGCTCGCGCGGCCCGGACCCGCTGCGGAACGTCCGCCGGTACGCGGTCGGGGTGACCCCGAGCGTCGCCTGTAGGTGCTGCCGCATCGACTGGGCCGTGCCGAACCCGGCCTCCCGGGCCACCTGGTCCACCGACAGACCGGTCGACTCCAGCAGGTGCCGGGCCCGGTCGACGCGCTGGCGGGTCAGCCACTGGCCAGGACTGACCCCGACCTCCTCGCGGAACCGGCGGGTGAACGTCCGGACCGACATGGCCTCCCGCTCCGCCATGTCCCGCAGCTGGATCGGCTCGTGCAGCCGGTCCAGGGCCCAGGCGCGGGCGGCGGTGGTGGACGCCTGCTGCGGATCGGGCACCGGCCGCTCGATGTACTGCGCCTGCCCGCCGTCGCGGTGCGGCGGCACCACGGTCCGCCGGGCCACGTCGTTGGCGACGGCGGCGCCGTGGTCGCGGCGTACGAGGTGCACGCACAGGTCGATGCCGGCCGCGACCCCGGCCGAGGTCAGCACGTCGCCGTCGTCGACGAACAGCACGTCCGGGTCGACCCGCACCTCGGGGAACAGCCGCTGGAAGTGCTCGGCCGACGCCCAGTGGGTGGTCGCCGGGCGGCCGTCGAGACAACCGGCGGCGGCGAGGACGTAGCCGCCCGTGCAGATGGCGACCAGCCGGGTGCCGGGGCGGATCAGGGCGAAGGCGGCGGCCAGTTCAGCGGTCAGCACACCCTCCTCGTAGACCGGGCCCAGCTCGTAGGAGGCGGGCACGACGACCGTGTCGGCGGTGGCCAGGGCCTCCGGTCCGTGCGCCACGAGGATCTCGAAGTCGGCGTCGGTGAGGACCGGGCCGGGCGGCCGGACCGAGCAGGTGACGACCTCGTACAGCGCGCGGCCGTCGGTGTCCCGGCCCTCGGTGCCGCCGCCCGCGACGCCCCGGGCGCGGCCGAAGATGCGCTGGGGGATGCCCAGTTCGAAGGGGAGCACGCCGTCCAGGGCGAGGACGACGACCCGGTGCGGGCGGCTCGGCGGCCGGTCGGACGTCATGGCCCGATCCTAGCGAACCATGTCCCTCGGGCCACTCGATCCGGCCCCGTCCCATGACGCACTCTGCATGACGTGACCCAGACAACCGACGCCGACGCCGCAGCAGCCGCCGTACCGGGGACCGGGGCCGCCCCGCCCCGCCGCCGGGTGCACCGTGCCTGGTTCGTCGCCGCCGTCACCTTCGTGACAATCGTCGGCGCCGCCGCCTTCCGCTCCGTGCCCGGCATCCTCATCGACCCGCTGCACCAGGAATTCGGCTGGTCCCGCGGCACGATCGGCGCCGCCGTCTCCGTCAACCTCGCGCTCTACGGCCTGACCGCCCCGTTCGCCGCGGCGCTCATGGACCGCTTCGGCATCCGGCGGGTGGTCGCCGTCGCCCTGACGGTGATCGCGCTCGGCTCCGGACTGACCGTCTGGATGCAGTCGGCCTGGCAACTCCTGCTCTGCTGGGGCCTGCTGGTCGGCCTCGGCTCCGGCTCGATGGCGCTGGCCTTCGCCGCCACCGTCACCAACCGCTGGTTCACCACCCGGCGCGGCCTGGTCAGCGGCATCCTCACCGCCGCCTCCGCCTCCGGACAGCTGATCTTCCTGCCGCTGCTGTCCTGGATCGTCGAGCACCACGACTGGCGCCCGGCCGCCGTCACCGTCGCCCTCGCCGCCCTCGCCGTCGTCCCCTTCGTCTGGCTGCTGCTCCACGACCACCCGGCCGACCTCGGGCAGAAGCCGTACGGCGCCGAGGAGTTCGTACCCAAGCCCGCGCCCGTCACCGGGGCCGCGCGCCGCGCCCTCGCCGTCCTCTTCTCCGCCGCGCGCACCGGCCCGTTCTGGCTGCTGGCCGGCACCTTCGCGATCTGCGGCGCCTCCACCAACGGCCTGGTGCAGACCCACTTCGTGCCCGCCGCGCACGACCACGGCATGCCGGTGACGGCGGCCGCTTCGCTGCTCGCCGTCATCGGCGTCTTCGACGTGGTCGGCACCATCGCCTCCGGCTGGTTCACCGACCGCTTCGAGGCCCGCCGTCTGCTCGCCGTCTACTACGCCCTGCGCGGCGTCTCCCTCCTCTTCCTCCCGATGCTCCTCGCCCCCGCCGTCCACCCCCCGATGATCTTCTTCATCGTCTTCTACGGCCTCGACTGGGTCGCCACCGTCCCGCCCACCCTCGCCCTGTGCCGGGAGCGGTTCGGCGACGACAGCGCCATCGTCTTCGGCTGGGTCCTCGCCTCCCACCAGGTCGGTGCCGCCCTGGTCGCCTTCCTCGGCGGCGTCGCCCGCGACGCCTTCGGCTCCTACGACGTGGTCTGGTACGCCTCCGGGGCGCTGTGCGCGGCGGCGGCCCTGATGGCCCTGGTGATCCGCCGCCGCCCGGCCGACGCGGGCGGGCCCGCCCCCGTACTGCCGTAGGGGCGGGCCGGTCACGTGCTGCCGGTCGTCGGTCAGGCGGTCAGGCGGCCTTGTACCCGGCCGTCCTGGCGATCCACGCGATGAAGTCGCCGGCGTCCTCGTTGGCGCCGTGGCCCGCGTCCCAGTAGTAGAGGTGGCTGACCTCGTCGCCCAACTGGTGCGCGGCGGCGGCCAGGTTGGCGGAGACAGCGTGCGAGGTGTCGGAGTCGGCCGCGCCGAGGCGGATCCACCAGTGCTTGGAGCGACCGGCGTTGACCTTGTCGACCAGGTGGTACATCGGGTTCATCAGCCGCAGCTTCTCGGGGATGTCGCTCGCCAGGCGGGCGCTGCTCCCCTTGTCCTCGCGCAGGCTGTAGAGGGTGAAGTGGCGGTACTGCTCGGTGCCCTTGCCGAACTCGTTGTTGATGTCCCCGGCCATCGCGTCGGAGGAGTCGGTGGGGAAGGCGAACAGGTCGAAGGCGGGGGCGTCCTTCTTCCGGGCGCCGACGTGGGTGAGGTAGTCGGCCCAGGTGAAGGTGGCGTTCTTCCCGTCCCAGGTGATGAAGGTGTTCTTCGCCAGGTACGTCTCGCGGTCCGCGTCCGAGAGGGCCGCGAGGTACTTGGCGGCCGACGGCCGCATGTACGTCGTGAGCAGGTACTCGTCGTAGTTGCGGGCGGTGAGCGTGCCGAAGCCGCCCAGGCCGCGCAGCTTCAGGCCGGCCTGGTACTCGGCGAACTGGGACTTCAGCTCCTTCGACACGGTCTGGTCGACCTGCTCGCCGGTGCTGAGCTTGTTGGTGCCCCAGTTCCACTCGTAGGCGCCGTCGGCGTGCTCCAGGTCGGTGATCGGGCACCAGGCGCCGGTCGCGAAGATCGCGTCGGAGGCGTCGGCGGCACCGATCTCCTTGAGGTACTTCTCGTAGACCGGGCTGTCGCCGGACGCGCCGAGCAGCGCGGACAGGGCGCCGCCGGCGCTGGTGCCGGTGGAGAAGATCCGGTCCACGTTGCCGGGGACCCGGCCCTTGTTGGCGCGCAGGTAGCGGACGGCGGCCTTGAGGTCGACGATGGCGGCGGGGGCGGTGCCGTAGTACTCGCCCGCGGAGTTCTTCAGGGTGCGGCCACGGGCGCCCGGCTCCACGACCACGTACCCGGCCGCCAGGCCCAGCTGCGGCAGGCTGACCATTTTGCCGCCGCTGAGCTGGGCGGAGCTGCCGGACTCGGTGCCGCTGGAGGAGGAGGCCGACGCGGAGGGGGCGGCCGAGGCGGACGCGGCGCCGCTCGGGGCGGCCCCGCCGCCGCCCATGCCGCCGCCGCCCACGCCGGTGGCCTCGGCGACCGACGAGGGCATGTAGCCGCCGACGGAGTTCGCGAAGAGGATCGGGGCGCCGGTCGCGTCGACGGTCTTGCCGTCGATCTTCACGGGGAGGCTGATGTTCAGGCTCTGGTACGTCTCGTCGACCGGCTTGGCGACGTAGGTGATCGCCTTCCAGAAGCGGTACGTCACCTCGTGCTCGTCGCCGGCGGCGTCCGTGACGGTCGTGGTCAGCGTGGTGTAGGCGTCCTCGTCGAAGACCAGGGCGCCGGACGCGGAGGAGCCGCCCTTTTTGCTCTCGGCCTGCGCGCTGAGGGCGATGCCGCCCACCGCGGCGACGCCGGCGGTCACGCCGATCCCCATCACGACGCTCCTGCGCTTGACTGCCCTGTGCTTCACGGTGACGCCCTCCTGGGTCTGTACGGGCTTGCGTCTGTGAACGTAAGTCAAGTGCCGACAAGATTGCCAACAATCTGTGCGCGAACCGGCCGATTCACGGGGAACGCACAGTTTCACGGGTGACTCACAGGGGAGCACGGGCGTGATCGTGTGGCCGGTGCACATATCGCGGTGACCGTGTGGACGTACCGGTGTGGAATGACCGCATGTCCCGAACGGCGTCAGGCGGCTGCTGGTCTGCGACACCTCGACGGTGCTCCGGACCGCCGCTCAGGTCCCGGAGTTCACTGTCGCGATCGTCGTGGTGAACTCCACGGTCTACGGCGGCAGCGACGGCTCCGTCGCCACGTACTCCGCGTACTGCGCCGGCGGCAACGAGACCGGGCGCGACCACCACCCGCCCGATGAGCCGGCCGAGCCGGACGCCACGTTGAACACCGACCGCGCCACCCTGGAACGGGGCTGGGCGGTCGCCCTGCCCGCGATGCCCAACCCGACTGCGCGACGGTGGACACCCGGCCGAGCGCGGTCCCCGCCGGAACGGTCGGCTGCGTCGAGGGCGCGCACTACTGCCATTGCCGCTGCTTCCGGCCCGAACGCAACCGCAGAGTGCGGGAGTTGAGCAACCCGTCCTGCCAGGTGTGCCGTCAGCGATCCGGGCCCGGACGAAGGTGGCCAAGAACGTCTGCGCCCTGACTCCGGGCCCGGACGCCGTCCACCGGTATGACGGCTCCGAACTTTCCTGGACCCGGATCGGCGACGCCGCGCACTCCGTCGTCGCCGGCGGCGTGTGGCGGTACCCCGGTTCGCCGCGCCCCGCGCACACCCACCGCGTCCGGTCACGAAACGGCGCGGAGGCGCGCGCCGCGGAGTCCGTGCCGCGCCGTCGGCCGCCGCGGCGACAGCGGGCGGATCCGTCCAGGTCCACCGGCGCCTGTGCTCGTCGGCGCCGGCCTCGGACGCCGGCTCGGGCCCGGGGCCGGACCCGCAGGCTTGGTCACCCGGCGTCGGAGGCGCGGTCGCGCAGCAGGCGCAGTGCGGCGTCCAGGGACCGCGCCAGCCTCTCGACCGACCGGGACGCCTGCATCAGCACGAGGCCCCCTTGCACGACGGACAGGACGGACGCCGCGAGCGGTCGCACATCCGTGTCCGGCGCCAGGTCTCCGTTGCGACGCATGGTGTCGATCCCGCGTTCGAATGCGTCGGTCCAGGCGTCGAACCCGGCCTCGATCAGGTGCGCGGCGACCGGATCGCTCTCCGCCATCTGCGCGACCAGCGAACCCAGGGGGCACCCCCCGGCCCCGCCGCGAGCCGTATGCACCGCGAGCAGATGGGTGCGCCACCGCTGCCAGGACTCCCAGGAGTTCAGCGCGTCGAGCTCGGGCCCCTGGTCGTCCAGGGCCTGTCGCGCCTGCCGTTCCACGACGGCTCTCAGCAGCTCGGTCCGTCCGCCGGGGAAGTAGTGGGCGATCTGACCGTGGCTCGTGGAGCTGGCCGCCCGCACGTCATTGATCCCGACCGATGTGAGACCGCGCTCGTAGATCAGTTTCGCGGCCGCGTCGATGATGCGGGCCCGAGTGGCGGCCCCCTTCGCCGTCCATCCTTCCGAGGCCATGCGGCGCCACCTCCCATGGTCAGCGTGACGAATTTTCTGGTGTTGCCTCACCAGAATCATAGGCGTAGCTTTCTGGGTAGCTTGACCCAGAACTGAGAGGGGCGGTTATGCCCAAGATCGACGTGCACACGCACTTCCTGCCGGAGCCCTACATCGAGACCCTGGTCCGGCACGACATCAACTGGACAGGTGGAGTCGACCTCGCCCCATGGACCCCGGAAGCCCACCTCCGGTTCATGGACGACTGGGGAATCGATGTCGGGGTGCTGTCCTGCCTGGCCGAGACCGGGGTCTACTTCGGGGACCAGCGGGAAGCCAGCGAACTGGCGCGGAACGTCAACGACATCGGCGCCGACGTCGTGCGGCGGCACCCGGAGCGGTTCGGCGTGTTCGGCGCGGTTCCACTGCCGGACGTGGACGCCGCGCTGGCCGAGCTGGACCACATCTACGACGACCTCGGCCTCGACGGGGTGTACCTGGTGTCCCAGGTGGACGGGACCTATGTGGGGGACCCGAAGTGGGAGCCGGTGTACGAGGCGCTCGACAACCGGGGGGCCACCGTCCTCCTCCACCCCGTGGAACCGAAGCAGACACCGGACCTGCCCTGGCAGCACTGGATCGGCGAATACGTCTTCGACACCACACGCGTCTTCATGACCCTCGTCTTCAACGGTGTGCTGGACCGCTACCCCCGGATCAACTGGATCCTCTCGCACGGCGGCGGCACCGTGCCCTACCTCAGCCACCGGCTCGCCGCCGCACCCCGGGTCGTCGAGGCCTACCGCGAGCTCGTTCGCCGTCCGATCCCGGAATACCTGCGCTCGGTGTACTACGACGTGGCGGTGGCCGACTCCCAGGTCCAGATCAACACCATGGCCGACGCCGTCGGCACGGACCGGATGCTCTTCGGCACCGACTGGATCTACGCCGACAAACTGTTCGACCACGCGCGGACCGGAGAGCACGACCTGACGCACCTGCTCGGCGCCCACGCCGCGCGACGCGTCGCGAGCGACAACGCGCTGCGCATCCTCCCCCGCCTCGCGGAACGCCTCGACGCCGGCCAGAGCTGACCCCGGGTCACGGCATCCCGCGCGGATCCGCCACCCGCACCCTCGCCCGGACCGGGGCTGCCGGTCCTCCGACGCCGGCGCGTCCGTCCGCCGGAAGCGAGGGAGCGGACTTAGCGGGGCCGGGCAGGCTGGAAGCTCCCGGCCCCGCCCCCGGGCACGTCGACGGCGAGTCGCCCACGAGAAGTCCCCCGCTGCTCGGGACTCTTCCCCACGACAGGAGGCCCCCTCCATGACCCCGGACCGCACGATCACGCTTCGTGGGCGTCGCACACCAGCGGTACGCCCGATCCTGACAGCGCTCTACGCGGTAGCGGCGGTCGTGGGCGCGGCCCTCGGTACGACCGCGGCCGCTCGGGGCGCCGCTCTCCTCTCGGCGTTCGCCTGCGCGGCACGCCTCGCCCTGGCCGGCCGACGCCCACGCCGCTCGCGCGGTCCGCGAGAGGCCGGGGCCGGCGGCGCGTACCGGGAACGGCCGTCTCGCCCGCTACGGTCATGGGAGCCGTCGGGGCCGCCGGAGTCACCGGAGCCCCCAGAGCCCCCGGAGCCGTCGGGGTCACCGCGGCCGTCGGAGTCGCCGGAGCCGGCCTGAGGGGTCAGGGCCACAGCAAGCCCCTGCTCCAGCCCTCCCCCGACCGCCGGTAGGCCAGCCGTACGTGGCGGCGGTGCGGGTCGCCCTGGAAGAACTCCACCTCGTCGGGGTCCAGCCGGTACAGGGTCCAGGTCGGCGCCGGGGTGTCCGGGGCCCGGCGGGCCCGGTCCCAGGCCGTCGCCGACGCGTGGGCCAGGTCGTCGAGCGAGGCCAGCGGCTCGCTCTGCCGGCCGGTGAGGGCGGCGGCCAGCGCTCCCGTCGAGCGGGCGTGCAGATCGGCCTGGGCCTGTCCGGGCGGCGCGGCGGTGACCGGGCCGCGCACCCGCACCTGGCGGCCGAGGACCGGCCAGTAGAAGGCGAGGGCCGCGTCCGGGCGGGCGGCGAGGTGGCCGCCCTTGCGGCTGCCGGAGTGCGTGGCGAAGGACCAGCCGTCGGCGTCCGCGCCGTGCAGCATCACGATCCGCACGTCCGGCCGGCCCGCCGCGTCCGCCGTCGCCAGCGACACGGTGTGCGGCTCGCGCTCCCCGGCCGCCACCGCCTCGGCGAACCACCGCGTGAACAGCGGCAGCGGCTCGGCGGGCGCGGCGTCCGGGTCGAACGGCGGCAGCTCGGTCACCGCCGGGTCCCAGACCCGCAGCGACCGCAGCAGCGCGTGCGTGTCCGTTTCCACTCAGACCGAGCCGAGGTCGGACGACACCCACCGCTCGGGCCGCAGGTGGACGATCAGCTGCTCCCCGTGGTTCGCCCAGGCGAACTCGACGTAGCCGTCGACCTTCTCGGCCGGCAGGTAGCGGGCCGCGACCTCCCGGAGCCGCTCACGGGTGGCGGGTTCCGTCCCGACGACCGGCCCCTCCACCGAGACGTACCGGATGGTGGGTTCCACCCGGTCGACCAGCAGCGAGAACCGACCGGCCGCCTTGATCAGCTCGTACTTGCGCGACGTGGTCCCGGTCATGATCCATACGTCGCCGCCGGGCGCGTACTGGTACCAGATGGGCACGGTCAGCGGGGCCCGCCCCGCGCCCGCGTCGACCGCCAGCGCGGCGATGTGCGGTTCGGCCAGGAACTGTTCACGCTCGGCACGGGTCAGGGTCATGTCGGTCTCCTCCAGAGACAAGGGAGATGCCGGTTCCAGTCTGCCGGAAACGGCGCACGGCGGCCCACCGGAGTGGACCGCCGTGCGCCGGACAGGGACAAGTGCAGGAAGGTTACTTCGCCGGCTTCTTGCCGGTGATGCCCAGATGGACCAGCAGCGCCAGGCTCGGCTTCAGCTCCGCCTGCTTCACGCCCCAGGAGGAGACGCCCTTCTGGTGAGAGGCCACGGCCGCCAGCATCGCGACCAGGGAACCGGCGATCGCGGCAGGGTTCACGTCCTTGCCGACCTTGCCCTTGGCCTGCAACTCGGCGACGGACTCCGCCAGCGAGCCGTTCACCGAGCTGAGGATCTTCGTGCGCAGCTTGTTGAAGCGCTTGTCGCCCTCGGCGGCAGCGAGGTCGACGACCCGGAGGATGGCGTCGTTCTTCCGCCAGAACTCCAGGAATCCGTCGACGAGTTCCTGCGCGGTCTGCCAGCCGGCCCGGCCCGTCCACGAGCGGCCCTCGGCCAGCGCGGTCAACCCGGAGGCGTCGGCGGCCGTTTGCTCGGCGATCTCCAGGACGGCGCCCTCGACGTCCGGGAAGTACTGGTAGAAGGTCGCGGGCGACGTGCCCGCCCTGCGGGCGACATCGATGACTTTGACGTCGCGGTACGGGGAGGAGCTGAGCATCTCGCTGAGGCAGTCGAGCAGCTTCTGCCGGGTCGCCTGCCCTCGCCGGCCGGCCACCCGCCCGTCGACGGTACGCACTTGTCCTGTCATGCCCGTCAGCTTACCGAGGGGTGATCAGGGCGCGATTCGGCCGACTGCAAATGGGGTGCGGGGGTGCCGGGGGACAGGTGTGCCTGGTCTGCGCGGTGCGCGCGACGCGGTTACTTTGGCGGCATGGCCGAAAATAAGGCATCCGCGCGCGCCGGGGATCACGCCGAGGAGTACACCGAGGGCACCCCCTGCTGGGTGGACGCCCAGCTCCCCGACGTGGCGGCGGGCAAGCGGTTCTACGGCGGGCTCTTCGGGTGGGAGTTCGCGGACGCGGGGGCGGCGGACCGCCCGGTGTGGGCCCGGCTGCGCGGCGCCCCCGTCGCCGCGCTCACGCCCAAGACCGACGGACGGATGCCCACCGTGTGGACGGTCCACTTCGCCACCGCCGACGCCCGTGCCCTGGCCCGCCGGATCGAGGCGGACGGCGGACAGCTCCTCACCCCGCCCCGCCCGGACGACGGCCTCGGCACCACCGCCCTGGCCGCCGACCCGCAGGGTGCCGTCTTCGGCCTCTGGCAGCCGGGCCGCCACGCCGGTTTCGGCAGGCGGCACGAGCCGGGCACCTTCACCTGGGCCGAGCTGTACACCCGGGACACCGAGGCCGCCGACGCCTTCTACGGCGACCTGTTCCACGACGCCCTCTTCGGTCCAGGCGCCGAACCCGACTTCGGCCGGGCGCCGCTGACCGGCGTCTTCCCCGCCGAGATGCCGTCGCACTTCCTCGTCCACTTCCTCGTCGGCGACTGCGAGGCGGCCCTCGGCACGGTGGTCCGGCTCGGCGGACGGGTCCAGGTTCCGCCATTCGAGACGTCCTACGGCGGCGTCGCGGTGGTCACCGACGACCAGGGAGCCTCGTTCGCGCTGCTGCAACGCTGACCCGGTGGCGGAATTTGCCCGGGATTGCCGTGAGACACCCTGATTGGCCGTGGGTTCGCCACCAAGGCTTCGGACAGGAAGAATCGGGGTGCGTGCCGCCGCGGCGGTGTGGTGGTGAGACGCTGCACTTCGGTCGCGTACATATGTGGGTGGCGCGGCTCGTACGGGGAGGTGGCAGGCAAGTGGTGGATCAGCTGACGCAGCACGATCCGCGGCGGATCGGGCCGTTCGAGGTGCTGGGGCGGCTCGGGGCCGGCGGCATGGGGCTGGTCTATCTCGCGCGCTCGGCTTCGGGGCGGCGCGTGGCGATCAAGACCGTGCGGACGGAGCTGGCCGAGGACCAGCTGTTCCGGGTCCGCTTCACCCGCGAGGTCGAGGCGGCCCGCGCGGTGTCCGGGTTCTACACGGCGGCCGTGGTCGACGCGGACCCGCGGGCCGCGGTGCCGTGGCTGGCGACCGCGTACGTGCCGGCGCCCTCGCTGGAAGAGATAGTGAACGAGTGCGGGCCGCTGCCGGCCCAGGCGGTGCGCTGGCTGGCGGCGGGGGTGGCCGAGGCCCTCCAGTCGATCCACGGCGCCGGGCTCGTCCACCGCGACCTCAAGCCCTCCAACGTCCTCGTCGTCGAGGACGGCCCCCGGGTGATCGACTTCGGGATCGCCTCCGGTGTCTCCAACACCCGGCTGACCATGACCAACGTCGCCGTCGGCACCCCCGCCTACATGTCCCCGGAGCAGGCCAAGGACTCGCGCAGCGTCACCGGCGCCAGCGATGTCTTCTCCCTCGGCTCCACCCTGGTCTTCGCCGCCACCGGGCACGCCCCCTACCACGGCGCCAACCCGGTCGAGACGGTCTTCATGCTGCTGCGCGAGGGCCCCGACCTGGACGGGCTGCCCGAGGAACTGCGCCCGCTGATCGAGTCCTGCATGCAGATGGAGGCGCACGGCCGCCCCAGCCCCGCCGACCTCCAGTCCCAGCTCGCCCCGCACCTGTTCGGCTCCGGCTCCGACGACAGCGGTACGGCGTCGGCGTGGCTGCCCGAGCGGGCGGTGAGCCTGATCGAGTCCCGCCGCGGCGGCCGGCCCGCGATCCGCCCCGCGGCCACCGCGGCACGGCCCGCCCCCGCCGCCCGGGTCCCGGCCCCCGTCCCGCCCCCGCCCGCGCACGACCCTGTCGTCCCCGGCCGGCCCGTGCCCGTCCCGGCCGTCCCCGCCCCCGCGGGCGCCCCCGACACCGGCCCGGTGCGGCTGGCCGGCGCGGCCGTGCCCATCGGCCCCGGCCCCCGGGTCGCCGACACCCGCGCCGCCGTGGTCAAGGCGCCGCCCCCGGAGGCCGCCCTGTCCGGTCACTGGGCCAAGCCCCGCCCCGGCGCGGGCGGCGCCGACCCCGTCGTACCCGCCGTACCGCCCGCCCCCGCGGCGCCCCCCGGCGCACCGCCCACCGCGCCGCCGGACCCGGCGGCCTCCGGCTGGCGGCCCTGGCGGTTCCGGATGTCCAACGACGTCTGGGGCACCCCGTCCGTCGCCGGCGACCTGGTCTACGTCACCTCCTTCGAGGTGCACGCCCTGGACGTGGCCACCGGCCGCCGCCGCTTCAAGACCCGGGACGTGGCCTGGTCGAAGGCGGTCGCCGACGGCCGTATCCACGCCTCCGACGGACCCACCCTGTACGCCCTGGACGCCCGGGAGGGCGCCGACCTGTGGCGGATCCAGACGGACGCCTGGGTGTACTCCCTCAAGGCCGAGCGGGGCACTGTCGTCACCGGCACCCGGGGCGGCGGCGTCCAGGCGTGGGAGGCCGCCACCGGACGGAAACTGTGGGAATCCGGCGGCTGCCAGACCGACTTCGAGTCCCCGGAGGCGGGCCCGGCCCTGCACGACGGCACGGTCTACGTCTGGCAGAACGCCCGGCTGCGCGCCCTGGACGCCCGCACCGGCGACGAGCGCTGGTCGTACCCGATCGGCGACGCCGCCTCCTGCGGCGGGGTGCCGGTACGGGTGGGCCGGGCGCCGGACGGCTGCGTGTACGTCTGCGCCGGTACGCGGGTCCTCGCCCTGGACGTGGCGACCGGCCACGTCCGCTGGCACTTCGAGGCCCCGGCGGTCTTCCTCTCCCCGCCGGCCTTCGTGCCCGGCCCGGCCGTCACCGGCGGCGGTGTCTACCTCGCCGACTACCTCGGCACGGTGTACGCCCTGGACGCCGCCGACGGCCGCGACCGCTGGCGGATCGCGACCGAGGCCCGCAGCGCCACCGAGCCGGTGCTGGTCGCCGCGGGCCACGTCCATGTCGGCAGCGGCAAGGGCCTCTACACGCTGGACGCCGTCACCGGCACGCCCAAGTGGCGGTTCCAGGCGGGCGGCGACATCGTGGGCGCCCCGGCGGTGGCCGAGGGCCGCATCCACTTCGGCTCCACCGACCACCTCCTCTACACGCTGAAGGCGGACGACGGCCGGCTGCGCTGGAAACTGGCGACCGGCGGCGAGATCACCGGCACCCCGGTGGTGCGGGACGGCATCGTCTACGCCTGCAGCAAGGACCGGTGCGTGTACGCGCTGGACGCGGAGAAGGGGACGGGGACGGCGCGGAGCGCTTGAGTGTCTGCGCGCCTGGGCGGTACCTGGGCGGTGCCTGAGCGCGAGACCACCGGCCGCCGGGCCGGGACGCGCGGCGGCCGCGGCGGCTCCCCCTCCGTGCCGCCGCGGCCGTTCCCCTGCGCGGGTCTGGGTCAGATCCCGTACGGGTCCCCGTGCGGGCCCGTGTCAGACCTGCTCACCGGTGGCGTGGTTGTCCAGCGGCGCCACGGTGCCGCCCGTCGCGTGGTTGTCCAGCGCGACGGCCTCCCCGCCCGTGGCGTGGTTGTCCTGCGTGGTGGCCTCGGTCTCGGTACCCGTGGCGTGGTTGTCGAGCGGCTTGACCACGAGGTCCTTCTCGGCATCGGCCATGACCTGAACTCCTGTCCATCGATCGGCGAAGCCCGTCCGGCGGCTCCCCCGAGACCGCCGGACGGGCATGTCAGGGTCGTTCACCCTAGCGGCGACGATCACCGCTGATCCGTCTGCCCCCCGACGCGACGGACCGACTACCCGAGCGTGCCGCCGGGCGATAAACGAACGATGAACGCCGCCCCGCCGCCCCGCCGCCCCGCCGCCTCGCCGCTCAGGCGACGGCGGCCGGGCTGAGCAGCAGGCGCACGTCGGCGGCCTCCGGTGAGCCCAGCCGGTCGAAGGTGGTGAGGGCCTCCTGCCAGCAGGCCCGGGCCCGGCCGGTCTGGCCCAGCGCGTCGAGGGCGCGGCCCAGCACGGTCAGCACGTTGCCGCGCCGCCACTCGCCGCCGATGCCGCGCAGCACGGCCAGCGCCTGCTCCGCCAGGGCGGCGGCGCCCGCCGGCTCCCGGCCCGCCAGCCGCGCCTCCGCGAGCCGGAACAGGGTCATGCCCTCCCAGAGCCGCTGCCGGCTGTCGCGGAAGACCACCAGCGCCTCGTTCAGCCGCTCGACGGCGTCGTCCAGGCGGCCCTGCCCGGTGAGCGCCAGCCCCAGGGCGTAGCGGCCGTTGGCGCCGCGCAGGGCGTGCCCGAGCCGGTCGTAGATGGCGATGCCCCGCCGGGCCAGCTCGACCGCACTGGTCACCCGCCCCATGGCCAGGTGGATGCGGGAGAGGTTGCACAGGGCGCTGGCCTCCCCGGCGAGGTTCTCGTCCGCGCGGAAACTCTCGATGGCCTGCCGCAGATACCCCTCGCCCTCGGCGTTGCGCCCCTCGTACAGCGCGATGATGCCCCGGTCGTTGGCGGCCCAGCAGTGCGGTGCCGGGTCCCCGGCGGTCCGGGCCAGCTCCATGGCCAGCCGGGCCTGCTCGTCCGCCTCGCGGAAGCGGCCGGCCACCAGGTGGACGTTGGTCAGCGTGGTCAGCGCCCGGCTCAGCACACCGGGGTCGCCCGCCCGCTGCGCCGCGGCCCGCAGGGCCAGCGCGACCACCTCGTACTGCTTGGCGTTGGCGCCGGACTCGGCCAGGTCCTTGGCCGCCCACAGCAGATCCACGGCCCGCGCCAGGGAGGGCCCGCGCGCGCTCTGCTGCACGCAGGCCAGCAGCACGTGCGCCTCGGCGTACAGCCAGTCCTGGGCCGCGTGCCGGTCGGGGAAGGCCAGCCCCGGGTACGTGGTCGGCGTCAGGTGGTCCACCAGCCGGTCGCCGGGCCGCTCGATCGCGTAGACGCCGGCCGCCGTCGCCAGGTAGAAGTCCAGCAGCCGGGAGAGGGCCGCCGCCCGCTCGCCCGGCGTCCGCTCGTCGCGCTCGGCGCACGCACGCGCGTAGAGCCGCACCAGATCGTGGTACCGGTAGCGGCCCGGCGCCGCCGACTCCAGCAGCGAGGTGTCGACGAGCGACTCCAGCAGGTCCTCGGTCTCCCCGACGGGCAGGTCCAGTACGGCCGCGGCCGCCGCCAGGGAGATGTCCGGCCCGTCCGCCAGCCCCAGCAGCCGGAACGCCCGCGCCTGGTCCGGCTCCAGCTGGCCGTACCCCAGCTCGAAGGTGGCCTTCACGGCGAGGTCGCCGGCCCGCAGTTCGTCCAGCCGGCTGCGCTCGTCGGCGAGTTTGGCCGCCAGCACCGCGACCGCCCAGGTGCGGCGGGCGGCCAGCCGGGAGGCGGCGACCCGGATCGCCAGCGGCAGGAAGCCGCACGCCGCCACCACGTCCAGCGCGGCCTCGCGCTCCGCGGCCACCCGCTCCTCGCCCACGATCCGGGTGAACAGCGCCAGCGCCTCCTCCGGCGCCATGACGTCCAGGTCGACCAGGTGCGCCCCGGCCAGCCCCGCCAGCCGCACCCGGGACGTCACCAGCGCCGCACAGCCCGCCCCGCCCGGCAGCAGCGGACGTACCTGGGCGGCGTCCCGGGCGTTGTCCAGCAGGACCAGCACCCGGCGGCCGTCCAGCACCGAGCGGTACAGCGCCGCCCGTTCCTGGAGCGAGTCGGGAACGGCCGAGTCCGCGGTGCCCAGCGCCCGCAGGAAGGCGCCCAGCACCGTCTCCGGCTCGGCCGGCCGCGCCCCGGTCCCCTGGAGGTCGACGTACAACTGCCCGTCGGGGAACGCCGGCCGGGCCTGATGCGCGACGTGCACCGCCAGCGTGGTCTTGCCGACGCCGCCGATCCCGGCGACGGCCGACAGCGCCATCACCCGGCTCCCGTCCCCGGACGCCGCGCCCAGCACCTCGCTCAGTTCCCGTACGAAGGCGGCCCGGCCGGTGAAGTCCGGCACCGTCGCCGGGAGCTGGGCCGGGCGGAGGGGGGCCGGCACGGGCCGCTCGACCGGTCCGGGGGGCTCCGCCAGGTCCGGGTCGGCCCGCAGGACCCGCCGCTGGAGCTCCTGTAGCTCCGGGCACGGGTCGACGCCCAGCTCCTCCGCCAGCAGACGGCGGGTGTCGGCGTAGACCGCGAGTGCCTCGGCCTGCCGCCCGCTGCGGTACAGCGCCAGCATCAGCAGCTCGCGCAGCCGTTCGCGCAGCGGGTGGGCGGCGGTCAGCGCGGTCAGCTCCGAGACGGCCTCCGCGTGACAGCCCTGCTCCAGGTCCATGTCCAGCCGCGTCTCCAGGAGTTGCAGCCGCCACTCCTCCAGCCGGACCCGCTGCGCCCGCGCGTGCGGGCCCGGTACGCCGGCCAGCGCCTCGCCGTCCCACAGCGCCAGCGCGCGCCGGAGCGCCTGACGGGCGTGGCCCAGGTCGCCGGCGCCGCGCGCCTTCTCCGCCTCGGCCGCCAGGTCCCGCGCCGCGGAGAGGTCCAGCGCCCCGTCGTCCGGGCCGCGTACCGAGTACCCGCCCGACTCGCTGACCAGCACCCCGGCGCCGAGGACCTTGCGCAGCCGGGACGCGTACGTGCGCAGCGCCGCCAGCGCCCGGGGTGGCGGCTGCTCGCCCCACAGGGCGTCGATCAGCTCCGCCGCCGTCGCCGTACGGCCCTCGCGCAGCAGCAGGACGGCGAGCAGGGCGCGTTGCTGGGGCGAGCCGGTGGCCAGCGGTTCGTCACCGCGCCAGGCGCGCACCGGACCGAGCACACCGAACCGCAGGGCGGCCGTCTCCGCAGGGAAAGCCGTCTCCGCCGGGGAAGCCCTCTCCGCCGGGGAAACCGACCGCCGCTGCCCCGGCACTCGCGGCACACCGTCCATCCAGTCCCCCTAGGTATCCCGAGCGATCCCGTCAGTCTGCCCTGTCCGTACCGTCCCCGTCAGCCGGGGGACGCGCGGATCACCGACGGCGCCACACCATGGCACCGAGCCCTCACACAGTCTCCGCAATCGTCCGTTCCGGCAACGAGAACTGACGGGGCGTCCGTTCCCGGAGCGTCGCCCGACGGTCATGTTCGCCGGACAGCCTCAGCGGGAAAGCGAGGATGTGCGAGAGACGGGTGATGCGGTCGTGCGGGTCGTGACCTGGAATCTGTGGTGGCGGTTCGGGCCCTGGGCACAACGGCAGAAGGCGGTCCTCGCCGTGCTGCGGGAGCTGCGCCCCGACGCGGTGGGCCTCCAGGAGGTGTGGGCGGCGGACGACGGCGGCAACCTCGCCGAGTGGCTGGCCGGGGAACTCGGCCTGCACTGGGCCTGGGCGGCCTACGGCGCCCCCGAGCGCTGGCAGCGGCGGATCGGCGACGACCGGGTCGTCATCGGCGCCGCGGTGCTCAGCCGCTGGCCCGTGCTGGAGCAGGCGGCGCTGCGGCTGCCGGCGCCCGCCGCGCTCGACGACGGGCGGATCGCGCTGCGCACCACCCTGGACGCCCCCGGCCACCCGGTCCCGTTCTGCACCGTCCACCTGACCTCTGCGCCGCACGCCTCGGCCGTACGCCACCACCAGGTCACCGCCCTCACCGACTTCGTCGACCGGCGCATCGACCGGCGCGTCGACCGGACCATCGGCCGGCCCGACGACCCCCACGACGACCGCCACGACGACCGCCACGACGGCCGGCCCGACGACCGTCACGACGGCCGGCGCACGCACCGGCACCGGCGTGGCAGCGCGTACCCGCCCGTCCTCACCGGGGACTTCAACGCCGGCCCCGGCACCGACGAGATCCGCCTCCTGACCACCCGGGGCTACACGGACGCCTGGGACCTGGCCGACCCGGCCGCCCCCTCCGCCACCCTGGACCCCGCCAACCCCCACATCACCGGCGACGGCCCGCCCCAGCGCGTCGACTACGTCCGCCCCGGCCCGCCCGGCCCCGGCGGACTGGGCCGGGTCCGGGCGGTGCGGCGCGCGGGCGACGCCCCGGTGGACGGCGTGTGGCCCTCGGACCACTTCGCGGTCGTGGCGGACCTGGAGGGCCCCTGAGCGGCTAACGCTCGCCGAGGAAGACGGGGTTGGTGAACGCCGCCAGCGCCCCCGGCAACGCCCCCGCCGCCACCTCGTGCCGCACCTCGGCCCGCACGTACGCCGCGTACGAGGCGGTCGTCCGCCACTCCACGACCCCCTCGCCCGACACCGGCAGCGGACCGCTGGTGTGCAGCACCCCCTGGTCGGTGACGAACCGGACGGTGCAGCGCGGGGCGCCGCTCACCGCCAGGCGGACGGTGACCGGGGTGTCGTCGGCCACGGACAGCCGCTCCCCGATCCCGGCATGCTCCCCGCGCCCGCCGGACGCGGTGAACGCCAGCGTGACCTTCGCGGACTCGGCGACGTAGGACCGCCCCGCGCGGATGCCCTCCTGGATCGCGCGCCGGGTGAGGTCGTCGGCGAGGACGACGGTCTGCGGCGTCCCGACCGGGTCCGGGTCGCGGTGCGCGTCACTGCTGCCCATCGCCGGGATCCAGACCCGCCCGTCCCGCACGGACGCGACCAGCATGCCGTCCCAGTCGGCCAGCGCCACCTCGTCCTCGGGCGAGTACGACCCGTTCCACACCTCGACCGCGTCCGCCTCGTCGAAGCCGAACTTCCAGTTGCAGCCGATGCAGGTGGCGTGCGGATGGGCCGGCACCACCAGGCCCCCGGCCCGCCGGATCTGCCGCGCGAAGCGCCCGAACCGGTTGTCGCGGGCCCGGTACCGCCAGTCCACGAACGTCCCCGGGTCGGTGCCGACCGCGACCACGTGCCCGTTCCGCGTCGTCACCTCTTCCCCCACCATCACCAGCAGGTCGTCCCCGGCCGCGTCCGCCCAGTGGGCGTGCGCGGAGTGCGTGTTGTGCTCGGAGGAGTTGATGAAGTCGAGGCCCGCCGCCCGCGCCAGCGCCGCGATCTCCGCCGGGGTGCGGCGCCCGTCGGAGTACCAGGAGTGCAGATGGCAGTCCCCCCGGTACCAGGCCCGCCCCCGCCCCTTCGCCCGCTCCGGCGGATACACCGGCCGCACGGCCTCGCCGGGCTCCCCGTGGGTCAGCGTCACCGTGATCTCGTACGACAGCCCCTGCGGGGCCACCGTGTACGGGCCGAGCGCGATGTGCCACGTCCCCGCCCGCACCGGCCCCGGGATGTACCCCGGGGTCGCCTCGTCGGTCCGGACGAAGAACTCCGTACGCGCCCCGCCCGACCAGCCCCGGAAGCCCCGGCCGCCCAGCCCGGTGCCGCGCTCGTCGAAGAGGCCGATGTCGAGCGCGTTGCCCGCGGTGCCGGACGGCACGGCGGGCCTGTCGTAGGAGTAGGAGACCCGGAACTCCCGGACGCCCGACGGTACTTCCACGGGTACGTACACGAAGTCCGGCGACCCGGTGGGCAGGGTGCCCCGGATCGTCTTGGTCTGCCGGCCGTCGGCCGCCGACGCGAAGCTCACGGTCGTGAGCGTGAGCGCGGCGGCGGCGCCCGTCACGAACACGGCGCGTCTGCCGATGCCGTCCTTGATGTCCTCGCACATGCTGCTGCTCCCAGGGGTGGTCCGACAGTCAGGGGTGGTGCGGGAAGTGACGCCTCAACGCTCGTATCAACCCATTAACTGCGGGACACGGGAAGGCGGTCGGCAGCTGAATCAACGGAACAGTGCCGACCGGTCGGTATGGACAGGTGGCCCGGCCCCCGGTACAGATGGTCCATGCGCATCGCCGTGACGATCTTCCTCACCGACGAGACCATCACCCCCGTCCGGCTCGCCCGGGAGCTGGAGCGGCGCGGGTTCGCCGGCCTCTACCTCCCCGAGCACACCCACATCCCCGTCGAACGCGCCACGCCCTACCCGGCCGGCGGCGACCTGCCCCGCGAGTACGGCCGTACCCTCGACCCCTTCGTCGCGCTCGGCCAGGCCGCCGCCGTCACCGACCGCCTCGGCCTGGGCACCGGCATCACCCTCGTCGCCCAGCACGACCCGATCGGCCTGGCCAAACAGGCCGCGACCCTCGACCACCTCTCCGGCGGCCGCCTCACCCTGGGCGTCGGCTTCGGCTGGAACGTGGAGGAGGCGGCGGACCACGGCGTGCGGTGGCCTGCCCGCCGGGCCCTGGTCCGGGACCGGATGGGGGTGATGCGGGCGCTGTGGTCCGCGGAACCCACGGCGTACGAGGGCGAGTTCGCGAGCGTGCGGGCCAGCCACGCCCACCCCAAGCCGGTTCAGCGTCCGGGCCCCCGGGTCCTCGTCGGCGGCGCGGCGGGCCCCCGCCTCTTCGCCGACATCTGCGCGTACGCCGACGGCTGGCTGCCGATCGGCGGGCGCGGCCTGACGGACTCCCTGCCGGCCCTGCGCGCCGAGTGGGCGAAGGCGGGCCGCGACCCCGAGGCCCTGACGGTCGTCCCGTACGCGGTCCGCCCGACCCCGGGCAAGCTGTCCCACTACGCGGACCTGGGCATCGAGGAGGTCGTCCTCCAGCTTCCGCCGGCGGGTGAGGCGGACGTACTGCGGACACTGGACGCGTACGCGGTGTACGTCTAGCCCCGTCGGGGGCGCACGTACCCTCGAAGGATGCCTACCGAGAACTCCCTGCGCCGAGCCCTCAAGCGCGCCCGGGACGGCGTCGCCCTGGACGTCTCCGAGGCCGCCGTCCTCCTCCAGGCCCGCGGCGAGCACCTCGCCGACCTCACCGCCTCCGCCGCCCGGGTCCGCGACGCGGGCCTGGCCGCGGCCGGACGCCCCGGCGTCATCACGTACTCGAAGAGCGTCTTCATCCCCCTCACCCGCCTGTGCCGGGACAAGTGCCACTACTGCACCTTCGTCACCGTCCCCGGCAAGCTCCGCCGCGACGGCCACGGCATGTTCATGTCCCCGGACGAGGTGCTGGACATCGCCCGCAAGGGCGCCGCCCTCGGCTGCAAGGAAGCCCTCATCACCCTCGGCGACAAGCCCGAGGACCGCTGGCCCGAGGCCCGCGAGTGGCTCGACGCGCACGGCTACGACGACACGATCGCCTACGTCCGCGCCATCTCGATCCGCGTCCTGGAGGAGACGGGCCTGCTCCCGCACCTCAACCCGGGCGTCATGACCTGGACCGACTTCCAGCGCCTCAAGCCCGTCGCCCCCTCCATGGGCATGATGCTGGAGACCACCGCGACCCGCCTCTGGTCGGAACCCGGCGGCCCCCACCACGGCTCCCCCGACAAGGAACCGGCCGTCCGGCTGCGCGTCCTGGAGGACGCCGGCCGCTCCTCCGTCCCCTTCACCTCCGGCCTGCTCATCGGCATCGGCGAGACCTACGAGGAGCGCGCCGAGTCCCTCTTCGCCCTCCGCAAGGTCGCGCGCGCCTACCACGGCATCCAGGAACTGATCATCCAGAACTTCCGCGCCAAGCCGGACACCGCGATGCGCGGCATGCCCGACGCGGAACTCGACGAACTGGTCGCCACGGTGGCCGTCGCCCGGCACATCATGGGCCCGAGCGCCTGCCTCCAGGCACCCCCCAACCTCGTCGACGCCGAGTACGAACGCCTCATCGGCGCCGGTATCGACGACTGGGGCGGCGTCTCGCCGCTCACCATCGACCACGTCAACCCCGAACGCCCCTGGCCGCGCATCGAGGAGTTGGCGGCCACGTCCCGCACCGCCGGTTTCGAACTGAGGGAACGTCTCTGCGTCTACCCGGAGTTCGTCCAGCGCGGCGAACCCTGGCTCGACCCGCGCCTGCTCCCGCACGTCCGCGCCCTGGCCGACCCGGAGACCGGACTCGCCCGCCCGGACGCCACGGTCGAGGGCCGCCCCTGGCAGGAACCGGACGAGGTCTTCCAGCCCTCCGGCCGCACCGACCTGCACCGCACCATCGACACCGAGGGCCGCACCGCCGACCGCCGCGACGACTTCGACGAGGTCTACGGCGACTGGTCCGCCCTGCGCGAGGCCGCCGCCCCCGGCATGGCCCCCGAACGCATCGACACCGACGTACGCGCCGCCCTCGCCACCGCCGCCGACGACCCCACCAAGCTCACCGACGACGAGGCCCTCGCCCTCCTCCACGCCGACGGGCCGGCCCTGGACGCCCTGGCCGGCATCGCGGACGACGTGCGCAGGTCGGCGGTCGGCGACGACGTGACGTACATCGTCACCCGCAACATCAACTTCACCAACGTCTGCTACACCGGCTGCCGTTTCTGCGCCTTCGCGCAGCGCCGCACCGACGCCGACGCCTACACCCTCTCCCTGGACCAGGTCGCCGACCGCGCCCAGCAGGCGTGGGAGGTCGGCGCGGTCGAGGTCTGCATGCAGGGCGGCATCCACCCCGACCTGCCCGGCACCGCGTACTTCGACATCGCGCGGGCGGTGAAGGAACGCGTCCCCGGCATGCACGTCCACGCCTTCTCCCCGATGGAGGTCGTCAACGGCGCCACCCGCACCGGCCTGTCCATCCGCGAATGGCTCACCGCGGCCAAGGAGGCCGGCCTGGACTCCATCCCCGGCACTGCCGCCGAGATCCTGGACGACGAGGTCCGCTGGATCCTCACCAAGGGCAAACTCCCCGCGGCCACCTGGATCGAGGTCATCGAAACCGCCCACGACCTGGGCATCCGCTCCTCCTCGACGATGATGTACGGCCATGTCGACCAGCCCCGCCACTGGCTCGGCCACCTGCGCACCCTGGCCGGCATCCAGCAGCGCACCGGCGGCTTCACGGAGTTCGTCACCCTCCCCTTCATCCACACCAACGCGCCCGTCTACCTGGCCGGCATCTCCCGCCCCGGCCCCTCCCTGCGGGACAACCGCGCGGTCACCGCGATGGCCCGCCTCCTCCTGCACCCGTGGGTGCCCAACATCCAGACCAGCTGGGTCAAACTGGGCACGGAGGGTGCGGCGGAGATGCTCCGCTCCGGCGCGAACGACCTGGGCGGCACCCTCATGGAGGAGACCATCTCCCGCATGGCGGGCTCCTCCTACGGCTCGTACAAGTCGGTGAAGGACCTGATCGCGGTCGCCGACGCGGCGGGCCGCCCGGCCAGGCCCCGCACCACGCTCTACGGCGAGGTACCGGAGGAACGGCGACGGGCGGCGTCGGCGTCGGACGGACACCTGCCGGAGCTGTTGCCGGTGCTGGACTGAGACCGGTGCTGGGGCTGGGGCCGGTGCTGGACTGAGGCCGGTACTGCGGCGCCGCTCGGACCGGGGCGGTGCCGCGCCCACCGTTCACTCGTTCACAGTACGATGATCCGACCCTGGTGTATCCCTGATGTAGGGGGATCCAGGACCTGATCCTGTAGCTGAGGAGATGCCTGCCCGTGCCTGCCCGACTGCCTTCGTGGGCGTGGGTCACCGGTCTGACCGCGGGCGCGGTCGTGGCGGTGGCCGCCCTGGCCGTACAGGCGGACAGCGGGCCGCACCCGACCGCCACCACGGCGGCCGCCCGGCCCACCGCCTCGGCCTCGGCGTCCGCCAAGCCCTCCCCCGAGGAGTCGGCGCCGCCCGCCGTGCCGGACGGCTCCGGCACCGGGCGGCGCATCGTCTACGCCCTCGGCGACAAGCGGGTCTGGCTGGTCGACGCCAGCGACGCCACCCGGCGCACCTTCACCGTCTGGCCCGGCACGGTCAGCCCCGACCCGGGCAGCTACACCATCGGCAGCCGGACCGAGGCGACGACCGGCTCCGACGGCGTCGAGGTCGAGAACATCGTCTACTTCGCCCTCGCGGACGGCATATCCGTCGGCTTCTCCAACGCCGTCGACGGCTCCTCGCCCCCGCCGGCCGCCTCCGGTGCCAAGACCGGAGGCGTACGGCTGCACAAGGCGGACGGCGACGCGCTGTGGAAGTTCGGCACGAAGGGGACGACGGTCACCGTGGTGAAGTGACCTCGTTCCCCGCGAAGTGGTCGACGAGCAGCACGAGTCCGCTGAGCAGGAAGACCCGGGTCGCCGCGTCCAGCCCGTTCCAGTCCCCGGACTGCCACATGGCGAACCACTCGCCGCCGATGCCGATGAACCCGGCCCCGAAGAGCAGCATCACCATCAGCAGCCCGTAGACGGAGAATCTCCGCGCCCGTACGTGATCCCGCCGTGCCCACAGCCAGGTCCCGTAGACCAGTACGAGGGCGGCGGCCGTCTCCCAGACGATGATCAGTACGTACGCGGTGTCCTGTATCCACCGCGTGGTGATCGCCCGCCACATCAGGTCCTCGTCCTTGAACGTGGTGTCCATCGCCAGCACATGACGGACGAACTGCTGATTGGTGCCGAAGTCGGTGATGTTGCCGAAGGCGACGAGTGCCATGTAGAGGGCGACGGTTCCGGTGAGGACGGTCGCGGCGAGCGGCAACGCGCGTGAAGTGGTGGTTGTCATGTCACCACCCTGCCCCACTCGCTCTTGCGGAAGCGCGCGGCGTGTCCGGTGGGCGTCGGGGCCACTCGCTTCTTGGTCAGTGTCGTGCTTCCGCGGGCCGCGTCAAGGGCGCTCCGCTGGCGCTGCGCGTCGCCTTCGGCGATGGGCCTGCGGCCCACCCTTGACCCGGCCCGCTCCAGCACGGGTGAGAAGCGAGCGAGCGGCCCGGGGAAAGCGGTCCCCCTCCCGGCAACGGGCCCAGCCGCTCCCTTGTCCCTCGCCCGGCGTGAGGGGAGCGCGGCAGCACCTCACATGCACGCCGGGCCGTCTCGGCGGCCACCGGCCCGTACGGGGTGTGCGGGGTGTGCGGGGTACCTCTCCTGAAAATGGATGACACTTCGGGCCGAAGTGTCATCCATTTTCAGCACCCCTACCCGGAGGACCGCCGCCACGCCCCCCAGCCCGCACCCCGTACGGAGGGATGGCCGCCGAAACGGCCCGGCGTGCCGGCGAGGCGCGAGCGGGCATCCGCCAGCCGGGTATCAGGTAACCGGTCGGGGGACTTGCGGGCGGCCCCCACGGCCACGAGTCAACGGCGCAACGCTCAGTCGCCCCTCGTGCACACCTCTACACGTTTCCCACCCTGCACCCCGTCTCTGTTCGATTACAGTGCTGGGCGTCGTAGGTACAGACGATGACCGGGGAGGCCTGGGTGGGCGCGACGACCGGTGCCGTCTGGGGGCGCGTCGAGCAGCAGGACTTCCGGAGCCGGGTGCGCGGCGCCCTGCTCGGGGCCGCCCTGGGGGACGCGCTGGGCGCACCCGTCGACGGCATGGGACTGGCGGAGATCCGGGAGACGTACGGGGCCGAGGGGCTCGGCGACCTCGCCGCCGCCTACGGCAGACGCGGTGCCGTCACGCACCTCACCCAGCTCACCCTGTTCTCCGTCGACGGGCTGATCCGGGCCCAGGTCCGCCGGGACACCGGCGCCTGGCACCCGCCGACCGACCTGCACCGCGCGTACCGCCGCTGGCTCGCCACCCAGCGCGACTGGGGACCGGACGAGCGCCGCAAGGAGGACGGCTGGCTGGCGCGCGAGGAGTGGCTGTACGCCCGGCGGGACCCGCCCCGGTCGCTGCTGCTCGGGTTCGGAGACACGACGATGGGGACGCCGGACGCGCCGAAGAACCCCGCTGAGCGCGGCGCCGAGGCCGCCGCCCGCTCCGCGCCGTTCGGGCTGCTGGTCGGCTGGGAGCCGCAACTCGTCGTCCAGCTGGCCGTGGAGTGCGCCGCGCAGACCCACGGTCACCCCACGGGCTGCCTGGCGGCGGGCGCGTACGCCGTGGTCGTGCACGGGGTGACCCGGGGCGACAGCCTGGACGGCGCCGTACAGCGCGCGCTGGCGCTGCTCGCCGCCCGGCCCGGCCACCAGCCCGTGTCGGACGCGTTGCAGCACGCGCTCGGCGCGGTGCGCCAGGGACTGCCGACCCCCGCGCGGGTGACCGAACTGAGCGGTGCGGGAACGGCGGAGGGGGTGGTGGCCGCCGCCGTGTACTGCGCCCTGGTGGGCGAGGACGTCCGGCACGGGCTGCGGCTCGCCGTCAACCACGGTGGTTCGTCGGCGGCCACGGGCGCCCTCGCCGGTGGCCTGCTGGGCGCGCTGCACGGCGAGACGGCGCTCCCGCCGGCCTGGCTGGCCGAACTGGAGGGACGCCCCACGATCCTGGAACTGGCCGACGACTTCGCCATGGAGATGACCCAGGGACCGGCCCTGCACGGCCCGGCGGGCTCCGCCCCGGGCTGGCTGGCCCGTTACCCGAGGGCCTGACCGGTCCCGCCCGGGTTTCCTGTGGGCGGTTCACTCCTGCAAGATGACTGCGGTCATCGCATTGATCGCATCGTCGTACGCACGATGCCCACCACACTCACGGATCGCCCGGGGGAGAGCACCACCATGTCCGAACAGCCCCAGCAGCCGCCCCAGCCGCAACAGCCTCCCCAGCCGCCGCAACAGCAGCCCGGCTACGGGTACCCGGGGCCCGGCGCGTACCCGGGTGATCCGCAGACGGGACCGCAGGGCGCTCCGCAGGGCGGCCCCTACCAGGGCTACCAGCAGCAGGCCGGCTACGCCCAGCAGGGCTACCCGCAGGGCGGCTACCCGCCCCCGCCGGGCGGCGGTTACCCGGGTTACCCCGGCTACCCCGGTCAGCCCGGTTACACCGGCGACCCCCACGCCCCGTACGGGTACGACCGGTTCGGCCGCCCCTACTCCGACAAGTCGAAGATCATCGCCGGTGTGCTCCAGCTCATGCTCGGCACCCTCGGCGTCGGCCGCTTCTACATCGGCCACGTCGGCCTGGGCCTCGCCCAGCTCTTCACCTGCGGCGGCCTCGGCATCTGGGCGCTGATCGACGGCATCATCATGCTGACCGGCGACAACACCACCGACTCCAACGGCCGGGTCCTGCGCGGTGGCTGACCTGGTGCGCCGTAACCCGGCCCTCGCCCCCCTCGCCGTCCTGGCGGCGGGGGCGGCCGGTGCCGCGTACCTCTACACCACCAACCCGCACGAGCCGGGCCACCTCCTGCCGCAGTGCCCGTTCCGCCTCGTCACCGGCTGGCTCTGCCCCGCCTGCGGCGGCACCCGCATGGTGTACGACCTGATGCACGGCCACTTCGCGGCGGCCTGGGCGGACAACCGGCTTCTGCTGCTCGCCTCGCCCTTCGCCCTGGCGTTGCTGGGCCGTTGGGCCTGGGAGGGGCTGCGCGGACGGCACTGGCAGCCACGGGCCGGCCGGCTGACCCAGGCGCTGATCCTGACGGTCGCCGTCGCCTGGACGGTCGTACGCAACGTCGTCCAGCCCGGGTAGGCGTCGGCGCCGGTATTGGTCACAGAACCAAAACGATAGTCCTACCCCACTCCCGCCGACCTCATGCGTCTCCTTATGCTCACGGCTCACAGGGGGGACGGCCGGTGCGGCGGCAACGCGTGCACGGGCGTGATCGAACACGGCTGAGGATGCGGCGACTGGCTCGCGTACCGGCGTGCCTCCTGCGCGCCGGAACGCCCCGTTCCGGTGTCTCGTGGAAACCCCAGGAGCAGTAACTCATGACCGTCCCCACCCCCGAGGCTCCCTACGGCGTCGACCCCAAGGGGCGCCCGTACTCGGACAAGTCCAAGATCGTGGCGGGCCTCCTCCAGATCTTCCTCGGCGGCCTCGGTATCGGCCGCTTCTACGTCGGCTCCGTCGGCGTCGGCGTGGCCCAGCTGCTCACCTGTGGTGGCCTCGGCATCTGGGCGCTGATCGACGGAATCCTCTTCCTGACGAGCAGCGACCGCACCGACAAGCAGGGCCGCGTGCTGCGCGGCTGAGCACGGCGGCATCGTCAGGGCGAGGGCCCCGCTTCCGACACGGAAACGGGGCCCTCGCCCTGTGCGGGCCGGTCTCTCACGGGACCTGGTCAGTCCTTGACGCGCGGCCGGGGCCCGAGGGCGCCGTCCACCCCGCCCGCCGGGGCCGGCACGGCCGCCGCCGCTCCGGCGGACCCGTCCCCGTCGGTGTTCACGGTCTCGATGATGGCGAGCCGTTCCGGGGTGTCCTCCGGCTTGAGGAAGCCGATCAGGACGTACAGCACCAGGGAGACGGCCAGCGGGATGGACACCTGGTACTGGAGCGGTACGCCGCCCTCCACGTTCCAGTTGATCGGGTAGTTGACCAGCCAGAACGCCAGCAGTCCCAGCCCCCAGCTGGTGAGTGCCGCCGTCGGGCCCGAGCGGCGGAAGGGCCGCAGCAGACCGAGCATCATCGGGATGGCGATCGGGCCCATGAGCCCGGCCACCCACTTGATCACGACGGTGATGATGTCCTTGAGGGTGGGGGAGTTGACCTGGGTGGCCACCGCCATGGACAGGGCGAGGAAGACGACGGTCGTCACCCGGGCGGCCAGCAGCCCGGACCGCTGGTTCCATCCCCGCGCCCGGGCCGACAGCACCGGCGCCACGTCCCGGGTGAAGACGGCGGCGATGGCGTTGGCGTCCGAGGAGCACATGGCCATGGTGTGCGAGAAGAAGCCGACGATGACCAGGCCGAGCAGACCGTGCGGGAGGAGCTGTTCGGTCATCAGGGCGTAGGAGTCGGAGCCGTCCGGTTTCTGTGACTCGACCAGCAGCGGTGACATCCACATCGGGAAGAAGAGCACCAGCGGCCACACCAGCCACAGCACCGCCGACAGCCGCGCCGACCGCTCCGCCTCGTGGGCGTCGCGGGTCGCCATGTAGCGCTGCGCCTGGTTGAGCATGCCGCCGTTGTACTCGAAGAGCTTGATGAAGAGGAAGGCGAGGAGGAACACCGTCCCGTACGGGCCGACCAGCGGTTTCTCATGGCCCTGGAGGGCGGGTTCGTCCCAGACGCCGAAGAAGCCGCCGTGGTCGCCGAGTTCCATGACGACCGCCACGAACATCGCGACGCCGGCCAGCAGCTGGATGATGAACTGGCCCAGTTCGGTCAGCGCGTCGGCCCACAGGCCGCCGATCGTGCAGTAGATGCCGGTGATCACACCCGTGATCAGGATGCCCTGGTTGAGGGAGATGCCGGTGAAGACCGAGAGCAGCGTGGCGATGGCCGCCCACTTCGCGCCGACGTCCACGATCTTGAGCAGCATGCCGGACCAGGCCAGGGCCTGCTGGGTCGGCAGGTTGTACCGGTTCTTCAGGTACTCCAGCGGGGAGGCCACATGGAGCCGGGAACGGAGCCGGTTGATCCGGGGCGCGAACAGCTTCGACCCGATGGCGATGCCGAGCGCGATGGGGAAGGACCAGGTCACGAAGGACGTGACCCCGTAGGTGTAGGCGATGCCCGCGTAGCCGGTGAACATCACCGCGCTGTAGCCCGACATGTGGTGGGAGATGCCGGAGAGCCACCAGGGCATCTTGCCGCCCGCCGTGAAGAAGTCGCTGACGCTGTCCACGCGCTTGTGCGACCAGACGCCGATGGCGACCATCACGGCGAAGTAGCCGATGAGCACGGCCCAGTCGAGACCGTTCATGTCCCCCCTTCCAGGGTTGTTCCGCATGGTGAACGGCCCGCTCATCGTGAGTGCGGTGCGGTGGGCATGACAAGGAAGCGAAGAGTCAAGAGGAAGCAAAGAAGTTCGGCTTGGTGACCCGCGTTCATTGATGTGAACGGCGGGTCGGGTCACGGGCGGGGCCCCGTCGCGGGAGTGCGGACGGCGGGCCGCAACGGCGGGCCCGGAGGCCCCTGCGGCCAACCGAGTGATGGTCGATTAGCGTCTACGGGAAAGCGAGACGTCCCGTACGAATCACACACGAATGGATTGCCGCAGTGGCTTTCGCCGAGCTGAGCCCGCACCGCCCCGTGCTGCGCGACAAGTCCACGCAGGATCCCCCGACCTGGTACGAGCGCAACCGCGTCCCCCTCATCGTTCTGGCGTGCTCCCTGCCGCTGTACGGCGTGTGGGGAGCGGTGTTCGCGACCGGCGGCGGCGACCTGGCGGCGCAGGTCGCGTGGGCCGAGTTCGCGAGGATGTACCCGGGCTACGCCTACAACCTGTTCTGGTACGGCGGACTGCACACCGCGAACTACAGCCTCATATCGCCGTACCTGATGGCCGCCCTCGGCGTGGTGCCCGTCACCCTGCTGTCGGGACTCGCGGCGTCGTGGTGCGCCGGTGCGCTGGTCCAGCGCACGGGGGTGCGCAAGCCGCTGTGGCCCGCGCTGGCGGTGATGTTCTCGCTGTGGTGCCAGGTGGTGTCCGGACGCTCCACCTTCATGCTCGGCACCGCCTTCGCCATGGGCGCCGTGCTCGCCGTGGTCAGCGGGCGCGGCGGCCGGTACCTCACGGCGGCGGCGCTGGCCACGACGCTGGCCACGATGGGCAGCCCGGTCGCCGGACTGTTCCTCGTCGTCGTGGGAGCCGCCTTCCTGCTGACGCGCGAGTGGGGCCGTGCCCTCGCCCTCCTCCTGCCGCCGGTCGCCGTGGTCGCCACGACCACGCTGCTCTTCCCGTTCGAGGGCGAGCAGCCCATGGCGCTCGGGCGCGTCTGGCCGCCCGTCCTGCTGTGCGCGGTGGTCGTCCTGGCGGCCCCGAGCGCCTGGCGGCTGCTGCGGTACGGCGCCGCCGTCTACGCCCTCGGGGTGGTGCTCTGCTACCTGATCGCCTCGCCGATCGGCACGAACGTCGAGCGGCTCACGGAACTGGCGGCGCCCGCCGCCCTGCTCGCCATCGTGATGCACCGGTGGGACGGCGCGGCGGACGGGGACGGCACGCCGTCCGCCCTGCGCTCGCTGGTCCGGCTCACGCCCCGGTGGCGCAGAGTGGGCTGCGCGGTGGCCCTCGGCCTGTCCCTGGTCTGGCTGTCCGGCAAGACGACCGCCGACATAGTCACCAACACCAAGGTGCCCGAGTGGGCCGTCAAGACCGACGGTGTCGTCAACGAACTCGAACGCCTCGACGCCTGGCGGACGAGGGTCGAGGTGGTACCGGCCCGCGACCACCGCGAGGCCGCCATCCTCGCGCCGTACGTCAACATGGCCCGCGGCTGGAACCGCCAGGCCGACGTGGAACGCGGCCGCCTCTTCTACGAGGGACACGGCGGGACGGAGGTGCCCGAGGGCACCTTCACCTCCCGGGCCTACCGCGCCTGGCTCTCCGAGTGGGCCGTCGGCTTCGTCGTCCTCGTCAACGGCGAGCCGGACGGCCCCGCGGAGCTGGAGCACGCGCTGGTGAGCCGCGAACCGGACTACCTGGACCTCGTGTGGCAGGACGCCAACTGGAAGATCTACCGGGTGAAGGACGCCACCCCGCTCGTCGACGCGCCCGCCTCGGTGGTGAGTTCCGACGGCGCCAACCTCGTCGTCCACATGCCGCGACCCGGCACGGTCACCGTCCGCGTCGCCCACTCCCCCTGGCTGTGGGCGGACAACGGCTGCCTGACCGCCGAGGGGGAGTTCACCCGGCTGACCGTCCGGGAGGCCGGTGACGTACGGATCAGCTCCCTGTACGGCGGACCGTCCCGCGAGAAGCCGCTGGAGTGCGAGGAGACGGAACGCTGACGAGCGCCCTGTTCCGGTCGGGGGACCGGAACAGGGCGCTCGTAGTGGGGGAGGGGGAACGAGTCAGGAGACGCGCGTCAGCCTGTTCGCGAAGGCGGGCTCCAGGAGGTCTTCCCCGAGGGCGACCGGCACCTTGACGGTGCTGCTCTTGCCGTCGCCCACGGTGAGCGTGCCCACCTCGGTGCCGGCCTTGGCCGTATGCGGCACCGAACCGTCGCTCGGCTCGTCCAGCTCCAGCTTCACGGTCAGCCCCGACCAGCCGACGGCGGAGACGTCCTTGGTGGCGACCACCGGGGTGGTACCGCCCAGACCGTCGTCGACCTGCCCGACGACAGCGCCCTTCTTCACTATGGTCTTCGCGGTGAGCGCGTCCTGCCCCGCCTCGATCAGCCCCCGCACGACGGCGGTGACCTCGTCGATGTTGGCGGTGCCGTTCTGCCCGAACTGACCGAGGGCCGCGCCGATGATCGTCTGGGTCTTGCCGTCGACCGTCTTCTCCGCGGCGAAGAGGATGTTGCCGCCCGCCGCGGTGGTGGTGCCGGTCTTGATGCCGATGGCCACGGTCGGGACGAGCCCGAAGAAGTTGTTCTGCTGGTCGCCGTTGAGGTCGACGTAGCTGGGCTGCCGGGAGATCTCCTTGAAGACCGGGTCCTCCATCGCGGCGCGGCCCAGCTTCACCAGGTCCTCGGCGGTGGAGACGGTCGTCTTGTCCAGGCCGCTGGGGTCGGTGTACGTGGTGTTCTTCATCCCCAGCTCCTTGGCGGTCTTGTTCATCTTCGCGACGAACTCGTCCTCGGAGCTGCTGCCGGTGTCCCAGCGGGCCAGCAGCTTGGCGATGTTGTTGGCGGACGGCAGCATGACCGCCTGCAGCGCCTCGTACTCGGTGATCTTCTGGCCCTCGGTGACCTTCACCACCGACTCGCTCTCGGCCTTGCCGGTCTCGTAGTGCTTCTGCGCGGCCGCGTCGACCGGGATCTCCGGGCCCTTCTCGCCCGTCTTCAGCGGGTGGTCGCGCAGGATCAGGTAGACGGTCATGACCTTGGCGATGCTGGCGATCGGGACCGGCTTCTGGTCGCCGGACGTGCCGAAGCTGCCGATGCCGTTGACGTCCATGGCCGCCTGTCCCTGGGTGGGCCAGGGCATGGAGGGCTCGTCGCCCCCGAAGGCGACGGTCTCCTGCGCGGTCAGCTGGAGGGTGGGGGTGGGCAGCGGGCGCACGGCCTGTACGACCGCGAACACGATCACCAGCAGCAGGACCAGCGGCGTCCAGATCTTGACCCGCCGCCAGGCCGTGCGCAGCGGCGTCTCCGGCGGCGGCGGGGTGTTGGTCAGCTCCGCCAGCAGGTCCAGCGGCGGCTTCGGCGGCAGCGGCTGCTGACGGGTGCGCTCGAAGCCCTCGGCGGCGGGGGCGGGGGTGGGGGCGGGAGTGGGAGTGGGGGCCGGAGTCTCCGGGGTGGCCTGCGGGCCTGCCTGCGACGGCTTGCGGACCGCCGGGTCGTCCAGCGGCTTGAGCGCGACGAACTTGCTGGTCCGCTCGGCGGGGGACTCGCCCTTGTCCGGGCTCTCCGCCGCGGTTTCCTTGGCCTCCTGGGTCTCCTTGGCCGCCTTCGGGGCGCCGCCCAGCTTCAGCATGGTGGTGGGCTGGTCGACGGGGGGCGCGGCGGGGCGGGGGGCCTTGAAGACGGCGGTGGGCTGGTCGGGGGACTCGGCCTCGCCGTCGGCGTTTGCATCTGCGTCGGGGCCACGGTCGTCGGCGTCGGCGTCTGCGTCCGCCGCGCTGCCGCCACGGGCGTCGGCGTCGGTGGCCTCGTCGGTGGCCTCGTCGGTGGCCTCGTCGGCGGCCTCGTCGGACCGGGCGCCGTCGGTGTCGCCCGTCTCCTCGGCGGAGCCGACCGCGTCGAGGCCCTTCTCACGGCCCTGTGCGCCCTCGGACGCGCCGGAGCCCGCCCCGGGGCGGTCGTCGGCGTCCTCGGGCGCCCTGAGGGCCTCCTGGGCGTCTTCCTCGCCCTCCTGGGCACCCTTCCCGCCGTCGGCCGTGCTCCCGGCGTCCGCGTCCCCGGGGGCCGCCGGCCGTACCCAGGAGGCCACCGCGTTCGGCAGCCGCCCGTCACCGTCCGCGGCTTCCGAGGCGCCCTCGGCCTCCGAGCCGGCGACCGCGCCCACCTCCGGGTCGGTCCCGGTGCCGGTGCCCGAGCCGGTCTCCGCGTCCGCATCCGCGTCCGTGCCCGAGCCGGTCTCCGCGTCCGCGTCCGTGCCCGAGTCCGTGTCCGCCTCGGCCTCCCTGGCCGACCGCACCCGCGTCGCCGTATCGACGCCACCGCCCGCCGCGGCGCTCCGCGTCTCCGGTTCCCGCGTCACCGCCAGCCGCGGATCACGCGCCTCGTCGGCCTCCGTCCGGGCCTCGGGAACCGGACCCACGCTCCCCGACGTCTGTTCTGCCGACGACTCGCGCTGCTTCGACCTGTCGGGGGACTCGCCCGCCACCGATGCCTCCTCCATGCGCCGCACGCCCCGCGTGCGCGTACCGAACCGTGAACCGCCGCCCGGGACCCCGCCCTCAGGCGCTGTCCGAACCATGTACCAGTGTCCTGTGTACGGGCTTGACCGAAGCGGTAGACGAGAACGACATACCTGCCGGTTCCCTTACGAAGCGGTCACGCACCCTCGACAGACCAATGTGAGAGGGGTCACCCTGTCTGTCATCCACGCGGGGAGGCATGGATGGGCAGGAGCCGCAGAACACTTCCGGAGGAGCTTCTGCTGCTGGCATTGGACCCGGCCACGGGTACCACTGCGCAGCCGCAGTCGCTCGACCTCGGTCTGGCCGGAGCGCAGCTCGTCGAGCTGGCGCTGGCCGGACGGATAGCCCCAGACGGGGATCGTATCGCCGTGGTGGCACCACGGCCGACTGGAGATCCGACCTTGGACTGCGCGTTGGAGCTGCTGCGAAGGCGCGGCGCTCCGGTACGGGCCGTCCACTGGATCGGCGGGCCCCGGCTGGGGCTCCGCCAGACGTACCTTTCGCATCTGGAGCGGTGCGGCATGGTGCATGCCGTGGCGGGTCAGATGTGCGGGGTGCTGCCGACGACGCGCTACCAGGCGACGGACACGGCGATCAGCCGGGAGATCAGGGCCCGGCTGGACTCCGCGATCCGCACCGGCGTACCGCCGGACCCGCGGACCGCGGCGCTCGCCGCGCTGGCGCACGCGGTCGGGCTCGGCAAGCACCTCTATCCCGGGAACGAGGGGCGGTCCTCCCGCTCCCGCCTCCGGGATCTGATCCGGCACGACCCGATGGGCGGCCTCGTGGCACACGCCGTGATGGACGTCCAGAACGGCGTCGCGGCCCAGCCGCGCCGCAGCCCGGCCCCGGCCGGCCGCCAGGCCGCCCCCGGAGCCAGGCCCGTACCGGAGCCGGCCCGTGGCGTTCCGGCGCAACCGCGCCGCGGCTCCATGGCGCGCGCCGCGGCCCACTGAGCCGGGCACCACCGCACGACAGCACCACCCGCACGACAGCACCACCCGAACGACAGCACCACCCGCACGACAGCACCACCCGAACGACAGCACCGCCGCGCCACCGCACCACAGAACCACCGGGTCACCGCACCAGCGCACCACCGCACCACAGTGCCACCGCACCACCCGCACCCCGAGCCGCCGCACGACAGTCCCCGAGACCGGTCCGGGAGCCGCTGGCCGCGCGGGGCGACAGGACCGACGTCCGGACGACGACCCGGTCCCGCCGCCCCGCGCGGCCGCATGCGCGTTCCGCCGCGCGCACGGGTGGCCTTCCGAACTGGCGTGTACGCGGCGCATATCGACCGTTTCCCAGCGGTAGCAAGCACCTTGGTGGCAGTCTGCTCAACAGCAGATACGCAAAGTGGCAAGTCAAGTACCAAGTACGAGGCACGCAGCCGGAGGTGCACGTCCCGTGGCGTCCAATGTGAATCCCACCGTCCGGCGGCGCCGGCTCGGCCAGGAACTGCGCCGGCTCCGCGAGGTGAAGGGCATGACGGCGGAGGAGGTCGCGGAGCGGCTGCTGGTGTCGCAGTCGAAGATCAGCCGCCTGGAGAACGGCCGGCGCAGCATCAGCCAGCGTGACGTCCGGGACCTGTGCGGGGTGTACGAGGTCGAGGACCAGCGCATCGTCGATTCGCTGATGCAGATGGCGAAGGACTCCCGCCAGCAGGGCTGGTGGCACGCCTTCGGCGACATCCCGTACAGCGTCTACATCGGCCTGGAGACCGACGCCGAGTCGCTGCGCGTCTACGAACCGCAGATCATCACCGGCCTGCTCCAGACCCGTACGTACGCCGAGGCGCTCATCCAGGGCGCGCTGCCGGAGACCCCCGCCGCCGACGTCGAGAAACGGGTGAACGTCCGCATACGGCGTCAGGAGCGCATCACCTCCGAGAACGGTCCGCTGCGGCTGTGGGTGGTCCTGGACGAGGCGTGTCTGCGCCGCGTCGTCGGCAACCGCCAGGTGATGCGCGAGCAGTTGGAGCACGTCGCGGAGATGTCCCAGCAGCCCCACATCACGGTGCAGGTGCTGCCGTTCGACGTCGGCGCGCACCCCGGGGTCAACGGCCAGTACTCGATCCTGGAGTTCGCCGACGCCGCCGACTCCAGCGTGGTCTACATCGAGGGCGTGACCAGCGACCTGTACCTGGAGAAGGCGCACGATGTGCAGAAGTACACGGTGATGTACGAGCACTTGAGGGCGCAGGCGCTGAACGTGGACGAGTCCCGCAGGCGCATCGAGGACGTGGCGAAGGAGTACGCCCGCTGAGCCTGCGACCCGCGGAGCGGCGGGGATCTTACACCCTTGGGACCGTGAACTGGAGACGCACCTGGAACATGCCATCCGGTCGGGTGAACGGCTGCTCCGTTTGAGGAGGACGGCGAGTAGCGTCGATCGCGCCAACGATCAGAACTCGCAATCGGAGCAGAACATGGCAATTCTCCAGGGCGCCACCGACGCATGGACCAAGTCCTCCTACTCCGGAGGCAACGGCGCCTGCGTCGAGGTGAAGTCCCCCGTCGTGACGGCGATGCTGGTCCGCGACTCCAAGGTCCCGGCCGGTCCGGCGCTGGCCTTCCCCTCGAACGCCTGGTCGGCCTTCGTGGCGTCGGTCAAGCAGTAACCGCGCTCGTACGCCCGCGGAGCCCTCTCGACCAGTGCGCCGACCTTGCCGAGAGGGCTCGGCCGTACCCAGGAGGGGTCGCGCCGTCGGGGCGCGGGGACGGCCGTGTCACGGACGTATCGCTTGAAACGAGATCAGCCGACCGTGCAGGAGACGGTCGGCCAGGTCCAGTTGCCGTTGTGCTGGATGGTGACGCCGAAGGTGTTGCCGTTGCCGTTCGGGCGGGCGGTGAGGGTCTGGGCGTCGGGGTAACTGGTGCTGGTGTTCCAGGTGGAGAGGACCTTGGCGGGTGAGGGGACCTTCATGGTGACGGTCCAGTCGCTGCTTCCGGAGACGGTGACGTCGAGGTTGTACCGGTCGCTCCACTGCTGCCCGGCGGACAGCGTGGCACTGCACCCGGTCCCACCGCCGCCGCCACCGCCCCCGCCGCCGTCGGACGGTGCCACGGCACGCCCGGTCTGCGGGGAGATCATCCCAGCGCACAGTCCGCGGGCGGCGAGGCCCTGGGCGATCCGGGGGATCGCCGCGCGCGTGTTGGCGGACCAGTCGTGCATGAGGATGACCTGACCGTTGGTGAGCCGGCCCGCCGCCTGGACGATGGCGTCGGTACTGGCGCCGTTCCAGTCCTGTGAGTCGACGTCCCAGATGACCTGGGTCAGCCCGTACTTGGCCGCCACCGACCGCACGGTCGCGTTGGTCTCGCCGTACGGCGGCCGGAACAGGACCGGCGTCCCGCCGCCCGCGCCGGCGATCGCCTGCTGGGTCCGGGCCAGCTCGGAGTCGACCTGGGCCTGGCTGAGCTGGGTCAGGTGCGGGTGGGTGTAGCTGTGGTTGCCGACCCACATGCCGGCGTCGACCTGCGCCTTGACCTGGGCCGGGTTGGCGGCGGCGTACTGGCCCTGGTTGAACATGGTGGCCCGCAGCCCGTTCTGCCGGAGCGTGTCGAGCAGGGCGGGCGTGCTGCCGGACGGGCCGTCGTCGAAGGTCAGCCCGACGTACCCGGTACAGGCCGCGGCCCGCGCCGGAGCGGCGGTGGCCCGGTCGGCGGCCTGGGCGGTGGTCTGGGCCGTGAGGGTGGCCGCGGCGGCCGTCGCGACGACGACGAGCCTGGTCACCAGGGAACGCGCGGAACGGGCGAGGTGCGGTCTGCTGCTCATCGAGGTCCCCCGGTGCCCTGGGCGTCGGTCCAGAAGGAGTGGTAGTACCCGTTGTTCGTGCCGGTCTGGTTCGTGGTGACGACCGCGTCGGCGTGCGCGATGCCGGGCGCGGCGATGGCGGCCGGTACCGGGGCGCACGGGGCGCTGACGAACAGCCGGAAGCGGTGTCCGCGGTGTGTCGGGTGTGCGGGTGGGATGTCCATGGCGGGCAGTGTTGAGGTGCTCTCGTCAACTGTCAATGGTTTCGGTAGCGAGTCCGAAACATTCGGGAGGTCGACGGGAGGGCCCTGTGGCTGTGTCTGTCAGGGCTGCGTGAAGAGAGACCCGCAGGGTGGTGGCTTGATCGACCGAGGGTTCCATGCCTGGTTCCCTCACCCGGAGTCGAATCATTCGGGACACTTTCCGAATCCACGTTCCCCCAGATGCAGGAAAGCTACAGCGGTCGCTGTAGACATTCGCGGATCACAGGGTTAACGTATGTGCTGTAGCCAGAAGTCAGGGAGGCGTGGCAGACACGAACTGCCCGCATGCAGTACCAACGCAGGACCGCAGTACTACCAAGAAGCCGGCCCCGGAACGGAAGGTGGTCCCACGGTCACGCACGCAAAAGGCAGGCCGGTACCGCAGTAACCCGGCCGGTGGTGTTACAAATCCCTCGGGGCCTTGGTGCCGTACGGCACCAAGGCCCCTCGACGCGTGCTCGACGCATGCCCCCACCGAACGCCCGTACAGGTTCCTCAGAGGTGCAGATGACCGCAGACACACCGCTCGACCGAATCGACGACGACGACTACCCCGCCTACACCATGGGACGGGCGGCGGAGATGCTCGGCACCACGCCGGCCTTCCTGCGCGCCCTCGGCGAAGCCCGGCTGATCACGCCGCTGCGCTCGGAGGGCGGACACCGTCGCTACTCCCGCTACCAGCTGCGCATCGCCGCGCGCGCCCGCGAGATGGTCGACCAGGGCACCGCCATCGAGGCGGCCTGCCGCATCATCATCCTGGAGGACCAGCTCGAAGAGGCCCGGCGTATCAACGAGGAGCTGCGCCGCGGTGAGGCCGGAGCCGGCCGTACGACGGACGCCTGACGCGGGGGAGTGGTCTCAGCGGGTGAGGACGAGGACGCCCAGGGCGTTGCCGTCGGCGTCGACCACGGGCAGGGCGCCCAGCCGCCGGTCCCGCATCGCCCGCTCGGCCTCGGCCACCGTGCTCAGCGGCGAGGCGAAGGGCGCGTCCTCGACGACGACGTCCCGCAGACGGACCCGGTCCGTGTAGCCGCGACCGTCCCGTACGGCGGTCAGCCGCGCCCGGGAGACCAGGTCCGTGAACCGGCCGTCCTCGTCACGCACGACGAGGTGCCCCGTGCGGGCGGCGGCCATGACGGACAGGGCCACTTCGACGGTCATGTCGGCCCACACCTGTGGCCCGGCCCCGTCCATGGCATCGGCGGCCGTCCGGCGCCCGGCGTGGGCGCACGGCGTGCGGGGATGCGTCTGGACCAGCGTCAAAAGGTGCCTCCTGGAGAGATGGATCAGCTTGCCTGGCTACGGGCGCCGCGGCGCCCGGCGCTGCTAGGCCGCCGCGCCGGGGGCCGGCCGCCGTGCGGACGACGTGCGCCGGGTTGCCGGAGCCGGGCGGCGCCGGCCGCGTGAACCGGGGCCGCGCTTGGGGCGTTCGGACGCTGCCGGCGCGGTGATGACGACCGGGACGCCGGAGGGTGCCTGGGCGCCGGTGATCCGGTGCAGGGCCTCCGCGCCGGCCCGGACCTGGGTGGTCTGCGGAACGATGCCGGCCGTCGCCATCAGCCGGCTCATGGCGCGGCGCTGGTGCGGGGTGACCAGGGTGACGACACTGCCGGACTCGCCGGCCCGGGCCGTACGGCCGCCGCGGTGCAGGTAGTCCTTGTGGTCGGTCGGCGGGTCGACGTTGACCACCAGGTCGAGGCTGTCGACGTGGATGCCGCGCGCGGCGACGTTGGTCGCCACCAGCACGGTGACGTGCCCGCTCTTGAACTGCGCCAGCGTACGGGTGCGCTGCGGCTGTGACTTGCCGCCGTGCAGGGCGGCGGCCCGTACCCCGCTGTTCAGGAGGTGCGCCGTGAGGTGGTCGACGGCGTGCTTGGTGTCCAGGAACATGATCACGCGGCCGTCGCGTGCGGCGATCTCGGTGGTGGCCGCGTGCTTGTCGGCGCCGTGGACGTGCAGGACGTGGTGCTCCATCGTCGTCACCGCCCCGGCCGACGGATCGACGGAGTGCACGACGGGGTCGCTCAGGTAACGGCGTACGAGCAGGTCGACGTTGCGGTCGAGGGTGGCGGAGAACAGCATGCGCTGACCGTCCCGGCGCACCTGGTCGAGCAGGGCGGTGACCTGCGGCATGAAGCCCATGTCGGCCATCTGGTCCGCCTCGTCCAGGACCGTGACGGCGACCTGGTCCAGCCGGCAGTCGCCGCGCTCGATGAGGTCCTTGAGGCGTCCGGGGGTGGCGACGACGACCTCGGCACCGCCGCGCAGCGCGGTCGCCTGCCTGCCGATCGACATCCCTCCCACGACGGTGGCCAGCCGCAGCCGCACCGCCCGGGCGTACGGCGTCAGCGCGTCGGTGACCTGCTGCGCCAGCTCCCGCGTCGGTACGAGGACCAGGCCCAGCGGCTGCCGGGGCTCGGCGCGCTGCCCGGCGGTACGGGCGAGCAGGGCCAGCCCGAAGGCGAGGGTCTTGCCGGAGCCGGTGCGTCCGCGGCCGAGTACGTCACGCCCGGCGAGGGAGTTCGGCAGCGTCGCGGCCTGGATCGGGAACGGCACGGTGACGCCCTCCGACCCGAGCGCGCCCAGCAGCCCGGCGGGCATGTCGAGGTCGGCGAAACTCGCCGCGGCGGGCAACGCCGGGGTGATCGTCTCGGGCAGCGCGAACTCGCCCTGGCGTGCGGCGGGCCGGCGGCTCGGGGCCGGTGAACGGAACCGGTGGGTGGGGCGTGTGCGGTTCATACGGAACCTTCCTTGACGGTATGCGGCACATATCAAGGAATTCCGCACGGCCCGGGAACAGGCAGCAAGAATTGCGAGAACGAGCCGAATGCGGGTGTCATGCGGATGCGGTGAGGAAAAACGTAAGCAGCTGGGGCCCGCACCCCGAAGGATGCGGGCCCCAGCTACGGAATGCGCGACAGAATGCGCGCAGGCGTCAGGCGAGGACGATGTTCTCGGCCGTCGGGCCCTTCTGGCCCTGCGCGATGTCGAAGCTCACCTTCTGGCCCTCAAGCAGCTCACGGAAGCCCTGGGCAGAGATGTTCGAGTAGTGGGCGAACACGTCGGCGCCGCCACCGTCCTGCTCGATGAAGCCGAAGCCCTTTTCCGCGTTGAACCACTTCACGGTGCCAGTAGCCATGTTGTTACTCCTTCAGGGTGGGTCGGAATCCGCACTGCGCGAAAACCACGTCGCCGCGATGATCACCCCGCCCGGAAAAAGTACCGGCGTCACATGGAATTCGGGAACCACGACTGCAACTGAGGACGACAGTAGCACGTTGCGGCGGACCGTGCGTGTTGAGTAATTACGCTCGGCCCGCCGCCGTATTAAAGTTGCCCGCGAAATTCGGCAAACTCTCCTCTCGCGGGTACAGAAATCACACCTTGAGCTTGACCGCTTCGATCCACTGGTCGTTCTTGTGGGCGCCGACGTAGGTGAAGGTCAGACCGTCCGTGTCGTTCCCGGGTTTGTCGCAGTGCATGTTGGTCCAGGTGTCGTCGTGGACGTAGGAGCTCTGGCAGATGGTGTCGTTGCCGTTGTCGACGTAGATGCCGAACCCCAGCAGGTTCGGAGCGTCAGCCGCGGTACTGCCGATGTAGAGGTCCTCGCCGTCGGCGGCGGCCGTCACCGGGCCGTTGTACGTCCCTTCGTTGTCGGCCGACCCGGGGTTGGGGACGAAGTCGTTGCCGCCGGTGCCGTTGACTCCGTACCCGGCGACGTTGACGGCCGTGATCGTCCCCGAGCCCGGGGTGCCCACCTCCGCGTAGTCGCACGCGACGTCGCTCCAGCCCGTGCCCCGCACGTGGACCCGGTAGCAGATGTGCCGTCCACCCGGGTCGTCCGCGGCCAGTCGCTGGACGGCGGTCGCCGCCGTCTCCTCCGCCGCCTCGGTCTCCTCCGCCTCGGAACCGCCGCCCCCGCCCCCGGACCCCGACCCGGCTCCGTCGCCGCCCGCATCCGCCTCCTGCGTCGCCGTCGCGGCCGGGGGCGCCATGGCCTCGGCGGACGGGGCTTTCGGTGCCTGGGCGGTCGACGAGGGATCGGCGGGCGGCAGCGTGCCGGCGACGGTGTCCTGGGACATCTCGGTGGCGGCGGTGCGGACCTGGGGCTTGTAGGCGATCCAGATCAGCACGAACGCGATCGCCAGCGCCAGGAAGACGCTGAGGAAGCCCGCCAGCCAGCGCGGCAGGAAACTCCGCTGCACGTACACGCCCTCGACGTCCAGCGGCGCCACCCCCGACCGCTGCACCGCCAGGGTGTAGGGGCGCTGCTCGGACGAGCCGAACCAGCTGATCTGCCGCGGTTTCAGCGTCGTCTTCACGAACGCCGCGCGGCCCGGCTCGATCTGCACATTGCTGGGGTGTATCTCGTACGACAGCTGATCACCGTTGTCGCTGCCGCTCAACGACGCCGTCAGCTTCGTATTGCCCAGGTTGTCCACGGCCAGTCGCGGCTTCCCCCGGAACCGGCCCTTGACCGTCGGCGGCAGCAGCTCCGCCCGTACCTCCGAGAACGGGGTGATGGTGAGGTTCCCCTCGGGAACCGTCGTCGCGTCCGGGTGCTCCGTCGGCGTGATCCGCACCCCGTACGGATTGGGCCCCGCCGTCGCGTCCGGCGTGCGCGGCGGGGAGAACGTCAGCTCCACCGTCCCGGTCGTACCCGGATACAGCCGCAGCGAAGGCGGCTCCACGGCGGTCCAGGGCGCGAGGGGACCCACCGCTTCAAAGCGGTACTCGTCCACCACGTCACCGGTGTTGCGCAGTCGCAGCCGTACTGTCGTACTACCACCCGGGTCCACAGTTGCGGAGGCGGGCTCGAGGGAAGTCCACAGGCTCACTCGCGGACTTTAAACGCGGCGATGGCGCCGAGTCAGCAGGCCAGGGGGCACGGTGGGTGCCCGAAAAGGCGAGACCGGTTGCCCCCGCTCCACGACGGGACCGGAGCCGTGCGGTCGGAAGACGTCGTCGCGGGTCCCTTGTCACCCTCGGCCCGGCACGACCCCGGCGCTCGCGCGTGCGCGTGGCTGCGCGCGGTGGGCGGTCATCGCCTGTCGCCGCTCGTCCGGGCAGGCCGGGAAGGCCGGGAAGACCGAAGGCACCCGGTACCGGTCGGGGCCGTACCGTTCGACGAGGTGGAGCTGGGCCAGTTCGTCCAGGAGCGCGTCCGCGGTCCGTTCCGGCACGCCCAGGACGGCCGCCGCGTCCGCCGGGCACACCGGGAGACCGGCGCCCCGCGCCAGCGCCTTGTGGAGGGTGGCCGCCGCGTCGGTCAGCCCGCGCAGCGACCAGGACATGACCACGCCCAGGTCGGTGATGTCCTCGCCGAGCCGGAACACGCTCAACGGATCGCACTCGCCGCGGATCTCGTCCACGAGCCGCGCCAGGGGCACCCCGGGGCGCAGCGCCACCCGTTCGGCGAGGATGCGCAGGGCGAGCGGCAGGCCACCGCAGAGCGCGACGAGTTCGCGCAGCGAGTCCGGCCCGGCCCGGTGCCCGGGCAGCAGCGCCCGCAGCAGTACGGCGGCCTGTTCGGGGCCGAGCGGGGGCAGGGTCAGGCGCCGGGCACCGTTCCTGACGACCAGGCCCCGCAGCTGGTTGCGGCTGGTCACCAGGGTGGTGCCGGTACGGCCGGGGAGCAGCGGACGGACCTGCTCGGGGCAGAGCGCGTTGTCCAGTACGAGCAGGACCCGTCGCCCGGCGAGCGTGCTGCGCAGCAGCGCGCTGCGCTCGTGCGCATCGGCGGGCACCTCGTCCTGGGCCGTCCCGAGACCCACCAGCAGGGCGTGGAGCGCGTCGGCCACGCTCATCGGCGGCCGGCCGCTGAACCCGTCGAGGTCCAGATAGACCTGACCGTCGGGGAACCGCTCCTGCCGGCTGTTGGCCCAGTGGACCGCGAGAGCCGTCTTGCCGACTCCCGCCGGACCGTCCAGCAGCAGCACCCGCCGGGTGCGGTCCGCCGGGAGCCCGTTCCCGTCCAGCAGTTCCCGGTCGAGGGCGGCCAGTTCGTCGGCGCGCCCGACGAAGGGCGCGTCTCCCGCCGGGAGTTGCCGGGGCACGTACCGGCCCGGGGCGCCGGACGGTGCCGCGGGGCGTGCCGCGGCCACCGGCGCGGCGTCGCCGGCCAGCATCCGCTGATGCAGTGCGCGCAGTTCGAGGCCAGGGTCGACGCCGAGCCGCTCACCGAGCAGCCGCCTGCACCGCTCGTACTCGCGCAACGCCTCCGCGGGCCGCCCCGACCGGTGGAGCGCGAGGATCAGCTGGGCCCAGAACCGCTCCTGGAGCGGATCGGCGGCGAGGGTCTCGCGCAGCTGCGGAATGTGGTCGGCCGGGTCCTCCCGGTCCAGCCCGATCGCGATCCTGCGGTGGACGGCCCGCAGCCGCAGTTCCTCCAGGGAGGGCACGATGTCCTGGTGCAGCGACGGCGCGTCGATCCCGGCCAGGGCCGGGCCCCGCCACAGCGCCAGCGCCCCGTCCAGCGCCGCCGCCTCCGCGTCCGGCCCCGCCGCCGCTCCCAGCGCCGTCGCCCCGCGGGCCCTGTCGCGGAACTCGGTGCTGTCGACGCTCACCCGGTCCGCGCTCAGCCGGTACCCGCCCCGCTCCCCTTCGATCACCGACCGGGCATCGTCGTGGGAGCCGTCCAGCACCCGGCGCAGCCGCTTGACGTGCCCCCGGATCGTCGTCCGCGCGGCCGCCGGCGGATCGTCCCCCCACAGCCGCTCCATGATCTCTTCCACCGGCACCACCGCCCCGTGACGCAGAGCCAGGGCGGCCAGCAGGGTCCGCGGTCGCCCCGCCGGTACTGTCAGCCGCTCCGCTCCGTACGTGACGTCCAGCGCGCCGAGCAGTCGTACGACGATCCTGTGCACGTAGCCGTCCCCCTCTTGTCCCCACGGCGCGACCGGTCGGCGGCCCCGCGTGCCCCGACGGAGTCGGTGGTCAGCACCGTCGTCGGGGGTGACATCAGGAAATGTACCTTTCGTTCCCGGACCGGAGTGACGGCCGTTCGACCGACATGTCGCAAACTGCCCTTTCTTCCGGGGTGTCGCGGACCGCATCATGAACAGCGGTGATCACTGACTCTGCTGACTCTTCCGCCCCCCTCGATTCCTCCGCCCCCCTCGCCCGCGCGGCGGAGCGGGCCGCGGCGGAGTCCGGGGCAGGGCCCATGGAGCTGGAATTCCTCGGCTTCACCCGGACGATGTCGGGCTGGCTGCGGCTCGTCGTGGTGAGCGCGTGCGCCGTACTCGCCGTGGCGGCCATGCCGGTGGCCGGCATACCGCTCACGGCGGTGTTCGCCGCCGTGACGATCGCGTGGTCCGTGGCCTACTTCAGGTGGGTCCGGTCGGGCCGGAACATACGCCTGCTCACCGCGGTGGACCTCACCCTGGTCACCGGACTGTGCCTCACCCAGGCGTACACCGTCCCCGCGAGCCAGGACCGGCACGGCGACACCTGGATCCTCGTCACGGTCAGCATCGTGGCCGTCGGCTACCAGATGACCCACCCGGGCGTGGCCGGCGCGCTGGCCGCGCTGCTGGTGGCCGGCGCCGACCTCGCGGGAGTCGTCCTGGACCGCCCCGCGACCTGGGGTGCCGCCCTGCCCAACGTGCTGTGGCTGCTCGTCCAGTCCGCGCTGTCCCACACCTTCTACCGGCTCCTGCTGCGGCGCAGCCGTGCCGCCGACTCCGCGGCCGCGTCGGCGGCCGCCGCCCGGCTCGGCTGGCAGGTGGCGGAAGCCCGGCGCACCGCCGAGCGGGAACACCTGGCCACGTTGCACGACACCGCCTGCGCCACCCTGCTCATGGCATCCGTGCCCGGCTCACGGATCCGGCCGGAGGTGCTGCGGGCACAGGCCCGGAGGGATCTGGAGCGGCTCGCTCCCGAGCGGCGGCGGATGGACGACGTCGTCCTCACGGAGCTGCTCGCCGAGGAGATCGCGTCCCACGCCCTGCGGGTCCTGGTCCGCGGCGACGCCGGACTCGGGCCCGTCTGGTGGCCGGCCGCCGCCGCGCTGCGCGACAGCGTGGGCGAGTCCCTGCGCAACGTGGCCCGGCACGCGGGCGTGCGGACGGCCGAGGTGAGCGTACGCCGGGTCGGCCACCGCGCGGTCGTCATCGTCCAGGACCGGGGCAGGGGCTTCGACCCGGCGGCGGTGCCCGCCCACCGGCAGGGGCTGGCCAGGTCCGTCATCGGGCGCATGCACACCGTCGGTGGGCGGGCCACCGTGGAGTCGCGCCCCGGCGAGGGCACCGTCGTACGTCTGGAGTGGCCCCGTGGCTGACCTGCCGGACGGAGGACCGAGCGAAGGAATGGCCGGAGGAATGGCTGAAGGAACGGCCGGAGGAACGGCCGGAGGAATGGCTGGAGGAACGGCCGGAAGATCCGGGAGAGCGGCCGGAGGAGACCCTGGGGCGGCGATCGGGCGGGTCGAGCCCCTGGCGCGGCAGATCGACGTCCGCATGCGCGACGGCCTGTACCTGGCGAGCCTGCTCACGGTCGGCGCCGTCCACTGCGGCCTGGCGCTGCCCGTGCTCCTCGGCAACCTGGACACCTATCACCGTCCCGCGCTCCACCTGGCCTCCTTCGCCCTGCTCAGCGCGGTCCTGGTGGCGGAGACCACGCAGCAGCTGCGGAGACGGCGCCGCTCCCGGCCCTGGGTGTGGACGATGGTCACCGCCACCTTCGCCGCGTCCCTGACCGCGACCAGCCAGATGCCCGCCGAGTCGTTCGGCGGCGCGCACTGGTCGTTCCTGGAAGTGGGCTGGTTCGGTGTCGTCCTGCTGCTCGACCGGCCCCGCGTGCTGACCTGGCTGTTCCTGGCCTGCCACCTGGCCGCCACCGCAGCGCAGTTGCTGCTGGCCGGTGTGCCGTCCCGGTCGGCGGCGGCCGGGACGGCCGTGAGCGTCCTCGCCATCTGCACGTTCCAGACGGCGGCGGCACTGACGGTGCGGCTGCTGTCGGACCGGGCCACCCGGGCCGGCGCCACCCTGCGGGAGCAGGAGCGGCTGCGTACGGCGGCGGCGGTGGCGGCGCACATCCACGCCGACCAGCGGGCCCGCTACCGCGACCTGGACACGACCGTGCTGCCGCTGATCACCGGGCTGGCCGACGGGTCACTCGATCCGCGCGAGGAGTCGGTGCGGCGCCGGTGCGCGCTGGAGGCCGCCCGGCTGCGCCGCCTGTTCGCGGAGCACGACTACGCCGCCGACCCGCTCGTCCACGAACTGCGGGCCTGCATCGACGTCGCCGAGCGCAACGGTGTCAGCGTGCACCTGGCCGTGCGGGGCGACCCGGTCGAGGTGCCCAGGCCGGTACGGCAGGAGCTGACGGAGCCGGTGATCGCGGCGCTGGCGGCGGCCCGGCGCACCGCCCGGACGACCGTGGTGCGCGGTGCCGGGCAGGTGCGGGTCGGCGTGGTCATCGACCGGCCGGAGGCCCAGCCGGCCCGGGCGGCGGGGCAGTGGGTGCGGACCCGCGCGGTCAGTGACGGGGGCCGCCTGTGGGTGGAGTCCGTCTACACCGTGTCCGGAGCCGGAGCCGGAGCCGGAGCCGGAGCCGGAGCCGACGACGGGACCGGAACCGATGACGGCACGAGCGCCGCCACCACCGCTCAGAGCTCCTCCAGCGAGATCAGCCCGTCCTGAACCGCCTTCGCGACCAGGTTGGCCTTGGTGGTCGCGGGACGGCCGACGTTGGCGTACTTGATGCGCACCCGGTCCAGATACGTGTTCACCGTCCGCACGGAGATGCCGAGGCTCTCCGCGACCATCGCCTTCGACTCCGACTGGAACCATTCGAGCAGCACTTCGATCTCGCGGGCGGCCAGGCGCGGACGCTCGCGCCGGGTGTCACTGCCCAGCGCCCCGGCCAGCGCCGGAGGCGTGTACGGAACCCCGGCCGCCGCGGCCAGGGTGGCCTGGAGCAGGTGCTCCTCGCCCTCCGCCTTGGTGAGGTACGTGAACGCGCCGATGTCCAGGCAGGTGAGCGCGGCCTGCGCGCTGTCCTGCATGGTGTAGACGATCACCTGGCGCTGCCGCGCGACGAGGTGGCGCAGTTCGGCGTAGGCGGACACGCCCGTGCCGAGCTGGAGGTCGAGGATCACCACGTCCGCCTCCGCGCCGGGGCCGGTGGTCGCGGCGGCCAGGGTCGCCCCCTTGGCCACCACCCGTACCTCGGGATCGACGGAGGCCGCGTACCAGGATTCGATCCCCGCCAGCACCACCGGGTGATCGTCGATCAGGACGACGCTGACCGAACGGACTGACGTCACGGGGCCTGCCTCCCTGTCGTGCCGCGCCGGGCGATCCGCGCCGGGCGATCCGTACCGCCCCGACCCTACAAGCGGGGCGGGATGCCATGGGCGTCTTCCGGTCGTGGCCCGGCCCCGTGCCAGTAGCCGATGAGCGCGGCGTACTCGGGTGCGGTGGCGAGGAGTTCGTCATGGCTGCCGACGGTCAGCGCGTCCTGCCCGACGAGGACGATCCGGTCGGCGCGCAGTGCCGAGCTGATGCGGTGCGCCACCACGATCAGGGTCCCGGGCCGGGCGCGGAACGCCCGCTCGGCCCGTTCCTCGGCGGCCCGGTCCAGATGGCAGGTGGCCTCGTCCAGGATCACCACCCGCGCCTCCGACACGTACACCCGGGCCAGCGTGATCAGCTGCCGCTCGCCCTGGGACAGCGGCCCCGCCCCGGTGACCGGCCCGTCGTAGCCGCCGAGCCGGCGCACGGTCCGAGCCAGGCCGAGCGCCGCCACCGCCTCGTCCAGCAGTTCGTCCCCGGCCCGCGGGGCCAGCTGCGTGAGGTTCTCGCGGAGGGTGCCGGTGAACACGTACGACTGCTGCGGTACGACGGCGACCCGGCGGCGCAGCTCCGCCTCGGCGAGCGCCGGCATCGGCGTCCCCCCGAGCGTCACGGCGCCGCTCCCGGGTGTTTCCAGCCCGGCGATGAGCATCGCCAGGGTGGACTTGCCGATGCCGCTCGGCCCCACGACCGCCAGGTGCGCGCCGTCGGGGATGTCCAGCGTGACGCGCGTGAACAGCGGCTGGGCGAAGGGCCCGTAGGCGAAGGACACGTCCTTCAGGGCGATGCCGGTGCCGGTCACCGGGGCGGTGCCCGCCGCCGGGCGCGGCGGCAGGTCGAGGAAGGCGGCCAGTCTGCGCAGGGTCACCGACAGCTGCAGCCCCATGTTGCCGACGGTCTGCACCAGGGCCCGCAGCGCAGGCTCGACGCCCTGGAGCAGGTACACCATGGCGCCGACCAGCGCCCCCGGCGTCAGCAGCCCCGTCCGCACGGCCCAGCCCGACGCCAGTACGACGACCGCGAACGGCAGCCGCGCGCCCAGCGCCACGACGGCGATCCGGCCCGCCCCGGCACGGGCGCCGGCCACCACCGCCGCCGCCTCGGCGTCCACCCGGACGCCCACCGCCCGCCCCGCGGTCTCCCAGGCGCCGCAGGCGACGACGTCCCGGACGCCGGTGAGCTGCGGCCCGGCCCGCCGCGCCAGCTCCTCCTGGGCCCGCAGCAGCGCGACATGACGGCGCCTGAGCAGCGGCGTCAGCAGCGCCATCAGGGCACCGGCCGCCAGCACAGCGCCGCCCGTGGCGGCGGCGAGCAGCGGGTGCAGGGCGAACAGGCCGATCAACGCGGCGACGACGCTGAACGCGACCGTGCGCAGCGACAGCAGCAGACCGCCGGAGATCTGGCGCACCGACTCCACCTGGCGGGTCACCCGGGCGACGGTCGACACGTCGGCCGCCGCGTGCTCCGTGTACACGGCGCGGTACAGCCCGGCCCGCACCACCCGCCGGGTCAGTTCGTCCCGCAGCGACTCCACGACGGCGGCCGCGTGCGGTATCGCCTGCCGCGTGCCCAGCGTGCCGGCGATCAGGGCCGCCCCGTACGCCAGCAGGAGCAGCAGCCCCTCGAAGGGCCGCCCGGCCAGGAAGCCGTGGTCGAGGGCCGACGCCACCAGCGTGCCCGAGAACAGCACCGGAAGGGTCTCCACGAAGGACCACGCGGCCAGCGCGCCCAGGTTCCGCCGGTGGGAGCGCAGTACCGGCACCACGGTGCGCCGGATCGGGGAAGGGGCGGGACGCGCCGGGTCGCCGGACACTCAGACCTCCGTACGTTCCTGGCCGGCGCCGAACACCGCCCGGTAGGCGGGGTCGGCCAGCAGCCGCTGGTGGGGTCCGACCGCCCGGACCCGTCCGTCCTGGAGCCAGGCGACGAGATCGGCGGCGGCGGCGGTGGTGATCCGGTGGGCCACGACCAGGCGGGTGGTGCCGCGCAGCGCCTCGTCCAGGGCCCGGCCGATCTCGTTCTCGGTGGCCGTGTCGAGACTGGAGGTGGCATCGTCGAAGATCACGACCCGGGCGCCCCGGGCCACCGCGCGGGCCAGCCCCAGCCGCTGCGACTCCCCGCCCGACAACCGCAGTTCCTCGACCGGCGTCTCGTAGCGCAGCGGCAGGCGGCTGATGAAGCCGTCGGCTCGGCTCGCCCGTGCGGCGGCCCGGACGGCGGCGGCGCTCACGGGCCGGTCGCCGTAACCGATCACCCCGGCCACCGTGTCGCCGAGCAGGTGCGGGCGCTCGAAGGCGTAGGCGATGGCGGCGCGCACCTCGGCCCGGTCGACGTCCGCGAGGTCGGTGCCGTCCAGCCGTACCAGCCCCTCGTCGGGCGCCAGGGCGGCCCCGGCGACCAGCGCCAGCGTCGTCTTGCCCGCTCCCGAGGCGCCGACCAGGGCCAGCGTGCGGCCGGCGGGCACGTCGAGGCAGACCCGGTCCAGTACGGCTCTGCTCCCGGCCCGCACGGTGACCCCGCGCAGTGCCAGCGCGCCCTCCCCCGGCGGCAGCGCCCCGTGTCCCGCCCGGGGCAGCGGGGCGGCGAACACCTCGGTCAGCCGCTCGGCGGAGCCCCGTACCCGGCCCAGCTCCGCGAAGACGCCGACCTGGGACAGCAGCCGCATGGCGAACGCCAGGTAGAGCTGCGCGGCGAGCAGTTGGCCCGGGGTGAGCCGCCCGGCCACCACCCCGTACCCCGCGGTCGCCAGCACCCCGATCTGCAGCGCGGGCGCCAGCAGCGACAAGTACCAGCCCGCCCTGCGCTGCGCCTCCCAGAACCCCGTCCCCGCCTCGCGCACCCGGGGCAGCGGCACCAGGACCCGTTCCACCTCCCGGTCCAGGGTGGCCGACGCCCGGATGGTGCGGGCGCCGGCGACCGCGTCGACGAACCGGTCGGACAGCTCGCCGTGCGCCCGCTGGTACGCGCCGGTCAGTGTCGTGGTGCGGCGGATGAGGACCCGGGCGAGCAGCGCGACGACCGGGACGCCGAGGACGAAGACGAGGACCAGCCGCCAGTCGATGAGGAACAGCGCGACCAGCCCCCCGACGGCGGTGACGGCCGCGAAGAGCGCCTGGAGGAGGTGGGGCGCGGCGGCTCCGGCCTCCGCGGTGCTCTCGGTCGAACGGTTCAGCAGATCGCCCGGCGTGAACCGGTCCGCGCCGGACAGGCCGAGCCGGAAGATCCTGGCGAAGGTGTCGTGCCGCAGCCGCGCCGTCGTGACGGCCCCCATCCGGGCCTCGGTGATCCGCGCGCCGGCCTCCGTGGCGGTCAGGGCCCCCAGCAGCGCGCAGACGAGCACGAAGGGGGCGGTGCCCGTGGCCCGGTCGAGCACCACGTCGACGGCGCCCGACAGGGCGTACGGGAGCAGCAGACCCAAGGCCGTCTCGCACAGGTACAACGCGCCGAGGGCGGTGAAGAGGCCCTTGTCCCGCCCCACCGCCGAGGCCAGCAGCCGGTCACTGTCGCGCATCGGGCTCCCCCCCCCCGTCCCTCGATCGCCGACGGGTGCGGCGAGCCACTCGCCTCGGCGAGTCCGCACCGCACCCGTCGGTCCCCTTCAGCGGCCGGCCGGTCAGCCGGTGTTCTGGTTCTGGAAGAAGAAGTAGGCCTCGTCGGCCCCGCTCCGGAAGAATCCGGTCTCCTCCGCGAACTCCCCGAGCTCGACGAGCGCGGGCACCTCGTAGATGTCCTTTTCCATGGTGGTCACCTCCTTCGGGAACTCAGCTGCGCGTGGCGGCGGTGGACGTCAGATCCAGGTGTCGAAGAACCAGGTGATCTCGTCCCCGTTGCGGATACCGAAGACTCCGGTCTCCTCCTGGAAGGAACCGAGTTCGACCACGGCGGGCACCTCGTACGTCTCCTTCTCCATGTTTCTCACCTCCTTCCGTTTCGGCTGGTGTGCGATACCGCCGGGGTTCCGGCGGAAGCCTCGATGACGATGAGCCGGTTGTAGTACGCGGCGTCGGTGGCCTCGTCGACCATCCGGCCCTCGGCCTCCACCCAGGCGTGCGCGGCGAAGGGCGGAGCCTTGAGCACCCCCACGCACCAGGTGGGCCACACCGACCGGGTCCGGCACAGCAGTGCCGTCGCGATCGACCGCGTCAGACAGGCGCGCGAGCCGCAGCACCGCGGGCTGACCGTGAGCACGGTGTCCCTGGCCAGGGACGTCTCCGCCACGGTCGCCGGGCGGGCGCCGCGCCGGACGCGGAGCAGCACGGCCCGGATCCGCCGGGGCCGCTGCCGGGCCAGCACCCGGGCGACCCCCACGGCCGCCCGGGTGACCAGGCGCCGGCGCAACGGCACCGCGACCGGGCCGGCGGGCAGGACGGGGATGCTCATCGGGCCACCAGCCCGGCCGAGCGCAGCGACCCGATCAGCGCGTCGACGTCCTCGCGGGCCCGCTCCGGGGTGACCTCGTAGCGGTCGGTGAGCGCGGTGACGGCCTCGTCGACCGAGTCGCCGCGCGCGAGGGCGGAGACCACCAGGGCGGCGGACGAGGTGAGCTGCCAGTAGCGGCCGGTGCGCTCGTCCAGGACGACCAGCCCGAACTCGGTCTCGGTGGAGGACACGTGGTCATGAAGCCGCAAGCCCATGGCTTGCCTCCTCACTGTTGTGGTGGGTGTGGCCGGCCAGGTGGTTCCGGGCGAACACCGCGCAGTTGACGGTCGCGTCGATCGACGCGTCACGCGTCCCCATGTGCTGGGGCGACTCGCCGGACGCGAACGCGGAGAAGTCGATGATTCCGCGGGAGGTGAGCGGAGACCGCTCGACGATGTCGAGAATGACCGGCCAGTGGTCCCGAAGTCCCCGGGCCGCCTGGGCACTTCCCCCCATTTTCGAACTGCGCCGCAAGAACGCGTCGGGAAGGGAACCCCGCATGGCCGCCTTGATGAGCGGTTTGAATTCCATCGGCGTGTAACGATCTTCATGCCGTACCGCGAAACACGCCTCGACGACCCGGTCGTCGAAGAACGGCGCTTCGAACGGCATTCCGAGGGTCGCGGCGAACTGCTGCGTGCCGCGCACGATCCGGCTGCCGTCCCGCACCATCGCCAGCTCCGCGTGCCGGGCCCGGTCGGGCCCGAGGGGTTCGGCGTGCGCGGCCCGGTCCCGCAGCCGGGCGGACAGGGCCGCCGCCGCGTCCTGGCTCAGCCAGCGGGGCAGCGAGACCCGCTGGTCCCACTCCATCCGCAGGTCCGTCCCCACCTCACGGACCCGCCGGGCCTCGTTCAGGGTCCGCCGCAGCCACCGGCCGTAACTCTCCGAGCTGAGCAGCTCCCTCAGGACCGGCAGGAACGGGCGGTCATCGAGCGCCTTCGTGGTCCTGATGCGCCGGAGCGCGAGCAGGGGACGGCGGCGGAACAGCGTGTGGTCCCACACCGGCAGCCCGTGCAGCAGATGGTCGCCGCCGAGCCCGTTGAGATACATCCCGGCGCCGCGCGCGGCGGCCCGCTCGATGCTGTGGGCGATGCGGGGCGCGGTCAGATACGCCTGCGACGGCTCGTCGAGCCGCTGGCCGATGTCCTCCATGCCCTCGAAGAACTGCGGCATGTCGTCCAGCCGGCCCACGTGATGCCGTACGCCCGGCATGCTCGGCAGGGCACGCCGGGCCCAGAGCAGGTCCTCCCGGCCGCCCGGGTCGTCGTTGTACATCGTCGTCGCGACGACGTCGGCGGGGCCCCGGGCCGCGAACCAGCACAGCGGCGTCGAGTCCAGACCGCCCGACAGGTCGCAGTGCACCGTGCCGCCGGCCCTGGTCCGTACGTCCACCGCGGCTTCGAGCGCGGCCCGCAGCCGCTCGGCGCCGGCCCCGCGGCCCAGCTCCGGCTCCGGGCGCCGCCACCAGACAGTGGTGCGGGCCCGCCGGCCGTCGCCGTACACCAGCAGTGCCGACCCCGGCGGTACGGCGGACACGCCCCGCCACATCGGCTCCTCGGCCAGCGGATGCGGGAGCACCCGCAGCAGCCGGAGCGCGAGCGCGGTGTCGTCGAGCGGGAATCCGCCGAGGTCCGCGAGGACGTCCGCCCGGTCACTGATCACCCGTACGCCGTCGATCACGGCGTGGAACACCCGGCGCAGCCCGCTCGCGGAACCCTGCACCCGCAGCCGGTCACCGTCCGCCGCGAGCAGATGGAAACTGCCGGCCAGGGCAGGCGCCAGACCGTCCAGCGCGTCCACACCGGCCGCACGCCCCAGAGCGCCCCGCACCGACTCCTCGGTCGCGGACGACACCCCGACGACCGCGGCCCGGACACGGCCCAGCCGGACCGTCACCCGCTGTGCGTCCGGCACCCGGGCGAACAGCAGCGGCCGGCCCGACGCGTGACGGGCGACCAGGTGCGCGTCCGCCGGGAGCCGCCGGGCGATGCGCCCGGCACCCTCACAGTCCGGAAGTGCGACGAAGAACCAGCCGTCCACGATGACAAGACCTCCTGCCTGCCCCGCGGTCCTGCTCGCCGCGGTGGCGATGCATTCATCGTGCGGGCCGGCCGTGGTACTGCCGTGGCACTGCTGTGGCACCTCTGTGCTACGTCCCTGACCTGGGCGGACGTGGGCGTTCCTGGAGGTGCGGCGGTACCACTGCCGGCGACGGTGTCGCCCGGCTGGTGAGAACGGCGAGCGTGCCGCCCTCCGCGCCGGCCGCCGCGAGCGAGAGGTACCCGGACCCCTGTTCACCGGGACGGATCGACATCACTTCGAGGCCGCCCAGGGTGGGGAGGCGGACGTAGGGGCACGGGTGCGGCACGGCGCCTGAAACGGCTAGCGGGCATGTCCGCGGGCGGTGTACACAGAGCGGCCGGCCGTGCTCATTCGGCGGGAAGCGAGTCCAGGAGCTTCTGCACGGTCTCCAGGTCACTGCCGTCGGCCGCGTCGCCGAGCGCGAGGGCCTGACGGAGGCAGCGGCGGGCTTCCTCAGTGTCCCTGAGTTCGATCAGGGCTTCCCCCAGACGCAGCAGCGTCTCACCCTCCCTGTGCGGAACACCGATGCGCTTGAACTCGGCCCGGGCTCGGCGATAGTGGACCACGGCCTCGCGCCACTGTCCCAGCGCGGCCCAGTCCTCGCCGAGAGCCTCCAGCGCAGCCGCCAGGAAATAGTCGGCGGCGTGGCCGGTCACCGGGCAGTCGGGCTCGTCGAGGAAGGTGATGACGCGCTCGTGCTGAGCCACGGCTTCCGCACTCCGGCCGAGGCGACGCAGGAGACCTCCGTAGAAGCCCATGGCGTCCAGCCATCCCACGTGGTCGTCGGCGGCTTCGAACAGGTCCGCGGCACGACGGGCTTTGTCGAAGCCCTCCTGGACTTCTCCCAGCTGCCGGTGAGGCCATACCGCGTGAAGCAGTGCCCAGCCCTGCTGAGAGAGGTCCTGGGCCAGGCGGGCGCATTCGAGTGCTTCATCGGCCCGTTCGATGCCTGCCCGGTAATTGTGCTCACAGGCGCTCAGGACAACGGAGTAGTAGTTCAGATGCGCGGCCTGCCGGCGGGGATCGGCGAGCGCGGCGGCGGCTTCGCTGGAGAGGCGGAAGACCTCGGGCCAGTGCCCCAGATAGAGCGTCACGTGATAGGCCCACCCCATGGCATCGGCGGTCTCCACCACCCGGGTGTGCTCGCCTCGGCGGGCGGCCCTGCGCAGCGCGGCGAGCCAGGCGGCGGCCTCGTTCTCCAACCAGGCCCGGGCCTGCTCCTCGCTGTCCAGCGGGTCCAGCCCCTGCCAGGTGGACGGCGGTTTCCCGTACTCGGGCAAGTACCAGCGGCCGGCGACCACGGCGGTCTCCAGCAGCCAGGAGTGCAGCCGGTCCTCGGCCGCTTCCCTTTCGTCGGGTGCCTCGTCCCGGGACAGACGGGCGCGGGCGAAGAGCTTGAGCAGATCATGCAGTTGGTAACGGCCGACGTAGGTCGTCCGCAGAAGACCGGCCTCGACCAGCTCCTCCATCACGTCCTCCGCCTCGAAGACGCCGGTCGCGGTCAACGCCGCGCCGTACGAGGTGGTCATGTCCGGCCCCGGGACCAGGCTCAGCAGGCGCAGCATCCGTGCGGCCTGGCCGGTCAGCTGCCGGTAGGACAGCTCGAAGGCCGCCTCCACCCGCACGTCACCCGCCGCGAGGGCACCGAGCCTGCGTTCTTCGTCGGCCAGGCGACGGACAAGCTGGTCCACCGGCCACCCGGAGCGGACCGTCAGCCAGTTACCGGCCACTCGCATCGCCAACGGCAGGCACCCGCAGAGCTGTGCCACCCGCGCCACGGCCTCGGCTTCCGCATCGGCCCGCTCCGCACCGATGATCTTGCGCAGCAACTCGACCGCTTCGGGCTGCGTCATCTCCGACAGCGGCAGCCGGTCGACGTCCTCCAACCCCGACAGGGGCCGCCTGCTCGTGACCAGGACCAGACTCCGTCCGGCCGCAGGCAGCAGCGGACGCACCTGGGCCTCGTCCCGAGCGTTGTCCAACACCACCAGGCACCGGAGATCAGCAAGCAGGGCCCGCAACAGGCCCGCATGACCCTGCTGATCCTCCTCGGCCAGCCGTCGGCCGGACACTCCCAGAGCCGTCAGCAGCTTCGGCAGTGCCTCACCGGGGTCGACGGCACCCTCCACGCCGTGCAGATCCACCACAAAACAGCCATCGGGAAACTCCGGCGCCAGATCCGCTGCCGCCTTGAGCGCCAGCGTCGTCTTCCCGCAACCCGGAGAACCGGAAATGACCGACACCGACACCGACGCCCTCGCGCCGGAGCTCGCCCGTTCCGCGGCTTCCCGCAGGCGTGCCAGCTCCGCGTCACGCCCAGTGAAGTCACCCACCGACCGCGGCGGCACCGCCACCCCCGCCGCCACCACCGCACGCGTGGGGCGCCCCGCCCGCGCAGCGGCCAACATCGCTTCCCGCTCGGTATCCGTCAGCCCCAGCCCCTCCGCCAGGGCCACCACCGTGCGCCGCTGGGGAACCCGGCTACGCCCCCGCTCCATATCGCCGATGGCCCGGACGCTCACCCCTGACGCCTCCGACAACTCCTCCATCGTCAAGCGGCTCTCCTGTCGCAGGCCACGCAGAACAGCACCGAACGGTCTCATATCGAGCAAGTCACCCCATCCCTGGTCCTGGCGCTGGCAGACTACGGTGCCTCCCTCCGGACCGCCCGCTTGATCACTACTCGATACGCCGTCCCGTCGCAACGCCCAGGGCGACCGGCCGGCGCCGAGGGGCACAGCGGAGGGATCAGGGTCGACGGCGAGGCGGGGCTGGTGTCGGTGCTGATCCGGCACACTGCGGGTTGGATGCATGCTGCGGGCGATGGCCAAGTCCGCTGTGCGGGGCTTCGCCGATCTCGACGGCGTGCTGTCCCCGCTGCTTGCAACTGGAGGCAGTGTTGAAACGAGGCTGGGGCCTTCCTGGAGGGGATTGTGCTCAGCCACTCGAGCCTGCTCGGGCGGTTCACGGCCTCCAACGAACACGGTGGTTCGGTCGTGGGGCAGGTCAGCGGCTGGCGCGAATCATCACGTGGAGGACTGGCGAGGCCGGTGACGGCCGGCTTTGCCCGATGTCCTCGTACCCCCACGACTTGTAGAGCGCGTGGACCTTTCCGTCTCCAGCAGCCGGGTTGACCATGAGAGTGACGAAGGACTCGTCGCGTGTGGCGAGGAGGGCGTCGTGGATGCGGCGAGCGGTGCCGGTTTTCCGCCAGGGCGGTCGGACGCCGATCTCCTTTAGGGCCACGGCCGGATGCTCGGTGTACTTGTCCGCCGGCGTCGGGCTGGCGCGCTGCCAGTACCGGTCCCCGTACTCGATACCAGGTCGTGGAGCGGGGCGGGAGGCCGCTGCCGCCGCCGCAGGACGTGGAGGACTACTACCGAACTGGAGTGTGAGCACGGCCGGCCCCCGTCGTCTGCCCCTTGCGGGCGGGCGGCGGGGGCCGTTTCGTCATGCCCGGAGTGCGGCGAGCACCTGCGCGGTGTCGGCCAGCCCGTCCAGCACCAGCTCCGCGCCCGCGGCCTCCAGCTCGGCCGCCGACGTCTTGCCGGTGGCGACCGCGACGACGCGGACGCCGGCCTCATGTCCGCCCGCGACATCTGCAGGCGTGTCCCCCAGGAAAACGGCCTCGGACGCCGCACCGCCCGCGTGCTGCAGGGCGAGACGCAGCAGCTCGGGACGGCCCTCACCGTCCTCCCCATAGGCCCCATCGTCCAGGCGCAGGTAGGCGTCGAGGCCGAAGGCCGCCAGCTTCACTCCGGCGGCCTGACGGACGTTGCCGGTGACCACCGACTGCCGCACGCCCCGCTCCTCCAGCGCAGCGAGAGCGGCAGCAGCCCCGGGTAGCGCGTGCCCGCGCTCGCGCAGCTCAGACGCCCGGCGAACGTGCACGGCGCCGAGCGCGTCAGCGAACCGGGTGAACAGCTCGTCGTTGTACGTGATGCCGTGCAGGCGTGCGGTCTCCCGCAGAATCACCCGCTCTGTGGACCCCGTCACCGACGCCTGCTCCCGCAGTGCGACTCCTGTCACCTGCTCGAAGGCGGCGGCCCACAGCTCGCGGCCGAGTCCGCCCGTCGCCATCAGCGTATGGTCGATGTCCCACAGCACCAGCTTCGGCACCGGCGTCTCCTCTCTCCACGAACAACGGGGTCCCCACGCATCGGGCACCCTACGCTCAGAGACAGGAGCAAGGAGTGGGCGCATGGTTGCAGCAGACCTCCTCATCGGGGACCGCATCAAGCACTACCGCGGCGGACGCCGACAGGACGCCATCGCTGGCCTGGTCGGCATCTCACCGGACTACCTGTCGCAGATCGAACGCGGAATCAAGGTGCCGAGCCTGCCGATCCTGTACGCCCTGGCGCAGGAGTTGGGCGTCCCCGCCGCCGCGCTGCTGTCCGAGCAGCCGCCCGCCGAGCAGGAACCCACGGACACGGCCGAGGCCGCTGTGGGCCGGGCGCTCCTCGGCTACGGCCCGGCCCGCAGCGCAGCGCCCGTTGTCGCAGCCGTACTCAGGGAGCGGGTCGAGGCCGCGTGGAAGAGCTGGCAGACCAGCGGCACCCGGTTCAGTGACGCCGCCGAGACGCTGCCCGGCCTCGTTGCCGACGTTGAACACGCGGTGCGCGCTGCCCGCGCGGGTAACGACCCGGCCGAGCGGCGGGCCGTCCTGCGGGCGGCGGCCGATCTGTATTGCCTGCTCCGCTCGTACTTGCGGCGCACTGGCCGCGTCGACCTCGCCACCCTCGCCGCCGACCGGGCAGTACGCGCTGCCGAGGACGCCGACGATCCGCTTCGGATCGCTGCCGCGCAGTGGAACTTGGGCCACGTCCTGCTCGCGGCCGGCCAGCCCGCAGAGGCCGAGGAGTTGGCGCTCCGCGCCGCCGAGCGGGTGGAGGTGGAGACGATGCCGGAGGTCGAGCGCACGGCGATGGGCGGCGCGCTCCACCTCGTCGCAGTGGTGGGGGCCGCGCGCCGACGCCGGTGGTGGGAGGCCCGGGAGCGGCTGACCCGGTATGCGGCGCCTGCGGCCCGGAAGGTGCCCGACAGCACGAACATCGGCTGGACCGTGTTCGGGCCGACGAACGTGGCGCTACACGCCTTGTCCATCGACATGGAGGCCGGTGAGACCGGCGAGGCGCTGCACACGGCGGACGCCACCGATACCAGCCCGCTGCCCTCACTGGAGCGCGAGTTCACGTTCAACTTGGAGGTCGCGGCCTGCCACAGCCAACGCCGGGACGATGCGGCGGCCCTGCTGGCCCTGCTCGGCCTGGAGGCGATCGCCCCTGAGGACCTCGCGCGGACCCCGCTCGCACGGCAGCTCGTGCTCACGGTCATCCGCCGGGCGCGGGCGATGCACGCCCGACAGGCGGAGCAGATGGCAGCTCGGATCGGCCTGGTCTGAGCGAGCCGCTGGTTCACCCGAGCTGACAGCTCGGGTGAAATCGCAGGAGCGTACCTACGGTCAGGGGTGGGACAGAGCACACCGACCGTGGAGGCACCAGCTATGCCGAGCGACCCCGCGCAGCAGTACGACGCGGACCAAGCCGTCCGCTGGTGCGGATGGTGCCGCCACTACCGCACCGACTGCCTCCGCGTCTCCCTCCAAGGCGGCGCCACCGTTCCCACCGCACCCACCCTCTACGCCTGCCAGCCCTGCCGCGAGGTACACCGCCTCGCCCCGGCCGCGACCCGGGAGTCGACGCCATGACCGCGCTCGTCGGCCTCACCCCCGCCCAGGTCGCGTTCCTCGCCCTGGCCGACCACTGCATGGCCTGTCCCGTCTGCTGGCCGGCCGACCTACGCCCAGCGTCCGAGCGGGACCGGTGTGAGACCGCCGAGCAGCTGGCTCGGGCGCACTCCCGCCTGCTCTGGAGGGAAGGCCCGTGATGACCACGCACCGCTGGCGCTCGCTGCCCGTCCCGTACATCACCCCGTGGAGCGCCGAGACCGTCACCAGCGCACCCCTCACCATCCGCCACGGCCGCCTCGCCTACGAGCACGAAGGGCCCTACGACAGGCACGACGGCGTGCTCTGGGTACGCGTGGCCTACGCCCAAGGCGCCGGGCGACCGCACTTTCCCGGCGTACACGCGTGGCGGCAGCGGCAGGCCATCATGCACGACCTCTGCCAGATCTGCGCCGAGCCCGCCCAACTCGCGGACGGCCGGTTCCTGTTCCTCCTCGCCGCCCCCACCGGCCGCCCGATCCAGGAGGGCGAGACGACCGCGGTCCCGCCGATCCATCCGCAGTGCGCGCGCCTCGCCGTGCGTCACTGCCCGCACCTCCGCGACGGCTGGGCCGCGGCCCTCGTCACGGGCACCCCGTCGTGGGGCGTGGCCGGCATCCGGTACGCGCCCGGGTCACTGGTGCCGCTGCCGGGTCCGGACCCGCAGCACCCGGACGACCTGGCCCGCGTGCCCTATGAGGACGACGCCGGCCTCCGGTGGGTGCTTGCGGCCCGGGAGATCATCGAACTGCTCGCCGTGGAGCCGGTGACCGACCTGGACGCGCTCGCCGCCAAGTATCCGTTACCCCACTGACCCCCGCTGGCGCTGCTACGCCGATGGCGGCGCCAGCGGGAAGGACGGCCGCCCCTGTTACCCCGTCAGGGGCGGCCGTCACTGCACGAGGTCGGCGAGCGGGATGTCGAGGGCGTCGGCGATGAGCAGCAGATCGTCCAGGTCGGGCACGCTGTGAGCGTTCTCCCACCGGCTGATCGTCTTGTTGTCCCGGCCGACACGTTCGCCGAGCTGGATCTGCGAGAGGCCGACGAGTGTGCGGGTGGCCCGGATGCACTCCCCGATCTGCCGGCGACGGGCTGGCGCCCAGTCCGGCTTGGGGTCGAGTGGCACTCGCCCAAGCTGTAATTGCATGGAGTCCAGTCACCCGAACGGGTGGACGCGGAGCATGATCGCTGGGGATGTGGATTCCATGTGGATTCCTGCCAATGGAACGGCCCCCCGTTCGAATAGAACGGGGGGCCTTACCCCTTCTGACCTGCTGCGCAGTCTGTGCCCCCGGCAGGATTCGAACCTGCGACACCCGCTTTAGGAGAGCGGTGCTCTATCCCCTGAGCTACGAAGGCCTGGGCCGCTGCTGTGGGCGGCCCAGGACAGGGTATCGGATGGGGGCGGGAACGTGCGGGGCGGTGGACGGCGTTGTCGTGGCGGGGGAAGGGGCCCTCCGGCGGTGGCCGGGTGGGGTCAGGTCGGGGACACGGTGCGGAAGCGGCCCGCCGTGCGCAGGTCGGTCTCGATCGCGGTGGCCGTTTCGCGCAGGGCGGGCAGGAGTTCCTCGACGCAGGACTCGGGGGTGCCGCGGGCCGCGTGGAGGGTGACGTCGATCGCGGCGACCGTGTGGCCGTCGCGGTCGCGCACCGGTACCGCGAGGGAGCGCAGGCCCGCTTCCAGCTCGCCGTCGGTCAGGGCGTAGCCCTGGGGGGCGTCGGTGAGCAGGACGCGGCCGAGGGCGGTCGCGGGGGCCGGGAGGCGGGTGCCGACGGTGATGTGGGCGCTCAGGACGCGGCTGGTGGCGGCGCGGGCCGTGTACTGGATCTCCTCGCCGGAGCCGGACAGGACGGCCATCGACGTCGACTCGTGGACGCGGGCGGCGAGCGCCTCCAGGTGGGGCCGGGCGATCTGGGGGAGGGAGAGGCGGGAGAGGGGAGGGAAGCCGAGGGAGAGGGTTCGGGGGGTGAGGGTGAAGGTGCGGTCCGTGGGCGATGAAGGGGTGATCAGACCCGCATACTCGTGTGTGATCAGGGCGCGGCGGGCCGTCGCCCGGGACAGTCCCGTCGCCTTCGCGACGTCCGTGAGGGTCAGGGCGGAGCGGCCCTCGCCGAACGCGGTCAGTACGGTCAGGCCGCGGGCCAGGGACTCCACGAAGCCTCGGCCCAGTTCCAGTTTGGACGCGCCGGTCCATACCGCCAGGCCGGCCGGGACCGGGCCCGGCCGCGGCGGCGGGGCGGTGCGCAGGGTGTCCTCCATCGAGGACACCGCCGACAGCAGGGCCGGCAGCAGGTCGTCGCGCAGGCCCGTGGCGGTGTGCCTGCTGGTGTGGCTGACCACGCTCGCCACACAGGCCACCCGGCCGGTACGGGGGTCCCGTACCGGTGCCGAGACCGCGACCAGGCCCGGTTCGATCAACTGGTCGTCCAGCGCCCAGCCGTCGGCCGCCGCCCGGGCCGTACGGCGGGTGAAGTCCTCGTCGGGGGCGGGGTGGGGGAGGGGCGGGACCGCCGGGAAGGCGGTGTCGTGCGGGTCGCTCGCGCGGCGGGTGCGCCAGTGGTGCCAGTCCGCGGATGTCCACTCCGTCGCGAACAGGGGGCCCGGCGCGGTGCGTTCGGCGGGGAGCAGGTCGCCGATGCGGAAGCTGAGGGACATCGCCCGGCGGCGGGTGGCCTGGTGGATGAAGCGGACGGCGTCGCGGTCGGCGACGGCCAGGGAGACCGACTCGTCCAGCTCGTCGGCGAGGGCGTCGGCCCGCCGGGAGAGGAGGGCGGGCAGGCGCAGGGCGGCCAGGTAGGCGTTGCCCAGTTCGGCCAGGCGCGGGGCCAGGGTCACGTCGCGGCCGTCCAGGCGGACGTAGTCCATGCGGGCCAGAGTGGCGGTGACGCGGTCGACGGTGGAGCGGGCGAGGCCGGTGGCGCGTTCCAGCGCGCTGAGGCTGAGCGTGCCGTCCGCCTCGGTGAGCGCGCGCAGTACGGCGATTCCGCGCAGTAGGGGGGTGACCGCCTCCGCCGGTTCGGCCGGTCCGGCCGGGTCGGCGGCGGGGGTGCCGTGCGTGGCGTTGGTGGTCCTGGCGGGCATCGGGTCTCCGTACGGCGGTCTGGGCAGGCCTACCGTATGCCGCCCGCCGTACGGCGCTCCCCGGCGTCCGCTCTCAGCGTCGCGTCACCCGTACCCGGTGGTCGCCCTTGAGGTCCGCGCCCGCCACCGTCACCTTCACCCCGTGCCTCGGGTCCTCGAACGTCTCGCCGGGGGTGAACGTCGCGTCCGAGAGTTCGGCGTGGACGTTGGGGCTGCGGGTGCAGCCGCCGCTGTCCCGGCGGGAGTCGTACACCTTGACCGGGCCCATGCCGGTGTCCACGTCGGCGTCGACCTTGTAGATCAGGACGCCCGGCCGGCACACCGACTCGTCGTTGCCCTCGCGGGTGCGCAGTTCGACGGCGTAGCCCGAGCGGGCGTCCAGGGGGACGAAGACCAGTTTGGTGCCGCCCGCGCGGGCCAGCGGGGTGAGCGTGTACTCCCGGGTGCCCGGCGCCGACGCGCAGTGCACCTGGGCGGCGTCCAGCCAGCCCAGCTTCCACTTGTGCCAGCCGACCAGGTCGTTGTTGGCGCCCCAGTCCTCGCTCATGATGTCCCAGTGGCCGACCGCGCCGCCGCCCTCCTGGGTGTAGAGGTCGGGCAGGCCGAAGACGTGGCCGTTCTCGTGGGGGAGGACGCGGTAGCCGGTCTTGCCGTAGGAGCCGGAGCCGTCGTCCTGGCGGGAGTAGACGAAGGACGCGTTGGCGACCGGGACGCCGTCGGCGACCGGGGCCTCCTGGTTGCCGGCGAAGGTGACGGACAGGACGGTGTCCAGGGCGGAGGGGCCCGCGTTGGGGGTGACCAGGATGTTCAGGAGGTCGTAGGCGCGGAAGTCGACCCGCGGGTCGGCCGTCGCCACGATGTCCTCGACCAGGTCGCGGTAGGCGGGGTCGAAGGGGGCGCCGCGCTCTATGCCGTACTCGGTGAACGGTTTCGGCATGCGCAGCCAGTCGCGGACCGGGGCCTCGGGGCGGTAGTCGAGACGGCCGTAGGAACTGGTGCGGAACCACTGGCGGGTCTGCGGGAAGAACTCCCCGTAACGGTCGAGGGCCCTGCCCTTCCCGGGGGCGTCGGAGAAGTCGACCATCAGGTTGAGGGCGCGGACGGTGCCGGTGGAGCGGGAGTAGCCGGGGGCGGTCGGCACGCCCTCCGACATCTGGATCTCGGGTCCGCCGGTGATCATGCAGGGGCCGTGCGCGGAGGAGCGGGAGAGGGAGGCCGGGGCGGCGCCGGCGGCGGACGGGCCCGGCGGGAGGGGGCCGGTGCCGGCGGAGGTGCTGACGGCCAGGGTCAGGGCGGTGACGGACAGGAGGGCGGCCACGCGGCGGGGGCGTATCCGACGGCGCTGCGGCTGCATCCAGTCCTCCCGGGGCACGGCAGCCGCCGGTCTCCGGCTGCACCCTTTGGCTCACCCTGTGCCGGAGGAGACGGGGGCGCGCGCTGGAGGAGACCGATCGTGGGTTTCCCGCCGGTAGGGGGTGGAGGGAGGGGGCGGGAGGGCAGTAGAGAGGGGTTCCGGGGCGGGCCGCGGTGGGGGGATGGATGCGAGCCGGGGTGGAGGAGTTGGTGCGGGGCGCGGTGGGGGAGTTGGTGTGGGGCGCGGGGGAGGAGTAGGTGTGGGACCGGAGCGGGCCGGGCGTGTGACGCAGGTCACGACATATTGCCGTGGGCGGGGAAATAACCGGGGATCGTTTCCCCGTTTAGACCTGTGTCCGCGCGAAACGGGGACTGGCTCCCCGGTTCGCTACTGAGCACTCGCTACGAGTGTCAGCCACACGTCATGAAGGAGTACGCCGTGCAGACCGCGACCCCCGTGCAGCGCAAGGTGGCCCGGCCGCGTGCCGACGCCCTGCGCAACCGGGAGCGGATCGTCACCGCCGCCCAGGAGATGTTCGTCGAGCACGGCCCCGACGTGCCGCTCGACGAGGTCGCCCGCCGGGCCGGTGTCGGCAATGCCACGGTGTACCGCAACTTCCCCGACCGCGACGCCCTCGTCCGCGAGGTCGTCTGCTCGGTCATGGACCGCATGGCGGGGGCGGCCGAGGTCGCGCTCGCCCGGGGCGGCGACGCCTTCGAGGCGCTGGAGCGCTTCGTGCACGTCGTCGCCGACCAGCGGACCGGCGCCCTGTGCCCGATGGTCTCCGCCACGTTCGACCGGTACCACCCCGACCTGGAGGCCGCCCGCCGACGGGTCGAGGGGCTCGTCGGCCAGATGATGGACCGGGCCAGGGCGGCCGGTCAGCTACGGGACGACGTGGGCGTCGGTGACCTGCTGGTGGCCGTGGCCCAGCTCAGCCGGCCGCCGGCCGGTACGCGGTGCCTGGGCGGCGACCGCTTCACCCACCGTTTTCTCCAGCTGTTCCTGGACGGGTTGCGGGCTCCCGCCCGCTCCGCCCTGCCGGGTGCGGCCATCACCGTGGAGGATCTGCGCCGGCCCTGCGAATAGTCCCGTACGCGTCGCCTCATCCGTCCGAGCACTTCCGCACTTCCGTCCGAGAGCATCTCTCACCGGTCCGGCGTCCGGTTCCGAACCCGGTCCGGGCGCCGGCTCCGAAGGCCGGCGGCCGTGAGCGTGGACGGGCCGTGATCCGGCCCTGACCGCTCCCGCCCCGGCGTTTCCCATCGGCGTCGACACCGGTGTCGACGCCGCCGCCGGTGTCGCCGTCACCGTCGATGTCGTCACCGGCTCAGCCTTTCCGTATTCGCTCCGTTTCCGTTTCGCTTTTCGTTCCGGTCTCTGTTCCGTTTCGTTCCGGTTTCATTCCGTTTTTCCGTTACGACGTCCCGAAGTGGGTACCTCCATGTCCGAAGCAGCCGTCAAGGCTCCCGGCGTCCCCGACGCCAATCGCTGGAAAGCGCTCGTCTTCATCGCGCTCGCCCAGCTGATGGTCGTTCTCGACTCGACCATCGTGAACATCGCCCTGCCCTCCGCCCAGCAGGACCTCGGCATCTCCGACGGCAACCGGCAGTGGGTCGTCACGGCCTACGCGCTCGCCTTCGGCGGACTGCTGCTGTTCGGCGGCCGGATAGCCGACCTGTGGGGCCGCAAGCGCACCTTCGTCGTCGGGCTGATCGGCTTCGCGCTGGCCTCCGCGCTGGGCGGCGCCGCCACCAACGAGGCGATGATGTTCGGCGCCCGCGCCCTCCAGGGTGCCTTCGGCGCGCTGCTCGCGCCCGCCGCGCTCTCCCTGCTCGCCGTGACCTTCACGGACGCCAAGGAGCGCGCCAAGGCGTTCGGCATCTACGGTGCCATCGCCGGTGGTGGCGCGGCCGTCGGTCTGATCCTCGGCGGGTTCCTCACCGAGTACCTGGACTGGCGCTGGACGTTCTTCGTCAACATCCCGTTCGCGGTGGTCGCCGCGGCCGGTGCCTGGCTGGTCGTCCACGAGCCGGCGGGCAGCCGCAACCGCTCCACGCTCGACGTCCCCGGCGTCATCCTGTCCACCCTGGGCCTGGTCGCCCTGGTCTACGGCTTCACCCGCGCCGAGTCCGAGGGCTGGAGCGAGGCCACCACGGTCGGCATGTTCGTCGCCGCCGCCGTCCTGCTGATCGCCTTCGTGCTCGTCGAGTCCAAGGTGAAGGCCCCGCTGCTGCCGCTGCGCGTGGTCGCCGACCGCAACCGCGGCGGTATCTACCTCTCCCTCGGCCTCGCCATCATCGGCATGTTCGGCCTGTTCCTCTTCCTCACCTACTACCTCCAGATCGTCAAGGGCTACTCGCCGGTCAAGACCGGCTTCGCCTTCATGCCGATGGTCGTGGGCATGATCACGGGCTCCACCCAGATCGGCACCCGTCTGATGACCCGGGTCGCACCCCGGTTCCTGATGGGCCCCGGCTTCCTGGTCGGCGCGGTCGGCATGCTGCTGCTGACCCAGCTGGAGACCGACACGTCCTACGCCGCGGTGCTGCTGCCCGGCATGCTGCTCCTGGGCCTCGGCATGGGTACGGCGTTCATGCCGGCCATGTCCATGGCCACCCAGGGCGTGCGTCCGCAGGACGCCGGTGTCGCCTCCGCGATGGTCAACACCTCCCAGCAGGTGGGCGGCGCGATCGGTACGGCCCTGCTGAACACGATCGCCGCCTCGGCCACCACCACCTACGTCGCCGACCACATCGGCGGTGCCTCCGGCCGGGCCCAGCAGCAGCTGGTCCAGCTCCAGGGGCAGGTGCAGGGGTACACCAGCGCGATCTGGTTCGCCGTCGGCATCCTGGTCGCGGCGGGCGTGATCGCCCTGACCTTCGTCAACGCCGGCCGTCCGGGCGGGGGCGCCGTCGCCTCCTCCGGTGAGGGCGCCGAGGACGAGCTGCCGGTGCCGGTCATCGCCCACTGACGCCTGGACGCCGTACCCCTTCGGGCACCACCCGGTACCACCCGTACGTACGGGGAGGGGACGCCTCGTACGTACGGTCCCGGCGGACCTGTCCCGGCCGCGCGCTCAGCGCAGCCAGGGCAGGTCCGCGCCCGCTTCGGCGGGCTGGAGTCCCTCGGCGACGATCCGCATGATCTCGCCGAGGGACTCCTGCTGTTCGGGGGTGAGCCGGTCGAACACGGCCTGGCGGACGGCGGCCACATGACCCGGCGCGGTCCGCTCCAGTACCGCGTACCCCTCGTCGGTGAGCACCGCGAACTGGCCGCGCTTGTCGGAGGGGCAGTCCTCGCGGCGGACCCAGCCGTTCTTCTCCAGCCGCGCCACCGCGTGCGAGAGCCGGGACCGGGTGATCTTCGCGGACCGGGCCAGCTCCGTCATCCGCAGCCGCCGCCGCGGCGACTCGCCGAGCTTGACCAGCAGCCCGTAGTACACGTGCGGCATCCCCGCGTCCCGCTGGAGCTGGCGGTCGAGATGGTCCTCCAGGAGGGTGGCCGCCTCGATGTACGAACGCCAGACGAGCTGCTCTCCGGGGCTGAGCCAGCGCGGTTCGCCGGCGGATGCGGGGATGGATGCCGTGTTCATGAGTCCACTGTACGAGCCCGCTTCTTGAAGCTTAAACAAATGCGGCGTACGCTTCCCCGTGGACAAGCTTGATACTTCAAGTATGTGTGAGGGAGCCGCCGCCATGACCGCCGCCACCCGGGAGCGCATGCCCGCCCTCTACCTCAGCCACGGCGCCCCGCCCCTCGCCGACGACCCGGTCTGGCCCGGCCAGCTGGCCGCCTGGTCCGCCGCGCTGCCGCGCCCGAAGGCGATCCTGGTCGTCTCCGCCCACTGGGAGGAGGCCCCGCTCGCCCTCGGTGCGGTCGAGACCGTCCCCCTCGTCTACGACTTCTGGGGCTTTCCCGAGCACTACTACCAGGTGCGTTACGCCGCTCCGGGCGCCCCCGCGCTCGCCGAGTCCGTCCGCAAGCTGCTGCGCGCCCCCGGCACGCCCGTGCAGGACGTCCCGGACCGGGGCCTGGACCACGGCGCCTACGTCCCGCTCGTCGAGATGTACCCGGACGCCGACCTGCCCGTCCTCCAGATCTCCCTGCCGACCCTCGACCCGGTCCGGCTGATGGAGACCGGGCGGCGGCTGGCGCCCCTGCGCGACGAGGGCGTGCTGATCCTCGGCTCCGGCTTCTTCACCCACAACCTGGCCGCCCTGCGGCAGGCCGGCACCCCGGCCTGGTCCGCCGAGTTCGACGACTGGGGGCGGCGCGCGCTGGACGCCGGTGACGTGGACGCCCTGCTCGACTTCGGGCACAAGTCCCCGGCGGGCCGGCTGGCCCACCCGCGCACCGAGCACTTCGCCCCGCTGTTCGTGACGCTGGGCGCGGCGGACGCGGCCGGCGAGCTGGGCACCCAGCGGTCGGTGATCGACGGGTTCTGGATGGGGCTGGCGAAGCGGTCCGTGCAGTTCGGGTGAGTGACCGGGGGGGGCTACAGCTCCTTCTCGTACCAGGCCACGTCCCAGTACCGTCCGAACTTGCGGCCCACCTCCCGGTACGTGCCGACGTGCCGGAAGCCGAAGCGCCGGTGCAGCCGGGCCGACGCCTCGTTGGGCTGGGCGATGCCCGCGTAGGCGCGGTGCACGTCCTCGCCGGCCAGGGCCTCGAAGAGGCTCTCGTAGAGCAGGGTGCCGATGCCCCGGCGGCCGGCCCCCGGCGCCACGTACACCGTGGTCTCCACGGAGGTGGCGTACGCGGGCTTGGGGCGCAGAGGGTTCGATGTGGCGTACCCCAGGATCCGCTGTGAGTCCGCGTCCGTGGCAACCATCAGGCGATGCGGCCCGTCTACAGGGTGGGAGAGCAGCCACGGGCGGCGCTCCTGCGGGGTGAAGACCCGGGTGTCGAAGGTGACGGCCGTCTCACTCACGTAGTGGTTGTAGAGATCGGTGAGGGCTCCGAGGTCCCCCTCGACCCCCGGCCTGACCTGGACCTCCGCACCCTCTGACGACATCACGCCTCCTCGTGTGGCGGCACAGGGTACTGCATGATCAGAAAAATCGGGTGACGGGTTGGGAATTCTGTCCGGATTCCAGTCGTTGTTTCCATCGGATGCAGGGCACCCGACCAGAGTCCGGAAGCACCACCGAGCCGGTCCGGGAGGGCGCCCGGAGTCCTGAGAACCACCCGCTGACCCCACCATCGCAAGGGAGCACGCATGGCAACCCGTGCCGTCGCCCGTCGTAAGTCCGCCAACGGCGAGACGAGCGACGCGGCAACCAGCGTCCGCGCCAACGGCGGCGAGCTCGCCGACCGCGATCTGGTCGGCATGTACCTCGACGAGATCGCGCGTACACCGCTGCTCGACGCCGCCAAGGAGGTCGAGCTGTCCCAGACCATCGAAGCGGGTGTGTTCGCACGACAGGTTCTTGAAGGTTACGAGGAGACCGGGGCGGACGCCAGTCGTGCGGAGCTCCAGGCGCTGGTCGACGAGGGGGAGCGGGCGAAGGACGTCTTCATCCGGTCCAACCTCCGCCTGGTCGTCGCCGTCGCCCGCCGCTACCCCCGCAGCGGCCTGCCGCTCCTCGACCTGATCCAGGAGGGCAACGCCGGCCTGGTCCGCGCGGTCGAGAAGTTCGACTACCGCAAGGGGTTCAAGTTCTCCACGTACGCCACGTGGTGGATCCGGCAGGCCATCACCCGGTCGATCGCCGACCAGTCCCGCACCATCCGGCTCCCCGTCCACCTGGTGGAGGAGCTGGGCCGCATCCGCCGCGTGCAGCGCGAGTTCGCCCGTGAGCACGGCCGCGAGCCGGAGCACGCCGAGATCGCCGCCGAGCTGGGCTCCACGCCGGAGCGCGTCACCGACGTGCTCGACTGGGCCCGCGACCCGGTCTCGCTGAACATGCCGGTGGACGACGAGGGCGAGACCCAGTTCGGCGACCTGCTGGAGGACTCCTCCGCCGTGTCGCCCGAGCAGTCCGTGCTGACCCTGCTGCGCAGCGAGGAGCTGGACGACCTGATCGGCCGCCTCGACCCGCGCACGGCCTCCATCATCAAGATGCGGTACGGCATCGAGGACGGCCGGGAGCGTACGCTGACGGAGGTCGGCAAGGAGCACGGACTGACTCGTGAGCGCATCCGGCAGATCGAGAAGCACGCGCTGCTGGAGCTGAAGAAGCTGGCCCGTGACACCGGCTTCGAGGCGGCGGCGTAAACCCGGCGTACGCCGGGGGTGCGAGACCGCGTGAAGGCGGCGAAGATGGCTGTGTAACGCTGCTTCAAACGACAGGTCCTGGGAACAAGCATTCAGGGACCAGTAGTTCGGACCCTTCGCAGGATCCGCTTCGTACCCGGCGTCCGCACCCAGTTCGTACCTGTCGGCCCAGGCCTTCGGTCAGGGCCAGGGCCGGTTCCCCGGCCCCCGAGACCACGTCCCGCCGCACTCCCCCCGGCGCCGGGACGTCCCCAGCCGGGCTCGGCGCTCTCCCCCCGGGCGTCCGAGCCCGGCTCTTCTCTGTTCCGGCCCGCCGGACACGCCTGGAGGGCGGGGCACCCCGGACCTGAACCCCGGGGTGGCCCGCCGGATGGCAGATTCTGCCACAGAGGCATAAATTGACGAAGGTGAGCAGCACCACCCCCGATCCCCGCCGGCCCGCCGGGCCCGTGCCGGCCGCCGTTCCCGCCTCCGGCTCCGCCTCTGGTTCCGCCTCTGGTTCCGCTTCTGGTTCCGCTTCTGGTTCCGCCTCGCGTGCCGGGTCCGCCCCGGCCGCCCTGTCGCTGACCGAGCGGCGCAAGGCCGAGACGCGGATGGAGATCGCGGGGGCCGCAGCCCGGCTCTTCGTACGGCAGGGGCTGCGCGCCACCCGCGCCGAGGACATCGCCCAGGCCGCCGGGGTCGCGCCGCGCACCTTCTACCGCTACTTCGCCACCAAGGAGGAGGCCGTGGCCCCGCTCTACGCGGCGGGAGCCCACCTCTGGGCGGAGGCGGTACGGGACGCCCCCGCGCGACTGTCCCCGCCGGAGGCCCTCGACCACGCGACACGGCACATGCTGACGCCCGGCGCCGAGGTGTCGGCCGCCTCCTGGGAGTGGACGCGCGCGCTGATCCGGCTGGCCGGGACCAGCCCGGCCCTGCGGAAGGTGTGGGCGGAGGTCTGCCACACCTCCGAATGCCCTCTCGCCCAGGTGCTGGCCGCCCGCGTGGCCCGCGGTGACGACAACGTCGCCGCGCGTCTGGTGGCCTCGCACCGGCTGAGGTTCCCGGCCGCCGTGGCGGTGGCGGCCGTACGGGTGGCCGTGGAGCAGTGGGCCGCCGACGAACAGCCGGGCAACGCCGGCCGAAGCCCCCTCGACGTGGCGCTGCGCCACCTGGAGACGCTGCACGGCTTTCCGTGGGAGACGCTCACGGAGACGGCGGGCTGAGCGGCGTACCCGCTGCCCCAGGTGCCCGCTGCCCTTGCGTCCCGCCCCTCCTTGCGTCCCGGCTGCCTTTGCGGCCCTGCCGTCCCTGAGCCCCGCCGTCCCTGAGCCCCCGTCGGCCCTGCGCCCCGCAGCCGGTGCGGAACGCAGAAGCCATGCTCGCGCGAGCCTGATCGCGCCCGGCCATGCCCGGACGTGCCCGAACATGCCCGAACCTGTTTACTTTCCGGATCGCCAGACATAACCTTCCCTCCGAAACCACACGTTCGGGCATGATCGGAGGCAGACAGGCATGTACGCACCGGAGCGGCAGCAGGAGATCCTCCGGCTGGCCCGGGACGGCGGCCGGGTGGACGTGGTGTCGCTGGCGGAGGAGTTCCAGGTGACGGCGGAGACCATCCGCCGGGACCTGAAGGCCCTGGACCGGGCCGGGCTGCTCCGCCGGGTGCACGGCGGCGCGATCCCCGCCGGGCGCCTCGACTTCGAACCGGACCTCGCCGAGCGCGAGACCACCGCCGCCGACGAGAAGGACCGCATCGCCCAGGCCGCCCTCGCGGAACTGCCGGCCGACGGCACCGTGATCCTGGACGCCGGTTCCACGGTGGCCCGGCTGGCCGCCGCCGTACCGCCCGAGGCGTCGCTGACCGTCGTCACGCACAGCCTGCCCACCGCCGCCCGCCTCGCCGACCACCCCGGCATCCAGCTCCACCTGGTCGGCGGACGCGTCCGGCACCGCACCCGCGCCGCCGTCGACGCCTGGGCACTGCGCGCGTACGGCGAGATCCGCGCCGACGTCGCCCTGGTCGCCGCCAACGGCTTCTCCGCCGAGCACGGCCTGACCACCCCCGACCTCGCCGAGGCCGCCGTCAAGCGGGCCGCCGTCGCCGCCGCCCGCCGCGTGGTGCTGCTCGCCGACTCCACCAAGTACGGGCAGGAGCACTTCGCCCGCTTCGGCGGCCTGCCGGACGTGGACCTGCTGATCACCGACAGCGGGCTGAGCCCGGACGACGCCGCCGCCATCGAACGCGGCGGCACGGAAGTGGTACGCGCATGATCCTCACCGTCACCCCCAACCCGTCCCTGGACCGCACCTACGAGGTCCCCTCCCTCGACCGGGGCGAGGTCGTCCGCGCCACCGGCGAACGCGTCGACCCCGGCGGCAAGGGCGTCAACGTCTCCCGCGCGGTCACCGCCGCCGGCCGTCGCACCGTCGCCGTCCTGCCGCTCGGCGGGGCACCCGGCGCCCTCGTCGCCGACCTGCTGCACGCCCAGGGCATCGAGGTCGCGGCCGTACCGGTCGCCGGGGCCACCCGTTCCAACATCGCCCTCGCCGAGGCGGACGGCGTCCTCACCAAGATCAACGCGCCCGGTCCCGAACTCACGGACGCCGAACGCGAACTCCTCCTGGAGACCGTACGGAGCCAGTCCCGCGACGCCGACTGGATCGCCTGCTGCGGCAGCCTGCCGCGCGGCCTCTCCCCCTCCTGGTACGCCGAACTGGTCGCCCGCGCCCACACCGCCGGCGTCCGGATCGCCCTGGACACCTCCGGACCGGCGCTGCTGCGCGCCCTGCCCGAGCGGCCCGACGTGGTCAAGCCCAACGCCGGGGAACTGTCACAGGCCGTCGGCCGGCCGCTGGCCACCGTCGGGGACGCGGTCAAGGCCGCCGAGGAACTGCGCGGGCTGGGCGCTCGGGCGGTCCTGGCGAGCCTCGGCGCCGACGGCCAGCTGCTCGTGTCCGAGGCGGGCACCTGGTTCGGCACCGCCCCGGTGGCCGCCGTCCGCAGCAACGTCGGCGCCGGTGACGCCTCACTCGCCGGGTTCCTGACCGCGGGCGGCACCGGACCCGAGGCGCTGGCCTCGGCGGTCGCGCACGGCGCGGCGGCCGTCGGCCTGCCCGGCAGCGTGATGCCGGCCCCCACCGACCTGGACCCGGCGGCCGTCACGGTCACGGCCGACGTGCCGGTGGACCGCCCCCTGAAGGAACCGGTGTCATGACACCCGCGAAGGAGCCCGCGATGAGCGACCTGATCAACGCCGACCTGGTCGACCTCGACCTCGACCGGTCCGCCGACAGCAAGGAGACGGCGGCCCGCTCGCTCGCCGAGCGGATGACGGCACTGGGCCGGGTCACCGACCTGGACGGCTTCCTCGCCGACGTGGCCGCCCGCGAGGCGCAGATGCCGACCGGCCTCGACGGCGGCATCGGCATCCCGCACTGCCGCAGCGCGCACGTCACCGAGCCGACACTCGCCTTCGGGCGCAGCGCCCGGGGCATCGACTTCGGGGCGGCGGACGGACCGGCCGACCTGATCTTCCTGATCGCCGCGCCGGCCGGTGCCGACGACGCCCACCTGACGATCCTGTCCTCGCTCGCCCGGCAACTGATGAACACCGAGTTCACGGACGCCCTGCGAGCGGCACGGGACGCGGACGCGGCGGCGGCACTGATCCGGGGGGAGGAGACGCCGCAGGTCTCCGCGCCGGAAGCGCCGTCCGCGCCGGAAGCGCCGTCCGCGCCGGAAGCGCCGTCCGTGGCGGAAGCGCCGTCCGTGGCGGAATCACCCTCCGCGCCGGCAGATCCCTCCGCACCGGCAGAGCCCTCCGCGACGCCGACGGCCGAGACCCCCTTCCGTATCGTCGCCGTCACCTCCTGCCCCACCGGCATCGCCCACACCTACATGGCGGCCGAGGCGCTGGAGAACGCCGCCCGAGACGCCGGAGTCGAACTCGTCGTCGAGACCCAGGGCTCGGCCGGTTTCACCCGCCTCGACCCCGCGCTGATCGAGGCCGCCGACGGCGTCATCCTCGCCCACGACGTGGCCGTACGCGACAAGGCCCGGTTCGCCGGGAAGGCCACCGTCGACACCGGCGTCAAGGCGGCCGTCAACCGGCCCGCCGAACTGATCGCCGAGGTCCGCGCCAAGGCCGCCCGCGGCGAGGTCACCTCGGGTACGACACCCGTCGAACGCACCGGCGACAGCCACGAGGGCTACGGCAGCAAGCTCCGCAAGTGGCTGATGTCCGGCGTCAGTTACATGGTCCCCTTCGTCGCCGCCGGCGGCCTCCTCATCGCCCTCGGCTTCGCGCTCGGCGGCTACGAGATCAACAAGGCCCCCTCGGTCATGGACCACTTCCTGTGGACCCAGGCCGACAGCTGGGCGGCGCTGCTGTTCCAGATCGGCAACGTGGCCTTCGGCTTCCTCGTCCCCGTACTCGCCGGATACATCGCCTACGGCATGGCCGACCGGCCCGGCCTCGTCCCCGGCTTCGTCGGCGGTTCCATCTCGCTGACCATCGAGGCGGGCTTCCTCGGCGGACTGGCGGCCGGACTCCTCTCCGGCGCCGTCGTCCTGGCGATCCAGCGGGTACGCATCCCGGCCCCGCTGCGCGGCATCATGCCGGTGGTGGTCATCCCGCTGATCTCCTCGGCGGTCGTCGGGTTCCTGATGTTCGTGGTGATCGGCAAGCCCATCGCCTCCGCGCAGCGGGCGATGACCGACTGGCTCGGCGGACTGTCCGGCACCAACGCCGTCCTGCTGGGCGCCCTGCTCGGCCTGATGATGTGCTTCGACCTCGGCGGCCCCGTCAACAAGGTCGCCTACACCTTCGCCACCGCCGGCATCGCGGTCGCCGACCCCAGCGACTCCGCGATGAAGATCATGGCGGCGGCGATGGCGGCCGGCATGGTCCCGCCGCTGGCGATGGCCCTGGCGACGACCGTGCGCGGCAAGCTGTTCGACGCCACCGAGCGGGAGAACGGCAAGGCCGCCTGGGTGCTGGGCGCGTCCTTCATCTCGGAGGGCGCCATCCCGTTCGCCGCCGCCGACCCGCTGCGGGTCATCCCGTCCTCCATGGTGGGCGGCGCGCTCACCGGCGCCCTGTCGATGACCTTCGACGCCACCCTGCGCGCCCCGCACGGCGGCATCTTCGTGGTCCCGCTGATCGGCAGCCCGCTGCTGTACCTGGTCGCGGTCGCGGCGGGCGTCTGCGTCACCACCGCCCTGGTGGTCCTGCTGAAGGGCCTGCGCACCCGGACACCGGGCGCCCCGGCCGCCGCGGCACCCGACGGCACCGCGCCGTCGGCACCCGCGGCGGAGGCGGAGGCGAAGACGACGCAGGCGCCGGCGCGGGCGTGACGCACTCCGCCAGGAGGACACGGCAGGACGCGGCACAGGGCTAGGCAGGACGCGGCGCAGGGCTAGACCAGGACGCGGCGCAGGGCTCGGCAGGTCCACCGGGCGGGCGGTGACGGCGAGGACGACGGCGAGACACCGCCCGCCCGCCGGGCCGCGTCAGGACAGCCGCGCCGCCCGCCGCTCCATCGCACGCCGGGCGGCGTCCTCACTGACGTACACCTCGCACATGTGCCGCCCGTCGGGCGTCGCCGTGTGCTCGACCTCCCACAGGGAGACCTCCTCGCCGCCCCGCAGCAGGAACGCGTGCTCGTAGAGCGAGAACGGCAGCCCGGCGCGGCCCGCGCGGCTCGGGCGGCCGAACGCCTGCGTGATCCGGTGCGCGCACGCCGCCGCCAGCCGCTCGGCGGTGTCGGCGCCGGGCCGGTCCGCGTTCTCCGCGCGGCGCAGCAACCGGCGCGCGTGGTCCGCCGAACCCTCGGACAGATAGCCGAGCCGCGGAACGGGCACCGGGGACAGCTCCACCTGCACCACCACCGGCAGCTCGAACTCCGCCGTGTCCGGCGGCAGCGGGAGCCGGGCCGTGGCGGTGCGCAGTTCCTCCTCGTCGACGTAGACCTCGTGCTGCGCCGCACCGCCCGGGGTGGTGTTGTGGACCAGCTCCCAGAGGGTGAGCGCCGAGCCGTCGGCGAGCAGCCAGGTGTGCCGGTACGTCTCACGGTGCAGCCCCGCGCTGTGGTGCGCGGAGTGCAGCGCGGCGTCGTGCGCCAGCGCGCACTCCAGTGCGCCGAGCGTGTCGTCGGGCAGCTCGAACGAGTTCAGGGCGCGGCCGAGCAGTCGCGCGAGGTGCTCCTGAGGAGACTCGGGCGACTCGGGTGGTTCGTACGCTGCGGTCTCGTACGGAACGCTCAAGGTCTCTCCCGGCGTTGCTGCATGTCACCTGGTGAGTGCATACCGTAGCCCCTCGGTCGGACATCGTGTCCAGGAACCGGGAAAACGTACGCATGAAAAACACGCGGCCCGCGCGAAAAGTTCCCGCGCGGGGCCGCGTACGCTCAAAATCCGCTGCTCAGACGGCGCTTCCGGCGATCCACTCGCTCCACGCCATGTTCCAGCCGTTGAGTCCGTTGTCCGGTGCGACCGTCTTGTCCGCCGAGTTCTTGACGATCACGACGTCCCCGAGGAGCGAGTTGTCGTAGAACCACGCGGCCTCGGTGTCGCCCTGCGCGCCCTGTACGTCGGCCAGACCGACGCAGCCGTGGCTGGTGCCCTGGCTGCCGAAGGGCGGATTGCTCCTGCTGTACCAGTAGTTGCCGTGGACGAAGGTCCCGGAGGTCGTCAGCCGCATCGCGTGCGGCACGTCCGGGATGTTGTACTCGTTGCCCAGCCCGACCGTCTGGCTGTCCATCTGCGTCTCCTCGAACTTCTCGGAGATCACCATCTGCCCGTTGTAAGTGGTGTGTTCCGGGCTGCCCGCCGAGATCGGGACCGTCCTGACAGTGCTGCCGTCGCGCACGACCGTCATGGTCTGGGCCGCGGCGTCGACCGTGGAGACCTGGGAGCGGCCGACGGTGAAGGTGAACGTCTTCTTCTGCACCCCGTGGATGCCGTCGGCGCCCTCGACCCCGTCCAGGTCGATCCTGGTCGTCACCTTCGAACCGGCCTTCCAGTACTTCTCGGGCCGGAAGTCCAGCCGCTGGGCGTCGAACCAGTGCCCGACCACCTTCTGCCCGCTGCTGGAGGTGACCTTGATGCCCGCCTGCACCGCCTTCTTGTCGGTGATCGCCTTGTCGAACGTGAACGACACCGGCATGCCGACGCCCACCGTCGTCCCGCCGTCCGGCGTGTACGTGCCGATGAAGCTGTTCTTCTCGGAGACGGTCGTGAAGGTCGAGTCGGCGGACAGCTTCTTGCCGTCGTCCGCCTTCGCCGTCGCCGTGATCCGGTACTTCGTCCCGCGCTCCAACCGCTCCTTCGGCTTCCAGCTCGCCCCGTCCCCGGCCACGGCCCCCGGCACCTCCGCACCCGACTCCACCGCCGTCATGCGTACGTCGGTCAGTGTGCCGTCGCTGACCTCGACGCCGGTGCTGTTGATCGACGCGCCGGTCGAGCCGTCCTTCGCCGAGATGGCGATCCCGGCGCTCGCCTTCTTGGCGTCGGTGTCGGTGTCGGCGCTGGCGTCGCCGCCGCAGGCGGTGAGGGCGAGAGCGCCGACCATCAGGACGGCACTGGCCCCCAGTGCGCGCCGCCGCGTTGCTATGTCCGGCGTTGTCACGGGCTGCTCCAGGTTCGTGTGAAGTACGCGATCCGCTCCAGTACGTGGGAGAAGAGCCGCCCCGGGCCGATGGGGTTCCCGCCGTTCCCGACGGAGGTCACCGCGTGACAGAACCGCGACAATGTGGCGGAGCCGACGCCCCGTCGACGCGGACACCGGCCGTCGTGTGCCGATGAGTCCGCGCCCGGGACATTGACGTCAATGTCAAACTTCAGCGTAACGACCATGACAGCGACCCGACCGAACAGACAGCGAACCACCGCCCAGGGCACCGCACTGGCCACCGGCGCGGGCACGGGCATCGGAGCCGCCGTCACCCGGCGCCTGGCCGCACAGGGCCGGAGCCTGGTCATGGTCGCGCGTGACGGCGCCCGCCTGGAAGACACGGCACGAAGGCTGCGCGCCGAGTACGGGACCGGTGTACTGACCGTGCCGCTGGACCTGACGCGCGAGGACGGCCCCGCCCGCTTGGCCGAGCGGCTGAAGAGCGCGGGAGCCGACGGGGACACCCTGGTCAACAATGCCGGTGCCGCCCTGGTCGGACCGGTCGCCGAGGCAGACCCGGAGAACCTGCGCGCGCTGGTCGGCTTGAACGCCACGGCCGTAGCGGAACTGACCGCGCTCTTCCTGCCCGCCATGTTGAGCCGCGGCCGGAGCGATCGTGAACATCGCCAGCATTGCCGCCTACGCGCCCGCGCCCTACAACGCTGCTTACGCGGCGTCCAAGGCCTTCGTGCTCTCCTTCACCCAGGCGCTCCGGCAGGAGACCCGAGGCACCGGAGTACGGGTGGTCGCGGTCGGCCCCGGCGCGGTCGGGACACCGATGAACGGCAGCCGGGTCCCCGGGAAACGGCAGCCCGAGCAGGTCGCGGACACCGTCATGACCGCTCTGCGCGGCCGTGCCCCCACGGTGGTCGACGGGCGGGCCTTCGCCCTTCAGGCCCTCGTGTTCCACCGCTTCCTCACGCCCCGGACAGCGGCCCACATCACCGGCGAGTTCTTCGGCAGGGCAGCCCGAGCAGGACGTGCCCGGAACGGCTGACCCACGGGTGGGGTCCTGGCCCGGCGGCTGAAGAGGGGGGCGCGGCGGGAGGCGCCCCACGGGCCCGAGGGTTCCCCTCTCCCGGGGGCCCTCTTCTCCGGGGCCCCTCCCCCCTCCCCCCTCCCCCCTCCCTCTCCCTCCCCCCCCGGTATCACCCGCCGTACAGCTCCCGGTACGACGGCCACGTGCCGCCCGCGCCGTCCACCGGGTCGGCCGCGCGCACGGCCCGTACGATGGCGCGCGTCACCATGTCCGCGCCGGCCGCCAGCAGTTCGTTCAGGGCGAGCGGCTGCCCGGGGTCCAGCGGACGCTCCCCGGTCGCCATGGCGAACACCGTGTCCCCGTCGTTGAGCAGGTGCACCGGACGTACGGCCCGTGCGATGCCGTCGTGCGCGGTGCCGGCCAGCTTCTGGGCCTGTGCCTTGGACAGGCCGGCGTCCGTGGCGACGACGGCGAGCGTGGTGTTCAGCGGAGGCAGGGTGTTCCTCTCCGCCGCCTCGGCCAGGCGCCGCCGCGCGGCCTCCCGCACCTCCGCCGCCGGATACTCCACACGTCCGTCCAGCAGTTCCCCGTACAGCACCCCTCTCTCCGGATCCAGCGCCGATCCCGCCGCGTTGGCCACCACCAGGGCCGCCACCGTGAACCCCGAGCCCACGACGGTGCTCGCCGTGCCGACCCCGCCCTTCAGCAGACCGAGCGCGGCGCCCGTACCGGCCCCCACGCACCCTTCGGCCACGGCGGCCCCCGGCGCGCTCGCGGCAGCCGCCTCCACCGCCGCCCGGCCGGTCGCCGCGTCCGGCCTGGCCCGGAAATCGCCCCCACGCCCCAGGTCGAAGACACAGGCGGCCGGCACGACCGGCACCACGTGCGAGGGGTCCGGCCCGACGCGCACGCCCCGTCCCCGCTCCTCCAGCCAGGCCATCACGCCCGACGCGGCGTCCAGGCCGTAGGCGCTGCCGCCGGTCAGGACGAGGGCCTCCACCTTCTGCACCACGTTGCGCGGATCGAGCGCGTCGGTCTCCTTGGTACCGGGCCCGCCACCGCGTACGTCCACCGCGGTGACCGCACCGCCCTCCGGCGCGAGCACGACCGTCGTGCCCGTGAGCCACCCGTCACCGGTCCGCGTCGCGTGGCCCACCCGCACACCGGCGACGTCCGTCAATGCGTCAACTGTCATGACGCCAGTGTGGTCCAGCGCGGGCGCCGTACCCTGGACCCATGAACACCGCCCCCGACCCCGCCCCCGAGCCGCGCGCGCCGAAGCCGGCGTTGATCTTCGACGACCCGCTGGACCAGCAGTCCTCGGACGACACCGACCGCGGGTGGGGCGACCGGCCGGCCGACGGGGACCCGGCGGGCGATCTGAAGCGCTTCCTGGACGAGAAGCCGCCGCACCACCTCTGAGCCCCCGGTCCGGCCCGCGGCGACCGCCGCACCGACGACCGGCGCAGCCGTGCGACCGGCCTACCGCTGGTCGTGCCCCGACCCGCGCTGTGCGATCAGCGCGTCCCGGATCTCCTTCAGCACCTCCAGCTCGGTCACCTCGATGACCTCCTGCGTGCCTTCCTTGGCCTTGCGGCGGGCCTCCACCCGGGCCAGGTACTTCGACATGGGCAGGACCATCAGGAAGTAGACGACGGCCGCGGTGATCACGAAGGTGAGCGTGGCGCCGAGGACGGAGCCCCACATGATCGGGATACCGCTGGTGACCGTGCCGTCGTCCGCCACCTTGCAGGGGGCCTTGAGACACGAGCTGTAGTGCTCCAGGCTCTTGGTGCCGAATGCCCCGACGAGCGGGTTGATGACCCCCTTCACCACCGAGTTCACGATGTTGGTGAAGGCGGCGCCGATGACCACCGCGACGGCCAGGTCGATGACGTTCCCGCGCATCAGGAAGGCCTTGAAGCCCTGCCAGACACTCGGATTCTTCTCGCTCACCTCGGGCGCACTCCTTGCATGAACAGCCTGCGGAACAAAACGCTCCGCAACCTACGTCAGCATTGGGTCGCCCTGTCCAATCGGGCCGCCAGAACAAGGGGCCCGACGCGGTCGGCGGCGCCGGACTCAGCACAGGGTCACCGCCAGCCGGGACTCGGCGCCCGCGCCGACCAGCCGGGCCGCCGTGTCGCGCGGCACCGAGAGCACCACCAGCGCCCCGCCGGCTCCACCCACCCCGCCAGTACCGCCCGGGTCCAGGAGCTCCGGCACCTCGGTCACCCGCACACCCCGGGCGATCACCGAGGCCGCACCGCCCGCACCACCGCTCGCGGCACCATCCGCACCCCCGGACCCGGACCCACCCCCGGTGCCGGCGCCGGTCGCCACGACGTCGACGCGGTCGCCGGGCCGGAGCAGCCGCACCGTCTCCCCATCGGCGATCCGCACCGGCGCCGACACCATCCGCGGGACGGGACGCTGCGACGGCTGACCGGTCACCGGGTGCCCCCGCGCACGCCGGCCGTCACGGGTGTCGGCGGACGTGTGCGGGCCCGCCGCGACCAGGGCCGCGGCGGTGACGGCCAGCCCGGCGGCCACGGCACGCCGCCGGTGCCGCAGCAGCCGCTGCGCCTGATGGCGTCCGCCGCGCACCCGTACCGGCGCGAAGTGCGGCACCGCGCACGTGGGCGGGGCGTCCGTCCCCGGTGGACGGGGAGCGGGAGAGGAGGGAGCCGAGGGGGACGAAGAGTGCGAAGAAGACCAAGACGGAGAAGAAGACCAAGAAGGAGAGGAAGAGGGGAAGCGGTTGTAGGAGTCGTAGGAGTTGTAGGACACGGTGACCACCACCTGCGTCGAGGGACCGGCTTGCGGACACCACGATGAGGCCTCGCGGCACCGCTCGCCGCGGCCCGTGTACTACCGACCGGTTGTGGATAACTCGCTCACCCGAAGGGGGCGTTCCGTAACCACCCGACGAGCTCGCCGCCCCGGCGTCACGGCAGCACGAGCCTCACGGCAGCACGATCCCCGGATCCATCCCGCTCAGGGCCCGCCGGCACGCACAGTCCCGCGCCCCGTCGGCCGGCAGCGCGGCCACCGTGTCGAACAGGACACCCCGCAGCCGGTCCACGTTGGCGGCGAACACCCGCAGTACCTCGTCGTGCGAGACGCCCTCGCCGGTCTCGGCGCCCGCGTCGAGGTCGGTGACGAGGGTCAGCGACGTGTAGCAGAGCTCCAGCTCACGGGCGAGCGCGGCCTCCGGGTGGCCGGTCATGCCCACCACCGACCAGCCCTGCGCCCGGTGCCACAGCGATTCGGCGCGGGTCCCGAAGCGCGGCCCCTCGACCACCACGAGGGTGCCGCCGTCCACCGGCTCCCAGTCCCGTCCGCGCGCCGCCTTCAGCGCGGCGGACCGCCCGGCGGGACAGTACGGGTCGGCCAGCGACACGTGCACCACGTTCGGGAGGGTGCCGTCGGGCAGCGGCAGCCCGTCGAAGTACGTCGAGATCCTCGACTTGGTCCGGTCGACGAACTGGTCGGGCACGAGCAGCGTCCCGGGCCCGTACTCGGGGCGCAGCCCGCCGACCGCGCAGGGGCCGAGGACCTGGCGCACGCCGACCGAGCGCAGGGCCCACAGATTGGCGCGGTAGTTGATCCGGTGCGGCGGCAGATGGTGGCCGCGGCCGTGCCGGGGGAGGAAGGCGACCCGCCGGCCGGCGACCTCGCCGACGAAGAGGGAGTCGCTGGGCGCCCCGTAGGGGGTGTCCACCCGGACCTCGGTCACGTCGTCGAGGAACGAGTAGAAACCGGAGCCGCCGATCACGCCGATCTCGGCGTTCGCCTTGTTCGCCTGGTTCGCCATGGACCGCACCCTAGCCCGCACCCGCGCCCCGCCTACGCCGAAGACCCCCGCACCCGCGCCCCGCCTGCGGCGGCGAAGCCCCCCGCCCCCCGCCAACGCCGAAGACCCCGCCGTCGGACGACGGCAGGGCCTTGCGCGGAAAGGGGCCTCAGGCGGCGGAGCTGCTGCTGGACGAGGTGCTCGTGCCCGACGACTTGGAGTCGGAGGACGACGAGGACGACTTCGTGTCGGAGGACGTCGACTTGGCGGCCGACGCCGGGGAGCTGCTGGACGACGAGCCGCGGCTGTCGTTGCGGTAGAAGCCGGAGCCCTTGAAGACGATGCCGACGGCCGAGAAGACCTTCTTCAGGCGCCCGCCGCAGGCGGGACACTCGGTGAGGGCGTCGTCGGTGAACTTCTGCACCGCCTCGAGGCCCTCGCCGCACTCGGTGCACTGGTACTGGTACGTCGGCACTGTCTTCCTCCTGGCACTCTCACTCGATGAGTGCTAACGACGATCCATAGTGACGTATTCCTCGGGATCAGTCCACTGCGGCGGGCTCGCGGTGACCGACGCCACGTGCCACGGTCCGCCCGGACGGCCGAGCCGTCAGCCGGGACCGCAGCGCCACGAGGGTCGCCAGGGCGAGCACCGTGCCCCCCATCGGCACCAGGAACCCGGCGCCTTCCCAGGCCTTGTCCTCCAGTTGCCCGGCGACCGTGACGGCGGCCGCCTGGCCGAGCGCGACCGCGCCGGTCAGCCAGGTGAACGCCTCGGTGCGCGCCCCGGCCGGGACCAGGGACTCGACGAGGGTGTAGCCGGTGATCAGGGTGGGCGCGATGCACATGCCGACGAGCAGGCCGAGGCCCGCGAGGAGCGGCACGGACTGCGCGGCCCACAGGCCGGAGGCGGTCAGGGCCAGGGCGGTGTAGCCGACGAGGAGGCGCCGCCGCGGGGCCGCCTTCCAGGCGACGGCGCCGCAGACGACGCCGGAGAGCATGTTGCCCGCGGCGAAGGTGCCGTACAGGGCGCCGTTCAGACCGGGCTCGCCGATCGACTCGGTGAACGCGGCCAGCGCGACCTGCATGCCGCCGAAGACGGAACCGATGCCCAGGAAGGCCACGGCCAGCACCCGCACCCCGGGGACGCGCAGCGCCGGAACGTGCTCCACGCGCGCGTGCCCGCCGTCCTGTCCCGCATCCTGCCCGGCGGCGCCGTCCGTGCCGACGGGTGGCTGGGTGCGCTTCTGCGCGGCGAAGAGCAGGCCGCCCAGCAGGGTCAGCGCGGCCTCCGTGACCAGCCCCGCGGCCGGGTGCAGGGCCGTGCACAGGGCGGTGGCCAGCAGCGGGCCGACGACGAAGGTGAGTTCGTCGGTGACGGACTCGAAGGCCGCCGCGGTGGACATCAGCGGCGACCCCTTGAGCCGTACGCCCCAGCGGGCGCGGACCATGGGCCCGACCTGCGGCACCGAGGCGCCGGTGGGCACCGCCGCCGCGAACAGCGCCCACAGCGGCGCGTCCGCCAGTGCCAGCCCCGTCAGGGCCAGGCCCGACAGCACGTGGACCAGGACGCCGGGGACGAGGACCGCGCGCTGCCCGTGACGGTCGGCGAGCCGCCCGCTGTAGGGGGCGAACAGCGCCATGGAGACGCCGGTGACGGCCGCGGCGGCGCCCGCGGCCCCGTAGGAGCCGGTGGTGTGCTGGACGAGGAGGACGATGGAGATCGTCAGCATCGCGAAGGGCTGGCGGGCGGCGAAGCCGGGGACCAGGAAGGTCCAGGCGCCGCGGGTGCGCAGCAGTTGCCCGTATCCCGGGCGCCGCTTCGTCTCTCGCGTCGTCTGCGACTCGGTGACCGTGGGTGCCACGGCCCGTGCCTTTCTGCCGCCTGGTGGCGCGGTCCCCCGCGACAAGGGCGGGTACGGGCGCCGAGAGCTGTCCTCTTGCGCGGACTGCGGTAGATACCGGAGCCGTCGAACAGGTGCAGCCCGGCCGCCATACGGTCGCGCCAGCTCTGCGTCAGGCAGAGTTGGTTCGATCAGGTGACCGCCCCATTGTATACAGCGGTCGCGGCCGGACATCTCCCGGAAACGAACGGCGTCCAGGGCCTCAGCCGGTACGTTCCTCCGCCCCGTCCGTCCCCAGCCACCCGGCGAGCTTGCCGCCCCGGCCCACCGCGCGCAGCCGCTTCTCGGCGGCGTCCCGTACCGGGTCGGTGGCGACGACCAGCAGTTCGTCCCCGAGCCGCAGCACCGTCGAGGGCAGCGGCACGAAGGAGGTGCCGTCGCGTACGACGAGGGTGACGGCGGCCCCGGCCGGCAGCCGCAGCTCGGCCACCTCCACGCCGCTCATCCTCGACCCCTCGGGGATCGCCACGGAGAGCAGGTGCCCGCGCAGCCGCTCCAGGGGCGCCGACTCGATGCCGAGGTCGGCCGCTCCGGAGCCGCCGCCCAGGCTGAGCTTGCGGGCCAGCCACGGCAGCGTCGGCCCCTGGACCAGGGTGTAGACGACGACCAGGACGAAGACGATGTTGAAGATCCGCCGGCTGCCGTCGACGCCCTGCACCATGGGGATGGTGGCCAGCACGATGGGCACCGCGCCGCGCAGTCCCGCCCAGGACATCAGGGTCTGCTCCTGCCACGGCACCCGGAACGGCAGCAGGCACAGCACGACGCTCAGCGGCCTGGCCACCATGGTCAGCACCAGGCCGATGACGAGGGCGGGCAGGATGTCGTCGCCCAGTTCGTGCGGGGTGACCAGCAGGCCGAGCAGGACGAACATGCCGATCTGGGCGATCCAGCCGAGCCCGTCGGCGAACCCGCGGGTGGCCGGCCAGTGCGGCAGCTTGGCGTTGCCCATCACCATGGAGGCCAGGTAGACGGCGAGGAAGCCGCTGCCGTGCGCCAGGGCACCGGCCGCGTAGGCGGTGACGGCGATCGCCATCACGGCGATCGGGTAGAGGCCGGAGGCGGGCAGCGCGACGTGTCTGAGCCCCCAGGAGCCCAGCCAGCCGACCGCGAGCCCGATGGCCGCGCCGATGGCCAGCTCCAGGGCGATCTCGCCGACCAGCACGTACCAGTGCTCCATGGGGCCGGCCGTGGAGAAGGCGACCACCAGGATGACCACCGGGGCGTCGTTGAAGCCCGACTCGGCCTCCAGGGTGCCCGTTATGCGGGAGGGCAGGGGGATGCGGCGCAGCACGGAGAAGACGGCCGCGGCGTCCGTCGAGGACACCACCGCCCCGATGATCAGTGCCTGCCGCCACTCCAGCCCCGTCAGGTAGTGGGCGCCCGCCGCGGTGACGCCGACGCTCACCGCGACGCCGGCCAGGGCCAGCGCGGAGGCGGCCGGCAGGGCGGGTCTCACCTCCTTCCACTTCGTGCCGAGGCCGCCCTCGGCCAGGATCACGACCAGGGCGGCGTATCCGATGACCTGGGTCAGCTCGGCGTTGTCGAACTTGACGTCGCCGATGCCGTCCTGGCCCATGGCGATGCCGATCGCCAGGTAGACGAGCAGGCTCGGCAGCCCGCTGCGCGAGGAGATCCGGACCGCCGCGACGGCGATGAGCAGGACGAGCGAGCAGACGAGCAGGAGCTGGTTGAGGTGGTGGACAGTCAGGGGCCGTTCCTTCCGGCAGATGATGCGAACGTGACCGGCATGGAAAACATGACGGGTGGTGCGAATATGGTGCAGATATTGACGGATGTTGCAGATGTGCCCGATGCCGCGAAGGTGACGGATGCTGCGAGTGTGACGACGCGGCGGACGGGTCGACGCCTGCGGACAGGTCCATCGAAGCCAACTACTTCGTTACCTTACCTAACTCTTGACGCTTTCTTGACGCGGACCTTGGCATGATCGAACGCCCGTCCACGCCTGTTCCCGACTCCGCGTCAAGGCCGGGCGAGCCCTGCGCCTATGGTTGCTCCAGCGTTCATTCAGTAGGAAGCGCAGCAGACAGCGCAGTAGAAAAGCAGCGCAGTAGAAAGCACAGCCCGCCCCTGCCGCTCGTGTTAGGACAGCAAGGACAGCGATGCCCCCCACCAACACCGCCTCTTCGGGCCACCGGCCCGCCAAGTCCGCGAGGAAGAAGGGGCGCAGAGCCAAACTGATGGTCCTCGTGCTGGTGCTGGCCGTCATCGGTGGCCTCGCCTACGGGGCGTACTGGTCGATCAGCACCGTCCGCGCCTCCTTCCCGCAGACCAAGGGATCGATCACACTGGACGGCCTGTCGGGGCCCGTCGACGTCAAGCGCGACGCCTACGGCATCCCGCAGATCTACGCCTCCTCCGACGCGGACCTGTTCATGGCGCAGGGCTACGTGCAGGCGCAGGACCGGTTCTACGAGATGGACGTGCGCCGGCACATGACCTCGGGGCGCCTGTCGGAGATGTTCGGCAAGGGCCAGGTCGAGAACGACGAGTTCCTGCGCACGCTGGGCTGGGACCGGGTGGCGGAGAAGGAGTACGAGGAGACGCTCTCCGACTCCACCAAGGAGTACCTCCAGGCGTACGCCAAGGGGGTCAACGCCTATCTGAAGGGCAAGGACGGCGCGGACATCTCCCTGGAGTACGCCGCCCTGGGCTTCACCAACGACTACCAGCCCGAGGAGTGGACCCCGGTCGACTCCGTCGCGTGGCTCAAGGCGATGGCCTGGGACCTGCGCGGCAACATGCAGGACGAGATCGACCGCGCCCTGATGACCAGCCGCCTGGGCCCCGAGCAGATCGCCGACCTGTACCCGGACTACCCGTACGACCGCAACAAGGCGATCGTCCAGGAGGGCCAGTACGACGAGTTGACGGGTGCCTTCGCGGGCGGCGACAGCGGTACGAGCGACAGCTCGGGCACGGCGGACACCTCCGGCACGGCGGACACCTCCGGCACGGCGGACACCTCCGGCACGGCCGGCACGGCCGTCTCCGACGCCACGGGCACGGCCACGGGTACCGCCACCGGCACCTCCGGCACCCCGGTGCTGGAGAGCCAGCTCTCCGGCCTCCAGGACGTCCTCGACGACCTGCCCACCGCCGTCGGCGTGAACGGCGACGGCATCGGCTCCAACTCCTGGGTCGTCTCCGGCGAGCACACCATCACCGGCAAGCCGCTGCTGGCCAACGACCCGCACCTGTCCCCGGCGCTGCCCTCGGTCTGGTACCAGATGGGCCTGCACTGCCGCAGCGTGTCGGCCAAGTGCCAGTACGACGTCACCGGCTACACCTTCGCGGGCATGCCCGGGGTGATAATCGGACACAACCAGGAGATCGCCTGGGGCCTGACCAACTCCGGGATCGACGCCACCGACCTCTACCTGGAGAAGATCACCGGCGACGGCTACCAGTACGGCGGCAAGGTGGTCCCCTTCGAGACGCGCGAGGAGACCATCAAGGTCGCCGGCGGCACGTCGAAGAAGATCGTCGTCCGCGAGACCAACAACGGGCCCCTGCTCTCCGACCGTGACGACCAACTGGTCAAGACCGGCAAGAAGGCCACCGTCGACGCCGCCGCGCCCGACCGCGGCGACGGCTACGGCGTCGCCCTGCGCTGGACCGCACTGGAAGCCGGCACCACCATGGACGCCGTCTTCGAGATGGACCGCGCGGGGGACTGGAGCGAGTTCCGCGCCGCGGCGGCCAAGTTCGACGTGCCCTCGCAGAACCTGGTCTACGCCGACACCGAGGGCAACATCGGCTACACCCTGCCCGGCCGGATCCCGGTCCGCGCCGACGGCCACGACGGCTCCCTCCCGGCACCGGGCTGGGACCCCGACTACGACTGGACCGGCAAGTACGTCGAGGACGACGAACTGCCCTACGAGTACAACCCCGACCGCGGCTACATCGTCACCGCCAACCAGGCCGTCGTCGACGAGGACGCGTACCCGTACACCCTCACCACGGACTGGGGCTACGGCACCCGCAGCCAGCGGATCACCTCCCTGATCGAGGCGAAGATCAAGGACGGCGGCAAGGTCTCCACCGACGACATGCGCCAGATGCAGCTGGACAACAGCAGCGAGATCGCCAAGCTGCTGGTGCCCACGCTGCTGAAGATCGACGTCGAGGACGAGGACGTCCGCGAGGCGCAGAAGCTCCTGGAGGGCTGGGACTACACCCAGGACGCCGACTCGGCCGCCGCCGCCTACTTCAACGCCACCTGGCGCAACATCGTCAAGCTGGCCTTCGGCAACAAGCTGCCCAAGGAGCTGCGGGTCAAGGGCCAGTGCCTGTGGGTCGACCCGGTCAACACCACCGGCCCCGCCGACGAGACGCAGAAGGTCCGCGAGTGCGGCCAGCGCGAGGCGGACCAGGCCCAGCCGGACGGCGGCGACCGCTGGTTCGAGGTGGTCCGCACGCTGATGGACGACACCGACAGCGACTGGTGGACGACGCCCGACAACGGCACCCGCGAGGGCGCCGACCACAACCGCGACGACCTGTTCAAGCGCGCCATGGTCGACGCCCGCTGGGAGCTGACCGCCAAGCTCGGCAAGGACATCGACACCTGGAGCTGGGGCCGGCTGCACCGCCTGTTCCTGAAGAACCAGACCCTGGGCACCGACGGCCCGAGCTTCCTGAAGTACGCCCTCAACCGCGGCCCCTGGGAGCTGAGCGGCGGCGAGGCGGCCGTCAACGCCACCGGCTGGAACGCGGCCGGCGGCTACGGAGTGCTCTGGGTGCCGTCCATGCGGATGGTGGTCAACCTCGACGACCTCGACAAGTCGCGGTGGATCAACCTCACCGGCGCCTCCGGGCACGCCTTCAGCGCCCACTACACCGACCAGACCGAGAAGTGGGCCGAGGGCGAGCTGCTGCCCTGGTCGTTCTCGCGGAAGGCGGTCGACAAGAGCACGAGCGACACCCTGGTGCTCAAGCCGTAGCGACCGGCGAGCACGGAAACGGCCTCCACGCGCGCGTGGAGGCCGTTTCCGTGCTCAGGGGCGCTCAGCCTCAGGGACGCTCAGCAAAACCGCCGTACCCCCTCCGGCGTGACCACCGCGTCCACCGGCCGGTCGTGCGGCTCCCGCGGGACCCGGTCGACGACCTCACCGCCGTACAGCAGCACCACCAGCACCGGCCGCGCCCCTCCCCGCGCCCCTCCCCGCTCCGCTCCCGACCGCTCCAGCCGCGCCAGCACCCGGTCGTACGAGCCGCCGCCGCGTCCCAGCCGCATGCCGCGCCCGTCGACCGCCAGGCCCGGCAGCAGCACCACGTCGGCCTCCGTCACCGCCTGCGGACCCAGCCGCCGCCCGGCGGGCTCCAGCAGCTCCATCCGCCCCCCGTGCCGCACGCGCGTCAGCGAGCCCTCCCCGGCGGACGCCCCCGTGTACGTGCCCCAGTCCAGGTCACCGTCGGGCAGCAGGACGGGCAACAGCACGCGCACCCCCCGCGCGCACAGCGCGTCGAGCAGCGCGCGGGTGCCCGGCTCGGCACCCACCGAGACGTACGCCGCCACCGTGCGCGCCCGCGCCAGCTCCGGCAGCCCGAGCGCCTGCCCCGCCAACGCCTGCGCCGTCACCCGCAGCTCACCGGCCGTCAATCTGTTCCTCGCCGCGACGACTTCGCGCCGCAACGTGCGCTTGTCAGGCTCGTCAGCGCGTCCGGTCCCGGTCAAGGTCGCTCCCGTACTGTTCCAATATGCTCATATGAGCACGATCGCTCCGCAGGTGCTGATTCCCTGCGAAGGCAGCGGATATGGTGGCGGGCATGACTCAGTCGCACCCCAGGATCAGCAAGGCTGTCATTCCAGCAGCAGGTCTGGGCACCCGGTTCCTGCCGGCCACCAAGGCCACTCCCAAGGAGATGCTGCCGGTCGTGGACAAGCCGGCGATCCAGTACGTGGTCGAGGAGGCCGTCGCCGCCGGTCTCGACGACGTCCTCATGGTGACGGGCCGCAACAAGCGCCCCCTGGAGGACCACTTCGACCGCAACTACGAGCTGGAGTCGGCCCTGCAGAAGAAGGGCGACGCGGACCGGCTGGCCAAGGTGCAGGAGTCCAGCGACCTCGCGATGATCCACTACGTCCGCCAGGGCGACCCCAAGGGCCTCGGCCACGCCGTCCTCGCCGCCGCCCCGCACGTCGGCGACGAGCCCTTCGCGGTCCTCCTCGGCGACGACCTGATCGACCCGCGCGACCCCCTGCTCCAGCGCATGATCGAGGTCCAGGGGCAGTACGGCGGCAGCGTCATCGCCCTCATGGAGGTCGCCCCCGAGCAGATCCACCTCTACGGCTGCGCCGCCGTCGACACCACCGAGGACGGCGACGTCGTCAAGGTCAGCGGCCTGGTCGAGAAGCCCGACCCGGCCGACGCCCCCTCGAACTACGCCGTCATCGGCCGCTACGTCCTCGACCCGCACGTCTTCGACATACTGCGCCGGACCGAGCCCGGCCGCGGCGGCGAGATCCAGCTCACCGACGCCCTCCAGCAGCTCGCCACCGACGAGAAGGTCGGCGGCCCCGTGCACGGCGTCGTCTTCAAGGGCCGCCGCTATGACACCGGCGACCGCGGCGACTACCTGCGTGCCATTGTCAGACTCGCATGCGAACGTGAAGACCTGGGCCCGGACTTCCGGACCTGGCTTCGCAGTTACGTAGCCGAGGAGATGTAACGACGTTGAGCAGCCCCGCGCCCCGCACCACCGGCCACGGCGGTCACAGCGGCCACGACGGTCCCGCCGAGGACCGGCTGTGGTCGGTGGAGGACCACCTGGAGGACATCCTCGCCACGGTCCGGCCCCTGGAACCCATCGAGCTGAACCTCCTCGACGCCCAGGGCTGCGTCCTGGTCGAGGACGTCACGGTGCCGGTCTCCCTGCCACCGTTCGACAACAGCTCCATGGACGGGTACGCGGTGCGGGTCGCGGACGTCGCGGGCGCGAGCGAGGAGTTCCCGGCCTGCCTGGAGGTGGTCGGGGACGTCGCCGCGGGCGCCGCCGAGCAGCTCACCGTCGGCCCCGGGCAGGCCGCCCGCATCATGACCGGCGCCCCGCTGCCGCCCGGCGCCGAGACCGTCGTCCCCGTCGAGTGGACCGACGGCGGACTCGGCCAGGGCCCGGTCACCGGGATGCGCGCCCGCAGCGCGGCCCCCGAGGGCGCCGCGGGCCAGGTGTACGTGTACCGCCCGGCCGAGGCCCGCGCGCACGTCCGCGCGGCGGGCAGCGACGTCAGGGCCGGCGACCGCGCCCTGGCGGCCGGCACCGTCCTCGGCCCGCCCCAGCTCGGCCTGCTCGCCGCGATCGGCCGGGGCAGGGTCCGGGTCCGCCCCCGCCCCCGCGTGGTCGTCCTGTCCACCGGCAGCGAACTCGTCCAGCCCGACGAACAGCTGACCCACGGCCAGATCTACGACTCCAACAGCTTCGCCCTCACCGCCGCCGCCCGCGACGCCGGAGCCATCGCCTACCGCGTCGGCGCCGTCGCCGACGACGCCGAGACCCTGCGCTCCACCATCGAGGACCAGCTCGTCCGCGCCGACCTGATGGTCACCACCGGCGGCGTCAGCGTCGGTGCCTACGACGTCGTCAAGGAAGCCCTCGCCCACGTCGCCGACGAGGACGAGCCGGGCAGCGGCGTCGAGTTCCGCAAACTCGCCATGCAGCCCGGCAAACCCCAGGGCTTCGGCTCCGTCGGCCCCGACCACACCCCGCTGCTCGCCCTGCCGGGCAACCCGGTGTCGTCGTACGTCTCCTTCGAGCTGTTCGTCCGCCCCGCGATCCGCACCCTCATGGGCCTCCCGGACGTCCACCGCCCCCGCACCACGGCGACCCTCACCGCGGAGAAGGCCCTGACCTCCCCGAAGGGCCGCCGCCAGTTCCTGCGCGGCACGTGCGCCGACGGCTCGGTCACCCCGGTCGGCGGCGCCGGTTCGCACCTGGTGGCCGCGCTCGCCCACGCCGACGCGCTGATCGTCGTACCCGAGGACGTGGAGAGCGTCGAGCCCGGCACCGAGGTCGAGGTCGTCCTGCTCGGCTGAGCGCGTCGGCGGCGGTCCTGCCCGGGTGCGCCGACCGGCATGGGAGTACCGTGTCGCGCACAACTGGCCCCGCGCGGCGCACCGCGCCGGGCCCGGACCGGGAGCGCCACACAGCATGAGCACGCAGGACCGACTCACCCACCTCGACGAGGCGGGCGCCGCCCGTATGGTCGACGTCTCCCAGAAGGACGTCACCGCCCGCACCGCCCGCGCCAGCGGACGGGTGCTGGTCGCCCCCGAGGTCGTCGAGCTGCTGCGCGGCGCGGGCGTCCCCAAGGGCGACGCCCTGGCCACCGCGCGGATCGCGGGCATCATGGGTGCCAAGCGCACCCCCGACCTGATCCCGCTGTGCCACCCGTTGTCGGTGTCGGGTGTGACACTGGACCTGTCGGTCGCGGACGACGCCGTGGAGATCGTCGCCACCGTGAAGACGACGGACCGCACGGGCGTCGAGATGGAGGCGCTCACCGCGGTCTCCGTCGCCGCGCTCACCGTGATCGACATGGTGAAGGCGGTCGACAAGGGAGCGGTCATCACGGACGTACGGGTGGAGGAGAAGACGGGCGGCAAGTCGGGCGACTGGAGCCGGGCATGACATCCGGTACCGGATACCGCGCCCTGGTCGTCACCGCGTCCAACCGAGCCGCCGCCGGGATCTACGAGGACAAGGGCGGCCCGCTGATCGCCGAGGGCCTCGCCCGCCTCGGCTTCGCCGTCGACGGCCCCCGGGTCGTCCCCGACGGCGACCCGGTCGAGGCCGCCCTGCGCGCGGGCGTCGACGCCGGGTACGACGTGATCGTCACCACCGGCGGGACGGGCCTGTCGCCCACCGACCGCACCCCCGAGGCGACCCGCGCGGTGATCGGCCACGAGGTGCCGGGCATCGCGGAGGCGATCCGGGCGTACGGACGGGACAAGGTGCCCACGGCGGCGCTCTCGCGCGGCCTGGCCGGGGTGGCGGGCAGCACGCTCGTCGTCAACCTGCCCGGGTCCACCGGCGGAGTGAAGGACGGACTGGCCGTACTGGAACCCCTGCTGCGCCACGCCGTCGACCAGATCCGCGGCGGCGACCATCCCAGACCGAACAGCAGCCCGAACGGCGGGGGTGCGAGCTGAACAGCCCCTCCTGGCCCGCGGAGCTGGTGGACGGCGACATCGTCCTGCGGCCCATAAAACTGCGTGACCAGCGGGCCTGGCGCGAGGTCAACCGGCGCAACCGGGACTGGCTGCGGCCCTGGGAGGCCACCATCCCGCCGCCCGGCCCGGGCGGACCGCTCGCCCACCGGCCGACCTACCGCCAGATGGTGCGCCATCTGCGCTCCGAGGCGAACGCGGGCCGGATGCTGCCGTTCGTCATCGAGTACCAGGGCCGGCTGGTGGGGCAGCTGACCGTCGCCGGCATCACCTGGGGGTCGATGTGCTCCGGGCACGTCGGCTACTGGGTGGACGAGGCGGTGGCCGGCCGCGGGGTGATGCCGACCGCCGTGGCACTCGCCGTCGACCACTGTTTCCACACCGTCGGCCTGCACCGCATCGAGGTCTGCATTCGTCCCGAGAACGGCCCCAGCCGCCGGGTCGTGGAGAAACTCGGATTCCGCGAAGAGGGTCTGCGGCCGCGCTATCTGCACATCGACGGCGCCTGGCGCGACCACCTCGTCTTCGCGCTGACCGCGGAGGAGGTGCCGGGGGGCCTGCTGCGACGCTGGCGTCGCAGCAGGGCGACTCAGGACACGTCCGGAATTGAATAAACGTTCGAATTAAGCTCACCCGGACCCGTGAATTGTCATCAGTCCGAAAAAAATTTTGAAATATCAGCCAGATCGTGCGACACACCGGCTCAATTGGCGGATGCCCTCGCGCACATCCCTCTACCGTGTGAGGCGTGAGCAGCAGCGGCCTCATCTACGCAGTCATTGTCGGGGCCTGGGCCGCCTACTTGGTGCCGATGTGGCTCCGTAGGCAGGACGAGCTGAACGAGGCCCGTCCGACGGAACGCTTCAGCACCGCCATCCGGCTCCTGTCCGGACGGGCGGGCATGGAGCGCCGGTACGCCAAGGACCTGCGGGCGCGCTCCGCCGAAGAGGGGGAGCCCGACGCCGGCGACCCGGACGCCGTCACCGACTCGGTGGACGTCCGGGCCTTCGCCGTGTCCCGGACCAGGACGGAGGTCCGCCCGCCGGCCCGGCAGTCCCCGGAACCGCAGTCCCCGGCCCCGCAGTCCCCGGAGCAGGCGGCCCCCGGGCGTCCCGCCCGGCGCGACGCGGGCGACCGGGCGGCGGCCCAGGCCGCGGCGGCCCGTGCCCGGCGTACCAAGGTGCTGGCCCGTCGGCGGCGGACCACCGTGGTGCTCTTCCTCGCCTTCACGCTCGGCGCGATGGTCGCCGCGGTGGGCGGGCTCGCGTTCCTGTGGGCGCCCGCCGTGCCCGCCGTGCTGCTCAGCGCGTACATCGCCTACCTCCGGGCCCAGGAGCGGCGCCGCTTCGCCTTCCAGATGGACCGCCGCCGCGCCGAGGTCGCCGCGCAGCGGCTGCGGGAACGCGGCACCCGGCCCCGCAGGCGGGCCACGGCCGACGCCGGCGCCGATCCCGACACCGAGGAGCCGCACGAGGCCCCCGGCACCGAGGCCGGCCCCGGTCTGTCGACGCTGGCCGCGGACCGGCGGGCACTGGTCGAGCAGACCGACCACGCCGAGTGGGTCGACCAGCAGCGCGAGCGGCAGCGGCGCCCCGGGCAGGGTGAGAGCTGGGACCCGGTGCCGGTGCCGCTGCCGACGTACGTGACCGCGCCGGTCGCCCCCCGGGCCACGGCCGGTGTGGACCTCAGCGCGCCCGACGCGTGGAGTTCCGCGCGCTCCAGCGCCGCCGCCCCGGACCGGCAGGAGGAGGCCGGCGGCGCCGCGGCCTCCGACGCCGAGCCGGACGCCGCGTCCGGCCGTGCCGATTCGCCCGCCGATTCGCCCGCCGAGTCCCCCGCCGAGGACCGGCAGCAGAGCCCGGTCCGCCGCGGCGGACGCCGCGCCGTGTCCGCCCGCCGGTCCCGGGAGCGGGGCCGCACCCCGCTGTTCGACCAGTACGAGGACGGCGACCGCCCCAAGGCCGCCAACGAGTAGCCCACCGGGCTCTCCCGCTGCTCCGGAACGGATTTTTGAGCAGGCCGGGAGGGGTGCTAGAGTTTCACTCGTTGCAAGGGCCTGTGGCGCAGTCCGGTAGCGCACCTCGTTCGCATCGAGGGGGCCAGGGGTTCAAATCCCCTCAGGTCCACTGCAAGAGCTGTTCGCGGGTTAGCCCGGGAACGGTTCGCGAGATCCCGATCAGACGGTCACCGTCGGGTCGGGATCTTGTCGTTTCAGGCGTAGTTGGTACGCAAGCCTGCCCACCTGCTCGCTGGGGCGACGCCCTTCGGGGTGGCGGGTCGGGATCAGCGGTGGAAATACGGGCATGGCGCGGGGGCCGCGGGCGTGGGGCCGTGCGCCTGCGGCCTCGTGGCCCGCCGATCTTCGGATGTGGTTTGGGCGGCCGGTCACGGGCCGCGGCTTATGGCACCGCCAGTGGGCTCGGACGTTCCCGGAACCGCCGGGTAGGGGATGAGGTCTTCGTCGGCCTCCAGGTCCAGAACCGTGCGGGCGCTGTCCTTGCTGGCCCTGCGGAAGCGCTCCAGCTCGATGATGTCTCGACCATCACCGTGTTCGCCGCCAGGGGGCTCTGGGTGACCCTCCCGCGAGGTTGCCGCTTTTCGCGGGCGTGCAGGGCCGCGTCGACCGACTTGAGTCGTCCGTCCCCCCCCTTCGATGTGGGACCGCGGCGTCTGGTGGGCCAGCGCCCAGGACGTGCTCTGCCGGGGCAAGTCCTGCCGCATGCGCGGCAACACGTGTGCCCGCACGGTGACGGAGGGCTGGTCGCAGTACTCGGGCCGTATACCGAAGGGCACTTCCGGCACCGTGACCGTCGGCCGACCCGCGGGGTGGACCCTACGGCTGCGTGGATCCTCCAAGTCGATGACGGCCGGCACCTGTGTGTTCTCGCGCCAGTCGCGCTGTGTCCCGCTCCGTGGCCCAGGCGCAGTCGCGCTTCGTCGCGGGGCGGGAGCAGTGCTCGTTGCCCCGCTCGTCCACCGTGGCCTTGCGGACGAGCGCGTAGGACTCGACCTGCGTCCGGGGACGGAAGAGGCGCCCCGCTCCGGCGATGACGCCCTGGTGGTGGCCCGCGGAACCGATCTGGTCGTTGGTCAGGTCGACCACGGCATGAACCCGGGGGCGCGCAAGGGCCGGTGGGAGTCCTGGGGGTGGATCTAGGTGTAGGCGCGGTCGGCTGCGGCGAAGCCGCGCACGTGGGTCAAGCGGGGGAGGATCATGCTGACGCAGTGGGCATGACGCCCCATGTCCCTCTGCGGCGTGTGCAGGACCACGCCGAGGGTCAGCTGCGGGTGGGCCTTGGGTCAGGGGCATGGTCCACCGTCGCTGATCGTGACGCCGGTCCGGTCAGCCCGTGCAACAGCAGATCCGTGAGGGTGTCGATGACGCGCTGGTCGTCTTCACCGCCGGGGGGCGTGAGCACGGCGTAGTTGAGGGTGACGAGCATCGCGCCCATCGCCGCCGCGATGAACTCGGGGTCGCCGGGCAGCTGGTGTCCGCGCTCGACCAGGTACTCCAGATGCTCCCGAATGGTCCCTGTCTGCTCGCGCAGGTCGCGCCAGGCCCGGCCCGTGCCGGGGTCGTCGGCCACCATCGCCTGAAACAGTGCGAGCGTGACCGGGCGGTTCTGCCGCATCACCGTCCACGCGACACCGATGTGATCGCGCAGCTGGTCGCGGTCGGTCAGGTCGTGATCGCGGGGATGCTCCAGGCCGACCATGCGCTCGTCGATCACAGCCTCCATCTCGGTGAGGAGCGCCTGGAGCAGCTCCTCCTTGCCGGCGAAGTGCTCATAGAACGAGCCGGTCGAGCGTCCGGCCGCGGCGGTGATGTCGGTGATCTTCGTATTGAGGTAGCCGCGATCGCTGAACAGGCCCCGCGCCGCGTCCAGCAGCGCGGCACGAGTCTGGGCCGCCCGGACTTTTCGACTGGCGGTGCTCGCCTGCGACATGTCGTCCTCCATCGGCTGTTGACAGACGTCAGCGTATCGGAACACACTTACGCTGAATCAGTATTCAGTGAAAGTGGATTCAGGGAGACGTCATGCGGATGATCGTGATCGGTGGCGGGATAGCCGGACCCGCCACAGCCCTCGCACTGCAGCGGATCGGCCACGAGGTGACCGTGTACGAGGCATACGATGTTCCGCCCGAGGACGTCGGCGCCCACCTCGGCTTAGCCGTCAACGGCCTGCGCGCGCTGGAGAAGCTGGGCTGCCTGCGCGACGTACAGGCGGCCGGGCACCCCGTCGAACGGATGCGGTTCTACACGGCGGGCGGCCACCTTCTGGGCGACGCGCCACGCCTTCGGCGCGAAGCCGACTCGATGCGCAGCGTCGCGCTCCATCGCGGACAGCTCGTGGCGATCCTGCGGCGGGCGGCGCTCGACGCGGGCGCGAAGATCGTCACCGGCGAACGCCTGGTGGGCGCGACGGAGTCGGCGAGCAGCGTGGTGGCCGAATTCGCCTCCGGCCGGCGTGACACCGCGGAGCTGCTCGTGGGCGCCGACGGCATCTGGTCAACCGTGCGCGGGCTGATCGACTCGTCCGCGCCGCGCGCGGAGTACGCGGGGCTCTACGGGGTAGCCGGAATCGCCAACATGACGGGTCTTGAGACCGGCATCTGGAACCTTGCCTACGCGCGCAGCGGTGCCTTCGTATACACCACCATTGACGAGAACACCCAGTGGTGGGCGGCTCAGATCGGGGAGCCGGTCAAGCCCGACCTGCGAGGCATCGACGACGCGCAATGGATACGGCGCGTCACCGAGCTGTTCCCGGAGGCGATGCCGCGGGCCATCATCGGAGCCGCGACATCGATCGTCGCCTCCGGCTACCTGAACGTCTGCGACACGGTCCGGACGTGGCACAGCGGGCGCATGGTCCTGGTCGGCGACGCCGCCCACCCTGTCGGCGTCGGACACGGCGCCTCGGTGTCGATCGAGGACGCGCTGGAGCTCGCGGCGGCGCTGAGCGGCGCCCCGACCGTCCCAGCGGCACTCAAGGCCTACGACGCGGTACGCCGCCCACGCATGGACAAGCTGCTCAAACATGGGAACAACGCCCGTGAGACCAAGCGGCCCAGCACCGTGAAGCGACAGATCAACGCGGCGAAGATGCGCGTACTCCTCCCCTTCTTCGAACGGGTGCAGGGATACCTGTACGACTATGAGCCGCCTTCCCTGTCCGCCGTAGGCGGATCACAGTCCGCCACGCGCTAGACGGCCTGTAGGCCCGACGCCTCGCTCGTGAAGTGGGGGTGGACGCTCACGCCCGTCCGGTGGTGGCGGGTGCGGTCGACGGGTGGAGCGGGACAGCGCAGAGAACGGCTCTGGCCCCCGTCCGGAAGTGACCGTGCGTCGTCCAGCCCCTGAACGCGCAGCTCGCGGAACGGCTATGAGCACGAGAAGCATGACGCCCCGTCCCCCCGTCCGAGGGAGCCCAACCCGGTGTGGCGCCGCATCGAGGACGATGCGGCGCCACACCCATCGAGAAGGAGGAGCAGTTGCTGAAATCGCGGGTGAGGAAGAACCTGGCCGTCGGGCTGGTGATCACGGTCGTCATCGCGGCGCTGTCGGTGGTTGTCGCGGACGACGGCAGCAAGGTGGAGGAGTTCAGGAAGTCGTTGATAGTGGGCTTATCGGTGACGGGGGCGGTGACAGGGGGTACCTGGCTGCTGCAGCGGAGGCGTTCGGCACCGTGACCGGCGTCCGAGCACCGGCCCTGTGGTTGCCGGCGCCGCACGGGCGTGGGCAAGGCGGTGGGGGAGAGCCTGCGCGACGCCTCCGTCGGCGCAGGTCAGAACCACCCGCGAACGGTCCACCGCGATGACTGTTCTTGAGTTGTCTCAAGGGCGGCCGGCAGAAGGTTCTGTCCGATCGTGATGATCGGACGGGATCTTCGTCGTTTGCGAGGCATCGTCGTGTCGGGAAACGGTGCGGGGCGACCCCCCCCGCAGACCGGCGGGAGCTGGACAGCGTCAGCGGCCCGGTGGCGGAGGCCGCGCGGCGGGCGGGGCTCACCAGGGTGGCGCCGGCGAGGAGCGGGGCGCCCGATCGGACGGAGCCTGAGAGAGTGGGAGGTATGGATGTCGAACGCAGGAACAATGTGACGGTCACCGGGAACCCTCAAGGGCGGACGGTGGTGCTCGCGCACGGGTTCGGCTGCGATCAGAACATGTGGCGGCTGACGGTGCCCGCCCTGGCGGACGACTACCGGGTGGTGCTGTTCGACTACGTGGGTTCCGGCCGCTCGGATCTGTCCGCGTTCTCACAGCAGCGCTACGCGGCGCTGGACGGCTACGCCCGTGACGCGGTCGAGGTGTGCGAGGCGCTCGACCTGCGCGACGCCGTGTTCGTGGGGCACTCGGTGAGCGCGATGATCGGGGTGCTGGCCGCCGGAATGGCGCCGGAGCGGATCGGGGCGCTGGTCATGGTGACGCCGTCGCCGCGCTACATCGACGAGGAGGGCTACCGGGGCGGGTTCAGCGCCGAGGACATCGGCGAACTGCTGGCCTCCCTGGAGGCGAACTACCTGGGCTGGTCGGCGACGATGGCGCCCCTGATCATGGGCAACGCGGACCGGCCCGAGCTGGGCGAGGAACTGACGAACAGCTTCTGCGCCACGGACCCGGCCATGGCGCGCGTCTTCGCCCAGGCCACGTTCCTGTCGGACTCGCGGGACGACCTGAAGGGTGTGAGCGTGCCGACGCTGGTGCTCGAGTGCCTCCAGGACGTCATCGCCCCCCGGGAGGTCGGTGCGTTCGTCCACCGGACGATACCCGGGTCGAAGCTGGTCACGCTCGACGCCACGGGGCACTGCCCACACCTGTCCGCGCCGGAGGCGACCAACGCGGCGATAACCGACTTCCTGGCGCGTCTGCAGTGATGTGCCGCGCCGGGCAGCAGCCGGACCCGTACGACGCCGACGACGCACAGCCGGCGGGTGTGGTGTTCGCCTCGCTCCTGGAGGACAGCGCCGAGGAACTGTACGAGAGCGCGCCGTGCGGCTACCTGTCGACGCTGATGGACGGCACCATCGCCAAGATCAACGCGACTCTGCTCGGCTGGCTGGGCCTCGGGCGGGAGGCCGTGGTGGGCCGCATGCGGTTCACCGACCTGCTGACCGTGGGCGGCAAGCTGTACCACGAGACGCACTTCGCGCCGCTGCTGCGGATGCAGGGTGAGGTCAGCGGGGTAGCCCTGGAGATCAGACAGTCCGGCGGCGGCCGGATACCGGTGCTGGTCTCCTCCGTGGTCAAGCACGGCAGTACCGGTGAGTCCCTGCTGATCCGCAGCACCGTCTTCGACGCCCGGCAGCGCCGCGCCTACGAAGAGGAACTGCTGCGAGCCCGTAAGGAGGCGGAAGGGGCACGCGCCGAGGCGGAGGCCGACCGGGCCCGGTTGCAGGACGCCCTCGCCGTGCTCCAGCAGTCGTTGCTGCCAGCCACCCTGCCGTCGGTACCGGGGGCGGAGGCGGCCGTGCACTACCGCACCGCGTCCCCGGACCGGCTCGGCGGCGACTTCTACGACCTCTTCCCCATCGACGGCAGACGTTTCGCCTTCTTCCTCGGCGACGTGTGCGGCAAGGGGCCCCAGGCCGCCGCGGTCACCTCGCTGACCCGTTACACCCTGCGCGCCGCCGCCGTGGCCGACCCCGACCCCGTCTCCGCCCTGACGACGCTCAACCAGGTGCTCCACGAGCGCTACACCGGCGACGACCCGCGCTACTGCACCGTCATCTTCGGCACCCTCGACCCCGACCCCCGCACCGGCCGCGTCACCGTCCGTCTCGCCTCCGGCGGTCACCCCCCGGCCCTGGTCCTGCGTGCCGACGGCACCGCCGACTTCCTGCCGACCCCCGGCGGTCTCCTCGTCGGTGTCCTGCCCGACGCCACCTTCACCACCGCCACGGCCCTCCTCGGCCCCGGCGACACCCTGGTGCTGTACACCGACGGCCTCACCGAAGCCCGTACCGGTGAGGACCGCGCCGACCTCTACGGCGACGAGGCTCTGCTCGACTTCGCCCGGGGCCGCGCCGGCCAGTCCCCGAAGGCCGTGATCCAGGCCCTGACCGACCTGCTGGAAACCTTCGGTGACGGCCTCGACGACGACACCGCCCTGCTCGCTCTGGGCGTCCCCGCCCGCGCCCCCCGGACCTGAGTCACCGCATGAACCCGCTGCGCATCACCGCCCGAAACGTTCCCGACGGTCCCGTTCTGGAGATCGTCGGCGATCTCGACCACGCCACCGCCGGCCGACTGCGCGAACTGCTCGCGACCCTCACCCTCCGGCCGGGACAGCGCCTGGTGCTGGATCTGACCGGGATGGAGTTCTGCGACTCCAGCGGCATCACCGCCCTGATCGTCGCCCACCACCACGCGCGGGCCGCCCGGGCCGGCATCGCGTTGGCCGGGGTGCCCGACCACACCCTGCGGGTGCTGCGCATCGTGGGCCTGGACCAGATCTTCGCGCTGCCCGACGGCACCGCCGCCGACGGCCCCGACCCGTCCGGGCGTCCCGCTGGGTCAGCCTGAAATGATCGATGCGAGATGAACGCCGAGGACACCGTCCCGGCCTGTCACGGCGCGGGCCGGCGCGGGGTGCGGCCGTGCGGGGTGAAGCAGCCGGCGCCGCGCAGGAGAACCGGCCTGTCCGTGCCGGCGGAGGAGGACTGAGGCCGGTCCGGCCGGGCAGTCACACGCGGGCCGGCGCGGGCCGTGAGGTCCGGAGAGGCCGTGGCGGTCCTTCGCTGCCGCTCCGCTGCCGCGGCCGATCGCGGTGGCCGGGGCCGCTGTCCCAACCGGCTTCCGATCCGCCGTCACCGCACGTCGCCGTTACCGCATGCCGTTGCTGCCGGCCAGGCGGGGCATCTGCTCGCCGGACCCGTGCGCGCGGTCGGTCTCGTCCCGTACCAGGAGGGACAGCAGGGACGCCACGGTCAGGCCCGCTTCCGCCGGATGACGCAGCACCTTGTCCGGCTGGACGCGATAGGTGTTGGTGCGGCCGTCGCGGGTGTGGGAGAGGTAACCGTCCTGCTCCAGGTCGGAGATGATCCGCTGGACGGCGCGCTCGGTCAGCCGGCAGTGGGCGGCGATGTCGCGGATCCGGACGTTGGGGTTGTCGGCGATGACCGCCAGTACGCGGGCGTGGTTGGTGACGAACGTCCATCCGGAGTGGGATTCAGGCACTGGAACCATGCCCAGCATTTTAGGGACGGCTTTTGCCGGACGCCTAATACATGACATAGTTTTCACGTAATGCAGGACCGTCATGTTTCGGGGAGTGCAGGAGGTACCCCAGCGTGTCAGTGAACGAAGAGGCGGCCAGGTGCGTGCGCCGGGACGACGGAAGCCGGCCGCGGGCGGCGGACGGGACCACGGTGGCGCAGTACGCGTGGCGCGGTGCCCGGGTCGTCGGTGCGCGAGGCGCCTACGACGCGTCCTCGATCGCACCCCTGGCGGAGGCGCTGGCCGCCGCGGCCGGGAAGAGTCCGAGGGTGGTCCTGGAGGCCTCGGGCATCACCTTCGCGGACTCCACCCTGCTGAACCTGCTGATCCTCACCCGCCAGACGGCGGACCTGCGTGTGGCCGCGCCGTCGTGGCAGGTGCGGCGGCTGCTGCAGCTGACCGGGGTCGACACCGTTCTCACCGTGCGGGAGACGGTGGAGGAGGCCGCCACCTGCTGACCGCCCGGCGTCCGGCCTGCCGCGGCCCGAGCCGGCCCGGCTCCGCGCGCGGGAGTGGATCCGCCGAGGAGGGGCATTCGTCGACGTGCTGCTGCTCAAGTGCCCAAGGTTTCGCGGTGCGCCCCGTACGGGGCATGTGAGGGAGAGGTATCACCATGATCGTTCCGGCGGAGAAGGAACTGCGCACGGTGCTGGCCCGGTTCGCCCAGGCGCGCATCGACCACGATGTGTGCCCCACCGGCCGCACGAGCAAGGCTCTTGAGGACGCCACGTACACGTTGTGCGTCATGACCGGGGCCCGCACCGCCGAGCAGGCGCTGCGCGTGGCGGACACGCTGCTTGAGCAGTACGCCGGCCGTACGGGGGTCTCCCGCGAGACCGAGACACTGGCGGCGTAGGGCGGCGGAGCAGGCGCGGCGCGGCACCGGGGACGTCGCGTCGCCCCGGAGCCGCGGGTGCCGAGGGGAGACGTCGTCCCCGCGCGACTACGGGCGTCGTCCTCGCGGACGTCCGGCGGAGGCGGCCGCGCGCGTCATGCGCGCCGCCGGCACCACCGCGAAGAGCACCGCAGTCAGGACGCAGGCGCCCGTCGCCGCGCCGAGGGCGGGCCACGGGAGCACCGGGGCGGACGGGGCCGACAGCAGGGACAGGGCGCCGGTCATCGTGAGCAGGTTCAGGGCCGCCACCAGGACGCCGAGCAGCGCGCCGGCGGCGGCCACCGTCAGCGCCTCCGCCGCGACCAGGCGCAGGACCTGGGGCGCGGTGGCTCCGGTCAGACGCAGGGCGGTCAGTTCGCGGCGCCGGCCGGCCGTCGCCATGACCTGGGTGCCGGCCAGGGCGATGGCCGCGTAGACCAGGGCGATGCCCAGGACCAGCAGGAAACCGAGCCGGGTCGTGCCGTCGGAGCGGGGCGCGGTGGCCGCCAGCCAGGCGGCGGCGGTGCGGACCCGGGCGTCCGAGGACCGCACCGCCTCCCGCAGTCCCGCCGCCACGGTGTCCCGGTCGGCGCCGTCCGCCACCGTCACCTCCACCCGGTCCACCGGGGCGCGTGGCGCGTTGGCCGGGGTGACGTACACGCCGCTGTCGCCCGTGCCGGTGGCCAGGACGGCGGCGACACGGAGCGTCCGGCGGGTGCCGTCGCCGAGGAGGACCGGAATCCGCTCGCCCACGGTGTGCCGTTCCCACTCCTCGTTGACGACGATCGAGTCGTCGTCCAGGCCGGTGAGCCGGCCGGCCGTCACCGGGAGCCGGGTGGTGGCGGCCAGCGCCCGCGGCTCGGCCGCCCGGGCGGCGGACCGGACCAGGGCCACGCCCTCCTCCACGACGTACACCGCGCCGGTCGCCGTCGCCGAGACCGCCGCCGTGCCGGGCACCGCCCGCAGCCGCCGTACCGCCGCCTCGTCCAGGTCCGCGGCCGTCACCACGAAGTCGGCCGTCGTCCGGGCCCGCGCCTCGGCCGCCCCCGCCGCGTCCAGGGTGGCCGTCGCCCCGAGCAGTGAGCCCGTCAGCGCCACCGTCACCAGGACCGGCGCCGCGACGGACGCGGCCCGGCGGACGCCCGCCGCCGCGTTCTGCCGTACGAGGACGCCGCCCGCGCCCGGCAGCCGCGACGCCGGCCAGGCGACCAGCCGGATCAGGGGGCGTACGAGGACGGGGGAGAGCAGGGCCACCGCCGTGATCAGCAGCATCGGGCGGCTGATGTACGTCTTGCGGTGCAGCAGCTCGCCCGGGTCGGTCAGCAGCGCCCACGCGGCCGTCCCGGCGGCCGTCGCCAGCAGCGCCGTACCACCCAGCAGACGGCCCCGGGTGAGGGCGCCGTCATCCACCGACGCCTCGCGCAGCGCCTCGGCCGGCCGGGTCCGCCCCGCCCGCCAGGACGCCGCCGTCACCCCGCACAGCGCCACCGTCAGTCCCGTCCAGAACGCCGCGTGATACGGCCAGGTGTGGTCCCCGATCGCGAACCAGTCCGGCGCGAGGCCCCCCGCCACGGTGTGTGCCGCCAGGTGCGGGGCGGCGTACCCGCCCAGCGCGCAGCCCGTCGCCGAGGCGGCCACGCCGGCCAGCAGCGCCTCCGCGGTCACCGTCCGCCGGACCTGGCCCGGCGTCGCGCCCGCCAGCCGCAGCAGCCCGAACTCCCGGCGCCGCTGCGCCACCGTGAACGCGGACGTCGACGCCACCACGAACACGGACACGAAGGCGGCCACCCCGCCCGCCGTCCCGAACAGGGAGTTCAGCGCGGTCACGGCCGTCGCGTCCCGGCCGGGGGCCGGGTCCGCCAGGCGCCGCGCGTCCCCGGTCAGCACCTGGGCCCGGCCGTCCACGGCGCGGCGTACGTCGGCCGGGTCCGCGTCCACCACCAACTGGTCGCTCACCGGGGCCAGCCGCGCGGCGCGGGCGTCGGGGTAGAAGACGGCGTCCTCGGAGCCGGGGCCGGTGACCGTCCCGACGACGCGCACGGGGCCGTGTCCGGTGCGCAGCCGGTCGCCGGGCGCGGCCCAGCGGCCCGTGGTCACGACCTCGTCGGCGGCGCGGGGTGCGCGGCCCGCGCTCAGCTCGTACGGGGCGAAGGCGGCCGTCGACCAGGGGTGGCCCACCAGGGAGGCCGGCCCGCCCTCGGCCCGGACCGGGAAGGAGCGGTCCTCGGTGACCTCGCCCAGCGCGCGCAGGGCGGCGACCGTGCGGGACGGTACGGGACGCGGGCGGTCCAGCGCCGCGGTCCGCACGCCGATCGGGGTCGGCACGCGGAGGGTGTCCTCGCCGCGCACCACCACCGGCGCGGCGGCGAACCGCTGCGGGGCGCGGTCGGGGGCGTCCGCCGCGGCGGCCAGGGCCAGACCCATCACGGTGAGCAGCGCGACGCCGAGCGCCAGGGCGACGAAGCCGCCGGTGAAGGCGGTCCAGCGGGTGCGCAGGGTGCGCAGGGCGAGGGTCAGCACGGGACGGCCTCCGCGTCGCGCGTCTCCAGGGAGGTCGTACGAGCCGCGATCTCCCCGGCCGGTGCGCCCGCCAGCTCGCCGTGCACCCGCCCGCCCACCAGGAACACCACCCGGTCCGCGTACGCGGCGGCCACCGGGTCGTGCGTCACCATGACCAGCGTGCGGCCGTCGGCGTCCACCATCTCCCGCAGCAGCGCCAGGACCTGACGGCCCGTCGTCGGGTCGAGCGCGCCGGTCGGTTCGTCGGCGAACAGCACCTCGGGGCGGGTGATCAGGGCGCGGGCCAGCGCGATCCGCTGCTGCTGGCCGCCGGACAGCTCCGACGGCCGGTGCCGTGCCCGGTCCGTGAGACCGACCCGGCGCAGCGCCTCCCGCACCTCGGACCGCTGCGGGCGGCGGCCGGCCAGGCGCAGCGGCAGGGCGACGTTCTGCTCGGCGGTCAGCGACGGCAGCAGGTTGAACGCCTGGAACACGAACCCGATCCGCTCCCGGCGCAGCAGCGTCAGCCGCCGCTCGCTCAGCCCCGTCAGCTCCGTCCCGCCGAGCCGCACCGAACCGGAGGTGGGCCGGTCCAGGCCCGCCGCGCACTGCAGCAGCGTCGACTTGCCCGAGCCGGACGGGCCCATCACGGCGGTGAAGGTGCCGGCGGGGAAGGCGAGGGAGACGCCGTCCAGCGCCCGCACCCCGCCGTCCCCTGATCCGTACCGTCTGCTCACGTCCCGCACGTCGATCGCGTCGCTTGCCATGTCATCGCCCTTCCTCGCTGGTCAGGGCTCTACGAAACCCCTGGAGCACGGGCCCGGTCAGTGCGGCGAGGGCGAGTCTCGGGGTAGGGCCAGGCATACCCTCCACGCTCCGGTCACGGTGATGGTGAGGGCGGGCCGGCCGCCCGTACGGTGAGCCGCATGACGATGTGGGGGGCGCTCGCGAGGCGCGGATACCTGGGGTCGGGGTGGCCCTGGCGGGCGGTCGCGTACCTGGTCAGCGGGGCGTTGTCCGGGGCGGTCGTGCTGGTGGTGATCGTCGGCGGGGTGGTGGTCGGGGGAGCCCTGGCCGTCGTACTCCTCGGAATCCCGGTGCTGGGGCTGACCGCGCTGTCCGGGATACCCGTGGCCGCCGTCGAGCGCCGGCGGCTGTGGCTGGCGGGGGTGGGGCCGGTGCCCGCCGGGCAGCACCGGGTGCCCGGCCGGCCGGGACTGCCCGCGTGGCTGACCACCCGGATACGGGAGGCGGCGACCTGGCGGGAGCTGGCGTACGCGCTGCTGCTCGGCGTCGTCCTGTGGCCGCTGGACGCGGCGGCCGTCCTGACCTGCGCGGTCCTGCCCCTCTCGATGGTCGCCGCGCCCGCGCTGGTCGCCGCCGACGGCGAGGCGAAGGTGCTGAAGGTCTGGCTCGTGGACACCTGGCCGGCCGCCTCGGCGGCCGCCGTGCTGGGGCTGGTGCTGCTGGCCGCCGGGGCCTACGCCCTGGGGGTGCTGGCGGGGGCGCGGGCCGAGCTGGCGCGGGCGCTGCTGTCGTCGCGGGGCGGCGACCGGGTCACCGAACTCGTCCGGTCCCGGGCCCGGCTGGTCGACGCCTTCGAGGCGGAGCGCCGGCGCATCGAACGGGACCTGCACGACGGGGCCCAGCAGCGGCTGGTCGCCCTCGGGATGGCCCTGGGCCTCGCCCGCCTCGACGCCCCGCCCGGCACTTCCCTCGCCGAGCAGCTCGCCCGCGCCCACCGGGAGGCCGAGCTGGCCCTGGCCGACCTGCGCGAACTCATCCACGGCATCCACCCCAAGGTGCTGGCCGACTACGGGCTCGACGCCGCCGTGGCCGACGCCGCCGACCGCAGCCCCGTACCGGTGGACCTGGAGCTGTCCGTTCCCGGGCGGCTGCCGCGGCCCGTCGAGAGCGCGGCGTACTTCGTGGTGTGCGAGGCGCTGGCCAACGTGGCCAAGCACAGCGGCGCGGGGCGGGCGGCGGTGCGCGGCGGATACGCGGACGGGCGCCTGGCGCTGGAGGTCGCCGACGACGGGCGCGGCGGCGCGGACCCGGACGGCGGCAGCGGACTGACCGGGCTCGCGGACCGGGTGTCGGTCCTCGCTGGCACACTTTCCCTGTCCAGCCCGCCGGGCGGACCGACCCTGCTGCGAGTGGAGATCCCTTGCCGGCCGACAGACCCTTGCGGATAGTCCTCGCCGAGGACAGCGTGCTGCTGCGGGAGGGGCTCATCGGCCTGCTCACCCGCTTCGGGCACGAGGTCGTCGCGGCGGTCGGTGACGCGGACGCCCTGGTCACCGCGGTCGGGGAGCACGGGCCGGACGTGGTGGTGACGGACGTACGGATGCCGCCGGGGCTGCACGACGAGGGGCTGCGGGCCGCCGTGACGCTGCGTGCGGAGCGGTCCGGACTGCCGGTGCTGGTGCTCAGCCAGTACGTGCAGCGCGCCTACGCCGCCGAGTTGCTGGACTCCGGTGACGGCACCGGCGTCGGCTATCTCCTCAAGGACCGGATCGGCCAGGTCGAGGAGTTCGTGGACGCCCTGACGCGCGTCGCGGCCGGCGGCACGGTCGTCGACCCCGAGGTGGTACGGCAGTTGCTGCGCCGCCGCCGGGACCCGCTGGCCAGGCTCACTCCGCGCGAACGGGAGGTGCTGGCGCTGGTCGCGGAGGGCAGGTCCAACGGGGCGGTCGCCCGGGCGCTGGTGGTGTCCGAGGCGGCCGTCGGCAAGCACATCGGGTCCATCCTGACCAAGCTGGACCTGCCGCCGGCCGACGACAGCCACCGGCGGGTGCTGGCGGTGCTGGCGTTTCTGCGGGCCTAGAGCTTCTTGGCGTAACAGAGGCTCTCCTCGTGGAAACGGTAGTAGCCGAAGCTCTCGCACCGCTCGTACCCGCTGGACAGATACAGCGCCACGGCCTCCGGCTGCTTGGTCCCGGTCTCCAGCACCATGCGCTTCCGGCCCGCCGCGCGGGCGTCCGCCTCCAGCGCGGCCAGGACGCGGCGGGCCAGCCCACGGCCGCGCATCTGCTCGATCACGAACATCCGCTTCAGCTCGGCGTCCCCGTCCCGGTAGTTCTCCTCGTTGGCCTCCTGGGAGCGCCAGCCGCCCGTCGCCACCGGGACGTCGCCCTCGTCGTACGCGATGAGGTAGAGGCCGTTCGGCGGCGCGAAGTGCGAGGGTTCCAGGTAGGTGGCGTCGCCGTCGTCGCCGTAGCGGAGGGCGTACTCGGCCTGGACCTCGTCGTTGAGCTTCACGGCGTCGGGGTGGTCGAAGGGGACGGGGCGTATCTCCATTTTTCCTACCGTATGTATGTGCAAGGGGGGAGGTGGGACGCCGTCCAGTGTGCCTCACGCCGGGGAGCCGTCCGGGGCCTGTTGATGTCGGCGGCCGGAGCCGTTTCACTCGACGCCGGAGTACATGCCCGTACTCCCTGCCGGACGGCGAAGGAGCGGACCGTGGATCGACGAAGGCTGCTGGGCACGGCGGTGACCGTGGCCGGTGCGGCGCTGATACCGGGCAGGGCCGTGGCGGCCGGGGACGGTCTGGCCGCGCGGGTGCGGCCCTGCCTCGACCGCGCGTTGGCCGCCGGCGCGCCGAGCGCGGTGATCGGTGTCATCAGTGGTGGCCGCCGGTACGTGGCCGGGGCCGCTCAGGACGGCCCCGTCCCCGAGGGCAGAACGGTGTTCCAGCTCGGCTCCATCGGCAAGACGCTGACCGCCACGGCGCTGGCGCGCGCGGTGGGTGCGGGCACGGTCCGCCTGGACACGCCGCTCCGCCTGCCGTCCGGGTTCACCGTCCCCCGCGGAAAGACACGGCGGATCACCTTGCGCGACCTGGCGACGCACTCCTCGGGCCTGCCCCGCCTGCCCGCCAACCTCCTGGCCGGGGCGGACCCGTACGACCCGTACGCGCACTACACGCTGGCGGACCTGGCCACCGGTCTGCCCCAGACCCCCCTGGACAACGAGCCGGGCAGCGCGTACGCGTACTCCAACCTGGGCTTCGGGCTGCTCGGCCAGGCACTGGCGTTCGACGGCGTGGACGCGATGCTGTGGCGCCGGGTGGCCGCACCGCTGGGCCTGTCGGACACGACCACGACCCTGCGGCCGGACATGGCTGCCCGCAAGGCCGTCGGCCACCTGGCCGGGGAAGAGGTTCCCGACTGGCGCGACCGCGTCCTCAGCGGCGCGGGCACCTCGATGTACAGCACCGCCGACGACATGCTCCGCTACCTGGGCGCCCAGCTGCGGCCGGAGCGCTCGCCGCTGCGGGACGCGATCGAGCTGACGCAGCGCGACCACTTCACCGATCCCGCCACGGGCGTGCGGCTGGGGCTCGGCTGGCACTTCGGCGCGCTGTCCGACGGCCGGACGGTGACCTGGCACAACGGCGGCACGTACGGCTTCAGCACGTGTGCGGCGTTCGACCGGGCCGGTGGGACGGCGGTGGTGATGATGGTGAACACCTACAGCGACACCACGCGCCCGTTCGACACCCTCGTCTTCGCCCTGCTCGACGAGCTGGCCGGCTCCTGAGCCCACCGCCGGGGCGGCCCAGTACCCTGCCCCCATGCTCACCGTCACCTCCGTCAACGTCAACGGCCTCCGCGCCGCCGCCAGGAAGGGCTTCGTCGAGTGGCTCGGCGCCACCTCCGCCGATGTGCTGTGCCTCCAGGAGGTGCGGGCCGAGCCGCAGCAGCTGCCCGAGGGCGTCCGGGAGCCCGAGGGGTGGTACGTCACGCACGCGCCCGCCGCGGCCAAGGGGCGGGCCGGCGTCTCCCTCTACACGCGCCGTGAGCCCGACCGGGTGCGGGTCGGGTTCGGGTCGTCGGAGTTCGACGGCAGCGGGCGGTACGTGGAGGCCGACCTGCCCGGTGTGACGGTCGCCTCCCTGTACCTGCCGTCCGGCGAGGTCGGGACCGAGCGGCAGGACGAGAAGGTCCGTTTCATGGGGGAGTTCCTCGCCTACCTCAAGGAGCTGCGCGAGCGGGCCGCCGCCGACGGGCGGGAGGTCGTCGTCTGCGGGGACTGGAACATCGCCCACCAGGAGGCCGACCTCAAGAACTGGCGCGCGAACCGGAAGAACTCCGGGTTCCTGCCGGAGGAGCGGGAGTGGCTGAGCAGGGTGCTCGACCCGGCCGAGGGCGGGTACGTCGACGTCGTGCGGGCGCTGCACCCGGAGGGTGAGGGGCCGTACTCGTGGTGGTCCTACCGGGGGCGGGCCTTCGACAACGACGCCGGGTGGCGCATCGACTACCACGTGTCGACCCCTGGCCTGGCCGCCCGCGCGGTCAAGGGCTTCGTCGAGCGGGCCGCCGCTCACGAGGAGCGGTGGTCGGACCACGCGCCGGTGACGGTGGTGTACGACACCCCCTGGTCAGGAGGGTGAGGACGAGCTTGCCCCTCAGGTGGCCGCCGTCGAGCAGCCGGTCGCGTCGGCGACGCGCTCGAACGGGAACGTCTCCTGCGCAGGGACCCGGAGCCTGCCCCGTTCGACCAGGTCGACGCGGCCCCGCAGGGCGACCGGATCGGGGTCGGCCGCGATGCCGCTGAAGCGCGGCCCGGCCGCCTCGCATCCGGCGGCCGGCTCCACGAACTCACCCCGCTCGGGGCGACGTTGATCGGTCCGGTCCACACGCTGACCGAGTGGGTGAGGGCGCGGACGGCGGCGCAGTGCTCGACGCGTTCGACGCCGCCGGTCCCGGTCCGGTCGCCCACCCGGCACCGTAGGGCGTCGCGTCGGGAGCGAGCGTGACGACGAGCCCGCTGCCCACCGGGCGGATTCGAGCCCTCAGGCGGGCAGCCTCGTGTCGACGACGAAGCTGATCTCGACGACCTGGCCGGGCAGGGTCAGTTCGGTGACGCCCACGACCGTGCTGGCAGGGCGGTGATCGCCGAAGTACCCGAGGTTGCCCTCGGCCGCCGCCGCCGCGTTGCGGCCCAGGTCCACCACGTACACGGTCTGCGAGACGACCTGGTTGCGGGTGGCGCCGTAGTGGTCCAGGACCCGGTCCATGTTGACGTAGGTCCGCGCGAGTTGGGCGGCGAAGTCGCCCGCGTGAAGGAACTCGCCCGCCTCGTCGAACGCGAGCTGTCCGGAGACGTGGATCAGCTCGCCGGACCTGATCGCCTGCGCGTAGCCGAAGTCGCTCTCGGCCGGCACGTCGTACTGGAAGACATCAATGGTGGCCACGGTGTTCGCCCTTTCCCGGACTGCTCTCTTGTGGTTACTCGGGAACTGTAAGAGAGTGAGGGCTTACCTGGAAGAACGCACTTTTCGGTGACTGAGGAACCTCATGGTGACCAAGCAACTGCTCAAGGGCCTGCCCGAGGACGCCGATCTTCGGCGCGCGGACTCCCTGGCCCGGGAGATCTTCTCGGACGTCGCCAACAAGTGGGCGCTCCTGATCATCGAGGCGCTCGGTGAACGCACCCTGCGCTTCGGCGAGTTGCGGAACGAGGTCGAGGGCGTCAGCCACAAGATGCTCACCCAGAACCTGCGCATGCTGGAGCGCAACGGCCTGGTCGACCGGAAGGTGCACCCCACCGTGCCGCCGCGGGTCGAGTACACCCTCACCGAGCCGGGCCGGGGCCTGCTCGCCGCCGTCGACGCCATATGCGGCTGGACCCACCAGCACCTCGGTCACATCGAGAGCGCCCGCGGCCGTTTCGACGCCTGAGGGGGCGCCGGGCCGGCGGCCGGTTCAGGCGCGTGGCGCGGAACCGCGCGCCCCCTTCCGCAGCCGCCGGTCCAGCGCCAGTGACAGTTCCGCCTCCACCACGCTGCGCGCCAGTGGCCGCAGTCGGGGCAGGTCGTCCTCGGACGCGTGGTGCAGGACCAGGTCGGCGAAGAGGCCGGCCAGGGCCTCGGCGTGGGTGCGGACGCGGCGGCCGGCGGCCAGGACCTCCGCGAGCGGGACGCCCTCGCGGACCAGGGCGGTGGACGCGTCCAGCAGGCGGCGGCTGATGTGGACGATCTCGTCGCCGTCGGTGCCCAGGTAGCCGAGGTCCATCGCGGCGGCGAGGTTCTCCGGAGTGTCCTGGCCCTGGAAGCGGTCGGCGAGTTCCTCGGGGGTGAGGCGGACCGGGGTCTCCTCGGTGGGCTCGCCGAGGCCGAGCAGGTCGCCGACGTCGCGGCCGTGGTCGAAGGCGTCGGCCAGTTCCGCGATGCCGTTGAGGGTGTGGCCGCGTTCCAGGAGCGCCGAGATGGTGCGCAGGCGGGCCAGGTGGTGGTCGTCGTACCAGGCGATGCGGCCCTCGCGGCGGGGCGGCGGGAGCAGTCTGCGTTCGCGGTAGAAGCGCAGGGTGCGCACTGTGATGCCGGCCAGCCGGGCCAGTTCCTCCATGCGGTATTCGCGCTTGTCCGTCACGCCCTGACCTTACGGCGTACCGACGGTAACTTTCTTTTTCCCGACCCCTACCCATGAGTAGCGGGCTGCTCTACGCTCCCCATTGCGCCAGTGTTCACTGGCAGAGTCTACGGCGGTGCGTGGAGGCGTCGGGATGACCGAGCACGAGCATGTACGGGTCGCGGTGGTCGGGTCCGGGTTCGGCGGGCTGGGTGCCGCCGTACGGCTGCGCCGGGAGGGGATCACGGACTTCGTGATCCTGGAACGGGCGGGCGAGGTCGGCGGGACCTGGCGGGACAACAGTTATCCGGGGTGCGCGTGCGACGTGCCGTCCCACCTGTACTCGTTCTCCTTCGCGCCCAATCCGGAGTGGCCGCGCACCTTCTCCGGGCAGCGCCACATCCGCGCCTACCTGGAGCACGTCGCCGACACCTTCGGGCTGCGCCCGCACCTCCGCCTCCACTCGGAGGTGAAGCGGATGACCTGGGACGCCCGGGAGGTGCGGTGGGAGATCGAGACGGCGAGCGGGCGGCTCACCGCCGACGTCGTCGTCTCCGCCACCGGACCGCTGTCCGACCCGAAGATCCCGGACATCCCGGGACTGGACTCCTTCCCCGGCAAGGTCTTCCACTCCGCCCGCTGGGACCACGACCACGACCTCACCGGCAAGCGCGTCGCCGTCATCGGCACCGGCGCCTCCGCCATCCAGTTCGTGCCCGCCATCCAGCCCAGGGCCGCCCGGCTGACGCTGTTCCAGCGCACCCCCGCCTGGGTCATGCCCCGCGTGGACCGGCCGATCAGCGGCGCCGAGCGCTTCCTGCACCGGACGCTCCCCGTCACCACGCGACTGCGCCGGGGCCTGCTGTGGGGCATCCGGGAACTCCAGGTGCAGGCGTTCACCAAACACCCCGAGGAACTCGGGTTCGTCGAACTGCTCGCCAAGCGGAACATGGCCCGCGCCGTCAAGGACCCGGCCCTGCGCGCCAAGCTGACCCCCGACTACCGCATCGGCTGCAAGCGCATCCTGCTGTCCAACGACTACTATCCGGCGCTCGCCCGGCCGAACACGGAGGTCGTCGCGAGCGGGCTGAGCGAGGTGCGCGGCTCCACCCTCGTCGCCGCCGACGGTACCGAGACCGAGGCCGACGTCATCATCTTCGGGACCGGTTTCCACGTCACCGACATGCCGATCGCGGAGCGCGTCGTCGGCGCGGACGGGCACACCCTCGCGCAGAGCTGGAAGAGCGGCATGGAGGCGCTGCGCGGCTCCTCGGCGGCCGGGTTCCCGAACTTCCTCACCGTCATCGGGCCCAACACCGGCCTCGCGAACACGTCCATGATCCTCATGATCGAGTCCCAGCTGAACTACCTCGCCGACTATCTGCGGCAGTTGCGCGTGCTGGGCGGGCGGGCCGCCCTCGACGCCCGGCCCGCCGCCGTCGACGCCTGGAACCGGCGGGTGCAGGAGCGGATGAAGCGGACGGTGTGGAACACCGGCGGCTGCACGAGCTGGTACCTGGACGCCAGCGGCCGCAACACCACCATCTGGCCCGGTACGACCACCGAGTTCCGGCGCGCGACCCGGCGCGTGGATCTCGCGGAGTACGACGTCCTGCGGCCGGCCGCGAGCCAGGCGCCGGCCGGGCGGAGCGCGGAGGTGGGCGCGTGAGCCGGATGTCCGCCGTCGCCGCCGGCCCGTACGCGCCGCCCGTCCCGGTCCGTGAACTGACCGCCGTGTCCGCCGACGGCGCCCGGCTGCACGTAGAGGTGCACGGCGGGCCCCAGGGAGCCCCCGCCGTCGTCCTCGCCCACGGCTGGACCTGCTCGACCGCCTTCTGGGCCGCGCAGATACGGGCCCTGGCCGCCGACGGGCACCGGGTCATCGCCTACGACCAGCGCGGGCACGGCCGCAGCCCGGCGAGCCCCGCCTGCACCACCGACGCCCTCGCCGACGACCTCGAAGCCGTACTGGACGCCACCCTCGCCCCCGGCGAACGGGCCGTCGTCGCCGGGCACTCCATGGGCGGCATGACCGTCCTGGCGGCCGGCGCCCGCCCCGCGGTGCGCGAGCACGTGGCCGCCGCCCTGCTGTGCAGCACGGGCGCCGCGCGGCTGGTCGCCTCCGCGACGGTGCTGCCGCTGCCGGCGGGACCGGTACGGACCTGGCTGACCCGGCGCGTACTCGGCTCCCGCGCGCCGCTCGGACCGGTCACGCCCGCCGCCCGGCGCGTCCTCAAGTACGGGACGATGGGCCCGGACGCGGCCCCGCACATGGTGGAGGCGTGCGCCCGGATCGTGCACGCCTGCCCGCGCGGGGTGCGGCACGCCTGGTCCCGGGTGCTGGACCGGCTCGACCTGGAGCACGGCATACGGGAGTTGACGGTGCCGGTCGAGGTGGTCGTCGGCACCGCCGACCGGCTGACCCCGCCGGTGCACGCCCGGACGCTGGCCGCCGCGCTGCCCCGCCCCGCCGGCCTCACCGAACTGCCCGGGGTCGGTCACATGACGCCCCTGGAGGCCCCGGACCTCGTCACCGCGAAGATACGCACACTCGCCGAGACCCACATACCCGCAGCCGCGAAGGAGAGCGCATGAGCACGGTGAGCCTGGAGGGACGCGTCGCTGTCGTCACCGGAGCGGCGCGCGGCGTCGGAGAACTGCTGGCCCGCAAGCTGTCCGTGCGCGGGGTGCGGGTGGCGCTGGTCGGGCTGGAGCCGGACGGGCTGAAGCAGGTCGCCGCCCGGCTGCACGGGGAGAGCGAGATCTGGCACGCCGACGTCACCGACCACGAGGTGATGGCCCGGGTCGCCGGCGAGGTGAAGGAACGGTTCGGCCGCGTCGACATCGTCGTCGCCAACGCCGGTGTCGCCACCGGCGGCCCGTTCGTCGACTCCGACCCCGTCTCCTGGCGGCGGGTCGTCGAGGTCAACCTGATCGGCTCGGCGGTGACCGGCCGCGCCTTCCTGCCGGCGCTCCTGGAGACCCGTGGCTACCTGCTCCAGATCGCGTCGCTGGCCGCGCTCACGCCCGCCCCGATGATGTCCGCGTACTGCGCCTCCAAGTCGGGCGTGGAGGCGTACGCGCACGCCCTGCGCGCCGAGGTCGGGCACCGCGGCGTGAAGGTCGGCGTCGGCTACCTCTCCTGGACCGACACCGACATGGTGCGCGGCGCCGACCAGGACGACGTGATGCGGGAGCTGCGCCAGCGGCTGCCCTGGCCGTCGAACAAGACGTACCCGCTGGGCCCGGCGGTCGACCGGCTCGTCGAGGGCATCGAAGGGCGCCGGACGCATGTCTACGGGCAGTGGTGGCTGCGCGGCATGCAGGGCGTGCGCGGCTACCTCCCCGGGCTCATCGGCACCCTCGGGCAGCGGGAGATGCGGCGGGTCGGCGACCGGCTCTCCGGCGTCGGAAAGGGCCTGGTCGGAGCGGGTGGCGCGGCCGACGAACAGCAGCGCGCCACGCTCCGTGACTGATCGACATGCGCACGGTCACCGCCCGTGTGAATCTGATCGGGCCCGGCCAACACCGTCGTCGGCCGGGTCCGATCTCACCCAGGAGTGAACCCACATGGGTATGAAGGACCAGTTCCAGGAGAAGGCCGAGCGGATGCAGCAGCAGGGCCGGCAGAAGGCCGAGCAGGCCCGCGACCGGATGCAGGACCGTGCGGGTCGTCGGGACGACGACGAAGGCATGGACCAGCCGCTGCACCAGGAGCCGTCGGAGCGTTCCCGCCGGGAGCGCGACGTCTGACCCGCCGCTGACGGCCGCAGGGGCGCCCCCCGTTCGCGGGGGGCGCCCCCCGTCACGTCCCGTTCTGGTCCCGGTCCCCCCGGTTCCGGGGCGGCAGCGGCGGGCGGGAGCGGTCCGGTACGTCGTGGAGGCCGGGCGGGGTGGCCGGCGGCTCGGTCTCCAGCAGCCGCAGGGCCAGCCGGACCGCCTCGTCCAGCACCGGGTAGCGGCCCTCGGCCCAGTCCAGCGGGGTGCGCAGGGCCGGCACGTCGGGGTCGACGCCCCGGTTCTCCACCGACCAGCCGTACGCGTCGAACCAGGCCGCGTTCATCGGCACCGTGATCACCGTGCCGTCGCCCAGGCGGTGCCGGCCGGTCATGCCGACCACCCCGCCCCAGGTCCGCTGCCCGACCACCGGCCCCAGCCCCAGCAGCTTGAACGCCGCCGTGATCATGTCGCCGTCCGAGGAGGTCGCCTCGTCCGCCAGCGCGACGACCGGCCCGCGCGGCGCGTTGGAGGCGTACGACACCGGCTGCGCGTTCCTGGTCAGGTCCCAGCCCAGGATGGTGCGGCTCAGCGTCTCCACCACCAGCTCGCTGATGTGCCCGCCCGCGTTGCCGCGCACGTCCACGATCAGCGCGGGCCGGGACACCTCCATGCGCAGATCCCGGTTGAACTGCGCCCAGCCCGAGCCGCCCATGTCCGGGATGTGCAGATAGCCGCACCGCCCGCCGCTCAACTCCCGTACCACCTCCCGGCGTTTGGCCACCCAGTCCTGGTAGCGCAGCGGCCGGTCGTCGACGAGCGGGACGACGGCGACCCGGCGGGCGGGGCCGTCCTCGGCCGGTACGAAGGTCAGCTCGACCGTCGTGCCGCCCGCACCCGCCAGCAGGGGGAAGGGCCCGGCGGCCGGGTCCACGGGGCGGCCGTCGACATGGGTGAGGGCCGCGCCCTCGCGGATGCCGGTGCCGGCCAGCGGGGAGCGGGCCTTGGAGTCGGAGGAGTCGCCGGGCAGCACCCGCCGCACGGTCCAGCGGCCGTCCCGGCAGGTGAAGTCGGCGCCCAGCAGGCCCTGGAGGCGCTGGTAGTGCGCCGGGCCCTCGTTGCGGCGGGCGGCGGCGACATAGGCGTGCGAGGTGCCCAGCTCGCCCAGGACCTCGCGCAGCAGGTCGGCGAAGTCGTCCGGGGTGGCGACCCGCTCCACCAGCGGGCGGTACTGGTCCAGCACCGCGTCCCAGTCGATGCCGCACATCCCCGGTTCCCAGAAGAAGGCGCGGGTCAGCCGCCCGGCCTCCGCGTACGCCTGCCGCCACTCGGCGCCCGGGTCCACCTGGTGCAGGATGCGGCGGGCGTCGATCCAGGTGGTCGAGTCGCCGTCGCCGGGCTCGGTGGCGGGTACGGCGCGCAGGTCGCCCTCGTCCAGGACGACGAGCCGGGTGCCGTCGCCGCTGACGGAGAACCAGTCCAGGTGGTCGACGAGTTCGGACTTGCGTGCCTTGGCGAGGCTGAAGTGCTCCAGCGTGGGCCGCTCGCTGGGGTCGTTCGGGTTGGCGAAGGTCTCGCCGAGCGCGCCGGAGATCGGCCAGCGCAGCCAGACCAGGCCGCCGCCGTCCACCGGGTGCAGCGCGGAGTACTTGGACGCGGTGACCGGGAACGGCGTCACCCGGCTCGCCAGCCCCTCCACCTCGACGGTCACCGCGCCGCCCTCGCCGGTGCCCTCCTCGGCGGGGTCCAGTCCGCCGGCGGCGGGGCGGCCCTCCGGGTTCAGCGCGAAGGGGGACGGGGTGGCCGAGGAGAGCGGGACCAGGTAGGGGCGGCAGCCCAGCGGGAAGGAGAGGTCGCCGGTGTGGACGTCGTACACCGGGTCGAAGCCGCGCCAGGACAGGAAGGCGAGGTAGCGGCCGTCGCGGGTGAAGACGGGGTTCTCGTCCTCGAAGCGGCCGTCGGTGACGTCGATGACGACGGGGCCGTCCGCCCGGCCGCCGATCCGGGCCATCTTGATCTGCCTCAGGGTGCGGCCGATGCCGGGGTGGGACCAGGTCAGCCAGCACCCGTCCGGGGAGAAGGCGAGGTCGCGCACGGGGCCGTTGACGGAGCGGATCAGCTCGGTGAGGCCGTGGGTTCCGGTGCGGGTCTCGGCGTCGGTCTCCGTGCGGGGTGCCGTGCCGGAGGCGGTGCCGGTCTCCACGCCGGTCACCGCGTCCGCCCCCGCCCCCGTCCCGCCCTCCGCCTCCGCGTCGGTGTCGGAGACGTCGAGGAGCAGGAGGCGGCCGTCGTGGGTGGCGAGGGCCAGGCGCTGGCCCTGGGGGTCGGAGACCGTCTCCAGGACGCGGCCGAGCCGCCCGGAGGCCAGTCGCCTCGGTGCCCGCCCCCCGGTGGCGCGCGGCAGGTGGGCGATCTCGACGGCGTCCTCGCCCTCGGCGTCCGTGACGTAGGCGACCCGCCCGCTGGCGCCGAGCATCTCCGGCAGCCGCACCCGCACCCCCGGGGTGTCGGCGAGGGTACGGGCCGGACCGTCCCGGTGGGTGAGCCAGTACAGGCTGCCGCGCACCACCACCGCGCTGGCCCGCCCCGTCTCGTCCACGGAGACGCCGGCCACGTGCTGGGCGGCGGGCACCTGGTACGTACGCCGTCCCGCCCGCGCACCGTCCAGCCGTACGTCGAGCCGGCGCGGCACCGCGTCCGGCGCGAGGTCGTCGACGATCCACAGCTCACCCGCGCACTGGTAGACCACGCGGGTGCCGTCGCTCGCCGCGTGCCGGGCGTAGAAGGCGTCGTGGTCGGTGTGGCGGCGCAGACCGGAGCCGTCGTACGCGCACGAGTACAGGTTGCCGACGCCCTCGTGGTCGGAGAGGAAGGCGATCCGGCCGCCGACGAACATGGGGCAGTGCAGATGGCCGTCCAGGCCCTCCAGCAGCCGCTGGCCGTGCAGCCACAGGCGGCCGGTGGCGCCGCCCCGGTAGCGCTTCCAGGCGGCGGGTTCGTGCGGCGGGGTGCCGGTGAGCAGGAGGGTCCTGCGCTCGCCGTCGATCTCGGCGGCCTGGAGGCCGGAGACCGGTCCCCAGGGCAGTTTGCGGCCGGGATCGCCGTCGCAGGAGATCTTGTACGCCCAGGTCAGGTGGGAGAACGGCTCGCCCTGCGAGGTGACGGCGAGCACGGCGGACCCGCCGTCCTCGTCCGGCGGTGCCCAGCCGCACACCCGGGTGTCCAGCGAGCCCCAGTGGGTGAGCTGCCGCCCCGGCCCGCCCGTCACGGGCACCAGGTGCACCTCCGGCAGGAGGCTGCGCCAGCTCGTGTACGCGATGTGGCGGCCGTCGGGCGAGAAGCGGGGGTGGGAGACCTTGGTGCGGTCGACGGTGAGCCGCCGGGCGTGGCCCGGGTCGGCCGGCGACGCCAGCCAGAGGTCGTCCTCGGCCACGAAGCACAGCAGGTCGGCGTGGAGGTGCGGAAAACGCAGATAGCTCACCCTGTCCATGCTTTTCCGGGGACCGTGGCGCAGCAACTCGTGACGGGCGCCGGCAGGGGCCTTACAGGGAACTGACAACCGTGACCGAGGACACGTACGAAACCGTTTCGTTTCGCTAGTGGGGATGGGTTATCTTCGACACATAAGCAGAGTGTGTTGTTCATGACCGTGACCGTCACGGAGGAGGGGGTGAGGGAGATGGCCGAGGTCGCGACGGCGCGCCGCAGCCGGATCACTCCCGAGCGCGAGGCCGAGCTGTACGGGGCCGTGCTCGACCTCCTCCGCGAAGTCGGCTACGACGCCCTCACCATGGACGCCGTGGCCGCCCGTACCCGGTCCAGCAAGGCGACGCTCTACCGCCAGTGGGGCGGCAAGGCCGAGCTGGTCGTCAAGGCCATCCGGCACAACAAGCCGGGGAAGGTCGCCGACATCGACACCGGGTCGATCCGCGGTGACCTGCACACCCTGCTGACCCGCGAGGACGACTGCGCCATGGAACAGAACTCCGCGCTGCTGCGGGGCGTAGCCATGGCCCTGCACCGCAACCCGGACCTGCGCCAGGCGTTCCGGGACCAGCTGATCGAACCCGAGATGGCCGAGTTCCGGCGTGTGCTGCAACGCGCCGTCGACCGGGGGGAGATCAGACCGGACTGCCCGGCCCTGGACTTCCTCATCCACATGATGGTCGGCGGTTACGCCACGACCGTACTGCTGGACGAACAGCCACCCACCCGGGCGTTCCTCGCCTCCTACATCGACGCCGTGATCCTCCCCGCCCTCGGCGTCTCCGCCTCCTGACACCTCCCCTTCCGCAAGCCCCCACCTGACGTCACCGCTCACGTCGCCGGGCTGATCACCCCTGCCCTGAATCACTCCACGACATGACCGGGAGTACGCCCTCGTGGCCACGTTCCTCTACAAACTCGGCCGCCTCGCCTTCCGGCGACGGCATTTCGTCGCCCTGATCTGGGTCGCGCTGCTCGCCGTCGCCGGTATCGGCGCGGCCAGCGCCCCATCCGCCGGCAACTCCTCCTTCTCCATCCCGGGCACCGAGGCCCAGAAGGCCTTCGACCTGCTGGAACAGCGCTTCCCCGGCCAGAGCGCCGACGGGGCGACCGCACGCGTCGTCTTCAAGGCACCCGACGGCCAGAAGATGACGGACGCCGAGAACAAGGCGACCGTCCTCAAGACCGTCGACGAACTCTCCGACGGCTCCGAGGTCGCCTCCGTCGCCGACCCCTACGAGGGCAACACCGTCAGCGAGGACGGCACCGTCGCCTATACGTCGGTGACGTACGACGTCTCCGGCATGGAACTGGAGGAGTCCAGCAAGGAGGCCCTGGAGGACGCCGCCCAGCAGGCGCGGGACGCCGGGCTGACCGTCGAGATCGGCGGTGACGCGCTCCAGGCCGTTCCGGAGACCGGCTCGACGGAGATCATCGGCATCGCGGTCGCCGCCGTCGTCCTCGTCATCACCTTCGGTTCCCTGGTCGCGGCCGGACTGCCGCTGCTGACCGCGCTCATCGGCGTCGGCATCGGTGTCTCCTCCATCACCGCCCTGGCCAGCGCCCTGGAACTGGGCTCCACCACCTCCATCCTGGCGATGATGATCGGCCTCGCGGTCGGCATCGACTACGCCCTGTTCATCGTCTCCCGCTACCGGGCCGAACTCGCCGAGGGACGCGAACGCGAGGAGGCGGCCGGCCGGGCCGTCGGCACCGCCGGCTCGGCGGTGGTCTTCGCGGGCCTCACCGTCGTCATCGCCCTGGTCGGCCTGGCGGTCGTCAACATCCCGATGCTGACCAAGATGGGCGTCGCGGCGGCCGGCACGGTCGCCATCGCGGTCCTGATCGCGCTGACCATGGTCCCGGCACTGCTCGGTTACGCCGGCCGCAGGGTCAAGCCGGCCGGCGCCAAGAGCAGGTTCCTGGGCGGCGCCCGCGCCGAGCGCGACCAGCAGCGGGGCAAGCCCAACATGGGCACCCGCTGGGCCCGCTTCGTCGTCCGCCGCCCGGTCGCCGTCCTCCTCCTGGGCATCGTCGGCCTCGGCGCGGCGGCCGTCCCGGCGGGCTCCCTCGAACTGGGCCTGGGCGACGACGGCTCCCAGCCGACCTCCACCACCCAGCGCCGCGCCTACGACCTGCTGTCCGAGGGCTTCGGGCCCGGCTTCAACGGTCCGCTGATGGTCGTGGTGGACGCCAAGGGCAGCGACGACGCGCAGGGCGCGTTCACCGAGGTGTCCGACGAGATCAAGCAGCTCGACGGCGTCGTCACGGTGACGCCCGCGGCGCCGAACAAGGCGGGCGACACGGCGACCATCACCGTGATCCCCGACTTCAAGCCGTCCTCCGTCGAAACCGAGGACCTGGTGCACGGCATCCGCGACGCGGGGGCCGACGTCGAGGCGGACACCGGAGCGCAGACCCTGGTCACCGGCTCCACGGCGATGAACATCGACGTCAGCGAGAAGCTGAACGACGCGCTGATCCCGTACCTGGTCCTGGTCGTCGGCCTGGCCTTCCTCCTCCTGATCGTGGTCTTCCGCTCCGTCCTGGTCCCGCTGAAGGCGGCCCTCGGCTTCCTGCTGAGCGTGCTGGCGGCGCTGGGCGCCGTGGTCGCGGTCTTCCAGTGGGGCTGGCTGGCCGGCCTGCTGGGCGTCGAGGAGACCGGCCCGGTCATGTCGATGATGCCGATCTTCATGGTGGGCGTGGTCTTCGGCCTGGCCATGGACTACGAGGTCTTCCTCGTGACCCGCATGCGGGAGGCGTACGTCCACGGAGAGCGGCCCAGCGAGGCGATCGTCACCGGCTTCAAGCACGGCGCACGGGTCGTCACCGCCGCCGCGGTCATCATGATGGCGGTCTTCGCGGGCTTCATCGGCTCCAGCGAGTCCATGGTCAAGATGATCGGCTTCGGCCTCGCGATCGCGGTCTTCTTCGACGCGTTCGTCGTCCGCATGGCCATCGTCCCCGCGGTACTCGCCCTGCTCGGCAAGGGCGCCTGGTGGCTGCCGAAGTGGCTGGACCGCGCGCTGCCCAACGTGGACGTCGAGGGCGAGGGCCTGAAGGCCCTGTCCGACGGCCGCAAGGACCCCGACGAGGACAAGGAACTGGCACGCGCCTGATGCGATGCCGCGTGGCTGAGTGACCAGCCGGTGAGGGCTCCGTGGGGACGGGTGGCGCTCACCGGCTTCCTCGTACGTGCGTACGTGCGTACGTGCGTACGTACGTCGCGAAGTGGCCCCGACGCCCGCCGGACAACCCGGTCGCCCGTCCCGCCCGTCACTCGCTACCGTGCCGCCATGACGACGACCGACGACACCCCCGACGCCCATCCCCGCTTCGCCGCCGCCCTCCGCGACATGGGGCTCGACGACCTCAACGGCCGGGTCCGGCGCTTCCCGGAAGCCACCCGCACCGCCGCCGAGGCCGCCGCGGCGATCGGCTGCGAGCTGAGCCAGATCTGCAAGTCGCTGATCTTCGCGGCGGACGGCGTCCCCGTGCTGGTCCTCATGGACGGCGCCTCCCGCGTCGACGTGGACCGGGTCCGCGAGGAACTCGGCGCCGAGAAGGTCACCCGCGCCCAGGCCGACGTCGTACGGGAGACCACCGGGTACGCCATCGGCGGCGTCCCGCCCTTCGGGCACCGCACCCGCACCCGCGTCCTCGCCGACCGCTCCCTGCTCGCCCACGAGACGGTCTGGGCCGCCGCCGGCACCCCGTACACCGTCTTCCCCATTCCCCCGCAGGACCTCGTCACCCATGCCGGAGCGACCCTCGTGGACGTGCGCGAACACTCCCGTCGGTAGCACCCTGGAAAGAGGGGTCCACGGAGGTGAACGTCATGATGCCCACACCGGTCGGATGGCATGTTGAGGTCGAGTTCACGGAGGACGATCGGCATACGCGGGCGGTCGCGATGGTGCGGCTGTCGGACGGTACGGAGGTACGGGCGCACGGGCATGCCAGCAGGCACCGCGCCGACGCCCGGCAGCCCCGGGTCGGTGAGGAGGTCGCCGCGGCGCGGGCGCTGAACGAGCTGGCGATGCGGCTGCTCGACAAGGCGCACGGGGAGATCGACGAGGCGTCGGGGAGGGTGTCCCACCCGATCCACGTCTGAGCGCCAGGGGCCGGGAGCCGGCGCCCGGGTCCGGAAGCCGGCGTCCGGGCCCGGAAGTCAGCGCCCGGCGTCCAGCGCCACCCGTACCGCCCGGACCAGGGCCTGTGCCCGCGGGTCCGCCGTCACGGTCTTGCGGAAGCCGTTGGTGACATAGCCGAAGGCGATGCCCGATTCCGGGTCGGCGAAGCCGAGCGCGCCGCCGCGGCCGGGATGCCCGAAGGAGCCGGGGGCGAGGAACGGGGACGCGCTGCCGTGCAGCATGTAGCCCAGGCCGAAACGGGTGCCGACGACGAGGACCCGGTCCGGGCCCGCCGACTCCTGTGTCCGGGCCGCCGCCAGCGTCCGCGGAGCGAAGAGCCGGACGCCGTCGACCTCGCCGGTCAGCGCGGCGTAGAAACGGGCCAGCGCGTCGGCCGTCGCGATGCCGTTGGTGGCGGGCAGCGCCGCCGCCCGGTACGCCGGGTCGTTCTGGTCGGGGAACGGCGTGATCGCGCCGAAGGCGCGGCGGGTGAGGGAGCCGGGATCGTCGTAGGCGGCGGTGACGGAGCGTTTGGGGCGCATGCGCAGGCCCCCGGACGGCGGTTCCACGTCCTCGACGCGGCCGGTCCGGCCCGCGCGGCCGGCCGCCTCCTCGTGTGCCGGGAGTCCGAGCCACAGGTCCAGGCCGAGGGGGCGGGCGATCTCGTCGGCGATCCACTCGCCGGTGCCGCGGCCGGTCACCCGGCGGACCAGCCCGTCCAGCAGCCAGCCGTAGGTGAGCGCGTGATAGCCGTGGTCGGTGCCGGGTTCCCAGACGGGGGCCTGGGCGGCGACCGCCTCGGTCCCGGGCAGCGGATCGAGCGCCTGGGCGGGGGTGAGGGGACGGTCGAGGACGGGGAGGCCGGCCCGGTGGGCGAGTACGTGCCGGACCAGGACGCCCTCCTTGCCGTGCGCCTTGAACTCCGGCCAGTACGTGTGCACCGGGGCGTCCAGGTCCAGTGCGCCGCGCTGGTGCAGCAGCAGCGGTACGGCGGCGGCGACGCCCTTGGTGGCCGAGCGGATCACCTGGGCGGTGCCCCGCTGCCAGGGCTCGGTGCCGTCGAGGTCACGGGTGCCGGCCCACAGGTCGACGACCTTGCGGCCGTCGCGGTAGACGGCGACGGCGGCGCCCCGGTCGCCGAGGGCGGTGAAGTTCCGTACGAACGCGTCCCTGACCGGTTCGAACTCCTCGGTCACTGTGCCGCATACGGCCTCGACCACGTCCACCGCCATGTCCACGCTCCTCGTCCCTTTCCGCCGCCACTCGCCCGCAACGGTGCGTGCAACACGCACCGTTCACGGGCGATTCCTCATGTGGCCGTTGTCACGCCGTCGTCACCGAGCGGGGGTCGAAACCGAAGGGGAGTTCCAGGCGGTGCGCGCGCATCAGGGCCTCGTCGGAGAGCAGGTCCGCGGTCGGGCCGTCCGCCGCGATCACGCCGTCGCTGAGGATCAGCGAGCGTGGGCAGAGCTGGAGGGCGTAGGGCAGGTCGTGGGTGACCATCAGGACGGTCACGTCCAGGGAGAGCAGGATGTCGGCGAGTTCGCGGCGGGAGGCCGGGTCCAGGTTGGAGGAGGGTTCGTCCAGGACGAGGATCTCCGGTTCCATCGCCAGCACCGTGGCCACCGCCACCCGGCGCCGCTGGCCGAAGGACAGGTGGTGCGGGGGACGGTCCTGGAAGCCGTCCATGCCGACCCGGGCCAGCGCCCGGTCCACCCGTTCCTCCAGTGCGGCCCCCTTCACCCCGGCCGCCGCCGGTCCGAACGCCACGTCCTGACGGACCGTCGGCATGAAGAGCTGGTCGTCGGGGTCCTGGAAGACGATGCCGACCCGGCGCCGGATCTCGGCCATGTGCTCCGTGCCCACGGGCAGCCCGGCCACCGTCACCGTGCCCGCGCCGCCGGTCAGGATGCCGTTGAGGTGGAGCACGAGGGTCGTCTTGCCGGCGCCGTTGGGGCCGAGCAGCGCGACCCGTTCGCCGCGCGCGATCGAGAAGTCGACGCCGAAGAGGGCCTGGTGCCCGTCGGGGTAGGCGAAGGCGAGGCCGGAGACCTCCAGGGAAGCAGTCACAGCACCCATCCCAGCAGACAGACCAGCAGCGCGGTGCACGGGAGGGCCAGCGCGTACGACCACTGCGCCCGGGAGGCGCTCACCTCGTCGATGACCGGCATCGCACCGGCGTAGCCGCGGCTGACCATCGCCAGGTGGACGCGTTCGCCCCGCTCGTAGGAGCGGATGAACAGCGCCCCGGCGGATTTCGCCAGTACGCCCCAGTGCCGTACCCCGCTCGCCTCGAAGCCGCGCGACTCGCGGGCGATCCGCATCCGCCGCATCTCGTCGGTGACGACGTCGCCGTAGCGGATCATGAAGGACGCGATCTGGACGAGGAGGGGCGGCAGCCTCAGACGCTGGAGGCCCAGCAGGAGGGCGCGGAGTTCGGTGGTGGAGGCCAGGAGCACGGACGTGGCGACGCCCAGGGTGCCCTTGGCCAGGACGTTCCAGGCGCCCCACAGGCCGTTCACGCTCAGGGACAGGCCCAGTACGCCGATCCGGTCGCCCTCGGCCACGAACGGCATGAGGACCGCGAAGGCGACGAACGGCACCTCGATCAGCAGCCGCTTCAGCAGGAAGCCGGCCGGGACGCGGGCCGCGCAGGCGACCGAGGCGAGCAGCAGCGCGTAGAGCCCGAACGCCCACATCGCCTCGCGCGGCGTCGACACGACGACGACCACGAAGCCGAAGGCCGCGGTGAGCTTGGTGTGCGGCGGCAGGGCGTGCACGGGGGAGTCCCCGTGCCGGTAGAGCCGGTGGGCGTGGCCCGCGCCCATCTCAGACGCCCGGTCCGGTCGGCGAGGTGTCCTCGGCTCGGCGCCGGCGGACCGCCCAGAACACCGTGCTGCCCGCGACGACCGTGACGCCGACGCCGATCACGCCCGCGAGGCCGCCGGAGAGCCGGGCGTCGGTGATGTCCTTGACGCCGTAGTCGGCGAGCGGCGAGCCGGCGGCGGCGTGCTCCTCGGCCTTGGCGTCGATGCCCTGGTCGGCGGCGACCTTCTCCAGGCCGTCGGGGGAGGCGGAGGCGTAGAAGCTGACGAACCCGGCCAGGACGACGGAGACCGCCAGGCCGGTGAGCCAGACCGTGCGGCGGGAGCCGGTCGCCGCCACCGGGGCGGGCTCGGCGGCGGGGGCGTCGACCAGTTCGCCGCCGACCCGCAGCTTCAGTCGCCGCTGGAGCCCGCGCGCCCCGTGCACCAGGTCCGGGCGTACGGCGATGACGGCGCCGACGGTCAGCGCGGTGATGACGGCCTCACCGACGCCGATCAGGACGTGCACGCCGATCATGGCGGTGGCGACCTTGCCGATCGAGACGTCGGTGGTGCCGCCGATCCAGTAGAGGAGGGTGAAGGCGACGGCGGCGGCCGGGACGGAGAGCAGCGCCGCGACGAACGAGGCGACGGTCACCGAGCGCCGGGTGCGCGGCGCCACCTTCACCAGACCCCGGAAGACGGCGTAGGCGACGACCGTCGTGACGATCGCCATGTCGGTGATGTTGACGCCCAGCGCGGTCAGGCCGCCGTCCGCGAAGAGGATGCCCTGCATGAGGAGGACGACGGAGACGCAGAGGACCCCGGTGCGGGGGCCGACGAGGATCGCCGCCAGGGCCCCGCCGAGGAGGTGTCCGCTGGTTCCCGCGGCGACGGGGAAGTTCAGCATCTGCACGGCGAAGATGAACGCCGCGACGAGGCCGGCCAGCGGGGCCGTGCGTTCGTCGAGTTCGCGGCGCGCGCCACGCAGGCTGACCGCTATGGCGCCGGCGGCGACGACTCCGGTGACCGCGGAGACCGGGGCGTTGATGAATCCGTCAGGTACGTGCACCTTCCGATGATAAGGAGCAGTTGCGACATGTATGCAAGAGCGAGGTAAAGGCTTGTCTCACATCGTGCGTTCCGCCCAAAAGGCGTGATACGGGAAATATGGGACATTGGAGAGGGGCCGAGGGCGAAGGAGCCGGTCGATGTCGGTGATCGAACAGTACGCACGGGGCCAGGTGCTCACCGACGCGGACGTACCCGACGAGGGTGACGGCCGCTGCGTACCGGTGGTGCTGCGCTACGACCCCGAGGACGACCCCCGGTCGGTACGGATCGGGCTGCCCGGCCCGCGCTGGTTCCGCTTCGCGCGCGAGCTGCTCGAACGGGGGCTGCGGGCGCCGGCCGGGACCGGAGAGGTGCGGGTGTGGCCGTGCGGGCGGGTGCGGGCCGTGGTCGAGTTCCACCCGGAGCGGGGCGGCTGCTCGGTGGTCCAGTTCGACACGGACGACCTGCTGCGCTTCCTCGCCAGGACGTACGCGGCGATCCCGGCGGTGGCGCAGCCCGTCCCGCGCTGAGCCGTCAGCCGCCCGCCTTGAGCAGCGCCGCCACGATCGGACCGGCCGTCTCGCCGCCGTGGCCGCCGGCCTGCACCACGCCCGCCGCGGCGAGGTCGTCCCGGTAGGCGGTGAACCAGCCGTTCGGCTTCTTCTGGCCGTCGACCTCCGCCGACCCGGTCTTCGCGCCGGCGTCCCCGCCGACCCCGGCCATCGCCTCCGCCGCCGTGCCGTAGTCGGCCGTGTAGGCCATCAGCTCGCGCAGCTGGGAGAGGGTGCCGGCGGACATCGTGCGGGAGGCCGTGGCCAGCTCGCGGTCGTCCACCGACGGGGCGACCAGGTACGGCTGGTGGAAGGTGCCGGACTTCACGGTCGCCGCCACGGACGCCATGTTCAGCGGGTTCATCCGCACCCCGCCCTGTCCGATGAGGGACGCCGCCTTCTGGGCGTCGCTCTGCACCGGGACCGAGCCGTCGAAGGTGGGCACCCCGATCGCCCAGTTGTTCATCCCCAGGCCGAAGACCTCCTGGGCCTGCTGGGTCAGGGCGTCGTCGGACAGCTTGCCGGCCTGGCTGATGAAGGCGGTGTTGCAGGAGCGGGCGAAGCTCGCCTTGAAGGTGCCGCCCTTGATGGAGAACTTGTCGTCGTTCTGGAACTTCCAGCCGCCGTACGTGAAGTACTTCGGGCAGGGGTGCGCCTTGTCGGCGGAGGCCAGGCCCTTCTCGATCAGCAGCGAGGAGGTGACGACCTTCATCGTGGAGCCGGGGGCCAGCGAGCCCTGGAAGGCGGTGTTGAAGCCGTGGCCGCTGTCGGCGACGGCGAGGATCTCGCCCGTCGAGACACGGGTGAGGACCACCGACGCCTTCTGCTCCGCGGCCACCTGCTCCTCGGCGAGGGCCTGCAACTCGGGGTCGAGGGTCGTCTCGACCGTGCCCGGCGTGCCCTCGCTCAGCTCCAGGAGGGTCTTGTCGGAGAGCTTCTTCGCCTTCGACTCCTTGCCGCGCACCACGCGCAGCTCGATCCCGGCACGGCCGCCGGCCTTCTCGCCGTACTTCTCGCGCAGCCCGTCCAGGACCGTGCCCAGCGACGGGTACTTCGCGGTGGTGATCTCGCCGCCGTCCCGGTCCACCGCCTTCACGGGCGGCGTCCCGGCCTCCCCGGTGACCAGCTTGTCGCCCTCGCCGAGGTCGGGGTGGACAACGGCGGGAGTGAAGCCGACCCGGGGTTCGCCGTCGCCGTCGCGGCGCACGACGGTCAGGGAGCTGTCGTACGCCAGTGCCTTGCGGACGTCCCCGTGCACCACCGTCGCCTTGACGGAGAACGGGACCTTGTCGCCGCTGCGGGTGCCCGGGGTGAGGGTGACGTCCTCGACGCGGGCGTCCTCGGCGTAGGAGGTGAGCAGCGCCTTCGCCGCGGCGGTGGCGTCGGTGGCGGCGGCCGCCTCGGCGACCTCGCCCCGCTGCCAGGCGGTGAGGAACCGCTCGGCCGCCGTGGTGACCTCGGTGGCCGACAGGGGGCCGCTCTTCACGTTCTTCCCGGCCGCCGTGGTGCGCGCGTCGTCCCCGGCGCCCGTGCCGGCGGACAGCGCCCAGGCGCCCACCCCGGCCCCGGCGACGACCGCGATCACCCCGCCGATCACGACGGGCCGCCTGCTGTTGCGTCGCTCGGCGACACGCCTTCTGTTGCCCACTGCTTTCCGTTTCCCTCGATGCCGTCACGCTTCCAACGACGGCACACGGTGTTCGGTCCCGCCCCGCGCGGGTGAGGTCAGCCGCCGGCCCGCAGGACGTCCGCGACGATCGGCCCGGCCGCGTCGCCGCCGTGGCCGCCCTCCTCCGTCATGGCCGCAGCGGCGATGTCGCCCCGGAAGCCGGTGAACCAGCTGTTGGACACGGTCTGCCCGTCGACCTCCGCCGACCCGGTCTTCGCGCCGATGTCGCCGTCGAGCCCGGACATCGCCTCCATCGCGGTGCCCTGCGTGGCGGTGAGCCGCATCATCTGCTTGAGCTGGGACGACGTCTCGGACGACAGGCCCTCGGCGGTGGCCGTCTCGCGGTCGTCCAGGTCGGGCGAGACCAGATAGGGCTGGCGGAACGTGCCGGTGATCGCGGTGGCCGTCACCGAGGCCATGTTGAGCGGGTTCATCTGGACCTGGCCCTGGCCGATGGCGTTGGCCGCCCGGTCCGGGCCGGTGGAGGCGGGCACGCTGCCGTCGAAGGAGACGATGCCGGTCTTCCAGTTGTCCTTGCCGAGGCCGAACCGCTCCTGGGCCTCCTCCATCAGCGAGGAGTCGGTGAGCGGCTTCTCGTCGATGAGCTTGATGAAGGCGGTGTTGCAGGAGCGCTGGAAGCTGTGGGCCAGCGTGGCCGACTCGTTGGGCTCCATGCCGGTGAGGTTCTTGAAGACCTGCCCCTGCCAGATCGCCTTGTCGGGGCAGGGCGCGGGGCCGTTCATCGAGGTCACGCCGTTGTCTATGAGCATCGCCGCGGTGATGATCTTCATCGTGGAGCCGGGCGCGACCCGGCCCTGGAAGGCCGCGTTGAAGCCGTCCGCGCGGTGGTTGGCGACCGCCAGCACCTCACCGGTGCTGGGCTTGACGGCCACCACCGACGACTCGTCGAACTCCTCCACCGCCTTCTCCGCCGCCGCCTGCACGCCCGCGCTCAGCGTCGTCTCCAGCTTGCCGGGCTCGCCCTCGGTGAGGGTCACCAGCGGCGTGTCGGCCACCTCCTGGGAGGCGTGCCGGACCATCAGCTCGATGCCGGGCTCGCCGCCCGCCTGGTCGCCGTACTTCTCCCGCAGCGTGTCCAGGACCGGGCCCAGCGAGGGGTACTTCTCCTTGGTCAGCACCTTGCCGTCCCGGTCGACGGCCTCGATCGGCGGGTTCGACGCCTCGGCGGTGACCAGCGTGTCGCCGTCGGCCGACAGCTCCGGATGGACGACGGACGGCTCCCAGTCGACCAGCGCCCGCCCGGTGGTCTTCCCGCGCACCACGCTCAACTGGCTCTTGTACGTCAGCGGCTCGGTCGCGCCCTCGTAGGACACCTCCGCCTTCACGGTGAACGGCACCTTGGTGCCGGTCGCCGTGCCCGGGGTGATCGTGACGCCGCCGATGTGGGCGTCCTCGGCGTACGCCGTCAGCAGCTTCAGGGCCGAGGCGTCGTCGTTGGTGTACGACGCCGCCTCCTGCGCCTTGCCGTCCTCCCAGGCCGCGAAGAACTTCTCCGTCGTCTCCGCGACCTCGTCACCGCTCGGCGGCCCGGTCTTCACCTCGTCCCCGCCGCCCAGCGCGGAGACCACGTTGTACGCGCCGTATCCGGCCCCTCCGACCATCACGGCGAACACTCCGCCGATGACGGCGGCCTTCATCCCCCTGCCCATCGGCAGTTCCCTCCCCATCGAGCTCCCGGACGCGTCGTTGAACGCGTTCAGAAAGTGGTCACACTGGAACTCTATGTGCCGCACGTGACTTGCGGTACGCCTGTTTCCGTTTGGTGGCCGAACGGAGACACGGCGGTCCCGGTCACACCCAGGTGTCCAGCCACATCCGCGCCCGCCAGTCCTCCATCGGGATCGCCGTACCGGTGTAGATGGGCCAGAAGTAGATGAAGTTCCACGCTACGAGGAGGAACAGGACACCGGCGGCCACCACGCCGCCCACCCGCCGGGCCTCGCCCGCCCCCGGCCGGCCGATCACCGCCCCCAGCAGCATCGCCACCGCCAGGCACAGGAACGGCAGGAAGACGACGGCGTAGAAGAGGAAGATCGTGCGCTCCTGGTACAGGAACCAGGGCAGGTACCCGGCCGCGACGCCGCAGGCGATGGCGCCCGCGCGCCAGTCCCGGCGGAAGGCCCAGCGCCACAGCACGTACAGGAGCGCGAAGCAGCCCAGCCACCACAGCACCGGCGTGCCCAGCGCCAGCACCTCGCGGGCGCACTTCTCGCCGGCGTCCGCCGGACAGCCGTCCGTGCCGGGCGAGGGCGACTCGTAGAAGTAGGAGACCGGGCGGCCCAGGACGATCCAGCTCCACGGGTTCGACTGGTACGTGTGCGGCGAGGTCAGGTGGGTGTGGAACTCGTAGACCTGCGACTCGTAGTGCCACAGGCTGCGCCACCAGTCCGGGAACAGCCACGACCAGTCACTGTTCTTCCCGTCGGTCGCCGCCCAGTCGCGGTAGTAGCCGCCCGTGCCGTCGCTCGGGGAGAGGATCCAGGCCGTCCAGGAGACCAGGTAGGTGGCGAGCGCGACCGGCACGGTGGCGAGGAACGCCAGGCCCAGGTCGTGCTTGAGCACCGCCGTGCGGGGGCGCACCGCGCCGGCCACCCGGCGGGCGCCCACGTCCCACAGGACCGCCATCACGCAGAACGCGACCAGGATGTACAGGCCGTTCCACTTGGTGGCGATGGCCAGGCCCAGCATCAGCCCCGCCGCCCAGCGCCACGGCCGCCACCCGATCCGGGTGGTCTCGGCGACGCGCGCGTCCGGGCGGACCCGGCCGTCGTCGTCCACCGGCAGCGCGGCGGCCAGTCTCGCCCGCGCCCGGTCCCGGTCGACCAGCAGGCAGCCGAAGGCGGCCAGCACGAAGAAGACCAGCACACTGTCGAGCAGCGCGGTCCGGCTCATCACGAAGGCCAGCCCGTCCAGCGCCAGCAGCGCGCCCGCCAGACAGCCGAGGAACGTGGAGCGGAACAGGCGGCGGCCGATCCGGCACAGCAGCAGGACCGAGAGCGTGCCGAGCAGCGCCGTCATGAACCGCCAGCCGAACGGATCGAACCCGAACAGCCACTCGCCGGCCCCGATGACGAACTTGCCGACCGGCGGATGGACGACGTACGACGCGTCCGTGGGGACCGTGACGTCCCCGCCCGAGTTCAGGACCAGGTCGTTGGCGTTCTTGTCCCAGTTGACCTCGAAGCCGCGGTTGATCAGCGCCCACGCGTCCTTGGCGTAGTACGTCTCGTCGAATATCACCGCCTTCGGGCTGCCCAGGTTCCAGAACCGCAGCACCCCCGCCACCAGCGTGACCAGCAGCGGACCGCCCCAGCCCGACCAGCGCACCAGCCGGTCGGCGGCCCTCTCGGACACGCCGAGGACGGCCCACAGCCGGGGGCCGGGCCGCGTGTACGGCGGCACCAGCCGCTCGCGGACGTCACCGCGGTCGGGGGCCGTGTAGCCGAAGCGGCGCAGCCGCCGCTGCCACGGCGGGCGCCTCTCGTGCGGCGCCTGGTCCTGGCCGGTGTCCGTGGAATCCATGGACGACGCTGTACTGGTCACCGCGCCATCGTAGGGAACCGGTCTGTGCGAGTCCCGTGCTTGCCCCTGCGAGGATGGAAACGTGACAGTCGCAACCGGAACCCTGGTCCTCGCCGGCACCCCCATCGGCGACCTCGCCGACGCCCCGCCCCGGCTCGCCGAGGAGCTGACGGCCGCCGATGTCGTCGCCGCGGAGGACACCCGGCGGCTGCGCCGGCTCACCCAGGGGCTCGGCGTGACGCCCAAGGGGCGCGTGGTGTCGTACTTCGAGGGCAACGAGGCGGCGCGCACGCCGGAGCTGGTCGAGGAGCTGATCGGCGGCGCGCGGGTGGTGCTGGTGACCGACGCCGGGATGCCGTCCGTCTCCGACCCCGGCTACCGGCTGGTCGCGGCGGCCGTCGAGCGGGACATCAAGGTCACCGCCGTGCCCGGGCCGTCCGCCGTGCTGACCGCGCTGGCGCTGTCCGGGCTGCCGGTGGACCGGTTCTGCTTCGAGGGGTTCCCGCCGCGCAGGACGGGCGAGCGGCTGACCCGGCTGCGGGAGGTCGCGGGCGAGCGCCGCACCCTCGTGTACTTCGAGTCCCCGCACCGCGTCGCCGACACCCTCGCCGCGATGGCCGAGGTCTTCGGCGGCGAGCGGCGCGCCGCCGTCTGCCGGGAGCTGACCAAGACGTACGAGGAGATCAAGCGCGGCCCGCTGGGCGAGCTGGCGGCGTGGGCGGCCGAGGGCGTGCGCGGCGAGATCACCGTCGTCGTCGAGGGCGCGCCGGAGACCGGGCCCGGGGAGATCGGCGCCGAGGAGCTGGTGCGCCGGGTGCGGGTGCGCGAGGAGGCGGGGGAGCGGCGCAAGGAGGCCATCGCGGCGGTGGCCGTCGAGGCGGGCGTACCGAAGCGGGACGTCTTCGACGCCGTGGTCGCGGCGAAGAACGCCGGGGCGGCCTCCGGGGCGTGAGGCGCCGGGGCGGCTTCGGGGGCGTGCGGTGGAGGCGCGCGGGGCGCGTGTCCCATGGGCCGGTAAACGGGTGGTCGGCAAGGCAAAGCCCCGTGCCGCCGCGGAGGGCCGTTCGGCAAAGGTCCGCCAAATCGCCGCCAACACTTGACATCCCTGGGGATTCCGGGCCGTTCCGGGCATCCACTGGAGGAGCGGGACGCGCCCACGCCCCACCTTCGCGGACCCAGGGAGCCGGTATGAGCGAGACCACGGTGCACGAGTCGTACTCCTTCGCCTGCATGCGCTGCGGCAGCGGCTGGGAGCAGTCCTACGAGATAGAGCACCACACGGACGCCCAGGGCCGGACGTCCGTGGTGTACCTGGCCGACGGGCGGATCGTGCCCTCCCCGCTCTCCCGGCCCACCTGCCACAACTGCGACGGGCACGTCGTACGGATCATGCGGCCGGGGCGGGTCGCCTCGGCGCGGAAGGCGGCGGCGCACGGGCCGTACGCCGCCGTGCCCCGGCAGGCCGGGCCGGCCGAGGCGCCGGTGGCGGGGGGCGTGGCCGAGCGGCGGCACTGGCACGTCGCCGACCTGCTGCACGCCCTGCACCTGCACCGCACGCATCGCGAGGCGGGCTGACCCGCGTTTGTAGGATCGGGGCATGCCTTCGCACGCCCCGGCCTCCGCCGACAAGAACGCGGCGCCCCCGCCGCCCGAGCCCCTGCGGGTGCCGGTCGCCGACTCGCACACCCACCTCGACATGCAGTCCGGCACGGTCGAGGAGGGCCTCGCCAAGGCCGCGTCCGTGGGCGTGACCACGGTCGTCCAGGTCGGCTGCGACCTCGCCGGCTCCCGCTGGGCGGCCGAGACGGCGGCGGCGTACGAGAACGTCCACGCCGCCGTCGCCCTGCACCCCAACGAAGCCCCGCGCATCGTCCACGGCGACCCTGGGGGCACCTCCCGGCCCCCTGGGGCCGGGGGAGGGTGGTCGCGGCAGGGGGCGCGGGTGCCCGGCGGGGACGCCGCCCTCGACGACGCGCTCGCGGAGATCGACCGGCTGGCCGCGCTGGCGCAGGTCAAGGCCGTCGGGGAGACGGGACTCGACTACTTCCGCACCGGCGAGGAGGGCAAGGAGGCGCAGGAGCGCTCCTTCCGCGCCCACATCGAGATCGCCAAGCGGCACGGCAAGGCGCTGGTCATCCACGACCGCGACGCCCACGCCGACGTCCTGCGCGTGCTCAAGGAGGAGGGCGCCCCGGAGCGGACCGTCTTCCACTGCTACTCCGGCGACGCCGAGATGGCCGAGGTCTGCGCCGCGGCCGGCTACTTCATGTCCTTCGCCGGCAACGTCACCTTCAAGAACGCCCAGAACCTGCGCGACGCCCTCGCGGTGGCCCCGCTGGACCTGGTCCTGGTGGAGACCGACGCGCCGTTCCTGACCCCGGCGCCCTACCGGGGCCGACCCAACGCGCCCTACCTGATCCCGGTCACCGTGCGCGCGATGGCCGCCGTACGCGGCATCGACGAGGACGCGCTGGCGACCGCGCTCGCGGCGAACACGGCACGGGCCTTCGGCTACTGATCCCCGGCTACTCTTGCGGGGTGAGCAGCCCCACCCCGCAAGACGCCCTCCTCGGCCCCGCCGACGTCCGTGAACTGGCGTCCGCCCTCGGCGTCCGCCCCACCAAGCAGCGCGGCCAGAACTTCGTCATCGACGCCAACACGGTCCGCCGTATCGTGCGCACCGCCGAGGTCCGCCCCGACGACGTGGTGGTCGAGGTGGGCCCGGGTCTCGGCTCGCTCACCCTGGCTCTGCTGGAGGTGGCCGACCGGGTCACCGCCGTGGAGATCGACGACGTACTGGCCGGGGCCCTGCCCGCCACGGTCGCGGCCCGGATGCCGGAGCGCGCCGACCGGTTCGCGCTGGTCCACTCCGACGCGATGCGGGTCACCGGACTGCCGGGCCCCGCCCCGACCGCGCTCGTCGCCAACCTGCCGTACAACGTGGCCGTGCCCGTCCTCCTGCACATGCTGGAGACCTTCCCGAGCGTGGAGCGCACCCTCGTCATGGTCCAGGCGGAGGTCGCCGACCGGCTGGCCGCCGGGCCGGGCTCCAAGGTGTACGGCGTGCCGTCCGTGAAGGCCAACTGGTACGCCGAGGTCAAGCGGGCCGGGTCCATCGGGCGGAACGTCTTCTGGCCGGCGCCCAACGTCGACAGCGGACTGGTGTCCCTGGTGCGGCGCGCGGAGCCGCCGGTCACCACCGCGTCGCGGGCCGAGGTGTTCGCCGTCGTCGACGCCGCCTTCGCCCAGCGCCGCAAGACCCTGCGGGCCGCCCTGTCCGGGTGGGCAGGCTCGGCGGCGGCGGCCGAGGCGGCACTGGTCGCCGCGGGTGTGTCGCCGCAGGCGCGTGGGGAGTCCCTGACCGTGGAAGAGTTCGCGCGGATCGCCGAACACAAGCAGTGACGGAAGGCAGCGAGCACGTGAGCGTAACCGTACGGGTCCCCGCCAAGGTCAACGTCCAGCTCGCGGTGGGCCCGGCCCGCCCCGACGGCTTCCACGACCTGGCCAACGTCTTCCTCGCCGTCGGCCTGTACGACGAGGTCACGGCGGCCCCCGCCGACACGCTGCGCGTCACGTGCGAGGGGCCGGGCGCGGACCAGGTGCCCCTGGACCGCACCAACCTCGCCGCCCGCGCGGCCCTCGCCCTCGCCGAGCGCCACGGCCGCGCCCCCGACGTGCACCTCCACATCGACAAGGACATCCCCGTCGCCGGCGGCATGGCGGGCGGCAGCGCGGACGGCGCGGCGGCACTGGTCGCCTGCGACGCGCTGTGGGGCACGGGCGCGTCCCGTGACGAGCTGCTGGACATCTGCGCCGAGCTGGGCAGCGACGTGCCGTTCAGCCTGGTCGGCGGGGCGGCGCTGGGCACCGGGCGGGGCGAGAAGCTGACCGAGCTGAAGGTGGGGGGCACCTTCCACTGGGTGTTCGCGATGGCGGAGCGGGGGCTGTCGACGCCGGCGGTGTTCCGGGAGTTCGACCGGCTGAGCGAGGGCGCGGACGTCCCCGACCCGGTGGCCTCGCAGGCGGTGCTCGACGCCCTCGCGAGCGGTGACCCCGGTGCGCTGGCGGTGGCCGTCTCCAACGACCTCCAGCCGGCCGCGCTGTCGCTGTTCCCGGAGCTGGCGGACACGCTGGCCGCGGGGCGCGCGGCGGGGGCGCTGGCGGCGATCGTCTCGGGCTCGGGCCCGACCACGGCGTTCCTCGCGGGGGACGCGGACGCGGCGACGGTCGTCGCCGGGGTGCTGCGGGCCTCCGGCACGTGTGGGGCGGTGCGGGTGGCGGAGGGGGCCGCAGCGGGGGCGACGGTGGTGTGACTCAGAGCTGGTCGACGGCGGTCAGATCGATGTCGATGGAGTAGGGCTTGTCGACCTTGACACGGTCGCGGTGCATGCCCATGTGGACGTACGCGTTGGTCATCGGGTCGAGTTCGTAGACGTGGATGACGGGCTTGCCCTCCGTGCCGCCCTGCTCCACCCGCCAGAAGTTCGGGATGCCTGCGGCCGCGTACTTGTGGGGCTTGGTCGTGCGGTCGCGGGACTCGGAGTCGGGGGAGACGACTTCGACGGCGAGCAGGACGTCCTCGGCCTGGTAGCTGGTCCGGGCCGGACCGGTGACCGCCTCTGCGCGGATGACGCTCACATCGGGTTCGGGGCCGTTGCGCTGGTCGAGGACGATGGTCATCTCCCGTCGGATCCTCAGTTCGGCCGGCGCTGTGCTGCGCAGTCCGGTCACCAGCAGGTCGATGACGATGCTGTGGAAATCCCGCTGCGGACTCACGAAAATCAGACTCCCGTCGATCAGCTCGGTGTGCGGCGGGAGATCCGGCAGCGTGGACAGGTCGTCCACGGTGTATCCGTCCTGCGGCGGCACCGGCCAGCGCTGGGTGCTGCGGTGCTCTACGGACTCGGCGGTCATGGTTCCTCCCATGGACGGGATCCTGCTGCCTGCCCTCCACGGTAGCCGGACGATCTGACATACGTCACTACGAAGAGTGACGACCCTTGTCCGTGTCACCCCGGCCTCCGGAGGGCCTACGCTTGAAAGCTGATCGTCCCCCAGGCAGGAGAGAAATGGCCGTCAACCTGGTCAATGTCGAGAACGTCAGCAAGGTGTACGGCACCCGTGCGCTGCTGGACGGGGTGTCCCTCGGTGTCTCCGAGGGGGACCGCATCGGCGTCGTGGGCCGCAACGGTGACGGCAAGACCACGCTGATCCGGATGCTCGCCAAGCTGGAGGAGGCCGACACCGGCCGGGTCACCCACTCCGGCGGGCTGCGGCTCGGGGTGCTGACCCAGCACGACTCCCTCGACCCCGCCGCCACGGTGCGGCACGAGGTCATCGGCGACCTCGCCGACCACGAGTGGGCGGGCAACGCCAAGATCCGGGACGTGCTGACGGGACTGTTCGGAGGGCTGGACCTGCCGGGGTTCCCGCAGGGACTGGACACCGTCATCGGGCCGCTGTCGGGCGGGGAGCGGCGGCGGATCGCGCTGGCCAAGCTGCTCATCGACGAGCAGGACCTGATCGTGCTGGACGAGCCCACCAACCACCTCGACGTCGAGGGCATCTCCTGGCTCGCCCGGCACCTGAGCGCGCGGCGCTCCGCGCTGGTCTGCGTCACCCACGACCGCTGGTTCCTCGACCAGGTCTGCACCCGCATGTGGGACGTGCAGCGCGGTGACGTCTACGAGTACGAGGGCGGCTACTCGGACTACGTCTTCGCCCGCGCGGAACGGGAGCGGATCGCCGCGACCGAGGAGGCCAAGCGGCAGAACCTGGTCCGCAAGGAGCTGGCGTGGCTGCGGCGCGGGGCGCCCGCGCGGACCTCGAAGCCGCGGTTCCGGGTGGAGGCGGCGAACGAGCTGATCGCGGACGTACCGCCGCCGCGGGACAGCAGCGAGCTGATGAAGTTCGCGTCGTCGCGGCTGGGGAAGACGGTCTTCGACCTGGAGGACGTGACGGTCCAGGCCGGGCCGAAGGTGCTGCTGAAGCACCTGACCTGGCAGCTCGGGCCGGGGGACCGGATCGGTCTGGTCGGCGTCAACGGCGCGGGCAAGACGTCGCTGCTGCGGGCGCTCGCGGAGGCCGCCACCAGTGAGGGCGAGCGGCAGCCGGCGGGCGGGCAGATCAAGGTCGGCCGGACGGTCAAGCTGGCCTACCTGTCGCAGGAGGTCGCCGAGCTGGACCCGGCCTGGCGGGTGCTGGAGGCCGTGCAGCAGGTGCGGGAGCGCGTCGACCTGGGCAAGGGGCGCGAGATGACCGCCGGGCAGCTGTGCGAGACGTTCGGTTTCGGCAAGGAGAAGCAGTGGACGCCGGTCGGGGACCTGTCGGGCGGTGAGCGGCGCCGGCTGCAGATCCTGCGGCTGCTGATGGACGAGCCGAACGTCCTGTTCCTGGACGAGCCCACGAACGACCTCGACATCGAGACGCTGACCCAGCTGGAGGATCTGCTCGACGGCTGGCCCGGGTCGATGATCGTCATCTCCCACGACCGGTTCTTCGTGGAGCGGACCACGGACCGGGTGTTCGCCCTGCTCGGCGACGGCGCGCTGCGGATGCTGCCGCGCGGCATCGACGAGTACCTGGAGCGGCGGCAGCGGATGGAGGAGGCCGCGGCGTCGGCGTCGGCGCCCGCGCCCGTGGTGGAGAAGGCCGCCGCCGAGCGGAGCGCGGCCGACCAGCGGGCCGCGAAGAAGGAACTGCAGAAGATCGAACGGCAGCTGGACAAGATCTCCGAGAAGGAGAGCAAGCTGCACGCGCGGATCGCCGAGAACGCCACGGACTTCGCGAAGGTCGCCGAGCTGGACGCCGAACTGCGGGAACTGTCCGGTCAGCGGGACGAGCTGGAGCTGCGCTGGCTGGAACTGGCGGAGGACGCCTGACTCGGTCGTATTGCGAGGGATTTCGGTGATCCGGGGCAGTTCTCGCCGGTAGGGGAGCGCGACGTCGAACAAGCGTGTAGCTTCCGGGGGCAGGTCGGGGGAGTGTGCCGCGGGACTGTGCCGCGGGACCGTGGGGCGGGACTGGGGGGTTGCAGTGGGAGTGCGGCTGATGGTGGTCGACGACCACCGATTGCTCGCCGAGGCGTTGGCCTCGGCGTTGAAGCTGCGGGGGCACCGGGTGCTGGCCGCGGCAGCTCCGGCCGCGGGGGCGGCGGAGCTGGTGATCAGCCGGGCGCCGGAGGTGTGCCTGATGGGGACGGCGACGCCGGCCGAACCGGGCATCTTCGATCCGGTGGTACGGATCAAGCGGGACCGGCCGCAGGTGGCGGTGCTGGTGCTGGGCCCGGTGCCGAGCCCGCGCGGGATCGCGGCGGCGTTCGCGTCGGGGGCGTCGGGGTACGTCCGGCACGACGAGCGGATAGAGGGCGTCGAGCGGGCGATCATGAAGGCCCGCGCGGGGGAGGCCGCGGTGGCGCCCGCGCTGTTGCAGGGCGCGTTCGCCGAGCTGCTCAATCCCGCCGCGCAGCCCGACGACGAGGGCCAGCGGCTGCTGCAGATGCTGACGCCCCGGGAGCTGGAGGTGCTGGTGCGGGTCGCCGACGGCGAGGACACGCGACTGATCGCGGCGGGGATGGGGATCGCGCCGTCCACCGCGCGGACCCATGTCCAGCGGGTGCTGATGAAGCTGGGGGTCGGGTCACGGCTGGAGGCGGCCGCGCTGGCGGCCCGGACGGGGCTGCTGGACCGGGCGGGGGCCTCCGGCGGTTGACCGGGTGCGGGTGCCTGCGGCGCCTGTGCGGGTTCGGTGGGGGTGCGCGCAGCGCCTTCGGTGCGGTGTGCGGGTCGGGGCCGGGGTGGGGGGTGTCCGTCCTCGGAACGGCGCGGAATCGGTCACTTACGGGGGTGCGGCGGGTTGACGCGCTGACCGCTGCGGGCGGACACCCCCACCCCGTCCCCTTCCCGCCGTGGGCGAGTGCGGGCGCGTACCCGCGTGACCGCGGGCAGTCGCGCACACGCCCCCACCTCAGCCGCGACGCCGGTCAGCCACGCGGGCACCGGCCCGCGTCAGCCACAGCACGGGGCACCTACTCCACGTCGTCGGCCGAAGGCACCGGCGGCGGAACCGTCGGCCGCAGCTTCAGCCACGCCAGGAAGAACAGGCCCAGGACCAGCATCCCGAGCCCGGTCCACAGGTTGATGTTCACGCCCTCCGCCTTGTCGATGTCGGCGTCGGACGCGGTGAGGCCGGCGATCGTGACGATGACGCCGTAGAGGGCGAAGAGGCCGCCGATGATGCGGCGGATGTCGAACAGCCGGGCGGCCGTCGCCGACTTGGTCTCCAGCTCGGAGACCTCCTCCTGGACGTTCTTCTCGTGGTACTCGGACATGCTCTCTCAATCCTTCCGCGATCAGAACGAGAACGGGATGTAGCAGGCGGCCGCCAGCACGACCGCGCCCCAGCCCAGCAGCGCCGGCTTGCGGTACCACGCGTCGTCGCCCTCGCCGGGCGCCTCGGACATGCCGGGGGAGCGCGTGCCGTAGACCAGGCCCTGGAGTTCGGCGGCCGGCTTCGGGGCCGTGAAGAGGGACACGGCGACCATGACCACCGCGCCGGCGACGAAGCCGACGATCGCGGAGACGAAGTTGGCCCCCTGGTCGGAGGGGATGTCGACGACGCCCTGCTTGTAGATCCAGAAGTAGTTGACCATCGCCGCGACCGTGCCCGCCAGCAGGCCCCAGAAGCCGGACTTGACCGACGCCCGCTTCCAGAACATGCCGATGATGAAGACGACGAACATCGGCACGTTGAAGAAGGAGAACAGCGTCTGGAGGTACGCCATGATGTTGGAGAAGGACTGGGCGAGGAAGGCCGTGCCGATCGAGGCCAGCACGCCGATGACCGTGATGACGCGGCCGAACTTCAGGTAGTACTCGTCCGATTCCCCCTTCTTCACGTACTTGGCCCAGATGTCGGTCGTGAACACCGTGTTGAAGGACGAGACGTTGGCCGCCATGCCGGCCATGAACGCCGCCAGCAGACCGGTGACCGCGATGCCGAGCACGCCGTTGGGCAGGAACTGCTCCATCAGGTACGGGATCGCGTCGTTGTACTGGAGGTCGGAGCCGGGCGTCCCGATCTTGGGGACCAGGGCGGCGGCGACCAGGCCGGGGATCATCACCAGGAAGACGATGAAGATCTTCGGGAACGCGGCGATGAGCGGGGTGCGCTTGGCGGCGGAGAGGTTCTTCGCGGACAGGGCGCGCTGCACCTCGGCGAAGTTGGTGGTCCAGTAGCCGAAGCCGAGGACGAAGCCGAGGCCGAGGACGATGGTCAGCCAGTTGGCGCCGAGCGGGTTGTCGCTGCCGATGCCCGTGCCGCCCCAGGACGTCATGAAGTCGCCGCCGTGCTGCGCGGAGAGGTTGTCGGTCAGGCCGTCCCAGCCGCCGACCTTCTTCAGGCCGAGGATGGTGATCGGGATCAGGGCCGCCAGGATCACGAAGAACTGGAGGACCTCGTTGTAGATCGCGGAGGAGAGGCCGCCCAGGGTGATGTAGGCGAGCACGAAGACGCCGGCCACGACGATGGAGACCCACAGGGGCCAGCCGAGGAGGGCCTCCACGACGATCGCGAGCGCGTAGAGGTTGACGCCCGCGATCAGGATCGCGGCGATCGCGAACAGGACCGAGCTGAGCAGGTGGGCCGACCGGTCGAAGCGCAGGAGCAGGAACTCCGGGACCGAGCGGACCTTGCTGCCGTAGTAGAACGGCATCATCACCAGGCCCAGGAAGACCATCGCCGGGATCGCGCCGATCCAGTACCAGTGGGTCGTGTAGACGCCGTACTGGGCGCTGTTGGCAGCCATGCCGAGGATCTCGGTGGCGCCCAGGTTGGCCGCGACGAAGGCGAGTCCGGTGACCCAGGCGGGCAGGGAACGACCGGACAGGAAGAAGTCGAGGCTGGTTTTGACCGAGCGGCGGGCGGCGAGGCCGATGCCCAGGACGACCACGAAGTAGAGGGCGAGGATCGTGTAGTCGAGCCAGTTGGTGGGGAGCCGTAGCTCCGCCGCCAGGTATGTGGGGGTTTGCATGCGTACTCGCTTCGTTGCGTGAACTGATCCGAGCGGAACCTAACCCTCCGCCTTCAGAAAATGAACACTTTCGATGGCGTTCTTTGATTGATTGTGATGATCGGCGGGGGTGGTGGGTTGTGAAGTGTTATGTTTGATTGTGTTGAGTGTGGGTGCGGGTAGTGGCGTGAGGAGTCCGGCAGTGAAGAAGACCTCGACCCGGCTGGCCGACGGTCGCGAGCTCATCTACTACGACTCGCGCGACGACGTCGTACGCGACGCGGTGGACCGCCGCCCGCTGGATCCGACCGTGACCTCGTCCGGGATCCGCCGCGACGTGCTGCTCGGCGACGCGGTCGCGATCGCGTCGCACCGCCAGGGGCGGACCTACCACCCCCCGGCCGACCAGTGCCCGCTGTGCCCGACGCGGGGCGAGCGGCTCAGCGAGATCCCCGACTCGTCGTACGACGTCGTGGTCTTCGAGAACCGTTTCCCCTCGCTGGCCGGTGACTCCGGGCGGTGCGAGGTGGTCTGCTTCACCTCCGACCACGACTCGTCCTTCGCCGACCTGGACGAGGAGCAGGCGCGGCTCGTGCTGGACGCCTGGACGGACCGCACCTCCGAGCTGTCCCATCTGCCCTCCGTCGAACAGGTCTTCTGCTTCGAGAACCGCGGCGCCGAGATCGGCGTGACGCTGGGTCACCCCCACGGGCAGATCTACGCCTACCCCTTCACCACCCCCCGCACCGCCCTGATGCTCCGCTCCCTCGCGGCCCACAAGGAGGCGACCGGCGGGGAGAACCTCTTCGACACCGTGGTGGAGGAGGAGCTGAGCGGGGAGAGGGTGGTGCTGGAGGGTGAGCACTGGGTCGCCTTCGTGCCCTACGCCGCGCACTGGCCCTACGAGGTGCACCTGTATCCGAAGCGGCGGGTGCCCGATCTGCTGGGGCTCGACGAGGCGGCGCGCACAGAGTTCCCCCAGGTGTATCTGGAACTGTTGCGGCGGTTCGACCGGATCTTCGGAGAGGGTGAGCCTCCGACGCCCTACATCGCGGCCTGGCACCAGGCGCCGTTCGGGCAGCTGGAGGAGTTCGAGGGTGTCAGCCGTGACGACTTCGCGCTGCACCTCGAGCTTTTCACCATTCGCCGTACGTCCGGCAAGCTGAAGTTCCTCGCGGGCTCCGAGTCCGGCATGAACGTCTTCATCAACGACGTGCCGCCGGAGCGCGCGGCCGAGCGACTGCGAGAGGTAGCGAGTTCATGAGCGGGAAGTACCTGGTCACAGGCGGCGCGGGGTATGTCGGCAGCGTCGTCGCCCAGCATCTGGTGGAGGCCGGGCACGAGGTCGTCGTCCTCGACAACCTCTCGACCGGCTTCCGGGAGGGCGTCCCGGCCGGGGCCGCGTTCGTGGAAGGGGACATCCGCGACGCCGGGAAGTGGCTGGACGGATCGTTCGACGGGGTGCTGCACTTCGCCGCCTTCTCACAGGTCGGCGAGTCGGTCGTCAAGCCCGAGAAGTACTGGGACAACAACGTCGGCGGGACCATGGCCCTGCTCGGCGCCATGCGCGAGGCGGGCGTACGGCGGCTCGTCTTCTCCTCCACGGCCGCCACCTACGGCGAGCCGGAGCGGGTGCCGATCGTCGAGACCGCGCCGACCGCACCCACCAACCCCTACGGCGCCTCCAAGCTCGCCGTCGACCACATGATCAGCGGGGAGGCCGCCGCCCACGGGCTGGGGGCCGTCTCGCTGCGGTACTTCAACGTCGCGGGGGCCTACGGGCGGTACGGCGAGCGGCACGACCCCGAGTCGCACCTGATCCCGCTGGTGCTCCAGGTCGCGCAGGGGCGGCGGGACGCCATCTCGGTGTTCGGGGACGACTACCCGACGCCGGACGGCACCTGCGTACGGGACTACATCCACGTCGCCGACCTGGCTCAGGCGCACCTGCTGGCGCTGGACGCGGCCACCGCCGGCGAGCACCTGATCTGCAACCTCGGCAACGGGAACGGCTTCTCGGTCCGCGAGGTCATCGAGACCGTGCGCCGGGTGACGGGGCATCCGATCCCCGAGGTCGTCGCACCGCGCCGCGGCGGCGACCCGGCGGTCCTGGTCGCCTCGGCCGCCGCCGCGCACGAGAAGCTGGGCTGGCGGCCGTCGCGCGCCGACCTCGCGGGGATCGTCGCGGACGCCTGGGAGTTCGCGCAGCAGCGCGCCAACTGAAACGCAGGAAAGGTCAGGGATTCAGGGGATGAGCGTCGACACGGCGGCCGAGGTCGCCGAGCGGTTCACGCGGCTGTACGGGAGCGAGCCGGAGGGGGTGTGGGCGGCCCCCGGGCGCGTCAACCTCATCGGTGAGCACACCGACTACAACGACGGCTTCGTGATGCCGTTCGCGCTGCCGCACACGGCGGTGGCGGCCGTCTCGTCGCGCACCGACGGCGTACTGCGGCTGCACTCGGCGGACGTCGAGGGCGGCGTCGTCGAGCTGAGGGTGGCCGACCTGGCGCCGGAGAGCGACCGGAACTGGACGGCGTACCCGTCGGGTGTGGTGTGGGCGCTGCGCGAGGCCGGGCACGAGATTACCGGCGCCGACGTCCATCTGGCGTCGACGGTCCCGGCGGGCGCGGGGCTGTCGTCCTCGGCGGCGCTGGAGGTCGTGGTCGCGCTGGCGCTGAACGACCTGTTCGGGCTCGGGCTGCGCGGCTGGCAGCTGGCCCGGCTGTGCCAGCGGGCGGAGAACGTGTACGTCGGGGCGCCGGTCGGCATCATGGACCAGACGGCGTCGGCCTGCTGCGAGGCCGGGCACGCGCTGTTCCTGGACACCCGGGACCTGTCCCAGCGGCAGATCCCGTTCGACCTGGCGGCCCGGGGGCTGCGGCTCCTCGTCGTCGACACGCAGGTCAAGCACTCCCACAGCGAGGGCGAGTACGGCAAGCGCCGGGCCGGCTGCGAGAAGGGCGCCGCGCTGCTGGGCGTCGACGCCCTGCGGGACGTCCCCTACGACGAGCTGGACGCGGCTCTGGAGCGGCTCGGGGACGAGGAGGAGGTGCGGCGGCTGGTGCGGCACGTGGTCACCGAGGACCAGCGGGTCGAGCGGGTCGTGGCCCTGCTGGAGGCGGGCGACCCGCGGGCCATCGGGCCGGTGCTGGTCGAGGGGCACGCCTCGCTGCGGGACGACTTCCGGATCTCCTGCCCGGAGCTGGACCTCGTCGTCGACACCGCCCTGGAGGCCGGTGCCCTCGGGGCGCGGATGACGGGCGGCGGGTTCGGCGGCTCGGCGATCGTGCTGGTGGAGGCCGCCGACGTGGAGGCCGTCGGCAAGGCGGTCCAGGCCGCGTTCGCGGCGGCCGGGTTCACCGCGCCGCGGACGTTCGAGGCGGTGCCGTCGGCGGGGGCGCGGCGGCTGGTGTAGCCCGCGCGGCCCGTTTCAGGCCAGCTGCTTGACCAAGGTGTACTCCGTGATCCCCGGCGGGTAGTCGGGGATCACGCACATCACGTCGTAGCCCCGGCGGCGGTAGAACTCCGGGGCCTGGAAGTCCCAGGTCTCCACCCGGGCCGCCCGGCAGGCCCGGTCGCGCGCCGCGGTCCGCTCCGCCTCGGCGAGCAGCCGGGAGCCCAGTCCGGCGCCCCGGTGGCGGCCGTCCACCCACAGGTACGTCACGTGCAGCCAGGTCGCCCAGGTGTGGCCGACCAGACCGCCGGCCACCCGATCGTGCCCGTCCATGATCCAGACATGCAGCGGGACTTCGCGATCGTGAGGGGTTCCGCGCAGCGCGCGCAGGACGGGCGAGGCCGCCGTGTTCGTCTCCTTCAGACGAGTGTGCAGGATGTCGCGTCGTGCTCTGTCGACTTCTGTCTCAAGACGAAACATGCGGCTCACCATAAACGTGCCGGACCGCCAGTTCTGCAAATAACCTTCCGCTCCCGCCCCTCGCCCGTACCCTGATGAACAGCACCGGTGGGGGCCGGTGCCGATCAGGGGGCGAGACAGTCGGGTACGGCGCCCGGGGCGGGGTAGCGATCTCAGTGCGGCGGCGGCCGCGCGGCGATGGCGGCCGCTCCCGGGCCGTGGTGCCGGACGCCGCGCCGACCGGCACAGCCGCGTCGGCGGCACAGCGGCGTCAACGGCACAGGCGGATACGGGCGCGGACGAGTTCCGGGCGCCGTACCCGCGCTGATGTCGTCCTTTGAGACTGGGAATCCCCCGCTCCGTGAGGAGCGCGGGGAAGGGGGTCACGTGGTTCGCATCCGAGTCCTGGTCGTCGACGACCATCGCATCTTCGCCGAGTCGCTCGCCGCGGCCCTGGCCGCCGAGCCGGACGTCGACGTGTCCGCGGCGGGCAGCGGCCCGGCCGCGATGCGCTGCCTGGAGCGGGCGGCGTCCGAGGGGCGCCGGTTCGACGTGCTGCTCGTCGACGCCGACCTCGGCGGCGGCAGGCCCGGGGCGCGCCCCGCCGTGCCCGTGCCCGACACCGACGAGGACCGTCTCGTCGACGGGATCTCCCTGGTCACGGGGGTGCGGTCGGCGCAGCCCGGCGTACGGACCGTCGTGCTCGCCGAGAAGGACGACCCGCGGCGCGCGGCGCTCGCCCTCCAGGCCGGGGCGTCCGGCTGGGTCGCGAAGGACTGTTCGCTGTCGCGGCTGCTCACCGTCATCCGGGGCGTGCTGCGCGACGAGACGCACCTGCCGCCCGCCCTGCTCACCGGCGTACTGCGCGAACTGACCGCCGCCCGCAAGCACCGCACCGAGAGCGAGCGGCTGGTGGAGTCGCTGACGCCGAGGGAACGGGAAGTACTGCGGTGCATGGTCGCCGGACTGGGCCGCAAGGCCGTCGCCGAACGGCTGTTCCTGTCCCCGCACACCGTGCGCACGCACATGCAGAACGTCCTCGGCAAACTCGGCGTGCACTCCACCCTGGCCGCCGTCGCGCTGGCCCGGCGGGCCGGCGTCGGCCCGGTCGACCTGGGGCCCGCCGGGCGGGTGGGGGCGGAGGAGACGCACAGCGCCTGAACCGCCGCCTCCGGTTCAGCCCGGGATGTTGTCGAACGGCGCGGTGAGCCGGCGCAGCAGCCCCGCCAGTTCCGCGCGCTGGGCGCCGGTCAGCTCCGCGAGGATGGCCCGCTCCTGGGCCAGCAGCCCGGCCAGGGCCTGGTCGGCGCGGTCCTGGCCCTCGTCCGTGAGCCGGACCAGCACACCACGCCGGTCGCTCGGGTCGGGCAGCCGCTCCACCAGGCCCTTCTTGGCCAGCCGGTCGATACGGTTGGTCATCGTGCCCGACGTGACCAGGGTCTGGGTCAGGAGCTGGCCGGGGGAGAGCTGGTAGGGGGTGCCCGCGCGGCGCAGCGCCGTGAGCACGTCGAACTCCCAGGGCTCCAGCTGGTGCTCGGAGAAGGCCAGACGGCGCGCGCGGTCCAGGTGCCGGGCCAGCCTGCTCACCCGGCTGAGCACCTCAAGCGGTTCCACGTCGAGGTCCGGGCGCTCCCGGCGCCACGCTGCGACCAGTCGATCGACCTCGTCCTCCATGACGATCAGTGTAGTGGTTGTGTCGATGTGAAGTCTCTTGATGTCGACTATCTTGACGTGGAGACAGATGCCGGTCGAGGCTGGGGACCCGTTCACCAAGACCGGTTCACCAAGACCGGTTCACCACGACCCGTCCACCGGCAGTCCTGTTCAGGGAGGCCCCATGCCCGCCACCGCCCCCACCTGGGACCCCGCCCAGTACCTGCGCCACGCCGGCCACCGCACCCGCCCCTTCACCGACCTCCTCGCCCGCGTCCCCGAGCCGCCCCGCACCCCCGCCCGCATCGCCGACCTCGGCTGCGGTCCCGGCAACGCCACCGTGCTGCTCACCGAGCGCTGGCCCACCGCCCGCGTCACCGGCTACGACAGCTCGCCCGACATGCTGGACCGGGCCCGCGAGCACGCCGGCCCCACCCCCGGCGGCGGACACCTCGGCTTCGCCCCCGCCGACGCCCGCACCTGGACCCCCACCGCACCGCACGACCTGATCATCAGCAACGCCACCCTCCAGTGGGTCCCCGGCCACCGCGAACGCTTCCCCGACTGGATCGCCGCCCTCGCCCCCGGCGGCACCCTCGCCTTCCAGGTCCCCGGCAACTTCGACGCCCCGAGCCACCGCCTGCTGCGCGAACTCGCCGCCTCCCCGCGCTGGCGCACCCGCCTCGACGGCATCCTGCGCCACGGCGACGCCGTCCACACCCCCGAGGAGTACCTCACCGCCCTCACCGCCCTCGGCTGCGCCGCCGACGTGTGGGAGACGACCTACGTCCACCTGCTGACCGGCGAGGACCCGGTGCTGGACTGGGTCCGCGGCACCGGGCTGCGCCCGGTGCTCGACGCCCTCGGCGACGACCCCGAGGCCCGGGACGCGTTCGTCGCCGAGTACCGCGCCGCCCTGCGCGCCGCCTATCCGCAGGGGGCGCGGGGCACGCCGTTCCCGTTCCGGCGGGTGTTCGCGGTGGCCCGGAAGCCGGCCTGACGCCAGCCCCGCTCACACCACCCCGTCCGCCACCAGCCCCTCGACCTCCCCCGCCGTCAGGCCCAGCTCCCCGAGGACGGCCCGGGTGTGCTCGCCCAGCGCCGGTACCGCCTCCATCCGGGGCGCACCGGCGGCCGGGCCGGGCGGTGCCAGGGCCGGGACCGGGCCGGCCGGGGTCGGCAGCGGGTGCCAGCGGCCCCGGGCCGCCAGCTGAGGGTGGTCCCACACCTCGGCCAGGGTGTTCACCCGCGCGCTGGCCACCGGCACGGCCGCCAGCAGCTCGACCGCCTCCGCGCCCGTCAGCTCGCCGAACCGGGCCGCGATCAGCCCGCCCAGCTCCTCCCGGCGCGCGTCCCGGTCCGCGTTGGTGGCGTAGCGCGGGTCGTCGGCCAGGTCCGGGCGGCCCAGGAAGCCCGTACAGAAACCGCGCCACTCGCGGTCGTTCTGGACCGCCATCAGCACGACCTTGCCGTCCCCCGCCGCGAACGGGCCGTACGGACAGATCGTCGGGTGCGCGGCCCCCGCCCGGGGCGGCGGCGGGGCGCCGTCGAAGGCGTAGTAGAGGGGGAAGCCCATCCAGTCGACGGTCGCCTCCAGCATCGACACGTCCAGGTGCGTGCCCTCCCCGGTCCGTACGCGCTCCAGCAGCGCCGCCAGGACCGAGCTGTAGGCGTGCATCCCGGCCGCGATGTCCGACACCGCGATCCCCGCCTTGGCCATGGCGTCCGGCGTACCGGTCACCGACAGCAGCCCCGACTCGCACTGCACCAGCAGGTCGTACGCCTTGCGGTCCGCGTAGGGCCCCGAGGAGCCGTACCCGGAGATGTCGCAGACGATCAGGCGGGGGTGGCGGGCCCGCAGCTTGGCCGCGCCGAGCCCGGCCCGCGCCGCGGCCCCCGGCGCCAGGTTCTGCAGGAAGACGTCCGCACCGGCGATCAAGCGCCGCAGCACGTCCAGGCCGCGCGGGTCCTTGAAGTCGAGGGTCACCGACTCCTTGTTGCGGTTGGCCCACACGAAGTGCGAACTGAGCCCGCGCACCCGGCCGTCGTAGGCACGGGCGAAGTCGCCCGACCCCGGCCGCTCCACCTTGATCACCCGCGCGCCGAGATCGGCGAGCTGACGGCTGGCGTAGGGAGCGGCGACCGCCTGTTCGAGGGCGACGACGGTGACTCCGCGCAGCGGCTGCATGGCTGTTCTCCCTCCGGTGCGTACGGCAGTGCCCCAGGGACGCGGGGAACCGCGCGACCGGCCGCGACGGACCCGCGACGGACCCGGCCGGCCGAGCCCTCAGAATCCCGCGGTGCCCTCAGCTCTTGCGGTGCCCGATCAGCCGCGGCTTCTGCTCCAGCCCGTCCAGCCCGTGCCACGCCAGATTCACCAGGTGCGCGGCGACCTCCGCCTTCTTCGGCTTGCGCACGTCCAGCCACCACTGCCCGGTCAGCGCGACCATCCCGACCAGCGCCTGCGCGTACAGCGGGGCCAGCTTCGAGTCAAAACCTCGGTTCTTGAACTCGCGGCCCAGGATGTCCTCCACCTGGGTGGCGATGTCCGAGATGAGGGAGGCGAAGGAACCCGTGGACTGGGGGATGGGGGAGTCACGGACCAGGATGCGGAAACCGTCCGTGTACTCCTCGATGTAGTCGAGGAGGGCGAACGCCGCCTGCTCGCACAGTTCCCGGGGATGCCCGGCGGTCAGGGACGACGTCACCATGTCGAGCAGCCGCCGCATCTCCCGGTCCACCACCACCGCGTAGAGCCCCTCCTTGCCACCGAAGTGCTCGTACACCACCGGCTTGGACACCCCCGCCTTCGCGGCGATCTCCTCCACCGACGTGGCCTCGAAGCCCTTGGCGGCGAAGAGGGTGCGGCCGATCTCCAGCAGCTGTTGGCGGCGCTCGGCGCCGGTCATCCGGGTGCGGCGCACGCGCCGCGGCTTCTCATTGCCTGGGGTGCTGCTGGAGTCGGTCGCCACGGCTTCCATCATGCCGCCTCGACCGTCTCCTTCCGGCGGCGGGAGCCGTCTTCGTCCGTGGTACGGCGCGAATCGATACGCGAGCGTGACGGCCAGCGCACGTCATAGGCCCAGCCGAGCAGCTCGAAGAGGCGGATGAACCGCGCCGAGGAGTCGATCTGCCCGCGCTCCACACCGTGCCGCGCGGAGGTCGGGTCGGCGTGGTGCAGGTTGTGCCAGGACTCGCCGCACGACAGGATCGCCAGCCACCACACGTTGCCCGAGCGGTCCCGCGACTTGAACGGGCGCTTGCCGACCGCGTGGCAGATCGAGTTGATCGACCAGGTGACGTGGTGCAGCAGCGCCACCCGGACGAGTGAACCCCAGAAGAACGCGGTGAACGCGCCCCACCAGGACATCGTCACCAGACCGCCGATCAGCGCCGGAAGCAGCAGCGAGGCCGCGGTCCACAGCACGAACTGGCGGGAGATCGCGCGCAGCGTGCCGTCCTTGATCAGATCCGGCGCGTACTTGTCCTGCGGGGTCTGCTCCTCGTCGAACATCCAGGCGATATGGGCCCACCACAGGCCCTTCATCAGGGCCGGCACCGTCTCCCCGTACCGCCACGGCGAATGCGGATCGCCCTCGGCGTCGGAGAACTTGTGGTGCTTGCGGTGATCGGCGACCCAGCGGACCAGCGGCCCCTCCACCGCCATCGACCCCGCGATCGCCAGCGCGATCTTCAACGGCCGCTTCGCCTTGAAGGACCCGTGGGTGAAGTGACGGTGGAAACCGATGGTGATGCCGTGGCACCCGAGGAAGTAGAAGAAGACGAGGAGACCGAGGTCCAGCCAGCTCACCCCCCACCCCCAGGCCAGCGGCACCGCCGCCACCAGCGCGAGGAACGGGACCGTGATGAAGAGCAGCAGGGTGATCTGCTCGATCGAACGCTTCTGCTCCCCGCCCAGCGTCGCGGAAGCGGCGGCGGAAGCGGCGGCGGAAGCGGCGGAAGAGTCGTCGGGCACCTTCGGAGAGTCCGGGATCGCATCGGAACTCATGGTCATGCGCGTCCCCTGGGGGGTCGAGGGTAGAGGTCAGGATGCCGGGCCGCGGAGACCGGCGGTCGTCCCTACGGTTCCGTAACCTACGGCAACGTAAGTATGGCAGCGCGTAACCGCTCAGCAAGAGCCCCAGAGCCTGCGCGTCCCGGTGGACACCTATCCTGGGAGTCGGTCGGACAGCGCGGTCCGCTCTGACTCTTTCCCGGACGTCCGGCCCCGTAAGCGGCACCCGCCGCGCGGGTCGCCGTCCGGGTTCCCTCCCAGACGAGCTTCAACACTGCAAGGAGCCGCACCTGTGAGCAGTGCCGACGACCAGACCACCACGGCGACCACCAGCAGCGAACTGCGCGCCGACATCCGCCGGCTGGGCGATCTCCTGGGCGAGACCCTCGTCCGCCAGGAGGGCCCCGAGCTGCTGGAGCTCGTCGAGAAGGTCCGCCGACTCACCCGAGAGGACGGCGAGGCCGCCGCGGAGCTGCTGCGCGGCACCGAACTGCAGACCGCGGCCAAGCTGGTCCGCGCCTTCTCCACCTACTTCCACCTCGCCAACGTCACCGAGCAGGTCCACCGCGGCCGCGAACTGCGCGCCAAGCGCGCCGCCGAGGGCGGCCTCCTCGCCCGTACGGCCGACCGGCTGAAGGACGCCGACCCCGACCACCTGCGGGAAACCGTCGCCAACCTCAACGTGCGCCCCGTCTTCACCGCGCACCCCACCGAGGCCGCCCGCCGGTCCGTCCTGAACAAGCTCCGCCGCATCGCCGCCCTCCTCGACACCCCCGTCATCGAGTCCGACCGGCGCCGCCTGGACACCCGCCTCGCCGAGAACATCGACCTGGTCTGGCAGACCGACGAGCTGCGCGTGGTCCGCCCCGAACCGGCCGACGAGGCCCGCAACGCCATCTACTACCTGGACGAGCTGCACGCCGGCGCCGTCGGCGACGTCCTGGAGGACCTGACGGCGGAGCTGGAGCGGGTCGGCGTGAAGCTCCCCGACGACACCCGCCCCCTCACCTTCGGCACCTGGATCGGCGGCGACCGCGACGGCAACCCCAACGTCACCCCCCAGGTCACCTGGGACGTCCTCATCCTCCAGCACGAACACGGCATCAACGACGCCCTGGAGATGATCGACGAGCTGCGCGGCTTCCTCTCCAACTCCATCCGCTACACGGGTGCGACGCAGGAGCTGCTGGACTCCCTCACCGCCGACCTCGACCGGCTCCCCGAGATCAGCCCCCGCTACAAGCGCCTCAACGCCGAGGAGCCCTACCGGCTCAAGGCCACCGCCATCCGGCAGAAGCTGGAGAACACCAAGACCCGGCTGGCCACCAACACCCCCCACAAGCCGGGCCACGACTACCTCGGCACCGCCGAACTCCTCGACGACCTGCGCCTGCTCCAGACCTCCCTGCGCGAACACCGCGGCGGCCTCTTCGCCGACGGCCGCCTCGCCCGCACCATCCGCACCCTGGCCGCCTTCGGCCTCCAGCTCGCCACCATGGACGTCCGCGAACACGCCGACGCCCACCACCACGCCCTCGGCCAGCTCTTCGACCGGCTCGGCGAGGAGTCCTGGCGCTACGCCGACATGCCCCGCGAGTACCGCACCAAGCTGCTCGCCAAGGAGCTGCGCAGCCGCAGGCCGCTCGCCCCCACCCCGGCCCCCGTCGACGCCGCCGGCGAGAAGACCCTCGGTGTCTTCCAGACCGTCAAGCGCGCCCTGGAGGTCTTCGGCCCCGAAGTCATCGAGTCCTACATCATCTCCATGTGCCAGGGCGCCGACGACGTCTTCGCCGCCGCCGTCCTCGCCCGCGAAGCCGGCCTCATCGACCTGCACGCCGGCTGGGCCAGGATCGGCATCGTCCCGCTCCTGGAGACCACGGACGAGCTGAAGGCCGCCGACACCATCCTGGAAGACCTGCTCTCCGACCCGTCCTACCGGCGCCTGGTCGCCCTGCGCGGCGACGTCCAGGAAGTCATGCTCGGCTACTCCGACTCGTCGAAGTTCGGCGGCATCACCACCTCGCAGTGGGAGATCCACCGCGCCCAGCGCCGCCTGCGCGACGTCGCCCACCGCTACGGCGTACGCCTGCGCCTCTTCCACGGCCGCGGCGGCACCGTCGGCCGCGGCGGCGGCCCCTCCCACGACGCCATCCTCGCCCAGCCCTGGGGCACCCTGGAGGGCGAGATCAAGGTGACGGAGCAGGGCGAGGTGATCTCCGACAAGTACCTCGTACCGTCCCTGGCCAGGGAGAACCTGGAGCTGACGGTCGCCGCCACCCTCCAGGCATCCGCCCTGCACACCGCCCCCCGCCAGTCCGACGAGGCCCTCGCCCGCTGGGACGCCGCCATGGACGTCGTCTCCGACGCCGCCCACACCGCCTACCGCAAGCTCGTCGAGGACCCGGACCTGCCGTCCTACTTCCTCGCCTCCACCCCCGTCGACCAGCTCGCCGACCTGCACCTGGGCTCCCGGCCCTCCCGCCGCCCCGGCTCGGGCGTCTCGCTCGACGGACTGCGCGCCATCCCCTGGGTGTTCGGCTGGACCCAGTCACGGCAGATCGTCCCCGGCTGGTTCGGCGTCGGCTCCGGGCTGAAGGCCCTGCGCGAAGCCGGCCTCGACACCGTCCTGGACGAGATGCACCAGCAGTGGCACTTCTTCCAGAACTTCATCTCCAACGTCGAGATGACCCTCGCCAAGACCGACCTCAGGATCGCCCAGCACTACGTCGACACCCTCGTCCCCGACGAGCTGAAGCACGTCTTCGACGTCATCAAGGCCGAACACGACCTCACCGTCGCCGAGGTCCTCAAGGTCACCGGCGAGACCGAACTCCTCGACGCCCAGCCCGTCCTCAAGCAGACCTTCAGCATCCGCGACGCCTACCTCGACCCGATCTCCTACCTCCAGGTCGCCCTGCTCAAGCGCCACCGCGACGCCGCCGCCGGCGGCACCGACCCCGACCCGCTGCTCGCCCGAGCCCTGCTGCTCACCGTCAACGGAGTCGCCGCCGGCCTGCGCAACACCGGCTGACCCCCGTACGCACGCACGCCCCCGCGCCGTACGCCCGGCGCGGGGGCGTCGTCGTACCGCGTCCGCGTCACACCGCCACGAACGCCGCCGTCAGCAACACCACGCCCGACGCCGCCAGCACCCACCCCGCCCGCGTCGCCCGCAGCCCGCCCGCCACCACCACCGACGCCAGCAGCAGGGCACCGCCCATCGGCACCCACGCGTACAGCACCCCGCCCGGCCCCGACCGCACCGCCACATCGTCCTCGGGCCGCAGCACGACCGCGTACGTCTCCCCCCGCGCCACGGCCGGCGAATCCTCCAGCACCACCCGGTCCCGGGCCGCCGACCCCACCGACACCGGCGTGTACGGACCCCCGCACACCCCGCCGGCGCACCGCGTCACCTCGACGGTGCCGCGCTCCCGGCCCTTGGTCAGCATCACGTACTGCGCGGTGCCCCACGACGCCCACACCCCGGCGACGAGGATCAGCACGGTGACCGTGCCCATCGCCGCGACCCGCCCGAAAGAGACCACCGCAGAAGGCATGGCCGCGATCCTTGGCCATGCCTGCACACGCGGTCAAGTTCTCAGGAGTTGTACGCCGACTGCGCCCGCTCCAGACCCTCCGACACCAGACACTCCACCGCGTCCGCCGCCCGGTCCACGAACCAGTCCAGCTCCTTGCGCTCCACCGACGAGAAGTCCTTCAGCACGAAGTCCGCCACCTGCATCCGCCCCGGCGGCCGCCCGATCCCGCACCGCACCCGGTGATAGTCCGGCCCCATCGCCTTCGTCATCGACTTCAGCCCGTTGTGCCCGTTGTCCCCGCCGCCCAGCTTCAGCCGCAGCACCCCGAAATCGATGTCCAGCTCGTCATGGACCGCCACCACCCGCTCGGCCGGCACCTTGTAGAAGTCCCGCAGCGCCGTCACCGGACCACCCGACAGGTTCATGTACGACATCGGCTTCACCAGCACCACCCGACGCGACCCCGGCCCCGGCGGCCCGACCCGGCCCTCCACCACCTGCGCCTGCGCCTTGCCGTGCCGCTTGAACCGCCCGCCCATCCGCTCCGCCAGCAGATCGGCCACCATGAAACCGACGTTGTGCCGGTTGCCCGCGTACTCCGGACCGGGATTGCCCAGCCCCGCGATCAGCCAGGGCGCACCCGAATCGGTCGTCACGTCCACGTCTCCTCGAATAAGCGCCGACCGCTGCCCCCGGGAAGGGACAGCGGCCGGCGGAACGACGACTACTGGATGGCTCAGGCCTCCGCGCCCTCGCCCTCGGCGCCCTCACCCTCGGACTCCTCGGCCTGCGCGGCCAGGACCTGCAGGACCACCGTGTCCCCGTCGACGCCCAGCTTGGTGCCGGCCGGCAGCGGGATGTCCTTCGCCAGGATCGACGCACCGGCCTCCAGGCCCTGCACCGACACGGTCACCGACTCGGGGATGTGCGTGGCCTCGGCCTCGACCGGCAGCGCGTTCAGCACGTGCTCCAGCAGGTTCCCGCCCGGCGCCAGCTCACCCTCGGTCTGCACGTAGATCTCGACGCTGACCGTCTCACCACGCTGCACCAGCTGCAGGTCGACGTGCTCCAGGAAACCCTTGATCGGGTCACGCTGCACCGACTTCGGGATCGCCAGCTCGTTCGTCTTGCCGTCGATGTCCAGCGCGATCAGCACGTTCGGCGTACGCAGCGCCAGCAGCAGCTCGTGACCCGGCAGCGTCAGGTGCAGCGGGTCCGAACCGTGCCCGTACAGAACACCCGGAACCTTGTCCTCACGACGGATACGGCGCGCGGCACCCTTGCCGAACTCGCTGCGCGTCTCGGCGGAGATCTTCACCTCGGACATGCTCACTCCTCGTAATAAGTACAGAACGGACGTGGTCACCCGGCCACGAACGGCCTGCTACGAAGAGCGCGTCGATAACGGACCGCCGCAACCCTGCACACACAGGTGCGGCCTCCCTCGCCGAGCAACTTCAGCAGTCTACTCGGCAAGGGAGGCCGCACCCAAAACGATCTACCGCACGCAGATCTACCGCACGCAGACCTACTGCTCGTCGAAGAGGCTCGTCACCGAACCGTCCTCGAACACCTCACGCACCGCACGCGCGATCGTCGTCGCGATCGACAGCACCGTGATCTTGTCCAGCTCCAGCTCACCCGGCGTCGGCAGCGTGTTCGTCAGCACGAACTCGCTCACCTTCGAGTTCTTCAGCCGGTCCGCCGCCGGACCCGACAGCACACCGTGCGTCGCCGTCACGATGACGTCCTCCGCACCGTGCGCGAACAGCGCGTCCGCCGCCGCGCAGATCGTGCCACCCGTGTCGATCATGTCGTCGACCAGGACACAGATCCGGCCCTTCACATCACCCACGACCTCGTGCACGGTGACCTGGTTCGCCACGTCCTTGTCACGCCGCTTGTGCACGATCGCCAGCGGCGCGCCCAGCCGGTCGCACCAACGGTCCGCGACCCGCACCCGGCCCGCGTCCGGAGACACCACCGTCAGCTTGTCCCGGTCCACCTTCGCACCCACGTAGTCCGCCAGCAGCGGCAGCGCGAAGAGGTGGTCCACCGGCCCGTCGAAGAAACCCTGGATCTGGTCCGTGTGCAGATCCACGGCCAGGATCCGGTCCGCCCCCGCCGTCTTCATCAGATCCGCGATCAGCCGCGCCGAGATCGGTTCACGGCCCCGGTGCTTCTTGTCCTGCCGCGCGTAACCGTAGAACGGCACGATGACGGTGATGGAGCGGGCCGACGCGCGCTTCAGCGCGTCGATCATGATCAACTGCTCCATGACCCACTTGTTGATCGGAGCCGTGTGGCTCTGGATCAGGAAGCAGTCCGCACCGCGGGCCGACTCCTGATAGCGCACATAGATCTCACCGTTGGCGAAATCGAAGGCCTTCGTCGGGACGACCCCGACACCCAGTTCGTGGGCGACCTCCTCGGCAAGCTCGGGGTGGGCGCGGCCGGAGAAGAACATCATCTTCTTCTCGCCGGTCGTCTTGATCCCGGTCACAGCACTGTCTCCTCAGAGGTCTCGCAGCCGGAGCAGAGCGGACGTCCCGGCTGGTAAGGGTGCGGGTGTGCACTTATCACGGTACGACGACTTCGACGCACCGGTTTCCGGTCACTCTCCGGCGCCCGGCTCCCGGGACGCCTCCTCGGCCGCCCGCGCCGCCGCACTCCCCGGCCGCTTACGAGCCACCCAACCCTCGATATTCCGCTGCTGGCCCCGGGCCACGGCCAGCGAACCGGGCGGCACATCCTTGGTGATCACGGACCCGGCGGCGGTGTAGGCACCGTCCCCGACCGTGACAGGAGCCACAAACATGTTGTCCGACCCCGTACGGCAGTGAGAGCCCACCGTGGTGTGGTGTTTGTCCTGTCCGTCATAGTTCACGAACACACTCGCCGCACCGATGTTCGTGTACTCACCGATCGTCGCGTCCCCGACATACGACAGGTGCGGCACCTTCGTACCCTCACCGATCGACGCGTTCTTCGTCTCGACGTACGTACCGATCTTGCCCTTCACTCCCAGCCGCGTCCCCGGACGCAGATACGCGAACGGCCCGACCGTCGCCTGAGCGCCCACCTCCGCGCCCTGCGCCACCGTGTTGTCCACCCGCGCACCGGCCCCCACCCGGGTGTCCGTCAGCCGCGAGTTCGGCCCGACCTCGGCGCCCTCGCCGAGATGCGTGGCGCCGTGCAGCTGCGTGTTCGGATGCACGGTCGCGTCCCGCTCGAAGGTCACGGTCACGTCCAGCCACGTCGACGCGGGGTCCACGACCGTCACCCCGGCCAGCATCGCCGCCGTCAGCAGCCGGTCGTTCAGGATCCGCCGCGCCTCCGCCAGCTGCACCCGGTTGTTGATCCCGGCGATCTCCCGGTGATCGGCCGCGACACACGCCCCGACCCGGTGACCGGCCTGCCGCAGGATTCCCAGCACGTCCGTCAGGTACTCCTCACCCTGACTGTTGTCCGTCCGCACCTTGCCGAGCGCGTCCGTGAGCAACTGCCCGTCGAACGCGAACACCCCCGAGTTGATCTCCCGGATCGCCCGCTGCGCGTCGTCGGCGTCCTTGTGCTCCACGATCGCGGTGACGGCCCCGGTGCTCTCGTCCCGCACGATCCGCCCGTACCCCGTCGCGTCCGGCACCTCGGCCGTCAGCACGGTCACGGCGTTGCCGTCGGCGGTGTGGGTGGCGGCGAGCGAGGCGAGCGTGCCGGCGGTGAGCAGCGGGGTGTCCCCGCACACGACCACGACCGTCCCCTCCACGGTGCCGCCCAGCTCCTCCAGCCCCATCCGCACGGCGTGCCCGGTGCCGTTCTGCTGCTCCTGGACGGCGGTACGGACGGCGGGGGCGACCTCGGTGAGGTGCGCGGTGACCTGTTCGCGGGCGTGCCCGACGACGACGACCAGGTTCTCGGGGTCCAGTTCGCCGGCGGCGGCGAGCACGTGGCCCACGAGGGAGCGGCCGCAGATGTCGTGCAGGACCTTCGGGGTGGCCGACTTCATACGGGTGCCCTCACCCGCTGCGAGAACGACGACGGCTGCCGGGCGGTTGGCGCTCACGGGATGCCCTTCGGCTGTGGGTGGGGGTGGACATCCGCAGGATACCGGGGGGATTTGTGGGGGACATGGGTGCGGGCCCTGACGGGGTTGTCACCGGTCAGGACCCGAACTGAGTATGTGCTCCCGGGGGAGGACTCGAACCCCCATGATCAGAACCAAAATCTGACGTCTTGCCCTTAGACGACCCGGGATTACCGCTATGTCCGATTCTCTTGATCGGCGTTGCGTGCAGACAACACTATGCCGCACCACCAGCCCTCGATGCGACGGTACAACTCGGCTCCGTCCCTCACGTCGACTCGAAGACATCCGTAGTAGCCGGCGCCCGTGTTCCTCCGGTTGGTGCGGGGGTTGTGCTTCTTCGTGGTCGTCTTCAGGAGCTGGCTCGGCTGGACGCCGACATGGTCCGCCCAGAACTGCTCGGCGGCGGACGCGTCCGCCGTCTCGTGAATGTGCACCGCGAAGCGGAGGCGTTCGGGTGGGACGTCCAGCAGTCTCAGCCAGGCCAGGAACACGGTGATCATGTCGGGGTCGCTGTTGACGAACGTGATGCGCTCGCGTCGACTCCAGGGCTTGCTCTTGGACCCCTCGGCCCAATAGAGCCCGACGCCCACCGTGAACAGCTCACGGTCGGTCAGGTCGCCGACCTCGGCCGCGGCCGACTGTCGTGTCCGTCGACGCTCCTCCTCGCGCAACTGCAGCTTGGCCTCCCACCCGCGCTTGGCGATCGCCGACGCCTCTTCACTCGATCGCCGTCGCCGCGCGGGCCTCGGCAGATCTCGTACCCACAGCGAGATCGAACTCTTGCTGCACCCCAGCTCCACCTGGATCTGGTCGTACGTCCAGCCCTGGAGCCGGAGTTCGCGGGCGCGGTCGCGAAGGTCGTCCTTCGCGTTGGGGCGCTTCGTCCACTCCGGAGGAGGCTCGCCCTCCAGGAGGCGGTTGAGGATGTCGTTGTTGTCGACGTGGAGCCGGTCGCGGATCTGGCGGCGGCTGAGGCCCGCGCGGCGCAGTGCCAGTGCCTGTTCGCGGAGGCCCTCGAAGTCGGCGTACTTGTTCGGTGAACGGGTCATGGGGACACCGTCCGGGCGGAATGGGAGGCTCCGGGGGTGAACGGTGATCGGTTCATACGTTCGAGGGATATCGCGTCGTATCGCTACCGTACTGTCACCCTCCGTGGTGTATCCCAATCCATCGAAACTCCCCGGAAATGCGCTGCCGCGCGCCCGTAGGCTGGAGGCATGACCACGACGGGGGACATGCAGGTGACGGCCCGCGGTGGGCCTTGGTGGTGGGAGCGGCGGCGCGGCGCGGTGCTCGATGTGGGCCTCGCGGTGGTGTCGGCTCTGGAGTGCGCGGCGGAGGGGGTTCCGTTCGCGTGGGACGCGGGGATCCCGGTCGCGGCGGGGGTGCTGTTCGGTCTGCTGGCCGGCTCGGTGCTGCTGGTGCGGCGCAAGTGGCCGATCGCGGTGGTGCTGGTGGCGATCGCCGTCACGCCGGCGCAGATGGGCTTTCTGATGGGGATCGTCGGTCTGTACACGCTGGCGGCGTGTGAGCTGCCGCGCCGGATCATCGGGTCGCTGGCGGGGATGTCGCTGCTGGGGACGTTGATCGTGACGTTCGTGCGGGTGCGGCAGGACATGGCGCGGGGGGATCTGGGGATCGGCGACTGGTTCGTGCCGTTCGCCGCCGTCACGACGTCGCTCGGGCTGACGGCGCCTCCGGTGCTGCTGGGGCTGTACGCGGGGGCGCGGCGGCGGCTGATGGAGAGCTTGCGGGAGCGGGCGGACGATCTGGAGCGGGAGCTCCAGTTGCTCGCGGAGCGGGCGGAGGAGCGGGCCGAGTGGGCGCGGGGCGAGGAGCGGACGCGGATCGCGCGGGAGATGCATGACGTGGTCGCGCACCGGGTGAGTCTGATGGTGGTGCACGCCGCCGCGCTGCAGGCGGTGGCGCGGAAGGATCCGGAGAAGGCGGTGAAGAACGCCGCGCTGGTGGGGGACATGGGGCGGCAGGCGCTGACCGAGTTGCGGGAGATGCTCGGGGTGCTGCGCAGTGGGGGTCAGGCGCCGCGGGAGCGGGCGTCGGTGCCGTTGGCGGCGGTGGGGGCGGCGGCCGCGGCGGCGGCTTCGCGGGCGGCCGAGGCGGAGGGGGAGGGGCCGTCGTTGGCGGAGCTGGACGAGTTGGTGGGGCAGTCGGCGGCGGCCGGGATGGTGGTGGACCTGTCGGTGCAGGGGGAGGTGCGGTCGTACGCGCCGGTGGTGGAGCAGACGGCGTTCCGGGTGGTGCAGGAGGCGTTGACGAACGTGCACAAGCACGCGTCGGGTGCGAAGACGTACGTGCGCCTGGCGCATCGGGCGTCGGAGATCGCGATGCAGGTGGAGAACGATCCGCCGCCGGAGCCGGCGTCGGCGTCTTCGGCGGGGCTGCCGTCGGGGGGCAATGGTCTGGTGGGGATGAAGGAGCGGGTCGCGGCGCTGGGCGGGGTGTTCGTGTCGGGGCCGACGGATGCGGGGGGTTTCCGGGTGTCGGCGGTGATTCCCGCGGTGGTTTCCGCGTAGCGGGTGATTCCTGCTGTGGTTTCCGCGCAGCGGTGGTGTTTCGCGTGGTGGTTTCCGCGGAGCGGCGGGTCAGACGGTGCTGAGGCGGGCTGGTTCGGTGCCGGTGACGAGGGCGCCGAGGGCGTGGTCGATGTCGGGGCCGAGGTACCAGTCGCCGGTGTGGTCGAGGGCGTAGACGCGGCCGTGGGTGTCGATGGCGAGGAGGGCCCGGGTGTCGGTCTCGGTGCCGAGGGGGCAGACCTCGGTGTCGAGGGCGCGGCCGAGGTCGCCGAGGGTGCGGGCGAGGTGGAGGCCGTGCAGGGGGTCGAGGTGGAGGGTGGCGGGGGCGATCTGCCGGCCGGGTCCGGTGGGGGTGAGGGTGAGGCCGCCGAATTCGGCCCAGGCTTCGACGGCGGCGGGGAAGACGGTGTGGCGGTGGCCGGCGGGTGAGGTGTGGCCGCGGAGGGTGTCGGCCCAGTATTCGGCTTGTTTGATGTCCCAGCGTCCGGGTTGCCAGCCGGCGTCGCGCAGGGCGGCGTCGACGGGGACGGGGAATCGGGTGGTGCCGGTCTTGGTGCGGTCGGGGTGCATCGGCCTTCGTTCGTCGTCCGTACGGGGGTTGCGGGTGGTCGCGGGTGGGGTCAGCCGGTGGCCGGCGTGGGATCGACGACGCGGACGCCGAAGTGGGCGCTGAGGGCGGTGCAGGTGCGGCAGGGCGGGGCGAAGGTGCCGTGCAGGGGGTCGCCGTCCTCGCGGATGTGGCGGGTGGTGAGTTTGGCGTGTTTGAGGGCCTTGCGGGCTTCGCCGTTGGTCATGGGTCTGCGGGCGGCGCGTTTGCTGCGGGCGGCGTCGGCGGTGGTGAGGTGCCGGGAGATGAGGATGGTCTCGGCGCAGCGGCCGGTGAAGCGGTCGCGTTGTGAGCTGGTGAGGGTGTCGAGGAAGTCCTGTACGAGGGGGTGCAGGGCGGGGGGTGTGTCGCCGCGGGCGGCGGTGCCGGTGAGGGTGGTGCCGCGGACGGAGAGGGCGGCGGCGACGGTGGGGAGGATGCCGTCGCGGCGGTGGCGCAGGGTGGGTGCGTGGGGGGTTTCGGCGCTGCTCCAGCCGATGCGGGGGTCGCCGGTGCGGGGGTCGTCGGACCTGCCGGTCCGGTGTCCCGTCTGTGTCGCGCTCATGAACGTCATCCCCTCCTGAACCTCCCCCGGAGGTCACAGACTGCCAAATGGCGTGGCTGGTGGGGAAGCTGGGGCGCGGCGACACGCCCGGTTATGGGCGGTCTGTTACCGGTACGTGACGGATGGTCACGGAAGCGGAGGGGTGGGTCGCCGGTACCGGTGACTGGTGCCGGTGACCGGTGTCGTTGTACCGCATAGGCTGTCGTCACCGCGTGTGGTGCGGTGATCCTGGCAGTTCCGGACGTGCTTTCGGGCCGGCTGCGTGCGACTCCGTACAACTCCATACAACTTCATACGACTTCATACAACCTCATACGACTTCACGCAGTGCCATACAGCTCCACACAGTTTCAAGTCAGCTCCAGACAGTCAGACACAGCGTCCGTACGGACGGCTGACGGACATACGCCGCAGGGGGCAACCGCCATGACGACAGGTCGGCTCGGGCTGGGGGTTCCTCCCGGCCGCCAGGTTGAGGGACGGGCCGTGCCGCCGAACGCGGCCTACGCCGGGCAGGTCGTGCATTTCCCTGATCCGGTGCGGGCGGCGCGTCACCCGAGAGGGGTACGGGTGGACGGGAGCGGTTACCCGGATTTCTCGCCGTACGCGCGGGCGGCGGCGGAGGTCGCGGAGCCGCCGGGCGGTTTCGGTGTCGACGAGTTGCGGCTGACGGACTACGTGTCGGCGAACGCGGCGTTGTCCGCGTCCGGGCACGAACTGTGGGACACGGTGCCGGCGGTGGCGACGCCGCACGGCTGGACGTGGCACCACGTGGTGGGGTCGCGGCGGCTGGAGCTGGTGCCGGTCGAGGTGAAGGCGTTGCTGCGGCATCACGGCGGGATCGCGACGGCGGCGGTGGACCAGGGCAAGCGGGGGACACGGCCGTTGGAGGAGACGCGTCCGGCGCACTTCGGTCTGCCGAAGTCGGGGGTGGCGGTGTCGGAGCAGCAGGTGCTGGCGGTGGAGGAGGACCTCGGGTACCGGTTGCCGGGCGCGTACCGGTCGTTCCTGAAGGCGGCGGGGGGCTGCGCGCCGGTGGGGACGGCGCTGGACGCGGAGTTGGGACTGCTGGTGGACCAGCCGTTCTTCACGGTGCGTGAGGAGGCGGCGGTCAATGACCTGGTCTATGTCAACAAGTGTCTGCGGGACCACCTGACCAAGGACTACCTGGGCGTCGCGTTCGTGCAGGGCGGGTTGCTGGCGGTGAAGGTGAAGGGCGAGCGGACCGGTTCGGTGTGGTTCTGCGCGTACGACGACGCGCGGGACGTCGATCCGGGGTGGTCGCCGGCCGAGCGGGCGGAGCGGTTGCTGTTGCCGTGCGGTGAGGACTTCGACGCGTTTCTGTCGCGGCTGGCGGGGTCGCCGCCGGAGTTGGAGACGGTGGCGGATCTGATGGTGGACGGCGGGTTCGCGCGGGCGGTGCCGGTGTCGTCCGCGGCGGCTGCGGGAGAGTGAGCTGGCGATGGTGACGTTCGCGCAGGCGCAGGAGCGCGCCGAGGAATGGATCAACGGGGACGTTCCGGCGTACCAGCACCGTGAGGTGCGGGTGCGGGAGTTCGGGCTCGGGTTCGTGGTGTGGGGCGAGGACCGGGAGGGCGGGCCGCGTTCGGACGGTGGCGCGCAGCGGTTGGTGATCGCCCGGGACAGCGGGGACGCGACGCTGTGGCCGGGGCTGCCGGTGGGTGAGGTGATCCGCCGGTACGAGGAGGAGTACGGCCGCTCGGAGGTGGTCGCGGGGCCGGTGCCGGCGGCGCGGGCGGATCTGAACCAGACGTCGTTCCTGCTGAGTCCGCCGGAGTGGTTGCAGGAGGCGGCGGACAAGCTGGGGATTCCGGACCGGCGGCGTGGGGGCGGGGCGGAGGCGGGTGCGGCGGGTCCGCCTGGCTCCTCTGTTGCTTCGGAGTCGGGAGGTTCGGGGGGTTCGGCTGTTCCTGGGGCTTCTGGGGCTTCCGCAGCTCCTGCGGCACCTGGGGCTCCGGGGGTCTCGCCCGCGAGTGGGGCGGCGTGGCCGGTCGCGGGTGGGGGTGCGGACGGGGCCGACGGTGCCGACCTGACCGACGGGAGTCTGGGTGGCGAGGTGGCCGGAGGGCCGGCCGTGCCGCCCGGGGCCACGCCGTGGGCCGGGACCGACACCAACGGGGACGGGGGCGAGGACCGTTCCGTTCCGCTGCCCGAGACCGTGTTCGCCCCGCAGTTGAGCGACGACGACACCGCCGCCGACGCCGTCGACACCGACGGTGCCGAGCCGGCCGGGGCGATCGTGGACGCCGGCACGGCGCGGCTGACGCGGGGCGGCGGGCTGCCACGGACGAAGGAGACGGGTACGGGGGCAGGTACGGCTACGGATACGGATACGGCTACGGCTACGGGGGAGGTGGCCGGGCCGGGTAATACGCCGTCACCTTCTTCGGTGCCGGGGGCGCCGGCCCAGTCCTCCGGTGTGCCGCAGCCGCCCGCCGCGCCGCCGGTGCCGGGCGCTCCGCCCCAGTCCACCGGCGTGCCGCAGGCTCCCGGCACGCCTGGCGTCACGCAGCCTCCTCCTTCCGTGCCGTCCGGCGTTCCGGGAGCCCCCGCGGCACCGGGCGTACCGCCCGCTTCCGCCGTCCCTGCCCCGCCCGCCGCCCCCGGCGTACCCGGTCCCGCAGGGGCGCAGGCCGGTGTTCACCACGCCCCCACCGTGCTGGCCACGCCCCCTTACGGCCCCGGCGTACCCGCGCCGCCGCCCGTCCCCGGCATGCCGCCGGGCGCGCCGCCGGTGATGCCGCAGGGCGCCGTACCGCCCCCTGCTCCACCGCAGCCGCAGGCGCACCCCCAGCCGCACCCGCAGGGAGCCGTCCCCCCGCCCGGGCAGCCCCAGCCGCAGACCCAGGCCCCGCCGGTGCCCCAGGCCCCCGTGCCGCCGCCGGCGTACGGGTATCCGCCGCGGCCCGCCGGGCAGCCGACCGTCGGTCCCGGTTACCAGGCGGTGCTGCGCTACCGGGCGCAGGACGGTTCCGAGCAGCAGCTGATCCGGCGGTCCGCGCCGGGCACCCCGCACCCGGAGTGGCAGATCTACCACGAGCTGCGGGCCATGAACGTGCCGCCGGACCAGGTGCTGGAGCTGCACACGGAGCTGGAGTCCTGTGAGCTGCCGGGCGCTTACTGCGCGCGGATGATCCGGGAGCAGTGGCCGCAGGCGCGGATCACGTCGATCGCGCCGTACGGCACGGATCACGCGAGCCGGCAGCAGGGCATGGCCCAATTGCTGAGTCACCAGGGCGAGTTGCATCAGGTCGCGGACGGTCCGGCGCGTCCGGCGCCGGTGCGCGCGCCGTTGCCGGCGGTGCCGCCGGCCCCGCCGTTGCCGCCGGAGGGCATCGGGCAGGAGATGGCGGCGGCGTTCGGGCCGGGGGTGTTCCGGTTCGAGCAGGCGGCGGTGGACCGGCAGGGGGTGCCGCCGGTGGTGGCGCACACGCTGGTGGTGGCCGGGCTGCCGGTGGACATGGGGCCGTTCTTCTGGGCGCAGGCGCAGCCGGGCCGTCCGGTGCCGACGCTGGCGGAGCTGGCGGTGGAGCGGGGGGTGCAGCCGGCTTCGGACGCCGGGTCGTACCTGGTCGTGGGCAGTGACTTCGGCAAGGCGATCTGTGTGCAGTACGGGACGGCGAACATTGTGGCGGTGCCGGTGGAGGCCGGGCCGGGCGGTGCGCCGGTGCCGCCGCAGTTCGTGAACACGGGGCTGCCGGAGTTCGCGCGCTGCTTGGCGCTGCTGGGGCGGATGTGGCGGCTGAGGTACGGGTTGAACCAGGAGCAGGCGGGCCGCTGGACCGTCGATTTCCAGGCGCAGTTGGCCGCGTTGGACGCGGTGGCGCTCGGTTCGCCGGAGAGCTGGTGGTCGGTGCTGCTGGAGGAGATGTGGGACGGGTTGCTGTGATTGCCCCTCATTGCTCGCCATCACTCCCCAGCGCTCCTCATCGCTCCTCATGGCTCTTGATGCTCTTGCTTGCTCCACGGAGTGTCACATTATGAATACTTACGTCTAATCCCTAAAGTCCCTTTCGTCCGTTTGGTAAGTGTTGTCGGGCGAACAGGGGTCCCCGCATGAGCAGCGCGAGCGCATCGGTGCCGGCTCACGGTTTCGTGACCGTACGAGGACGCGGCTACCGGCCCGAGCAGGTCGACGCGTGTGCCGCGGCCCTCTCCCAGGAGCGTGACGCCGCCTGGGAGCGGGCCGCCCGGCTCACCGTGCTGGCCCGGAAGATGGAGGAGGAGCTGTCCGGGCTGCGCGCGACGGTGGCCGGGCTGGCTCCGCAGACCTACGAGGCGCTCGGCGAGAGCGCCCACGCCTTGTTCCGGCGCGCGCGGGAGGAGGCGGACGCCCTGCGCGAGCGGGCGCGGGCGGACGGCGAACGCCTGGTGGAGGAGGCGCGGGCGTACGCGGCGGGCGTGGCGGAGTCCGTGCGGGCGCACGCCGACGCCGTACGCGCCGAGGCCGACGCATGGGCCGGGCAGCGGCTGCTCGCGGCGCGGGCCGAGGCCGACGAGGCGCGGATCGGCGCCCGGCGCGAGGTGAAGGCGGGGCGCGGCGAGGCACTGGGCGTACTGCGCGAGGCGCGGCGGCGCTGCGCCGGGGTCCTCGCCGAGCAGGCCGGGGAGCACGAGGCGCGGTGGGCGGCGGCCGAGCGGGAGGACGCCGGGCGCGCCGCAGCGGTGGACGCGCACCACGCGGAGTTGCTGGCGCGCGCCGAACGGCTGCTGGCCGACGCCGGACGGGACCTGGCCGACGCCGAGGAGACGGCGCGGCGGCTGCCGGAGGAGGCACGGGCCCGGGCGGCCGAGGTGCTGGCCGGGGCCCGGGCGTACGAGGCCCGGGTCGCCCGGGAGACCGAGCGGGTGCTGCGCGAGCACGGGGAGCGGTGGGACGACGTCCAGGCGCAGACGGACCGGGTCCGCAACCGCCTGAGCGCGCTGACCGCGCGGGCCACGCGCTGACCGGCGCGGAGTGTCTCGGGAACCGCCGCGCGCCGTGCCCCCCCCCGAACTGAGCGGTCGGTATGTGGAAAACCTCGGGGGGCGTCTCCGTACCGCTCTCGACTTCACCGAGACGGGCCGGCCAGTCCGGTCGGTCCCGCCAGAACGGTCGGTCCGGTCGGTTCCGTCAGTCCTTCAGGACCGGGAACTTCCGTGGAGCCAGCGTCAGCAGTATCAGGAACGCCAGGGCCGCCGCCCCGGCCGCGCCGAGGTAGACGGCGTGCACGGCGTCGGCGATGGCGTGCCGTACGGCCTCGTCCGCCACGCCCGCGCCCGCGCCCGTACCGGCGTCCGTACCCGTACCCGTACCGGTTTCCGCTCCCGCTCCTGCCCCCGTGCCTCCGTCCAGCGCCCGCGTGACCGAGTCGAGGTCGCTCGCGCCGCCGAGCCGCGCGGCCAGCACCCCGTTGGCGATCGCGCCGAAGACGGCCGCGCCGACGGTCTGCCCGGTCTGGCGGCAGAACAAGATGGACGCGGTCGCGGTGCCCCGCTCCGACCAGCCCACCGTCGACTGCACGCCCACGATCAGCGGCAGCTGGAACAGGCCGAGCGCGGCGCCGAGCAGCAGCATCAGCAGCGTCGGCTGCCAGGCCGCGCCGGGATACGGCAGGAACGGGAACGCGAACAGGATGAGCGAGGCGGTTCCGATGCCGAGCAGGGCGGTGTCGCGGAAGCCGATCCTGCGGTACACGTGCTGGCTGAGCGCCGCCGACACCGGCCAGCTCAGCGTCCACACCGACAGCACGAACCCGGCGGCCACCGGTGCCAGTCCCAGCACCGACTGCGCGTACGTCGGCAGGAACACCGTGGGCGCCACCATCAGCAGGCCGAGCGCGCCGAGCGCCAGGTTGACGGCGGCGATCGTACGGCGCCGCCACACCCAGCCGGGCATGATCGGGTCGGCCGCCCGGCGCTCGATCACGACGACGGCCGCCAGCAGGACCAGTCCCGTCCCGAACAGGGCGAGCGACGGCGCGGACAGCCACGGCCAGGCCACCCCGCCCTGCACCAGCGCGGTGAGCAGGACGCCGCCGCACGCGAACACCGTGAGCGCTCCCGCCCAGTCGACACGCGCGCGCGTGCCGCCGTTCTTCCGCTCGGGCTCGTGCAGGTGGCGGACGATGAGCCACAGGGCGACCGCGCCGACCGGCAGGTTGACGAGGAAGATCCACCGCCAGTCGGCGTACGCGGCGAGGACCCCGCCCAGGCCGGGCCCGGCGACCGCGGAGACCGCCCACACCGTGGAGAGGCGCGCTTGTATCTTCGGGCGGTCCTTGAGCGGGTACAGGTCGGCGGCGAGGGTCTGCACGGTGCCCTGGAGCGCGCCGCCGCCCAGGCCCTGTACGACGCGGAAGGCGATCAGGGCGGCCATGTTCCAGGCGAGCGCGCACAGCAGCGAGCCCAGCAGGAACAGGGCGGCGCCCGCGACCAGGACGGGTTTGCGGCCGAAGGTGTCGGAGAGCTTGCCGTACACGGGGAGGGTGACGGTGACGGCCAGCAGGTAGCCGGAGAAGAGCCAGGAGAAGACGGAGAAGCCGCCGAGGTCGCCGACGATCTGCGGGACGGCGGTGGAGACGATCGTGGCGTCCAGGGCCGCCAGCGCCATCGCCAGCATGAGCGCGGCGACGACCGCGCCCCGCCGTCCGCCGCCGCCGGCCCGAGCGGTGTCCCGTACCGCGTCCTTGGTGCCGTCCGCCGTGCCGTCCGCCGTGCCGTCCACTGTGCAGCCCTCCTCAACTGGGGATATCAGCTTCGCACTTGAGGTGGACGCGACGGGAGGGCGCGGGCCGGGAGGCCGGGAGCGTGAGGCCGGGTGCGGGTCGGGCGCAGGCCGGGTGCGGGTCGGGTGCAGGTCGGGTGGTCCCGAGGGTGGAGACCGACCCTGAGACGTTCTCCACCGGACGGTGGACTGCCCCTAGGGGTACCTCCGTACTACGGCTCGGGGAGGGTTCGTACCGACGGAGGACGAGAGGGGCCCGGCTCCGTCCTTAACCTTGCTTTACGCCGCTGGGGGGCGGTGAACCGGACCTGCGGGGGTGGGGTTTTCCTCAGGAGAAGACTGCGCTGAACACCATCGCGGGCGGGTGCCGCGGGCGGCGAGACTTCTTCGCGGGGCGGGCACGTCGGCCGCCCGGCCTTCACACACGTTGCGTACGCCGGGGTACCGGCGGCTCATTTGATGACCGACATAGGAGACTTGCCATGACATCGGCCGTGACCATTCCCAGGCACGGGAGTACTGGAGGACGTACGGCCGTCGCCGCGCGGGCGCGGCAGGTCGTGAAGGCGTACGGGTCGGGGGAGACCCGCGTCGTCGCCCTGGACCAGGTCGACGTGGACATCGCGCGGGGGGAGTTCACCGCGATCATGGGGCCCTCGGGCTCCGGAAAGTCGACGCTGATGCACTGCCTCGCCGGGCTCGACACGGTGACGTCCGGGCAGATCCACCTGGACGAGACCGAGATCACCGGGCTGAAGGACAAGAAGCTCACGCAGCTGCGCCGGGACCGGATCGGTTTCATCTTCCAGGCGTTCAACCTGCTGCCGACGCTGAACGCGCTGGAGAACATCACGCTGCCGATGGACATAGCCGGCCGCAAGCCCGACAAGGCGTGGCTGGGCCAGGTCGTGGACACCGTGGGGCTGGCCGGGCGGCTCAAGCACCGGCCGACCCAGCTCTCCGGCGGCCAGCAGCAGCGGGTGGCGGTGGCGCGGGCGCTCGCCGCCCGGCCGGAGATCATCTTCGGTGACGAGCCGACCGGCAACCTGGACTCCCGCGCGGGCGCGGAGGTACTGGGCTTCCTGCGCAAGTCGGTGGACGAGCTGGGCCAGACCATCGTGATGGTCACCCACGACCCGGTGGCCGCGAGCTACGCGGACCGGGTGCTGTACCTGGCGGACGGCCGCATCGTCGACGAGATGCGCGCCCCCACGGCAGAAGCCGTCCTGGACCGTATGAAGGACTTCGACGCCCGGGGGCGTACCTCATGACCGTCCTGAAGACCTCGATGCGCAACTTCTTCGCGCACAAGGGCCGGATGGCGCTGTCGGCGGTGGCGGTGCTGCTGTCGGTGGCCTTCGTCTGCGGCACGCTGGTGTTCACCGACACGATGAACACGACGTTCGACAAGCTCTTCGCGGTCACCTCCTCGGACGTGACGGTCGCCCCGAAGGACGCCGAGGCCGAGGACACGCCGCAGAGCGGGGTGCCGGTCTCGCTGCCGGCGTCCGAGCTGGAGAAGGTCCGCTCGGTGGAGGGTGTGAAGGCGGTCGAGGGCGCGGTCGCCTCGATGAACGTGACGGTCGTCGACGACGCCGACGACAACGTGGGAGCCACCAGCGGCGCCCCGACCATCGCCGGCAACTGGACCAGGAACGACCTGCGGTCGATGGAGATCACCGAGGGGCACGCGCCGCGCGGCCCCACCGAGACGATGGTCGACTCCGACACCGCCGACAAGCACGGCCTGAAGATCGGTGACGAGCTGCGCACCATCGCGCAGACCGGTGACTTCACGGCGCGGATCGTCGGTATCGCCTCCTTCACCGTCACCAACCCCGGCGCCGCGGTCATCTACTTCGACACCGCCACCGCCCAGCGTCAACTGCTCGGCGGCGCGGACCGGTTCAGCCAGCTCAACGTGACGGCGGCGGCCGGTGTCTCCGACGAGACCCTCAAGCGGGACGTCTCCCGGGCCCTGGACGGCGGCGGCAGCTACAAGATCCAGACGGCGAAGGAAGCGTCCGACGAAGCCCGCTCGGACGTCGGCGAGTTCATGGACGTCATCAAGTACGCCATGCTCGGCTTCGCCGGGATCGCGTTCCTGGTCGGCATCTTCCTGATCATCAACACCTTCTCGATGCTGGTCGCCCAGCGCACCCGCGAGATCGGCCTGCTGCGGGCCATCGGCTCCTCCCGCCGCCAGGTCAACCGTTCGGTGCTGATCGAGGCGCTGTTCCTCGGTGTCGTCGGGTCGGTCCTCGGTGTCGCGGCGGGGGTCGGCATCGCGGTCGGCCTGATGCAGCTGATGTCGGCGGCGGGCATGAACCTGTCCACGGACGACCTGACCGTGAAGGCGGCCACCCCGGTCGTCGGCCTGGTCCTCGGTGTCGTGGTCACCGTCCTCGCCGCCTATCTGCCGGCCCGCCGCGCCGGCAAGGTCTCCCCGATGGCCGCGCTGCGCGACGCCGGAACTCCGGCCGACGGCAGGGCGGGCGTGCTGCGCGCCGTGATCGGCCTCGTCCTCACGGGCGCGGGCGGTGCGGCCCTGTACCTGGCCGGTACGGCGGACAAGGCGAGCGACGGCGCGCTGATGCTCGGCGCGGGCGTGGTCCTGTCGCTGATCGGCTTCGTCGTCATCGGCCCACTGCTGGCCGGTGTGGTCGTCCGTGTGATCAGCGCGGTGCTGCTGCGGGCCTTCGGACCGGTGGGCCGCATGGCCGAGCGCAACGCCCTGCGCAACCCGCGCCGCACCGGCGCGACCGGCGCGGCCCTGATGATCGGCCTGGCCCTGGTGGCCTGTCTGTCGGTGGTCGGCTCCTCGATGGTCGCCTCGGCCACCAGCGAGCTGGACAAGTCGGTCGGCGCGGACTTCATCGTCCAGGGCAATCAGCGGATCGTCCCGCAGGCCGAGCGGGCGATGCTGGACACGCCGGGCCTGGACCACGTCACCCGCTACAAGATGCTCGACGCCACGCTGACCTCGCCCGACGGCAAGAAGGACGACAGCGGCGTCACGGCCGCCGACGCCACCTACGCCGAGGACCTGCGCCGCCCGACCACGGCCGGCGACCTGTCGGACGCGTACGGCGCGGACGCGATGTCGGTCGGCTCGGACTACGCGAAGAAGCACGGCGTCGGCATCGGCGACACGATCTCCGTCGCCTTCGAGGGCGGCAGGACCGCGAAGCTGAAGGTCGCCGCCATCACCGACGACGACACGTCGATCGACCAGGGCGCCCGGTACCTCAGCATCGACACGATGCGGAAGTACCTCCCGGCCTCCGCGATCCCCCCGAACACGATCATGTTCGCCAAGGCGGCTGACGGCCGGACGGACGAGGCGTACGCGGCGCTGAAGAAGTCCCTCGACCCCTACCCGCAGTACCAGGTCCGCGACCAGACCGACTACAAGCAGGAACTGAAGGACCAGATAGGCCAGTTGCTGAACATGGTCTACGGCCTCCTCGCCCTGGCGATCATCGTTGCGGTCCTCGGCGTGGTGAACACGCTGGCCCTCTCGGTCGTCGAACGCACCCGTGAGATAGGCCTGCTGCGCGCCATCGGCCTCTCCCGCCGCCAGCTGCGCCGCATGATCCGCCTGGAGTCCGTGGTCATCGCCCTCTTCGGCGCCCTGCTCGGCCTCGGCCTGGGCATGGGCTGGGGCACCACCGCCCAGCAACTCCTCGCCCTGGAGGGCCTGAACGTCCTGGACATCCCCTGGCCGACCATCACCGGCGTCTTCGTCGCCTCCGCCTTCGTGGGCCTGTTCGCCGCCCTGATCCCGGCGTTCCGCGCGGGCCGCATGAACGTCCTGAACGCGATCGCGACGGAGTAGCCACCGGGCAACCACCGAAGAACCACCGAAGAACCACCGTGCACGGGGGACACGGGGGACGGCGCCGGGGAGCCACGGGGGACTCCCCGGCGCCGTACGCGTCAGCGACAGCGCGGACAGGCACAGGGCGGAAACCGGCCGAAGAGTTCCGGCAGTGAGTCCGGGGTGACGGTCCGCTTCTCCCGCACCTGGGTCCGCGCGCCGGTCCGCGGGTCGATCCGGTAGACCTCGATGGTCATGACCACTTGGCGCCTCCGCCGACCCGGGCGAGCCGGTACGCGCCCCACAGCTCCCGCCCCGTGTCACACCCCTCGGCAACGGTGGCGACCCGCCCGCACACCTCACACCCACGGGCGTGCTCGAACCATTGGCGGTAGGCGCGCTGCCAGTCGGTTTCGGGGGCGTTCACCGGCCGATTCCCGCGGCGTACAGCGATGACCGGTCGGCGGGCGGCAGGACCCAAGCCGGGCCGTAGGGCACCGGCATCGGCACCTCCCCGACCGGGGCGTCAGCCACACTCACCGGCCCGTCCTGGGCGGACGGCTGGTGCAGGGCGCTCCTCAGCCACCGCCGAGCCGCGTGGATAAGGTCTGTCATGTCGTCGCTCCTTCGAAGCGTCGGCCACGCCCCCGGGCCGTTCGCGCGGTCGCGGGGTTCTTGTGACGGGACGTGTTCGGCCGGCGGACCTGGCCTCAGGGCCGGGGCGTCGGCGTTCGCACACACGGTTTCAAACGCCCGTCTCCTGGTGGGATATGACAACCTGTGACATGGAGTCGATCTTGACTGAGCGTTCGGTGACTATCACCGGCACCCGCAGCACGGGGCATCGTGGTCCCACTGAGTACGCCGCTCTGTTCGGTGAGTACCTCAAGCCCTTCGCGGACGGCGCCCACTTCCACGTCGGTGGTGCGAAGGGCATCGACTCCCTTGCCCTACTCTGGCTCGCCAGCAACACCACGGCAGGTCTGACCGTGGTCGTCCCCGGCACGGTGGAGCAGCAGCCGGAGGGGGCACGGCAGGCCATCGTCCGGGTGCGTGACCGCCTCACAGACATCGTTCAGCTCCGAGCCCCGGAGCTGAACACGGCCGCGTACCACGCGCGCAACCGGTGGATGGTCGACCACAGCACGATGACGATCGGATTCCCCGGGGCCGGGCAGGCGCAGTCGGGGACATGGCAGACGTTGACGTATACACGCGATATGGGGAAACCCCATCTGATCGTGCCCGTGTAGGCAGCCGTTTGCTGCACGATGAGGACATGACGGACAAGGCTGCGGGGGCAGCCGCACTGAAAGCACTGCGCAAGCGGCGCGGTCTGTCCTTGGCCGGCCTCGCCCGTGCGCTGATCTCGGGCGCGGCTGAACTCGGTCAGCCTTCGCTGCCGGGCGTCGCCGCTGTCCAGCGCTCGGTCGCCCGCTGGGAGTCAGCGAAACCAAGTCTTCCGGACGAGCGGTACCAACTACTCCTCGCGCACGTCTACGCCCGTTCCCCTGCCGGTGAGACCGCACTCGGCACCGGCTCCGACTTCGCCTACTACCTGGACGCCCTCGGCCTGCTGGGGGAGAGCGAGGGGCGCGTCTCAGAACTGCGCACCACCATGCTTCGCGCGGCCACCGACGGTGGCGGGATGTTCGCACTCCTCGCCCCCGGTGTTCACACCGGTCTCGCCGCTGCCCTGGCCGACCCGGCGCGGACCGACGAGGACACTCTGATGGGACTCGCCTCGATCATCGAGGACGTCAACGCGGAGGTCGGCTCGCTCCCGATGGTCCGCCTCCAACTGCTCCTCGCCCCCGCTGTCGAAGCCACCCGGCGCCTTCTTGCCGGCCCGGTCCCGGAGCCGCTCGTCGCACGACTGCGGGTGATCGCGGTCGCGGGGGCGATGCTGGCCGGCAGATTGGCTTTCGAGACCAGGGACGACTCCGCGGCGCGTGCACTGTATACCGAGGGCACTCGGCAGGCCGGTCTGCTGGAGCAACCGTGGACGCAAGCCGGGGTCCACATGAGTCACGCGCTCGTTGCCCTGTACTCGGCCCCGGGGCTCGACAGCGCCACGCGCCTGGCGGACCGAGCGGTACGGTCGGCGCGCACCGGGGAGAGCACGCTGATCCGGTCTCGCGCACACGCGTTGCAGGCCGAACTCGCCGCCCGGGCCGGACACGACCGGCAGACAGCCGCCGCCTTGGAGCTCGCCTGGTACGACATGGACGCCGATCACGCCGGAGATCCGGCGCCCACGGCATTCTCGGCAGCGCATCTGCGCGGCTTCGAGGGGGTCTGCGACCTGTATGTCGGCGACCCGGCGGCGGCGCACGACCGGTTCGCCCGGGCGGCCGGTGCGCTGGCTACTCCCCGGGAGCGGGTACAACGCGCGATCATCACCGCCGACCAGGCGCTGGCCCGGGTCCGGCTCGGCGAACCGCGGGCGGCGGCCGAACTCCTCCACGACTGCGTGGCCGCGGCCGCCGGCACCGGCGGGCGGGTACCGGCACTGCGGTTGCGGCAGGTACGGCAGGAGCTCAGGCCCTGGCGGCGTGAGCACTGGGCCGCCGACCTGGACGATCACCTGCTGGACATGCTCGGGCCGTAGCGGAGACAGCATTGCGGCTGGTCGCTGTGCTGAAGTGCCGGCGGCAGGCCCTCACCGGTGATCCCCCGCCGTCATCGCCTGTCGTGGTACCTGTCCCCCAAGGGCAGCGTGTCGTGCTGGGAGATCGCGTCGTAGGAGCGCCGGGCCCGGTCGGCCGCTCGGCGGTGTGCCTGTTCGATGCGCAGCCCCTCGGCGTTCCGCGTCGGCCCGCTCCCGCGCCGGGAGATCTTCCAGACCAGCCCCGCCACCACGACCATGAGGAGCCCGAAGAACACTCCCAGCGTCACCATCACACACCCCCGTCGCCCCGAGCGGGCCGGGCGGGCCGGTGCCCGCGCCGTGCCGCCGACGGTAGCCGTTGTGTGATCGGCAGGGAAGAAGACATCGTCCGGGGACCGCACCGGCGCTGTCCACAGGCTCCGGCGTCCACCGCCGCGGCGACGTACGCTGGACACCCCCGGCCCGCACCGCGTGTCGGGCCCGTCGTGTTGCACACCCGGGACATCCCACGTACTCCCACGGACGGAAAGCGCCCCTCCATGAGCCTGCACGGTCTGCTCGACGCCCTCGTCAAGGACACCGCCCTCGCGGAAGCGATCGCGGCGGCCGGCGACGGCAACCGCATGCATGTCGACCTGGTCGGCCCGCCCGCCGCCCGGCCCTTCTCGGTGGCCGCGCTGGCCCGTGAGACGGGCAGACCGGTGCTCGCCGTCACGGCGACCGGGCGGGAGGCGGAGGACCTGGTCGCGGCCCTGCGCTCGCTGCTGCCGCCCGAGGGCGTGGTCGAGTACCCGTCCTGGGAGACGCTGCCGCACGAGCGGCTCAGCCCGCGCAGCGACACCGTGGGGCGGCGGCTGGCGGTGCTGCGGCGGCTGGTCCACCCCCGGGCCGACGACCCCGAGACGGGGCCCGTCTCGGTCGTCGTCGCGCCCGTGCGGTCTGTGCTTCAGCCGCAGGTCAAGGGACTGGGGGACCTGGAGCCGGTGGCGCTGAGGAGCGGGCAGAGCGCTGACCTCGAAGAGGTCGTGCAGGCCCTCGCGGCCGCCGCGTACGCCCGGGTGGAGCTGGTGGAGAAGCGGGGCGAGTTCGCCGTGCGCGGCGGCATCCTCGACGTGTTCCCGCCGACCGAGGAACACCCCCTGCGGATCGAGTTCTGGGGCGACGACGTCGAGGAGATCCGCTACTTCAAGGTCGCCGACCAGCGCTCCCTGGAGGTGGCCGAACACGGACTGTGGGCCCCGCCCTGCCGGGAACTGCTGCTGACGGACGAGGTGCGGGAGCGGGCCGCCGCCCTCGCCGAGGACCACCCCGAGCTGGGGGAGCTGCTCGGCAAGATCGCCGAGGGGATCGCGGTGGAGGGCATGGAGTCCCTCGCGCCGGTCCTCGTGGACGACATGGAGCTGCTGCTCGACGTACTGCCGCAGGGGCCCGGCGGCGCCATGACCGTCGTGTGCGACCCCGAGCGGGTGCGGACGCGGGCCGCCGACCTGGTGGCGACCAGCCAGGAGTTCCTCCAGGCGTCCTGGGCGGCGACCGCCGGCGGCGGTGAGGCGCCGATCGACGTCGGCGCCGCCTCCCTGTGGTCCCTCGCGGACGTCCGGGAGCGGGCCCGTGAGCTGGGGATGATGTGGTGGTCGGTGTCGCCGTTCGCCGCCGACGAGGAACTGGACGCCGGCACCCTCAAGCTCGGCATGCACGCCCCCGAGACCTACCGCGGCGACACCGCCAGGGCGCTGGCCGACACCAAGGGCTGGCTCGCCGACGGCTGGCGGGTGGCGTACGTGACCGAGGGGCACGGCACCGCCGCCCGCACGGTGGAGGTGCTGGGCGGCGAGGGGATCGCGGCCCGCCTCGACGTACCCGGTGCCAAGTCGGCCGGGCTCGGTGAGCTGAGTCCGTCCGTCGTGCACGTGGCCTGCGGGTCGATCGACCACGGGTTCGTGGAACCGGGGCTCAAGCTCGCCGTGCTCACCGAGACCGACCTCTCCGGGCAGAAGGCCGCCGGGCGCGAGGGCGCGCGGATGCCGGCCCGGCGCCGCAAGACCATCGACCCGCTCACCCTGGAGGCGGGCGACTACATCGTCCACGAGCAGCACGGCGTGGGCCGGTACATCGAGATGGTGCAGCGCACCGTGCAGGGGGCGACCAGGGAGTACCTGGTGGTGGAGTACGCGCCCGCCAAGCGCGGCCAGCCCGGCGACCGCCTCTACATCCCCACCGACCAGCTGGAGCAGATCACCAAGTACGTCGGCGGCGAGGCGCCCACCCTGCACCGGCTCGGCGGCGCCGACTGGACCAAGACCAAGGCGCGGGCGAAGAAGGCGGTCAAGGAGATCGCCGCCGACCTCATCAAGCTGTACAGCGCCCGGATGGCGGCCCCCGGGCACGCCTTCGGGGCCGACACGCCGTGGCAGCGGGAGCTGGAGGACGCCTTCCCCTACGCGGAGACCCCCGACCAGCTCACCACCATCGCCGAGGTCAAGGAGGACATGGAGAAGACGGTCCCGATGGACCGCCTGATCTGCGGTGACGTGGGGTACGGCAAGACGGAGATCGCGGTCCGCGCCGCCTTCAAGGCCGTCCAGGACGGCAAGCAGGTCGCCGTGCTCGTCCCCACCACCCTGCTGGTGCAGCAGCACTTCGGGACGTTCAGCGAGCGGTACGCGCAGTTCCCGGTGAAGGTGCGGGCGCTGTCGCGGTTCCAGACCGACACCGAGGCGAAGGCGACCCTGGAGGGGCTGCGGGACGGCTCGGTCGACGTCGTCATCGGCACCCACCGGCTGTTCTCCTCCGAGACCAAGTTCAAGGACCTCGGGCTGGTCATCGTCGACGAGGAGCAGCGCTTCGGCGTCGAGCACAAGGAGCAGCTGAAGAAGCTCCGGGCCAACGTGGACGTGCTGACGATGTCCGCCACGCCCATCCCCCGCACCCTGGAGATGGCGGTCACCGGCATCCGCGAGATGTCGACGATCACCACCCCGCCGGAGGAACGGCACCCGGTGCTGACCTTCGTCGGCCCCTACGAGCAGAAACAGATCGGCGCCGCCATCCGCCGCGAGCTGCTGCGCGAGGGCCAGGTCTTCTACATCCACAACCGCGTCGAGTCCATCGACCGGGCGGCGGCGCGGCTGCGCGAGATCGTGCCCGAGGCGCGGATCGCCACCGCCCACGGCCAGATGTCCGAGCAGGCCCTGGAACAGGTCGTGGTCGACTTCTGGGAGAAGCGGTTCGACGTGCTCGTGTCGACCACGATCGTCGAGTCCGGCATCGACATCTCCAACGCCAACACGCTCATCGTCGAGCGCGGCGACAACTTCGGGCTCAGCCAGCTCCACCAGCTGCGCGGCCGGGTGGGCCGGGGCCGGGAGCGCGGATACGCGTACTTCCTCTACCCGCCGGAGAAGCCCCTGACCGAGACGGCCCACGAGCGGCTCGCCACCATCGCCCAGCACACCGAGATGGGCGCGGGCATGTACGTGGCGATGAAGGACCTGGAGATCCGCGGCGCGGGCAACCTGCTCGGCGGCGAGCAGTCCGGGCACATCGCGGGCGTCGGCTTCGACCTGTACGTGCGGATGGTCGGCGAGGCGGTGGCCGACTACCGGGCCGCCCTGGAGGGCGGGGCGGAGGAGGAGCCGCCGCTGGAGGTCAAGATCGAGCTGCCGGTCGACGCGCACGTCCCGCACGACTACGCCCCCGGCGAGCGGCTGCGCCTCCAGGCGTACCGCTCCATCGCCTCCGCCAACAGCGAGGAGGACATCAAGGCCGTACGGGAGGAACTGGTCGACCGGTACGGCAAACTCCCCGAGCCCGTGGAGAACCTGCTGCTGGTGGCGGGGCTGCGGATGCTCGCGCGGGCGTGCGCCGTCGGCGAGATCGTGCTCCAGGGCAACAACATCCGGTTCGCGCCGGTCGAGCTGCGGGAGTCGCAGGAGCTGCGGCTCAAGCGCCTGTACCCGGGAACGGTCATCAAGGCGACCGCCCACCAGGTGCTCGTACCGCGTCCGAAGACCGCCAAGGTCGGCGGGAAACCGCTGGTCGGGCGGGAGCTGCTGGGCTGGGTCGGGGAGTTCCTGACGTCCGTGCTGGGGTCGTAGCACCCCGGATGCGCGGCCCGTGCGAAGGCCGTCCGCGGTGCCCGGTGTGGCACCGCGGACGGCCTCCCACCCCTCAGGGCGTCAGTGCTGGTCCGGTCGGTCGCCGCCCCGCCTGCCCATGCCGAGCCGGCCCTCGGCCTGCCGCTGAGCGGCGTCGACCTGCTTCTCGTACTTGCCGCCGGTCCGTTTGTTGACCTGCTTCTCGGCGGCGTCGGACATCTTCCGTGACCTGTCCTTGTCCTTGCCGGCCATGCTCTTGACCTTGTCGAGGAAGCCCATGCAGGAACTCCTTCCGAGACGAGACTCTTTTCCGACCGTACGCCCCATATGACGCGTACGCCCATTAAGGCCCTATATGGTCTGGACCTCTCGATCGCTACGGTGGTACGGCGAGGAACAGCAAGGGGAGGCGCGTGTGACGCGGCACAGCAGGATGCGAAACGGATGGGCCGCGTGCGCGGCACTGACTCTGGCCCTGGTCACCGGGTGCGACAGTCTGGAGGACGGCGGGAGCGCGTCGTCGGGGAGCGGCGGGAGCGGCGCGGAAGCGGAACCCGCCGCCGGGCACGCCGTGAGCCCGCTGAGCAACCCGGACGGGACCAAGCCCGGCCTCGCCGTGGTCACCGGCGACGCCGACCGGACCTCCGCCCGGGAACTCATCGAGCGACTGGACACCAAGGGCCGCGGCCCGAAGACCGGCTACGACCGGGACGAGTTCGGCTACGCCTGGATGGACACCGCCGACGGGGTCCCGCTGGCCCGCAACGGCTGCGACACCCGCAACGACATTCTCCAGCGCGACGGCCAGGAGCTGGAGTTCAAGTCCGGCTCCGACTGCGTGGTCGTCTCCATGACGCTGGACGACCCGTACACCGCCAAGACCATCGAGTGGCGCAAGCAGGACGCCGCCGAGGTGCAGATCGACCACGTCGTCCCGCTCTCCTACAGCTGGCAGATGGGCTCCTCGCGCTGGGAGGAGAAGAAGCGGCGGCAACTGGCCAACGACCCCCTCAATCTCATGCCGGTCGACGGCCCCGCCAACTCGGCCAAGGGGGACTCCGGGCCGGCGTCCTGGCTGCCGCCGAACAAGAAGGTCCGGTGCGCGTACGCCGTCCGGTTCGCCCAGGTCGCCGTCAAGTACGAGCTGGCGGTGACCACGCCGGACCGGGACGCGCTGCTCAGGCAGTGCGGGGCCTGACCCCGCGCGGCGTCCCGCGGACGCCGGACCGGGACCGGCCCGCTGGCGGCGCCGGTCCCGGTCGTGGTGTCGGTCGTGCTGTCGGTAGTGGTGTCAGGCGTGGTTACGGGGCGGGGGGTGCGGGGAGTTCGTTCTTCTCGAAGACGGGGGCGGGCTTGGCCTTGCTGTCGCTGCTGCCGCTGCTCTCGCTGCGGAAGGCGGTGACGGCGCTGGAGGCCCGGTAGACGCGGGTCTGGTTGCTGCTGGTGCGGTAGGAGAAGGCCCAGGTGGGGCCGGAGGTGTTGGTGTAGGTGAAGGCGGTGGGGTCGGTGGCCGCCGCTTCGAAGGTCTCCTGGTTCCAGGCACGCCAGGTGCCGGAGCCCTGGGCCTGTTCGCCGGTGTTGTAGACGAAGCCGTCGTCGGCGCGCGCCATGATCTCGGTGATGCCGGTGAGCGGGCTGATGACGACGGACGGGGAACCGGCGAAGGTCTTGTCCCCGACCTGGCTGAAGGCGGCCGGGAAGGCGGCGCCCTCGGCGGTCTGGGTGAGGTGGACGATGTGGCCGGCGGTGTCGCGGGCGAAGACGCCGAGGCGGTAGCCGGGGTAGACGATGACGGACGGGGTGCCGGTGATGGCCTGGTCGCCCAGGGTGGTCCAGGTGCCGACGCCGCCGTTGCTGAAGGTCGCGGTGCGCAGGGTGCCGTTCGCGTCGGTGCCGAAGAGCTGGATGCCGTTGCGGACGGTGACGGCGGTGAGCGGACCGGAGAAGCCCTCGCCGCTCAGCGGCATCCAGCCCATGAAGTCCACGTTGGCCCGCTGCTGGACGCGGTACCAGGGCTTGCCGTCGGCGTCCACGGCGAACTGCGCGAGCACTCCGTCCGCCGTCTTCCCGGTCGTCGGGTGCTCCGCCATCGCGCCGGCGAGGTTGATCCAGTCGCCCCAGTCCGGGCTGCTCGCGGCGTGCCGCCGCCACCAGATGTCGCTGCTGACGTTCTGCGCGGTCAGCGCCGTGCGGCCGTCCGGCTGTTCGGAGAGCGTCGGCTGCCCGGAGAACGCCTCGTTGCCCGAGACCGTCGTCCACTGCACGGAGTTGAAGTCCGACGGGTCGGTCTGCCGGCCGTGGACCAGACGCCCGATGTTGTCGGTGTAGGCGTACTCGACCTCCCCGCTGGACGCCTGGAGCACGCTGGTCGGGGTGGCGGACTCGACGCTGACCGAGGGCTTCGCCGGAGTGTGGTTCGCGGCCAGGCGGCAGGCGTCCGGCGCACCGGTCACGCTGGTGTAGCCGGCCCACCAGCTGCCGCTGCCGAGGAGCACGTTGTAGGGATCGAAGTTGCCCGCGTCCTCCCGGTAGCGGTACTGACGTACCTCTCCGTTGGGCTTGACGCGGAGGATGGTGTCGCCTCCGAAGGAGGTGAGGTCCTCGGTGTCGCGCCAGTCCGCCCAGCTGACCGTGCGGTGCTGCTCGATCCACCGCTGGCTGGTGAAGTCGTAGCGTGAGCGCGTCAGGTCGCCGGTGGCCGAGTCGACTCCGTAGACCACGCCCAGCTCGGTGGCGACGATGAAGCTGTAACGGCCCCAGCCCGAGGCGATCTTCTTGTTGCTGTCCGCGCTCCACGTGTTGGTGGAGCTGGTGTAGCGGGCGTAGCGCAGGTCGCCGTCGCCGTCGACGAACCAGAGGTTGCCGCCCCGGTCCGCGCTGATCTTGTTGCGGTTGGCGTCCAGGCGGTAGCTGCCGTAGGAGTCGCTGATCTTGCGGTGGTGGACGTCCCAGGTGCCGGTCGACCCGTCCCGGTGGCTGAAGTACAGGCCGTCCGACTTGATGCCGTAGAAGGTCGCTCCGTTGGCGGTCAGTACGCGCGGGTACTGGTTCCAGCCGGAGTCGATGGTGCCGGCCTCGGGGAGCGAGCCCGTCGCGCCGGCCGGGTCGGCGACGTTGCGCCGCAGCAGGCTTCCCTCGGTGGTGACCGAGTAGAGGGCGCCGGTCGACGTGCAGGTGATCTCGTCCGCGGCCTGGGCGGTGCCCGAGGTGGTGGTCATGGCTATGGGAAGCGCGGCGGCCGCGGTGGTGATCGCGATGACCCGACGGCTGAGCAGTCGACGGGACAGGGGTGACAGGGGTCTCATCGGCATCCTTCCGGACTTCATGTGATCTGGTCGCCCCGGGGCACGGGACGGCTGGAGGAGGGGGCGGCGCGTCTGCGGTGACGGCTCCCCCCCGAAGGGGACATTCGTGGGCCTGGCGCTGGCGCTACCCGTGCGCCGGCGCGGGGAGGCCGTGCTCCGTACGGGTCGGGGCGGGCTGGGCGGCGCCGTCGCCGGTGGTGGAGCGGGAGGCGGGGGAGGCGAGGACGGCGGGGGAGGCGAGGACGGCTGGGGAGGCGGTGGGGTCGGTCGCCGCCGCGTCGGAGGTCTGCTGCTCCCGGACGGGCCGGACGTCCGAACCCCGGGACCGTGCACCGGCGTAAGGGCGTCGTGTCGACATGTGAACGACGGGAGGGGCGGCGGCTGTCGCCGCGGTCGACGTGACCACGCGACGGCCGAACCGTCTGCCCGATGCGGATCTCATGGACGTCCTTCCAGCTCAGTGCGGTGATTCCGAGCAGGGAAGCAGCGGTTCGACATGATTGCGCACCCCCTGGCAGGGGGACGGTAAGCAGCTTTGGGTTAACGGTGCAGTGGCGCGGAGATGAACAGCTGACGCGTGTACATGACAAACAGATGGACAGTTGGTGATCGTCTGGACAGAATCTTCATACAACTCTCAGGATCCATAAGTCGATTCATGACCCACATGTGGTGCTGAGGGGGAGCTGTGCCTGACTACCGGAGAGTCGTCCGAAGACTGCTGTCCCGTCGCCTGCGTCGCAGCCGCTGGGGCATGGCCCTCGGCATCCTCCTGGCGTCGGTGATCACGGCCAGTTCCCTGGCGCTGTCCGGCACCGGCATCCCGCTCTTCCCCGAGGACCCCCGGGGCCGCTCGGCCCCCGACCAGCGGTGGGCGTCCGCCGACGGCAAGGACCACCTGGTCGGCGAGCGGGACGCCAACACCAAGGCGCCGCGGACCCTGCGGTCGAAGTACCCGACGACGGTGAAGAAGGGCAGTGTCGCCGCCGCCGAGAAGAAGGCCCGCAACAAGGCCGAGGCCGTCGCCCCGCCGGCCGCCGAGGTCACCGGCTTCGACGCCGAGCACAGCGAGGAACTGCCCGCCGAGCGCGACGGGTTCAGCCGTACCTACGCCAACGAGGACGGCACCCGGACCACCGAGATGTCGCCGACGCCGGTCAACTACCGCGACGAGAACGGCGACTGGCGGCCCATCGACACGGAGCTGCGGGCGGACGGCGACGGCTGGCGCAACACCGCCGACGCGGTCGGCGTACGCATCGACGAGCGGGCCGACTCCGCGCGCCTGGCCACCGTCGAACTCCCCGGAGGCGGCGGCCTGTCGTACGGCCTGAGCGGCGCGGCCGGCGTCGAGGGCAGCGCCGAGGGCAGCGCCGTCACCTACGAGGGCGTCCTCGCGGACACCGACCTGACGCTGGAGTCCCAGGCCGGCGGCGTCAAGGAGACCCTGGTCCTGCACTCGGCCGACGCCCCGACGACCTTCGACTTCCCCCTCGCCCTGGACGGGCTGACGGCGCGGATCGCGGACGGCGCCGTAGAGCTGACCGACGCCCGGGGCCGCGTCGCCGGCGTCATCCCCGCCGGGTTCATGGAGGACTCGGGGCACGGCGGCGAGCAGGGCGCCCCCGCCCGCTCCGAGGATGTCACCTACGACCTCGTAGAGCGGGCCGGCGGCGGCCAGACCCTGCGCATCACCGTCGACGCCGACTGGCTGCGGGCCCCGGAGCGGGTCTTCCCGGTCGAGGTCGACCCCTCCGTGGACACCTCGTCCGCCGAGACCAGCGTCTACGTCAAGAGCGGCGGCTCCGTCGTCGGCACCAGCGAACTCCAGGTCGGCAAGGGCGCCGACGGCGCGACCGCCACCTACCTCGGCTTCCCGTCGCTGGACGAGGAGCTCCAGCACCACAAGATCTTCGGCGCCCAGCTCCAGCTCACCAACTACGACTCCGCCTCCTGCAAGGCCCGCCCGGTGTCGGTCCACCCGGTCACCGAGAACTGGTCCGCCGGCACCGGCCTCAGCTACCCCGGCCCCTCGGTCGGCGGCAGCCTCGCCTCGAAGTCCTTCGCCTACGGCTACATCGCGACCGGCAAGTCCAAGTCCGCCTGCCCCGCCGCCTCCGAACTGTTCGACCTCGGCAAGTCCGGCCGCGACCTGGTCCAGCGCTGGGTCGACGGTGACCAGGCCAACTACGGCCTGTCGGTGCGGGCCTCGGCCACCGACTCCCTCGGCTGGAAGAAGTTCGCCGGGCACGGCACGGCCAACCCGCCCAAGCTGTACGTCACCCACTCGCCGTACAACGCGAGCTACTCCTTCACCCAGCCGGTCCCCGACCCGCCGGTCCTGCAGAACCAGGCCGGGCAGGTCAAGGTCGCCGTCACCAACAAGGGCGCGCAGACCTGGACGCCCGGCGCCTACTACCTGGCCTACCGGGCGTACGACAAGGACGGCAAGCTGGTCACCCAGCAGCGCGCCGCCAACCTGACCACCAATGTCGCCCACGGCGCCAGGACCACCTTCACCGCGACCATCAAGGCGCTGCCGCCGGGCGCCTACCTGCTGGACTTCAGCATGGTCAGGTCCGGCGGCCCGGTCTTCACCGACGAGCAGGTCGCCCCCGGCCGGCTCTCCCTCCAGGTCTTCGACATCGCGCCCGTGGTGCAGGAGCAGTACCCGCCCAACGGCTACCAGGCGCAGACGCTCAGCCCGCAGTTGTGGGCCAGCGCCGTGGACATCGACGCGCCCGCCGGGCAGACGCTCCAGTACAAGTTCGAGGTCTGCGAGCAGGGCGAGGACGACAAGCCCGTCGACTGCGTCACCTCGGCCTACCAGTCGAGCCCCGCCTACAGCGTCCCGGCCGGCCGGCTGTCCTGGAACAAGACCTACCTGTGGCGCGGCTTCGCCAAGGACGCGAGCAACGAGGTGCCCACGGCGCAGATCGCCCTGCTCACCTCGGTCCCGCAGCCGGAGATCACCTCCCGGCTGAGCGAGGGACAGGAGCTGGAGTTCGACCCCCAGGTCGGCAACTACGCGACCTCGGCGATCGACGCCTCCCTGGCCGGCGTCGGCCCGGACATGACGCTGGTGCGGACCTACAACAGCCTCGACCCGCGCCGCGACCTGGCCTTCGGCACCGGCTGGACCACCCGCTACGACATCCGGCTCACCCCCGACAACGACGGCACCGGCAACGTCGTCATCCGCTACCCGGACGGCCGCGACGTCCGCTTCGGCAAGAACCCCGACGGCTCCTACGCGCCGCCGCCCGGCCGGTTCGCCAAGCTGACCCAGGACGCCACCGCCGGCACCTGGACCCTCCAGGACAAGTCGGGCACGACGTACGCCTTCAGCAACACCGGCCTGCTCGTCAAGATCACCGACGCCACCTCCAACGTCGTCAACTACACCTACTCGGGCGGCAAGCTCGTCAAGGCCGAGAACCCGCGCAGCAAGCGCTCCCTGACCTTCACCTGGACCGGCTCCCACGTCACCCGGGTCGCCACCAACGCGGTCGACGGGGCCGCGCTGGCCTGGACGTACACCTACACCGGTGACGTCCTGGACCAGGTCTGCGACCCCACGGGCGGCTGCACCGCCTACACCTACACCGCCGGCAGCCACTACGCGGCGGGGGTGCGCGACTCGCGCCCCGAGTCCTACTGGCGGCTCGGCGAGGAGGAGGGCACCTCCGCCGAGAGCGCCATCGAGGTGAACCTCGGCAAGGACCGCGGCACGTACGGCGACGTCACCCTCGGCGGCGCCGGCGCGGTCACCGGCGACCCCTCCACCGCCGCCGGCTTCAACGGCACCACCTCCCGGGTCACCCTGCCCGGCGGCACCCTGAAGGCGAGCCGGGACGCGGCCGTCGAGGTGTGGTTCAAGACCATCGCCACCGGCGTCGGCGGCCCGCTGATCGGCTACCAGGACAAGGCGTGGGGCACCGCCCCCGGCACCGGCGTACCCACCCTGTACGTCGGCACCGACGGCAAGCTGCGCGGCCAGTTCTGGGACGGCACCGCCCATCCCATGACCGCCACCACCACCAACGTCAACGACGGCAAGTGGCACCACGCCGTGCTCTCCGTCTCCGGCGCCACCCAGACCCTCTACCTGGACGGCAAGCAGGCCGCCACCCTGGCCGGCGGCCAGATCCAGGCGCAGAACCTCACCCACAACCAGATCGGCGCGGCCCGGCCCAGCTCCCCGGCGAGCTGGCCCGGCTGGGGCGGTGCCCAGGCCCGCTCCTTCGCGGGCTCGATCGACGAGGTCGCCGTCTACCACCACCCGCTGGGCTCCCAGGCCGTCTCCACCCACTACGCCCTGGGCACCAAGGCCGCCGACCTGCTGACGAAGACGACGCTGCCCAGCGGCCGCACCGCCTCCGAGGTGTCCTACGACACCGCCCGCGACCGGGTCGGCGAGTACACCGACGCCAACGGCGGCACCTGGGCGGTGGGCGCCCCCGCCGTCTTCGGCGACGAGGACGACCTGCGCCGCACCGTCGAGGTGCACGACCCGGTCGGCCAGCCGTACTTCTACGAGTACGACGGCCTGACCTCGCAGCTGCTGCGCTACGGCGAACCGCTGGGCCTGGGCACGCGCGAGTACGACGGAACCCCCGAGCCGTCCCCGTCCACCTCCCCGCCGACCGAGGTCTGCTCGGAGCCCGACCCCGGCGACCCGATGTTCTGCACCACCCCGCCGGGCAACGGCGACGGCAGCCCCGACTTCATCCGGCACCCCGTCGACGGCGTCGCGATCCGCAGCTACACCTACGACGACCGCGGCTACCAGACCGTCACCACCAGCGAGACCGGCGACACCGTCACCCTCGGCTACGACGACCGGGGCAACGTCAGCAGCCAGACCACCTGCCGGGCCAAGGGCGACTGCCACACCTCGTACACCACCTACCCGGCGGGCCTGGACGAGCTGGACCTGCGGATCGACCTGCCCATTGAGACCCGCGACGCCCGCTCCAGCAGCGCCACCGACAACCGCTACCTGACGACGTACAAGTACGACAACAACGGCAATCTGCTCTCCCAGAAGAACCCCGACAGCGGCTCGGTCCTCAACAGCTACACCACGGGTGTGGAACCGGCCCGCGACGGCGGCAACACCCCCACCGGCCTGCTGAAGACCAGCACCGACCCGCGCGGCGCCGTCACCCGCTACGCCTACTTCTACAGCGGTGACATCGCCGAGGTCGTCGAACCGTCCGGCCTGATCACCCGCTACACCTACGACGCCCTCGGCCGCCGTACCAGCGAGACCGAGATATCCGACAGCCAGCCGAACGGCGTCACCACCACCTATACGTACGACAAGCTGTCCCGTCTGGTGTCCTCCCTGGACCCGCAGGTCGGCGACGCCGTCACCGGCGCCCAGCACCAGCAGCGCACCACCACCACGTACGACCCCGACGGCGTGGTGACGGCCACGGAGATCGACGACGTCGTCGGCGCCGACCTGCCGCGCTCGATGACGTACGAACTCGACGACCACGGCCGCCCGGTGCGCGTCACCGACGCCGAGGGCAACGAGACCTCCTACGGCTACGACCCGTTCGGCAACCAGACCTTCATGGTCGACGGCAACGGCAACCGCTTCGAGTACGCCTACACCGCGCGCAACATGATCGCCGAGGTGCGCCTGACCGACTGGGACGGCGACCCCGACGGCGCCGACGGGTCCGGCGAGGACCTGGTCATGCAGTCCTACGCCTACGACATGGCCGGCCGCCTCGCCCAGCACACCGACGCCATGGGCCGCACCCTGGAGTACCAGTACTACGGCGACGACCTGGTCAAGTCGATCACCCTCAAGGGCTTCCACAACGCCGACGGCACCACCCGCGACATCGTCGTGGAGGCCAACGAGTACGACGGCGCGGGCAACCTCGTCAAGGAGACGACCGACAACGGCCGGACCGTCACCGAGACCGGCTACGACGCCGTCGGCCGCGTCGCCTCCACCGTCACCGACCGCGGCGGCCTGTCCCGCGGCACCACCTACACCTACGACCAGGCCGGCAACGTCACCACGACCAAGAACAGCGGCAACCCGTCCAACGTGCCGTGGCCGGTGAGCGCCACCCCCGAGCAGGTCGACTACGTCTACGACCTCGCGGGCAACGCCACCAAGGAGATCACCCACAACGGCACCGAGACGCTGACCACGCAGTACGCCTACGACCAGCGCGGCCTGACCAAGACCGTGACCGACCCCGCCGGGAACGTCACCGACTACGGCTACGACACGCTGGGCCGCCAGATCTCCACGCTGGCGCCCGCCGTCGACACCGAGCAGGCCGGCGCCGCCGCGCAGAGCACCCGCCCGCTGACCATCGTCGGCCTGGACACCTACGGCGCCGCCACCTCCGTCCAGGACCCCCTGGGCAACGTCACCCGCACCGCGTACGACCGGCTGGGCCGGCAGATCAGCACCACGGGCGCCGCGTACACCGCGCCCGGCACGGACACGCCGGTCACCCCGACCGCCCAGTACCGCTACGACGCGCTGGGCAACGTGGTCGAGGCGACCGACCCCCTCGACCAGGTCACCCGCTACAGCTACGACCGGCTGAACCGGGTCACCGTCCGCGACGAACCCACCGGCACCGGCGACGACCGCGCCCAGTGGAAGTACACCTACACCCGCACCGGCGAGGTCCTCTCCGTCACCGGCCCGACCGGCGCCCGCGCCGAGACGACCTACGACGACCTGGACCGCCCGGTCACCCAGACGCAGATCGACCGCGAGCCGTACGAGGACGCGTTCACCACCCGCTACACCTACGACGACGCGGGCAACGTCACCGAGCAGACCGACCCCAGCGGCGCGAAGACGTCGTTCACCTACGACAGCCTCGGCCAGGTCGTCCGGCTGACCGAACCCAGCGGCACGGTCACCGAGTTCGGCTACGACCTGGCCGGCCGCGAGGTCCGCCGCTCCGACGGCCTGGGCCGCACCTCCTCCCTCCTCTACGACCAGGCCGGCCGCCTCGTCTCCGAGTCCGACCTGGCCCCGAACAGCAACTCGCTGCGCACCATCGGCTACGACTACGACGACGCGGGCAACCTGGTGGCGTCGACCGACCCGCTCGGCCACACCACCCGCTACGCCTACGACGCGCTGGGCCGCCTGACCAAGCAGACCGAGCCGGTGACCGACACCGAGTCGATCACCACGTCCTTCGGCTACGACGCGGCCGGCCACCGTACCCGCTACACCGACGGCCGCGGCAACTCCACGTACTACACGTTCAACACCCTCGGACTCGCCGAGTCGGTGATCGAACCGGCCACCGAGGCCGACCCGGCCGCCGCCGACCGCACCTGGACCACGGCCTACGACGCGGTGGGCCAGGCGGTCCGGGCGACCGCCCCCGGCGGCGTCACCCAGACCCGCGTCTACGACAACACCGGCCGGCTGGTCAAGGAGAGCGGCACCGGCGCCGAGACCGCCACCGCCGACCGCAGCTACGGCTACGACGCGGCGGGCCGCCTGACCTCCGCCGCCACCCCCGACGGCGACAACACCTACACGTACAACGACCGCGGCCTGCTGCTGTCGGCCGAGGGCCCGTCCGGTGAGGCGAGCTACGCCTACGACGACGACGGGCTGCTGACCAGCCGCACCGACGCCACCGGCACGTCGCTGTTCACCTACACCAAGCAGCAGCTGTCCACCGCCAAGGACGCCCTGACCGGCACCAGCCAGAGCTACGCCTACGACACCTCCGGCATGCTCCGCCAGGTCTCCTACGGCGCCGGACAGAGCCGCGCCTACGGCTACGACGACCTGGGCCGCATCGACACCGACACCCTGACCAACAGCACCGGCCAGGCCGTCACCTCCATCGACTACGGCTACGACGACAACGACCACCTGACCTCGAAGAAGGTCACCGGCAGCAACGCGGCCGACAACACCTACGGCTACGACCAGGCCGGCCGCCTCACCTCCTGGACCGCCGACGGCGCGACCACCGAGTACGACTGGGACGACTCCGGCAACCGCGTCCGGGAGGGCGACAAGACCGCCGTCTACGACGAACGCAACCGCGTCCAGTCCGACGGCGACTACACCTACACGTACAGCCCGCGCGGCACCCTGGCCTCCCGCACCAGCTCCGGCCTGACCGAGGACTTCGCCTTCGACGCCTTCGACCGCCTCCTCCAGGCCGGCGACGTCTCCTACGACTACGACTCCCTGGACCGCGTCGACTCCCGCAACGGCACCGACTTCACCTACGCGGGCCTCAGCCCCGACCCGGTCAGCGACGGCGCCTCCTCCTACGGCCGCGGCCCGATGGACGAGCTGATGTCGGTCTCCGAGAACGGCACCGCGCAACTGGTCGTGACCGACTCCCACGGCGACGTGGTCGGCGACTTCGACGCGACCGACGCGGACCTGACGGAGCTGGCGGACTCGACGACGTACAGCCCGTTCGGCGAGGAGGTCGAGGACTCCGGTACCGGCGAGGTGGCGGGCGAACTCGGCTACCAGGGCGACTACACCGACCCCGACACCGACCAGGTGAACATGGGGGCCCGCTGGTACAGCCCCGACACCGGCACCTTCGACTCCCGCGACTCGGTGAACTACGCGGGCGGCGCCTCCATCCTCGCCAACCGCTACACCTACGGCGCCGGCGCACCGCTGGACTACGTCGACCCCGACGGCCACTGGCCGAGCTGCGGCTGGTGCAAGAAGGTCGCCTCCGGGGTGAAGAAGGTCGGCAGCGCGATCAAGAGCGGTGTCAAGAAGGCCGCGAGGGCGGTCAAGAAGGTCGTCAAGAAGGCGTGGCGGGCCGCGGTCTCCGCGGTGAAGGCGGTCGGCCGGGCGATCAGCAACGCGGCCAAGTGGGTCTACAACAAGGCCAAGTCGGCCGTCAGCTGGGTGGCACAGAAGGTGTCCTCGGCGGTCAGCTGGGTGGCGAGCAAGGCGACGTCGGCGGCGAAATCGGCGGCGGCGTGGGCCCGCGAGAAAGCGGCGGCGGCGAAACGGGCCGCGGTGGCCCGCGCCAAGGCCATCACCAAGAAGGCCAAGGCAGCCGTCTCCTACGCGATCCAGCACAGCCCGCTACCGGAGATAGCGGCGGCGGTGAAGCCGCTGATATCGGTGACGAAGGACATCGTCTCCGCGGCGGCGAACCTGCCCGCTGCGGTGGTGGACACCGCCCGCAACGTCATCGCGGACGCGGCGCAGGCCGCGACCGACCTGCGGGACGCGGTGGTCGCGGCGGCCGGTGAGGTCGTGGAGACGGTCTCCACCGCGGTCCAGGCCGCGACGGAGTTCGCCCGCGCGGCGGCCCCCTACATCAGGGACGGCCTGAAGGCGGGCCTGGAGTTCGCGGCCGAGGCCTCCGGCTTCAACGACTTCAAGAACTGCCTTACCAAGGGCGACATGGAGGCCTGCGCCTGGGCCGCGGCCACGGTGGCCGGAGCCCTGGCGGGCGGCGCGGGAGCCGGCGTGGTCCGCGCGGCCAAGGCGGGCCGCATGGCGACCAAGGCGGCCAAGTACGGCGACGACATCGCGGAGGCCGCGGACAAGCTGGACACGGCGGTGGAGTACACGTCCTGCGCCGCGGACCTCGCCGGGGTCGCGGCCTCGGCCAACAGCTTCACCGAGGGCACTCTCGTCCTCATGGCCGACGGCAGCCGCAAACCCATCGAGGACGTGGACGTCGGCGACGAGGTCAAGGCCACCGACCCGACGACGGACGAGTCCCCGTCGTCGGAGAAGGTCACCGACACGATCACCGGCAAGGGCGAGAAGCACCTGGTCGACCTGACGATCGACACGGACGGCACCGCCGGCGACGCGACCGCGGTCATCACGGCCACCGAGGGCCACCCCTTCTGGGTCCCCGACCTGAAGCAATGGCTGGACGCCGGCGACCTGAAGCCGGGCCAGTGGCTGAGCACGGGCTCGGGCACGAAGGTCGAGCTGACGGCGGTACGGGCGTGGACCCAGAGCACGACGGTCCACAACCTGACGGTGGACCGGGCGCACACGTTCTTCGTCGCGGCGAGCGGAACTTCGGTCCTCGTTCACAACTGCCCCGCAGGTGGTGATGACGCCGCTGAAGAGATGATTCGGATGCGGCACTACACGAACGCCAAGGGCAAGGCGGGAATCAAGCAGAGCGGCGTCATCAGGGCTAGTGACCAGAACAAGGTCTTCCTCGTCCCGGCCAAGGGAAAGCCGATGAGTCCCCGTGACGCCGAGGCCAAGCTGGGAATCGGGCGTGGCAGGGGTAACCATGTGCTTGAATTCGATGTCCCGGCCGGTCGAGTGCAGTCGCGATACAATGCGACGATGGGTATCACCGAATGGGTCGCAGACGGTGATCTTCCGGTCAAGAACATTCAAGTAAAAAGGTGACTGGCGTGGCTCGAACCATCTCGGTGGAACTCGCAGGATTCACTGGTCTGTTCCGAGATCTGGAGGAGTATGTAGTGTCTCTGGATCGGGTATTGTCACGCATCGGGGCAGGAGAAGACCCGCGCATACTCCTCGAATACGTAGTGGAATACGGCCTCCCTTCGCGGCTTGCTCAAGCCCGGGAATTCGTGGGGGACTCTCTCGAACGTGTTATCGGGGCGGAGGCGCTGGAGGAGATCGCGGAACAGGTCGAGGCGTACAGGGGCAAGAAATAAGGCCATGACCTCAGGAGGCCCATCAGCCGCAAAGCTGGTGGGCCTCTGTCCGGAGGATCGACGCAGGACCGGAATGTCGCGGTTGGTATCAGCGGATCCACACAGTGAAACACAAGCTGATCCCCCGTACGACACCGCCTTGTTCACCAAGTGTTGCTTAGCGTCCCGTGATCAAGAGCATCGGCTCCGTGGGGAAGGACATCGATGAGAGAGACGACGCGAGGACGTGCCGGCCGCCGGCTGGCCGTATTCGTGACCGCCGCCGCCGCGCTGCCCGTCGTGGCGCTCGCCCCGAGCACGGCTCAGGCCGCACAGGCCGCCGCCGCGGTCACCTGCGCCGGCACGGGCCCGACGTACGCCGTCGACACGGCCGGGAACCTGCTGCGTCAGGCCATGCCCACCCCGCTCACCGGCGGCACGATGCCGTCGCCCAGCACGATCGACACCGGCTGGTCCGGCTACGGGCAGGTCATGGCCGGCCCGGACCAGGAGCTGTACGGGGTCAAGTCCGACGGCCTCTATCTGAGCCGACGTACCGGCTCCGGCACCTGGGACATCCACCACAAGAAGATCAGCAACAACTTCGGGCAGTACCAGCAGGCCGCGAACCGCGACAAGATCACCGTCGACCGCGCCGGCCACATCTGGCGGCTCGACGAGAACGGCGCCCTGCGCTGGCACAAGTACTACGCGGACACCAGCTCCTGGTACCCCGGCGGCGACAAGATCGTGGACGCGGACTGGAGCCGCTACGACGCCATCGTCGCCGGTGACGAAGGGGTGATCTACGGCCGGGAGGCCGCGACCGGGTCCCTGTACCGCTCCCGCTACGACTTCACCAGCCAGCGCTGGACCGAGCGTCACATACGGGTGTCCTACTCCGGCTGGAACACCGAAGGCGATCTCGCGTCCCTGGGCGGCGACACCCTGTTGCGCGTGATGCCGGACGGCAACCTCCGCTACTACCGCTACGACGAGGACACCGACGCCTGGGCCGTCGCCGCCAAGGTCATCGGCTCCGACCGCTGGGCCGGCTACCGCAACGTGACCGCCGCCCCCGACGCCTGCTCCATCACCGCCGACCACACCCCGCCGGCCCCGCAGATCACGGTGGAGGCCCACGGCACCACCAGCGTCCTCCAGGCCTCCGCCGGCACCGTGGAGTACGCCTACACGGACGGCATCGGCCGGCTCGTGCACGGACGCCAGTTGGACCCCTCCGACTTCAACAGCGTCCAGTGGACCGTCGTCGACGACCAGGAGGGGTTCACCGGCCGGCCCTCGCTCGCCGAGCACGCCGACGGCCGCGTGGTGCTGACCGCCCACAACCTGAACAGCGACATCTGGACGCGCGACCAGGCCGCCCCGGCCGGCGCCGACTGGTCGAACTGGGTCGACCTGGCCGGTCGGATGGCCCAGCACGCCACCACCGCGAAGCTGCCCGACGGACGGCTGGTCCAGTTCTCCGTCGACGCGGACGGCAGGCCCTGGTACCGCGCCGAGCAGGAGGCCGACGGCTACTTCCTGAGCTGGCTGCCGCTGAGCGGCGGCAGCCACACCCAGCCGCTGACCGCCGTCACCGTCCGCGACGGCATCCAGCTGTTCGGCGTCAACGCCTCCGGCACCCTGACCACCGCCCACTTCAGCGACGGCACCCTCTCGGCCTGGACCAACCTCGCCGGTACGGGCTTCACCGGCACGCCGGCGGTCGTGGTCTACCCGGGCTACCGGCTCGCCGTCTTCGCCCGCGACGCCGACGGGCACATCGTCACCACGGCCCAGTCGTCCGAGGGCGCCGCCTTCCCCGGCACCTGGTCCCAGGTCGGGGACAAGACCTTCGCCGGTTCCCCGTCCGTCGTCATCAGCCCGCTCACCGGCATCACCGAGATCATGGCCCGCGCCGACGACGGCTTCATGTACAACACCGGCGAACAGGCCCAGGGCTCCGGCACCTGGCGTGCCTGGAACCAGGAGACCTTCGAGGCGGCGGCCACCGACCCCACCGCCTTCACCTACACCAACACCTCCGGCCCCACCTGGGCCTTCTCCTACCGCACGAGCAGCAACCAGACCCGCGTCTACGCGGCCTCCAGCGCCACCGCCTTCGCCGCCGCCCGCACCACCACCGCGGCCACGGCCCCGCCGGCGCCCGTCTTCACCGCCCACGAACTCCCGGCGCCGACGGACGAGCAGTCCCGCTAGTCCAGCACCCGCCAACACCGGCCGGTGCGGTGCGGCGGTGCCCGACGTCCTGATGAATCGTTGGTCGAATGGGTTGGCCGGAGCCCGGCCACTGCCTACCATCGATCACCGCAAGACTTTGTGCACCGTCGCACAATCTCCAACGGGAGGTTCCCTTGCACCGCCGCCGTCGCACCGCGCTCGTCCTCACCGCCGCGATCGCCGCGGCGGCACCGCTCCTCACCGCCTGTGGAAACGACGCGCACCCCGGCGCGGCGGCCGTCGTCGACGGCCGGCGGATCACCGTCGCGCAACTGGAGGACCGGGTCAGCGAGGTACGCGCGGCCCAGCGCGCGGCCGTGCCCGACGAGGCGCAGTACGCGCAGGCCATCTCCAGGACCGGCAGCCTCACCCGCGACACCCTCCAGAGCATGGTCCTCGACCAGGTACTGCACCGCGCCGCCCAGGACGCGGGCGTCACCGTCACCCGCAAGGAGGTCCAGCGGATGCGCACCGGGCTGGAGCAGCAGGCCGGAGGGGCCAAGGCCCTGGAGACGGTCTGGCTCCAGCAGTACGGCATCGCCCCGGGGCGCGTCGACGACAACCTCCGCCTCCAGCTGGAGGCCCAGAAGCTCGCCCAGCACCTCGGCACCGACACCGGCCAGCCCGCCTTCTGGAAGGCCCTGTCGCAGACGTCGAAGAAGCTCGACATCGACCTCAACCCGCGCTACGGCACCTGGGACGTCGAGAAGAGCAGCCGCGCCGAGGCGAAGACGCCCTGGGTACGGGAGGTCGCGCCGGCGGGAGTGCCCCAGGCGACGTGACGGGAGAGCCGTGAAGCCCGCCCCCTGTGGATAACTTCCGGGGCGTCCGGCGCCGTGCGTTACGTTCGGGGTGTGAACGCCACGAGTCCCGAAGCCGTCGCCGGCCAGGCCCCCGACCCCGGCCGCGTCGTCCTGCTCACCACCAGCCACCGCGTCGCCCCCGGCCTGCTGTCCTGGCCGGCCTGGCAGGCGCTGCGCACCGCCGACCGCGTGCTGTGCGCGGACGGCGCGCATCCGCAGCTGCCGTATCTGCGGGAGGCGGGGATACGGGTCGACGAGTCGGCCCCCACCGCCGGGGAGCTGGTCGACGCCTGCGCGGGCGGACACACCGTGGTGGTCGTGGCGACCGGCGAGGGGGAGCCGGCCCTGACGGACGGCCTGGCCCGGCTGGCCGGCTCCGGCCGCGTCCACATGCCCGAGCTGGAGCTGCTGCCCGCCTCCTACGACCTGCCCGGCGCCCGCCTGCTCGACCTCGTCCAGGTCATGGACCGCATCCGCGCCGAGTGCCCCTGGTCGTCCCGGCGGACCCACGAGGGGCTGGCGAAGTACGCCATCGAGGAGGCGTACGAACTCGTCGAGGCCATCGAGGACGGCGACCGCGACGACCTGCGCGAGGAACTGGGCGACGTCCTGCTCCAGGTCGTCTTCCACGCCCGGATCGCCGAGGAGGACCCGGAGGCTCCCTTCTCCATCGACGACGTGGCCGCGACCATCGTCACCAAGCTGATCCACCGCCACCCGCACGTCTTCGGTGACGAGACCGCCACCACCCCCGAGGAGGTCAGGGAGCACTGGCTGCGCACCAAGGCGGTGGAGAAGCAGCGCACCTCCGTCACGGAGGGCGTCCCGCTCGGCCAGCCCGGCCTGGCCCTCGCCGCCAAGCTGGCCTCCCGGGTGCGCACGGCCGGCCTGGACGTCCCGCTGCCCCGCGCCGAGGGCCCCGGCTACGAGCTGCTGGCGCTGGCGGTGCGCGCCGAGGCGGAGGGCGTGGACCCGGAGGCGGCCCTGCGCGCGGCGGCACGGGCCTACCGGGACGCGATCCGGGAGACGGAGGCGCGGACGCGGTCGTGAAAGGACGCGGAGGCGGTCATGAAAGAGGGACGGATACGGTCGGGGGGTGACCGAGCAAGCCGAGCCCCGCCGCACCACCCCCACCCCCGCCCCCGCCACCCCCGCACCTGCCACCCCGGCCCCTGTCGCCCCCGCCCCCGCATCCGCCACCCCCGCCCCCGACGCCCCCGAGCTGTTCACCTGGGAGTTCGCGAGCGACCCGTACCCGGCGTACGCCTGGCTGCGCGAGCACGCCCCCGTGCACCGCACCCGGCTGCCCAGCGGGGTGGAGGCATGGCTGGTCACCCGGTACGCCGACGCCAGGCAGGCGCTCGCCGACCCCCGGCTGTCCAAGAACCCGGCGCATCACGCCGAACCCGCGCACGCCAAGGGCAAGACCGGCATCCCGGGGGAGCGCAAGGCGGAGCTGATGACGCACCTGCTCAACATCGACCCGCCGGACCACACCCGGCTGCGCCGGCTCGTCAGCAAGGCGTTCACCCCGCGCCGTGTCGCCGAGTTCGCGCCCCGCGTGCAGGAACTCGCCGACCAGCTCATCGACCGGTTCGCGCGCGCCGGCAGCGCCGACCTCATCCACGACTACGCCTTCCCGCTCCCCATCTACGCCATCTGCGACCTGCTCGGCGTCCCCCGCGAGGACCAGGACGACTTCCGGGACTGGGCGGGCATGATGATCCGGCACGGGGGAGGCCCCCGGGGCGGGGTCGCGCGGTCGGTGAAGAAGATGCGCGGCTATCTCGCCGACCTCATCCACCGCAAACGCCAGGCGCTGCCGCCCGAGCCCGCGCCCGGCGAGGACCTCATCTCCGGACTGATCCGCGCCTCCGACGAGGGCGAGCACCTCACCGAGAACGAGGCCGCCGCGATGGCGTTCATCCTCCTCTTCGCCGGTTTCGAGACCACCGTCAACCTCATCGGCAACGGCACGTACGCCCTGCTCACCCACCCCGGCCAGCGCACCCGCCTCCAGGAGTCGCTCGCGGCCGGCGAGCGCGGCCTGCTGGAGACCGGCGTGGAGGAACTCCTGCGCTACGACGGTCCGGTGGAGCTGGCCACCTGGCGGTTCGCCACCCGGCCGCTCACCCTCGGCGGACAGGACATCGCCGTCGGCGACCCCGTCCTCGTCGTCCTCGCCGCCGCCGACCGCGACCCGGCGCGCTTCACGGACCCGGACACCCTGGACCTTTCCCGCCGCGACAGCCAGCACCTCGGTTACGGCCACGGCATCCACTACTGCCTCGGCGCCCCGTTGGCCCGCCTGGAGGGCCAGACCGCGCTCGCCACACTCCTGACCCGCCTGCCCGACCTGCGCCTCGCCGTCGATCCGGCCGAACTGCGCTGGCGCGGCGGCCTCATCATGAGGGGTCTGCGCACCCTGCCGGTGTCGTTCACCGCGGCTGAGTGAACGATCCGTCGCATCAGCAAAGGTGACGCGCCGTCACCACTGTGATCTCCATGTGATCTACACGGCATGAACTTGTGATGAGTGATCGTATGCCTATACGTTCACGGATCAGCGCGGCACCGAGCACCAACCGCCGTGCGGGCCCTGCTGTCTCGTGAAAGGTCTCCGCATGCTCTCCGGGAACGGCCGACACCGTCGCCCCCGCCAGGCCCCGGCCCTGGTCGTCGCTGCCGGAGTCACCGGCTCCGCCATCGCGATCCCGCTCCTCGGAGCCACCGGTGCCCACGCGGCCGACGGCGCGGCCTGGGACCGTGTCGCCGAGTGCGAGACCGGTGGCGCGTGGAGCCAGAACAACGGCAACGGTTATTACGGCGGCCTGCAGTTGTCCCAGGAGGACTGGGAGGCGTTCGGCGGCCTTGAGTACGCCACCACCGCCGACCGGGCCAGCCGCTCCCAGCAGATCCGTGTGGCCGAGAAGGTCCTGGCGGCCCAGGGCATCGCCGCCTGGCCGACCTGCGGACTGCTCGCCGGACTGGGCGGCGGCGCGTCGGATGACGACTCGTCGGACGATTCGTCCGGGTCGGCATCATCGGATGCGGAGTCGGATGGTTCATCCGGTTCGACCGATTCATCCGGCTCCTCGGGATCTGCCGACTCGTCCGGCGCGGCCGACACCACCGACCCGGCCGACACGGACGACGCTTCGGACGGCTCCGGCTCCGGCTCCGGCTCCGGCTCCGGCTCCTCGGCCTCCCCCTCGGACACCCCGTCCACCGACACTTCGGACGCCGGTGCTGGGGACACCGACACTTCAGACACCGGCGACGAATCGGCCGACTCCGACACATCACCCGAATCCGCCTCCCCTGTCGAGGAGCCGAGCGACGCGGCCACCACCAAGCGCGACACCGCGGACGCCTCCGGCGCCACCGGCAGCGCCGGCAACCTCGAACCGACCCCCGCCATTTCGAGCCTCACCAAGACCGGCGAGGACGACACGGCCGGCGGAACCGGCACCGGCAAGCACCGCGGCGGCAGCGCCGACGAGGAGACGGCGAAGGGCCGTTCGGAGTCGTCCTCGGGGCGGCACGCCTCGCGCGACGACAAGACGGCGCGCGAGACGGGCGACAGGACGGGCGACAAGACGGGCGACGAGGCGGGCGACGGGACGTACACCGTCCGCGCCGGCGACAGTCTGTGGGCCATCGCCGACTCCCTTGAGCTCGCCGGGGGATGGTCCTCCCTCTACGCCGCGAACAAGGACGCCGTCGGCACCGACCCCGACCACATCCTGCCCGGTCAGAAGCTTGCCGTTGGGGTCGAACCGGTCGAAAAGTGACGGCAGTTCGCGTCACGGTTAAGGGTGAATGTCCGTATTAAACGCCGTGAGAGATAGGTCTCAGAAGCCCTGATCGTCTTTGTAAATCCACCGGGAGCCTGTCTACGGTCATGACCGCTCGCCATCGCGGGCCCCGGCCGCCGCAACGCCGAATCCTGCCAGCGGCAGTCCGGGAACAGTCGTCGCGCAAGCGCCGAAGGCAGGAGCGGGGGACCCAAGGTAGGTCGCCGCACCGGGCAGTTGAGCCGGAGCGGCTAGGGGTGGAGCCGAGTCCCGTGAGGGACCCGGCCGGGCAACTCAACCGGCCCGAACCCGACAGCTCACCTCGCAGGCGTCGGTGAGGGGATCTTCCATGCTGTTCTCCAGCAAGGGCAAGCACCGTCGTCCGTCCAAGGCCACTCGCGCCATCGCCATCGCCGGCGTGACCGGTGCCGCCGTCGCCGCCCCGCTGATGGCGGCCGGCAACGCCTCCGCCGCCACCGAGTCGGAGTGGGACACCGTCGCCCAGTGCGAGTCCGGCGGCAACTGGTCCATCAACACCGGCAACGGCTACTACGGCGGCCTGCAGTTCTCCGCCTCCACGTGGGCGGCGTACGGCGGCACGCAGTACGCCTCCACCGCCGACCAGGCCAGCAAGGACCAGCAGATCCAGGTCGCCGAGAAGGTCCTCGCGGGCCAGGGCAAGGGTGCCTGGCCGAACTGCGGCACGGGCCTGTCGGGTGCCGGCGGCTACACCGGCTCCTCCGACAGCGGCCAGAGCAGCGGTTCCAGCAGCTCCAGCGGCTCCAGTGGCTCCACCGAGTCCCGTGAGACGCAGGAGCAGCCCGCCTCCCGCTCCCAGGAGCGCCCGGCCGCCGAGACCGGCACCACCCAGCAGGCCGAGAAGACCGTCACCACCCCGACCGGCAAGAAGGTCGAGAAGGGCGACGGCGAGTACAAGGTCGTCAAGGGCGACACCCTCAGCTCCATCGCCGAGGCGCACGACGTCGACGGCGGCTGGGCGAAGCTGTTCGAGCTGAACGACGACATCGTCGACGACGCCGACCTCATCTACCCGGGCCAGCAGCTGCACCTCAGCTGACGGCTCACAGGCCCCCGCCCCGGCGCGTGTTCCCCCGTACACGCCGGGGCGGGGCCATGTCCGGATCGCGGCAGTCTTTTGTTCCGTTCGGAAACAATTTACTCTCGGTTTGCCCAACGGGTGGGTGACCGGCTGGCCGATCGCCCCGGGCCGGTTAGGCTCGTCCCGCGGAGCCGCGCGTAAGCGCGCACCCGCGTCACACAGAAGCGTCACATTGAAGAAGGAGATGCTCGTGCCGTCCATCGACGTCGTCGTAGCCCGGGAAATCCTGGACTCCCGAGGCAACCCCACGGTCGAGGTCGAGGTCGGCCTCGACGACGGCAGCACGGGTCGTGCCGCCGTTCCGTCCGGTGCCTCCACCGGTGCCTTCGAGGCCATCGAGCTGCGTGACGGTGACTCGAACCGCTACCTGGGCAAGGGCGTGGAGAAGGCCGTCCTCGCCGTCATCGAGCAGATCGGCCCGGAGCTGGTCGGCTACGACGCCACCGAGCAGCGCCTGATCGACCAGGCCATGTTCGACCTGGACGCCACCGACAACAAGGGCTCGCTCGGCGCCAACGCCATCCTCGGCGTCTCCCTGGCCGTCGCGCACGCCGCCTCCGAGGCGTCCGACCTCCCGCTCTTCCGCTACCTGGGCGGCCCGAACGCGCACCTGCTGCCCGTTCCGATGATGAACATCCTGAACGGCGGCTCGCACGCCGACTCCAACGTGGACATCCAGGAGTTCATGATCGCCCCGATCGGCGCGGAGTCCTTCTCCGAGGCCCTGCGCTGGGGCGCCGAGGTCTACCACACGCTGAAGAAGGTCCTGAAGAACAAGGGCCTGTCCACCGGCCTCGGCGACGAGGGCGGCTTCGCCCCGAACCTGGACTCCAACCGCGCCGCGCTCGACCTCATCCTCGAAGCGATCAAGGAAGCCGGCTACACCCCCGGCGAGCAGATCGCCCTCGCCCTGGACGTCGCCGCCTCCGAGTTCTACAAGGACGGCGTCTACTCCTTCGAGGGCAAGGAGCGCACCGCCGCCGAGATGACGGAGTACTACGCGGAGCTGGTCGACGCCTACCCGCTGGTCTCCATCGAGGACCCGCTGTTCGAGGACGACTGGGAGGGCTGGAAGACCATCACCGACAAGCTCGGTGACAAGGTCCAGCTCGTCGGCGACGACCTGTTCGTCACCAACCCGGAGCGCCTGGCCCGCGGCATCGAGGAGGGCGCCGCCAACGCGCTGCTCGTCAAGGTCAACCAGATCGGCTCGCTGACCGAGACCCTGGACGCCGTCGAGCTGGCCCAGCGCAACGGCTTCAAGTGCATGATGTCCCACCGCTCCGGCGAGACCGAGGACGTCACCATCGCCGACCTCGCCGTCGCCACCAACTGCGGCCAGATCAAGACCGGCGCCCCGGCCCGCTCCGAGCGCGTCGCCAAGTACAACCAGCTGCTGCGCATCGAGGAGATCCTCGACGACGCCGCGGTCTACGCCGGCCGCAGCGCCTTCCCGCGCTTCAAGGGCTGAGCGAGCCCTTAAGAGCAGCGTCGTACGTACGTCCCCGTACCCGGTCCCGTACCGTGTGCGGGGACGTACGCGTGTGCACGGGAGGCGGGAAACGAGATGGCCGTGAGGGACCGGGACCGTTTCTCCACCACGACCAGGATCAGGGCGCTCGGCGAGCAGACCGCCGCCCGGGTCTACCGCTCGCAGACCAAGCGCCAGGCCCGCCGCTCCCGGCTGACCGGCCGGGCGGCCCTGCTGGTGATGGTGGTCTGCTCCCTGGTCGTGGTGCTCGCCTACCCGATACGGCAGTACGTCGCCCAGCGCGCCGAGATCGCCGAGCTCCAGCGGGAGAAGGAGCAGGCGCGGCAGCGGGTCGAGGACCTGCGCGACCTCAAGGCACGCTGGCAGGACGACGCCTACGCCGAGCAGCAGATCCGGCAGCGGCTGCACTACGTGATGCCGGGGGAGACGGGCTACATCGTCGTCGACCCGGGCGCCGCCGAGCAGTCGCGGGCCGGTCTCGGGGCCGCAGGGCGGCCCTGGTACCGCACGCTCTGGGACGGCGTCGACAAGGCCGACGCGGCCGATGCCGCCGCCGGCCGCTCGTAGGACCCCCGCAGCCCCCTCGTAGCACGTCACTCGCACCACCCACAGGAAGACCGACAGAAGCCAGTCATGGACACGCCCCCGCCGCCCACCCCGCGCACCGAGCCCACCGACGCGGACGTCGACGCGTTCCGCCAGCAACTGGGCCGTCCGCCGCGCGGACTGCGCGCGATCGCGCACCGGTGCCCCTGCGGGCAGCCGGACGTCGTGGAGACCGCCCCCCGGCTGCCGGACGGCACGCCGTTCCCGACGCTGTACTACCTGACGTGCCCCAGGGCGGCTTCCGCGATCGGCACCCTGGAGGCCGACGGGGTGATGAAGGAGATGACCGAGCGGCTCGCCACCGACCCGGAGCTGGCCGCCGCGTACCGGGCCGCGCACGAGGACTACATCCGGCGCCGTGACGAGATCGAGGAGCTGACCGGCTTCCCGAGCGCGGGCGGCATGCCCGACCGGGTCAAGTGCCTGCACGTGCTGGTGGCCCACTCGCTGGCCGCCGGTCCCGGCGTGAACCCGCTGGGCGACGAGGCGATCGGGATGCTGCCCGAGTGGTGGCGCAAGGGCCCGTGCGTGACCACCGCCTGTGGGGAGGACGAGAAGTGACCCGTGTCGCCGCCGTCGACTGCGGTACCAACTCCATCCGGCTGCTGGTCGCCGACGCGGACCCGGCCACGGGCGAGCTGGCCGAACTGGACCGCCGTATGACGATCGTGCGCCTCGGCCAGGGCGTCGACCGCACCGGACGGCTCGCGCCGGATGCCCTGGAGCGGACCTTCGCCGCCTGCCGCGAGTACGCGGAGGTCATCGAGCGGCACGGCGCCGAGCGGGTCCGCTTCGTGGCGACCTCCGCCTCCCGCGACGCCGAGAACCGCGACGACTTCGTGCGCGGGGTGCTGGACATCCTCGGCGTCGAACCCGAGGTGATCACCGGCGACCAGGAGGCCGAGTTCTCCTTCACCGGCGCCACCAAGGAGCTGACCGGCCGCGCCGACCTGCGCCGCCCCTTCCTGGTCGTGGACATCGGCGGCGGCTCGACGGAGTTCGTCGTCGGCGACGACCACGTCCGCGCCGCCCGCTCCGTCGACGTCGGCTGCGTCCGGATGACCGAACGGCACCTGGTGCGCGACGGCGCGGTGACCGATCCGCCTACCGGGGAGCAGATCGCGGCGATGCGGGCCGACATCGAGGCGGCCCTGGACCTGGCGGAGCAGACGGTTCCGCTGGGCGAGGCGCGCACGCTGGTCGGTCTGGCCGGCTCGGTGACGACGATCTCCGCGATCGCGCAGAACCTCCCGGAGTACGACTCCACGGCCATCCACCACTCCCGCGTCACCCGCGCCCAGGTGGACGAGATCACCGCCCGCCTCCTCCACTCCACCCACGCCGAACGCGCCACGATCCCCTCCATGCACCCGGGCCGCGTCGACGTGATCGGCGCGGGGGCCCTCGTCCTGCGGACGATCATGGAACGGACGGGCGCGGAGGAGGTCGTGGTGAGCGAGCACGACATCCTGGACGGCATCGCTCATTACGCGGCGAGCGAGGCACGTTGAGGGGCGGTGCCCGGCGATATGGGTGCCGGGCGGGGCGTCACACGTTGCGGTAGACGTCCCGCCGGTCGCCCACCTTGACGACCAGGACGACGAGTTCGCCGTCGTTGATCTGATAAGCGATCCGGTAGCTTCCGACCCGCAGCCGGTAGAGCCCGGACGGGCCGGTGAGCTTCTTGACGTCGGCGTCCTGGCGGTACGGGTCGTCACCGAGTGCGGTCAGCGCGGTCAGGATGCGCATGGCGTCGGGTCGGCTGATGGCCCGGAGCTGCCGCTGCGCCGCCGTGGTGAACCGGAAGGCGTACTTCACGCCGCCTCGCCGTCCTGCTCGGTGAACAGGTCCGCCAGCAGTTCCGCCATGGTCACGGTGGTGCCGCCCTCGGCCAGCACCGCTTCGGCCTCGCGCGCCAGCATCACGTCGGCCGCTTCCTCCAACGCCTCGAAGTCCGAGATCGGAACCACGGCCGCCACCGGGGCGCCATTGCGAGTGATGACGGTCGGGACGCCTTCCTCGGCCCGGTTGATGTGGTCGGCGAGGTGGGCTCGGGCTTCCCGCACGGTCACGGTGTTCTCAGTCATGAGCCCAGTGTACGCGTGTTCGTGTACACGCGGAGATCTGTCGGGAGTCGCGTTCATGAGCGATCCCCGACGGGATCGCGTGGTCCATCGCCTGACCGCCTACACGTTGCGGCAGACGTCCCGCCGGTCGCCACCGAGGGCCGTCACCCCTGCTCCCGCGGCCCCGCTCCCGTAACCGTCACCGCGATCAGCGCCAGGTCGTCCGTCAGGACCCCGCCCGCGTGCCGGCGGGCCAGGCGGGTCAGGTGGTCCACCACGGTCGGGGGGCCCTCGTGCCAGCTCTCCCGCAGGCCCTGCTGCGGGGAGTAGAAGACGCCGTGCGCGTCGCGGGCCTCCAGGAGGCCGTCCGTGCACAGCAGGAGCAGGTCGCCGGGGGCGAAGGGGCGGCTGTCGTGGGCCCACGGTCCGGGGTCCAGGTCGCCGAGGCCGAGGGGGAGACCCGGGTCGGCCGGTTCCCAGCGCTCCACCCCCGCCCGCGTGGCGAGGAAGGCGGGGCAGTGGCCCCGGCTCAGCAGCCGCACCTCACCCTCGCCCGGGGGCAGTTCGGCGACGGCGGCGGTGATGAACTGCTCACCGGGCGCGTCACCCCGTACGTCGGCCGCCTCGCGGATGTGCCGGGTCACCGCCTCGTCGAGGTGGTGGGCGAGCAGCGGCAGCGTCGACGTGTGGTGCGCGGCCTCCCTGAAGCAGCCCACCAGGGCCGCCACGGCGGGGATCGCGTCGGGTCCCTTGCCGCGTACGTCGCCGATGAGCAGCCGCACCCCGTACGGCGTGCGCTCGACCACGTAGAGGTCGCCGCCCACGGCCGCCGCGTGCGAGGCGGCCTCGTACCGTACGGCGATCCAGGTGCGGCCGAACCATGCGCGCACCGGTGGCAGCACGGCCCGCTGGGCGTACTCGGCGGCCTGCCGGGTGGCCCGCAGCCGCCGGTCCAGACGGAGCCGCAGCAGGCACAGGGGGACGGTCGCCCAGAGCAGGACGAGCAGGGCGAAGAAGTCGACCACGGCGTGGCTGCCGTCGGACTCCAGATGGCGGAAGAGGAGGAAGAGCAGGCCGACGGCCGTGTTGAGGAGCGCGAGCAGGACCGCCCAGCGCAGCGAGTGCACGCAGGCGGCCGTCATCGAGCTGAGGACCAGCAGCGCGTCGCCGCTCACCCCGCCCGGGGTGGGCAGGTCCACGGCGCAGGCCAGCGCGGTCAGCGCCACCGGCGTCCACCACACCCACCGCGGCACGGCGAGGGACCGCGGACCGACGGTGTGGGACAGCAGCCCGGTGGCACGGCGGTGGGGGCTCATGGGACCAACGTAGGCCGTCCGGACCCGCTCCGCCCCTCGTCGTATGAGCAGGTCGGAGAACGTCTGAGCGGGTCCGGAGGGCTTCCGGGGCGGTCCGCGCGAGGGCCCGGCGGGAAAGTTCGTGAAGTTCTTCACAAGAGATTGGGCCTCGAAGAGCGACAAACGGCCGCGCGTTGACCCTTCCGGGGGCCCAACTGCCCTTTGAACATGTTCAGAAGCGTGGTATGGGAGGGGGCCGGACGATCGCGCGGAACGGGTCCGGGGGCGGGTCCGGAGGGTCGGAGCGGCAGCTCACGCGGCATTGACAACGGAGCGCACCGCACGGCGGTTCCCGTTTCGCGCCATGACCTCCGTCACGCGAGCGGAGGAGTGTAACACGACCCTTACCGGAGCTTGTGAAGGGGCGCACGAAGCACCCCCCCGGGGCAGGTGGATACTCGATGCCATGAGCACCACGGAGCGTCCCAGGATCCTCGTAGTAGGCGGTGGGTACGTAGGCCTGTACGCGGCTCGGCGCATCCTCAAGAAGATGCGCTACGGCGAGGCGACCGTCACGGTCGTCGACCCCCGGTCGTACATGACCTACCAGCCCTTCCTCCCCGAAACCGCCGCCGGCAACATCTCCCCGCGCCACGTCGTCGTACCCCTGCGACGCGTGCTGCCGAAGGCGGAGGTCCTCACCGGCCGGGTCACCACCATCGACCAGGACCGCAAGGTCGCCACGATCGCCCCGCTGACGGGCGAGGCGTACGAGCTGCCGTTCGACTACCTGGTCATCGCCATGGGCGCGGTCTCCCGCACCTTCCCGATCCCCGGCCTCGCCGAGCAGGGCATCGGCATGAAGGGCGTGGAGGAGGCCATCGGCCTGCGCAACCACGTCCTGGAGCAGCTGGACAAGGCCGACTCCACCACCGACGAGGAGATCCGCCGCAGGGCGCTCACCTTCGTCTTCATCGGCGGCGGCTTCGCGGGCGCGGAGACCATCGGCGAGGTCGAGGACATGGCCCGGGACGCGGCCAAGGAGTACAACAACGTGTCCCGCGAGGACATGCGGTTCATCCTGGTCGACGCCGCCGACAAGATCCTCCCCGAGGTCGGCCCCAAGCTCGGCCAGTACGGCAAGGAGCACCTGGAGAGCCGCGGGGTCGAGATCTACCTCTCCACCTCCATGGACTCCTGCGTCGACGGCCACGTGGTGCTCAAGAACGGCCTGGAGGTCGACGCCAACACGATCGTGTGGACGGCGGGCGTCAAGCCCAACCCGGTGCTGTCCCGCTTCGGTCTCCCGCTCGGCCCGCGCGGCCACGTCGACACCGCCGCCACCCTCCAGGTGCAGGGCACCGACTACATCTGGGCCGCCGGCGACAACGCCCAGGTCCCCGACCTGGTCGGCCGCAAGAACGGCAACCCGAACGCCTGGTGCCCGCCCAACGCCCAGCACGCGCTGCGCCAGGCCAAGGTCCTCGGCGACAACGTCGTCTCCGGCATGCGGGGCTTCCCGCAGAAGGAGTACAGCCACGCCAACAAGGGCGCGGTCGCGGGCCTCGGCCTGCACAAGGGCGTCGCGATGATCGTCATGGGCAAGATGAAGATCAAGCTCAAGGGCCGTCTCGCCTGGTACATGCACCGCGCCTACCACGGCATGGCGATGCCGACGTTCAACCGCAAGATCCGCGTCTTCGCGGACTGGACGCTCGGGATGTTCCTCAAGCGCGAGGTCGTCTCGCTCGGCGCCGTCGAGACGCCGCGCGAGGAGTTCTACGAGGCCGCCAAGCCGGCCCCGGTCGCCGCCGCCAAGACCGAGGAGAAGGCCAAGGCCTCCTGACCTCGGGTCACCTCGTCCAGCGGTTCCCGAAGGGGCCGTCCGCCATCCGTGGTGCGGACGGCCCCTTCGGCGTCCCCGCCCCCGTAACTGAGTGTGACCTACAAGTATTTTGCGGAGTGATGACTCCAATGCGGGACTGCGCATCGCCCCGTCCGGTGTTTACGTGGTGACCAAACATCCGGTCTTACGGAGGTGTGCGCCATGGCAGACGCCGCGTTGCGGCTGAAGAGCCTCGTCGAACAGGTGCTGGGAATCCCGCTCCCGGTCCGCGTCCGGGCGTGGGACGGCTCCGAGGCCGGCCCGCCCGGAGCACCCGCGCTCGTCGTCCGCAACCGCCGCGCCCTGCGCCGACTGCTGTTCAAACCCGGCGAACTGGGCCTGGCCCGCGCCTGGGTGGCCGGTGACCTCGACATCGACGGCGACCTCTACACCGCCCTCGACCTGCTCGCCGAGCTGATCTGGGAGCGCGGCGAGGACGCCCGTACGCTCGGCCAGGCGCTGCGCGACCCCGAGGTGCGCGCCGCCGTCCGCGGCCTGGTCAAGCTGGCCGGTCCCCCGCTGCCGCCCGCCCCGCCCGCCGAGGAGATCCGCCGGCGCCGCGGCCACCTGCACACCCGCCGCACCGACAAGCGCGCCATCAGCCACCACTACGACGTCGGCAACGACTTCTACGAACTCGTCCTCGGCCCCTCCATGGTCTACTCCTGCGCCTACTGGCCGGCCCCCGAGGACGAGGGCGCCACCCTGGAGACCGCCCAGCGCGACAAGCTCGAACTCGTCTCCCGCAAGCTCGGCCTGAAGCCCGGCATGCGGCTGCTCGACGTCGGCTGCGGCTGGGGCTCCATGGCGATCCACGCCGCCCGCGAGCACGGCGTGAGCGTCGTCGGCGTCACCCTGTCGCAGGAACAGGCCGCCTACGCCCGCAAGCGCATCGCCGAGGAGGGCCTCACCGACCGGATCGAGATCCGCGTCCAGGACTACCGGGACGTCACCGACGGCCCCTACGACGCGATCTCCTCCATCGGCATGGCCGAGCACGTCGGCGCCGAGAAGTACCTGGAGTACGCCCGCGACCTGTACGCCCTGCTCAAGCCCGGGGGCCGGCTGCTGAACCACCAGATCGCGCGGCGCCCGCAGCGCGACGAGTCGGCGTACTCCGTGGACGAGTTCATCGACTCCTACGTCTTCCCCGACGGCGAGCTGGCCCCGGTCGGCACCACCGTCGGGCAGCTGGAGCGCGCCGGGTTCGAGGTGCGCGACGTGGAGGCGATCCGCGAGCACTACGCGCACACCCTGCGCCGCTGGGTCGCCAACCTGGAGGCCGACTGGGCCCGCGCCGTCCAGCTCACCTCCCCCGGCCGGGCCCGGGTCTGGCGCCTGTACATGGCGGCCTCCGCGCTCTCCTTCGAGCGCAACCGCATCGGCGTCAACCAGGTCCTCGCCGTGAAGACCCCCGAGTCCGGCGCCTCGGGCCTGCCGCTGCGCACCCGTACCTGGAACTGACCCCCGGTACGGCGAAGGGCCCCTTCCCCGGGGGGAGGGGCCCTTCGCGGTGCGTACGGCTACTCCGTCTTGATCGCCGTCAGCAGGTTCAGACGGGCCGCGCGCCGGGCCGGCCACAGGGCGGCCAGGACGCCGACCAGCGCGGCCAGCAGCAGGAAGATCCCGATCCGGCCCCACGGCAGCACCAGCTCGTACGTCGCCATCTCGATGCCCACCAGCTCACCGGCGGCCCAGCCGAAGAACACGCCCAGGCCGATGCCCAGGACCGCGCCGAACAGGGAGATGACCAGCGACTCCAGCCGGACCATCCGCTTGATCCCCTTGCGGTCCAGGCCGACCGCGCGGAGCATGCCGATCTCCTGGGAACGCTCGAACACCGACATGGCCAGGGTGTTGACGACACCGAGGACCGCCACGATCACCGCCATGGCCAGCAGGCCGTACAGGACGTTCAGCATCATGGTGGTCATCTGGGCGATCTCATCGGAGATGTCCTGCTTGTCCTGGATGACGATGGCCGGACTGTCGCCGAGGGCCCCGGCCAGCGCGTCCTCGGCCGCCTCGGACGTCCCGCCGGCCATCTTCACCATGACGTTCCAGTCGCCCGGCTCGTCCTGGTGCGGGGTGAGCGTCGCCACGTCGAGCATGATGCCGCGGAACATCTCGTTGGGCTCGTAGATCCCGGCGACCGTCAGCTTCTGCTTCGCCTCGTCCTCCACGACGGCGGTGAACGTGGACCCGCTCTTCCAGTCGTGCTCCTCCGCGGTCTCCTCGTCGACGACCACCCGGGTGCCGCCGATCTCGAAGGCGCCGTCCGTCACCGGCAGGTCGGTCAGCTCCCCGAACGTGGAGCCGGTGACGCCCGTCAGGGAGACTTCCAGGTCGTCGACGGTCCCGTAGGAGCCGCGCAGCGGGCTGACGGTGGTGACGCCGTCGACCGTGGCCAGGTCCTTCTCGACGTAGGGGTGGAGGGAGTCGCCGTTCGCCATCGACACGATGTAGTCGGCCCTGATCGAGTCCGAGGCCATCTTGTCGATCGCGTTCTGCATGCCGGTCACCGCCACCGTCATGCCGGTGATGAGGGTGAGCCCGATCATCAGCGCGGAGGCCGTGGCCGCCGTACGGCGCGGATTGCGCACCGCGTTCTGGCGGGCCAGCTTGCCCGAGACACCGAAGATCCGCAGCACCGGTGCCGAGGCGGCGATCAGCGGGCGGGACAGCAGCGGGGTGAGGACGAAGACGCCGATGACGACCAGCCCCGCGCCGAGCGCCATGGGGCCCTGGGCGCCCGTGGCGTCGCCCGCCGTGGTCGTGGCCAGGACGACGGCGACGCCCGCCGCGGTGATCAGGGAGCCGAGCGTGTTGCGCAGGACCAGCGACCGGGTGGTCGGCTTGGCGTGCAGGCTGTTCATCGCGGCCACCGGCGGGATCTTCGCGGCCCGGCGGCCGGGCAGCCAGGCGGCCAGCACGGTGATGAGGATGCCGACGGCGAGCGCCGCGACGACCGTGCTCCCGCCGATGACGAGCGGGCCGTCCGGGAAGTTCGCGCCGAGCGAGTCCATCAGGGCGCGCAGCCCGGCGCCGATGCCGATGCCCGCGAGGAGACCGGCGACCGCGGCGACCGTGCCGACGACCAGCGCCTCGAACAGCACGGACCGCGTGACCTGGCGGCGCGAGGCGCCGACGGCGCGCAGCAGCGCCAGTTCCTTGGTGCGCTGGGCGACCAGCATGGTGAAGGTGTTGGCGATGAGGAAGGTGCCGACGAACAGCGAGAGGCCGGCGGCGATCAGCAGGGTCTGCTTCAGGCTGTCCACCGAGGAGGCGGTCATCTCGGCCTGTGCGGCGGCCAGCTCCGTACCGGTCGTCATCTCGACGGTGTCCTTCGGCAGGGCCTTGCCGAGCGCGGCCATGAGCGCGCTCTCGCCGACGCCCGGATCCGCCTTCACGATGATCTCGCCGTAGGTGCCCTGCTGGTCGAAGAGCTTCTGCGCGGTGGCCGTGTCGAACAGGGCGAGGGTGCCGCCCGCCGCGACGTTGCCGTCGTCGGTGCTGAAGATGCCGCTGACGGTGGGGGTGAGGACCGGGCCGTCGACGGACATGCGGACCTTGTCCCCGACCCGGTAGCCGGTGCGGTCGGCGGTCCGCGCGTCGAGGGCGACCTCGCCGGCGCCCTTCGGCGCGTGGCCCGCGGTGATCGGGTAGCGGGGGTCGTCGGTGCCCCAGTAGTTGCTCCCCTGCACCTCCCAGCCGTTGCCGACCGGGTCGCCGTTCTTGTCGGCGAGGGCGACGGTGGCGGTGACGCTGCCGATGGCCGAGGCCACTCCGTCGGTCCGGGTCACCTGGGCGAGGAGGGCCGGGGTCAGCTCGACGTCCTCGTCGGCCTCCTCGCTCCAGGACACGGTGAGGGAGACGTCGACGTGGTCGAAGCCCTTGGCGGAGGACTTCTCGTACGCCGCGGAGACGGTGTTGGTGAAGACCAGGGTGCCCGACACGAAGGCCACGCCGAGCAGCACGGCGAGCACGGTCATCAGCAGCCTGGCCTTGTGCGCGAGCACGTTGCGCAAGGCGGTACGGAGCATGGGGGTTTTCTCAGTCCAGACGTGAGGTGGCGGGGGTCTTTTCCGGCGGAGGGTCAGACGGTCAGACGGGCAGGCGGCCGGGCAGACGGTCCGACGGTTTGAAGGTCTGACGGGCAGACGGTGGGCCGGGCGGGCGGACGGTCAGCTCGTGCGGCCCTTGGCGTCGAACTGCTTCATCCGGTCCAGGACCTTGTCGGCGGTCGGCCCGTACACCTCGTCGACGATCTGCCCGTCCGCCAGGAAGATCACCCGGTCCGCGTAGGCCGCGGCGACCGGGTCGTGGGTCACCATCACCACCGTCTGCCCCAGCTCTCGCACCGAGTTGCGCAGGAAGCCCAGCACCTCGGCGCCCGAGCGGGAGTCGAGGTTGCCGGTCGGCTCGTCACCGAAGATGATCTCCGGCCGGGAGGCCAGCGCCCGGGCCACGGCGACGCGCTGCTGCTGGCCGCCGGAGAGCTGGGTGGGCCGGTGTCCCAGCCGGTCGGCCAGCCCGACCATCCCGATCACGGTCTCCAGCCACTGCTTGTCCGGCTTGCGGCCCGCGATGTCCATGGGGAGCGTGATGTTCTCCAGGGCGGTCAGGGTCGGCAGCAGGTTGAACGCCTGGAAGATGAACCCGATCTTGTCCCGCCGCAACCTGGTGAGCTGCCGGTCCTTCAGGGAGCCCAGTTCGGTCTCCCCGATGCGGACCGAGCCCGAGGAGAAGGTGTCCAGCCCCGCGACACAGTGCATCAGCGTGGACTTGCCCGAGCCGGACGGCCCCATGATCGCGGTGAACTCGGCCTGCCGGAAGTCGACGGAGACCCGGTCCAGGGCGACCACCTGGGTCTCGCCCTGGCCGTAGATCTTGGACAGTTCCACCGCGCGGGCGGCGACGGCGGTCGACCGGTCGATGGGGGTTGCGGTGGTCACGGAGGCGCTCCTGTGAGGACGACGACGGGGGAGGAATCCTGTGTGGTGGATCGTGAACCATCGTTCCGGTCGCCGGACGCCGTGTAGTCAGCCGCTGTTCCCGTTCCGGGGGTCGACTTCGGATGGACGCCGGGGGCTCGCGTCATACCTGCGAATGACCCCGCGCCCTGACGGCCCGTCGTCCCGGGGCCCGGGGCCCAGAGGCGGCCGTGGTCGAGAACCGGTGGAGCGCCCTCGTTCGGACGGTGAAATTCCGTCATTCCGCATGCGCGGCGCACTGTCGCACGCAAGGCTATTGGCAAGTGCGGATGGTCTGTTCGGGTGGCTGATGACCCCTCAGGCATCAATAAAATAAGACAACATCAGTCCACCCTTCCGCTGTCCGGGGGATGCGCCCCGATAGGCTCGATCCTCGACGCGGAGCCCATGGCCTGCCCGGATGGTGGAATGCAGACACGGCGAGCTTAAACCTCGCTGCCCCTTCGCGGGCGTGCCGGTTCGAGTCCGGCTCCGGGCACTCACCGCTACACGGCCCTTGACCAGGTAGAACGCTCGTCAGGGGTCGCTTGTCTGTCCGCTTTTGGGTGCACCGTGAGCGCACGGTGCCGTACTCTCCCGCCATGGCGTGCGCGGCGAAGCGTGAGAACGCCGACGGGAGATCACGAGTGACCCGCTGAAATGGCGGCTCGGCGAATACCTTCGAGGGCGGGTGCCGGCTGTCGTCAGGCTCAACTTCGCCCGGATCACGTCGAGCCCGCCGAGCGCGAGGCCGACGCCTCTCGTCTTCGGCAGGTCCGCCGGGCCCCTCGTCGACGCGGCTGTCCGTTCAGGGCAGGGCAGCACGCGCTGCCCCGTGGCCGGGGAGGAAGGGCATACCGCAACGCCAGGGTGCGCCTCTGGCAATCCCCGACGCTGAGGGCTATGACAGGGGCCGGACCATGCAGTCGTACAGCGGAGCGTCTTCCCACGGGTGTGACGTCCCGACCCGGCTGTAACCCCATGCAAGGTAGGCCGAGCGCGCGGCTTCAGCTTCAGGCTCGGGCCGTACTGTCAGAGTGACGCGCTCGGCGTCCACGCCGTCGAGCAGCCGGGCATGCAGAGCGGCGGCGATTCCCCGGCGGCGCCACGTCTTGCGGACCGCGAGCTCGATGATCACGAAGGTGCGCCGGCCGTCCTCGCGGGTGAAGTCTGCCGGGGGCTTCACGTCCTGAAGGTTCGCCCACCAATGGGTCTCAGGGGCGAGGTAGTAGCCGTATGCGAAGCCGACCACCTCGTCCCCTGTGCGGGCGAGGACGAGGCGCATCCCGGGCCTGCGAGCCTGTACGGCGTAGTGCTCGATGAACCCGGCGACGTCCTTCGGGCCCTCACGGTATGGAGGCTCGGCGTAGATTTCCTCGTACGCCGCCACGAACGCGTCCAGCTGAGGCGCCGCGTCCTGCCCGTCGTACCTGGCGTACGTCACCTGGGACGTCATGCGGCTTTCCTCTCCTGAACATACTCGGTCAGCTCTGCGGCGGCCTGCCGTGCGCTGACGGCATCGGCCTCGCCGAGAAGGCTGATGACCTCGGTCAGGCGACGCAGTACCCGGCCGGACTCCACCTCGTCGAGGTGCCCCAGGCTTTCGACGGCCTGTGCTGCTCCCTCGTCGACCTCACCCGCGTTGATCAGGCTGCGGGACAGAGTCAGCCGGTACAGAGCCCGGTTGCGGCCGTAGGTGCGGTCCTGGTGGTCGAGCGCGGCGCTGAGGAATGCGACCGCGCGCCCGTGGTGGCCGGACTCGGTGTAGAGCAGCCCTTGGGCGTAATCGAGCTCGGCGTGTCCGTGGAACGCTGCCCATTCAGGTGAGGGACGTCCGCGCTCCGACCGATCGACCAGACGCATTGACTCGGCGAGGCGCCGGCGCGCCCCGGCGTCGTCTCGCATGAGGGAGAGGGCGCGGGCCTCGCGGGAGGCGATGAGCGACTCCAGGACCGGTGAGCCGTACCGGGCTGCGCGCTCCTGGGCGGCCCGAGCGAGGTCGAGGCCGTCGCGAGGGCGGCCCTCGTAGCTGGCCTGCATGCTGAGCGAGGCGAGGACCAGGATTTCGAGGGCGGATTCCCGCAGCATCGTCGCGGTGGTCAGGGCCTCGCCCCAGTAGGCGCTGGCCTGCTCCTGGTCGTCGGCGTCGTAGTACAGCCAGGCGCAGTGCTCGGCTGTCTCGCCGGCGAGAAGCCTGAGCTGCCGCCCGATCGTGTCCGGGTACTGCCGGGTGTTGATGATCCGCCGGACTCGCCGCAGGTGCTTCACCGCGAGCGAGCGGACATCTCCGCCGCCGTATGCGTCATCGAGGTGGTAGAGCGACCGAAGTCCTTCCCGCAGTTCCAGCAGGTGGGCGGTACCGACGGCCCCGTTGGAGTTCGGCGGCGTACTGAGGGGAGTGGTCGAGGGCAGGCCGATCGCCGCGGTGGCGCCGATGGAATCTGCGAGAAAAGCCCGTCGGTGCACGTTGGTGCCTTCCTGTTCGAGAAGCGCTGTGCTTCTCACGGTGGCACCGGGCGGCGGATTGAGGAAACCAAGTTCGATCGGGTCGACGCCGAACATCGCGTGGATGACTCGCCATGGCCGGGCGCGCGGGCTCGGGGGAGGCGTCTCCCGCATCCAGCGCCGGACGTGACGGGCGGTCACGGTGACCGGCTCGCCCAGGAAAGCCGCGGTCTTCTCGAAATCCCTGACGAACTTGGCTGGTTGGTCCCAGCCCTCAGCGATGCAGGCTTGCTCGAACACGGTCAGCTCGTCGGCCACGTCGTAACTCCGCTCGTCCGCTCGTCTACCGAACGTAGCGGCTGCCGGGACATCGGATGTCCGCATCCTCAGGAAAAGTCCGCCCTGATGTCCGCCCGGACGTCCGCACGCGCTGGTCGAAGAACTGTTGGCTGACAGTGCGGGCGCTGTCACGGCCCGCCACGAACGAACGCAGGACAGCCGGTTGGGGGCGTCAAGCATGACGAGCACTACAGAGACCCGTGACCGGGGCGGTCTGGACATCCGCCTCTCAGCGTCTTGGCAGCCGGTCGCGCACGCGACGGGCTACCCGACGTTCACCGCGATCATGCAGCGCGATGAGCTCGCCGGCGTCGACGCGCGCCGGATGCTGTCGGTGATCCTCGCGGGCTGGGGACTGATGGAGTTGAAGGACGAGATGGACCTGGTGGCGACCGAGCTCGTCGCGAATGCCGCGAAGCACGCCCGAGGTGACGTTATCCGTGTCAACGTCCAGCGCACCGCTCACCGGCGGGTGCGGGTGGCCGTGATCGACAAGAGCCGCGAGCAGCCGAAGCTGCGGCAGGTCGACGACCTCGCGGAGAGCGGCCGGGGCCTGCTCCTGGTCCAGGCTGTGGCGAGCGCGGTCGGTGTCGTCCCGCTGCCCTGGGGCAAAAGCGTCTGGGCGGAGGTGACCGCGAAGTGAGCACGGCCCTCGCGGTGACCCCGGCCTGCCTGCCCGAGGGGCAGCCCCTCGCCTGGGTGCGAGTCGACGGCACATGGAACGCCGTCACGGTGCCGGCGGAGTGGGAGCGGCAGGTCCTCGACATCCTCGGTATCCACTGCGGGCCGGTGAGGGAAGACCAGCCGGACGCCCGCCTGATGGGGGTGGTCGAGGCGGGCGGCGCCGACAACTGGCCCGACGCGACGGTCGCGGGGACCGGGGTTCACCGTGCCGGCGTCGAGATGCTGGTGTGCGCGATCGACGGCTACCGGGCCGGGATGCGCCGGCTGAGGGTGCCGACCCGGCAGCGCTGGACGACCGACCCCGACACGTTGCGCCTCGCGGTCGAATCCGTGGTCGGTCCGCTCACCGAGGCGCAGCCGATATCGCTGTGCCTCTGGTGCGGTACGCCGACGAGACACGGCCGCCGCCTCGGCCGGTACCAGTCCGACGCCGGCACGGGCGGGGGGCTGCACGCCTGTGAGCCCTGCTGGCGGTCGGCCGTCCAGGGCGGGACCGGCCGGCACCTGCGCGTCGTGCGGCAGGGCCCGCTGTGATCCCGGCCCGTATCGAGATCGTCGCCGCCGTGGTGACGGGCGCCTCGCTGGTGAGCGTGCTCGTCGTCGCGGTGGTCCGCTGACCCCTCGCCCCGGCCGGTCGCCCGAGACCGGAGGAACAGGCCCGGTGTGCTCCCGTAGCACCCGGCGGCCGGGGCGAGGCCGCGGTTCCCGGCCGTCACCTCCTGACGGCCGACACGGGGCTCCGGGCGAATCGCTCGGTGACGCCCGGGGCACCAACCCCCTTCGCCGCCTCGGCCGTGCTGCTCGACCCAGCACGGCCGGGGCGGTAACCAGACCTCTTCCGAGGAGGCGTTCGTGACCGTCGACGTCGATGCTGTCTCAGCTCGCCCGGAGATCACCCGGCCGCACCTGGCCGAGGTGTTCGGGCATGCCTGCGCTGCGATCCACCGGGCCGCCGCCGGGTTATGGCCCGGCGAGCCCGTGACCCTGGAGCGCCACGTCCCGAGCGTCACGGGCTACGTGCACCAGACCCGCGTCGGCGGCCGGGTCCTGTACGCGAAGACCTCGATCCTGGGCGTCTCCCTCGTCTCCCTGCTCCGGGGCGCCTGCGGTCCCTGGCCCGCTGTCCGCCGAGCTCAGCAGGCGTACGCGACGCAGCTCGACGGCCTGATGACGCGCGAGGCCGCGCAGCTCCAGGTCCTCGTCCAGATGGACCGGCCCCAGGTGTGCACCGTCGCCGGCATGAGCGAGGGCGTCATCTTCACCGAGCCGGTCACCGGCCCGTCCCTGGGGGAAGTGCTGCTCGCGCGACCGGCCGACACCTGCGCCCTGCTCGTCCGTACCTTCGACGAGCTGCACCCGCTGCACCGGCCGGGCGCTGCCCGCCGCCTCGCGCCCGGTGGCGCGATCGGCGAGCGGTCCATCGCCGGTACGTTCCTGCGGAAATTCCACGGGCTGTCGGGCGAGACCTATCTCGACATGCTCGGGGCGGAGCGGTGCGAGCCGGGGCCGCGGGCCGAGGTCGTCGAGCTCGCGCGGCGCAGCGTCGTACGGCTGCGGCAGCTGCGGATGATGCTGCCCGGCTCGGTCGGGACGTCCCTCGCCTATGGGGACCTGAAGCCCGAGCACGTGATCTTCACGGACGGGCACGACGAGCGGCCGGTGCTGCTCGACCCTGGCATCCTCCGCGCGAGCCCGATGGTCGACACCGCCAAGATGATCAGCCGTACCGTCCTCCTGCTCGCCGCCCGCCGCCCCGGCCCCGAGACGGCGCGTCAGGTCGTCGGCGGCATCGCCGCGTTCACCGATCAGCAGGCCGGACAACTGTCCGGCCGGGAGCGCCGGGCCTGGGAGCGGGGCCTGATGACGCTCTGGATGATGGACACGGTCAACATCCTCGCCACTTACCTGTCCGCGCCGGCGGCCCTGCCTGTGCCCGCCCTCGCGCTCGCCCTTGTGAACCGCGCCGGCCCGGTCTGTCGGCTCGTCGACGAGGTGAGCGCCGACCTCGCCGAACGGCCGGCCGGCCCGGGTTCGTGGGAGCGTGCGCTCGGCCACGTCTGGGCGGTCGCCGCATGACGCCCGGGTCGGGGGCCGTCGGCCTCATCGGGAGCGGCGCTGTCGGGCAGGCCGTCGGCGGTGCGCTCGTAACCGCCGGCGTCGGCTGTCGGCTGCTCGTCGCCTCGCGCACCGGCGAGCAGGCGGGCGCCCTGGCCGACGACCTCGCCGACATGCAGGCGGCGGTCGGTTCGCCCGTGCGGCCGACCGCTGCGGCAACCTGCGACCTGCGGGACTGCGACGCCGTCGTCATCGCCGTCCGGGCGAGCTTCGTCACCGCCCGCGGCAGCGACGTCCGCATGGGCGGGGCGCAGGCCAACGCGCCCCTGATCAGTGCGCTCGCCGCCGAGCTGCACGAGTACGCCGGCACGGTGCTGATGGTGACCAACCCGGTCGACCTGATGACCCGCCGGTTCGCCGAGGCCTCCGCCTGTCGGCGGGTCTTCGGTATCGGCTCGGGCCTGGACACCGCCCGCTACCGGCTCACCCTCGCGCGGCTGCTCGGAGTCCCCGTCGCCGCGGTGAACGGGCATGTGATCGGCGAGCACGGCGAGGCGGCCGTGGTGTGCGCCTCGTCGACCACCGTCAACGGCGAGCCCGTTCCTGTCCCCCTTCGGGCGATCCGGGCGATCAGGGACGAGCTCATCCAGCGGCCCGGCCGGATCAACGCCGGCATCGGCCGCACCCGATCCGGCCCGGCCGGGGCCGTCGTCACCGCCCTGCGCCTGGCGCTCGCTGTCGAGGACGGGGTGACCGAGCTGTCGACCGCGTACGGGGACGACTTCCTCGGAATCCCGTTGCGGTTCACCCGCGGCGAGCCCGTACCGTCCATCCCTCCACTCGACCTGGTCGAGGCCGGCGAGCTGGAGGCCGCCCGCAGCAAACTCCGCGCCGCCTACCAGTTGGTGAGCGGCGTCCCGCTTCCACCGCTTCCGTCAGAGAGGAACCCATCGTGACCACTCACGCCGTACGCCTGGAGGCCGCCGGCGCCTCCGTGACCGTCCTGTCTGCTGAGCGCGCCGTCACGGACTGGGCGGCCCGCTACTTCGGTCAGTGGTGGAAGGCCGCCCAGGTGGCCCCGGACAGCGTCTGTGCGGGGCCTGTCGTCGTCGCCGAGGTGAGCCCCGGCGCGTACGCCGACGCCGCCCTGGAGGTCACGCGGGCGCCCCACACGAGCGCCGTCTACGCGAAGGCTCAGATGCTCCTCGCCCGCGACGAGGCCGCCGGCGTGATCCGTGGCGTCTCCCCCGAGGAGGCGCTGGCCTACCGGTCCGAGCCCGCGGCCGGGAGCCTGACGGTCATCGGCTGCGACACCGAGCCGGTCGCCACGGCGACCGCCCGCCTGGCCCGTGAGGTGATGCGGGGGACACTGCTGCGGTCTGGCTGGACGGTACTGCACGCGTCGGCCGTCGTGCACGAGGGGCGCGTCATCCTGACCTTCGGGCAGAAGGGTGCGGGCAAGACGACGACCGCTCTCGCCCTCGCGGCTCGGAAGGGGCTCGCGCTGCTGGCCAATGACCGGGTCTTCGTCCGCCCGAACGACAGTGGTGGCGTCGCCGTCCTGCCCTGGCCGTCGGCCGCCGCGCTCGGCCTCGGTCTGCTCGACGGCCTCGGCTGGTTCGAGGTGGTGCAGGAGCGGCTGGAGGCCGGTGAGTCGCTGCACCCGACACAGGACGGTCAGGTCACCGAGGCGCTGCGCGCCGGCCGCCGCGAGCCGCTGTGGGAGGGCGGGAAGGAGCTGAAGACGCAGGTCTTCCCCGATCAGTTCCCGAACTGGTTCGGCGTACCGCTCGCCACGGGCGGGGTCGCCGGCGCGCTTGTGTTCCCGAGGATCGAGCGGGACGCCACCCCGGCCGTCGAGAACGGCGACGGGCGGGGGCTGACCGACAGCGACTTCATGTCGGGCAAGACCGAGGACCGGTACCCCGACGTCTTCGAGCTCGCCCGGGTCGACGACGGCGGCGGCGTGGCCGAGGCCCGGCACGGGGTGCTCGGCCTCCTGGCGAGGCTCCCGCATCACGCGGTCGTCCTCGGTCACGACATCGACGGCAATGCCGATTTCCTGGCGAAGGTGACCGGCTGGGCCTGACCCTCGGAGAGGTGTACACCTCTCCCTTCTCGTGCTGCTCCGGCCGTGCCTCGCGGCCGGGGCCGCGTGCTTGCCGCCTGTCCGACACCGCATCACCGCGAGGGCTTCCGTGACCGGCCTCCCCCCGCCTCGACTTCCTCGACCTCCTCGCCCCCGGTCGCCTCCGTCCTCGCCGCCGAACAGGACCGGGTGTTCCTGAAGGGGGTGCCGCTCAGGGATTCTCGAGTGGCGGGGCAGCGGCGTGAGGCCGCGATCAGCCCGTGCACCCCGACCTCCTGCCCCCGGCTGCTGTGGACCGTTGAGGCCGCAGGCGGGCGGCTGCTTCGTCGGCATGAGTTCGGAGCCCGCGACAAGGGACAGCGGCGACGCCGAGGCACGGTCGGCTCTCGCGCGGCGCCCGGCCGTCCTCCACTGCCCCGGACGACCGGATGGCTCGGTCAGCGCTGCGCTTCACCGAGGGCGGCTCGGAGCCGGTCGAGCGAGCCGGTCTCCAGGACAGCGTCCGCGAGGGCCCGGCCGCTGCTGCTGTCGATCCACCGTCCGGCACGCGCCTTCTCTTGACAGCGGGCGGACCCGGCCGGAAACTCACGGCAGTCATAAGTGAAGAAAACTTCACTGTGCGAACAAGACGGCAATGACGCCAACCGGAAGGAACGACCGATGCGCACCACCGTCGGCATCATCGGAGCCGGCCCCGCGGGACTCCTGCTCGCCCGGCTGCTCCACAACGCCGGGATCGACTCGGTCGTCCTGGAGAGCCGCGACCGGGAGTACGTCGAGCGGCGGCAGCGGGCCGGAATCCTGGAGCAGGGGACGGTGGACGTACTGCGCGCGGCCGGCGCCGGCGAGCGCATGGACCGGGAGGGGCTGCGGCACGACGGCATCGAGCTGCGGTTCGGCAGGAAGCGGCACCGCGTCGACTTCCCGGCGCTGACCGGCGGACGGTCCGTGACGGTCTACGCCCAGACCGAGGTGTGCAAGGACCTCATCGCCCTCCAGCTCCAGGACGGCGGCCCGCTGCTGTTCGAGACGGAGGCACTGGCCGTGGAGGGGGCGGAGAGCGAGAGTCCGCGCGTGCGGTTCCGGCGGGACGGTGCCGAGGACGTGCTGGAGTGTGAGTACGTCGTCGGGTGCGACGGGTTCTGGGGCGTCGCCCGCAAGGCGATACCCGCGGCGATAGCGCAGACGTTCGAGCGTACGTACCCGTTCGGCTGGCTCGGCATCCTCGCCGACGTCGCCCCCTCGCACGACGAGCTGGTCTACGCCCGCCACGACCGCGGCTTCGCCCTGCTGTCCATGCGCTCCCCGTCCGTCTCCCGCCTCTACCTCCAGGTGCCCGAGGGCACGGACGCCGAGGCGTGGGGCGACGAGGAGATCTGGGACGAGCTGGAGCGGCGGTTCGAGACCGACGACGACTGGACGCTCCGCCGGGGCCCCGTCACCCAGAAGTCCGTCACGCCGATGCGGTCGTACGTCCACGAGCCCATGCGGCACGGGCGGCTCTTCCTGGCCGGCGACGCCGCCCACATCGTGCCGCCGACCGGCGCCAAGGGGCTGAACCTCGCCGTCGGTGACGTCGTCACCTTCGCGCGGGCCCTGGTCCACCGGCGCGAGACCGGCTCCGGCGAACTGCTCGACGCCTACTCCGCCACCTGCCTGCGCCGCGTCTGGCAGGCCGAGCGGTTCTCCTACGACATGACGACGCTGCTGCACCCCGACCCCGGCGCCACCGGCTTCGACGGCCGCCTCCAGCTGGCCCGGCTGGAGCGCGTCACCGCCTCCCGCGCCGCCGAGACCGACCTCGCGGAGGCGTACACCGGCTTTCCCTTCGCGTAAGGGGCCGGCGAAGGGGAAGCCGGGACCGGTGAGGGGAATCACCCGGACGGACAGCGTGTTCTCTCGCAGGACGAGGGAAAGATCCTCCCCAAGCACTAGGGTCATTCCTTTGCCGTTCTATTACTCTTGAGCCAAGGCCACGCACGGTGGCCATGGAGGAGTGAAATGAGGAGCAGAAACCCGGTCTTCTCGCGACGGGGGTTCAGCCGCGACAACGGCTACGCGGGCTTCAACACCGCGCCGCAGGCCGGGGGACCCGCCGTCGCCACGCAGGCCAACCCGTACGCCCAGCCGACCGGCAACCCGTACGCGCAGAACCCGTATGCCCAGACGGACCTCGGCGCTCCGCCGCAGGCGCCGGCCGCCACCGGCCGGATGACCATCGACGACGTCGTCCTGCGGACCGGCAGCACGCTCGGCGTGCTCATCGTCACCGCCGCGCTCTCCTGGGCCCTCCTGCCGGTCGACGACGCCAACATCGGCCGGTCCTACGGCATCGCCATCGGCGCCGCCCTGATCGGCATGGTCCTGGCGCTCGTCCAGTCCTTCAAGCGGACGCCCACCCCGGCGCTGATCCTCGCCTACGCGGCGTTCGAGGGCGTCTTCCTCGGCGTCGTCTCCAGCGTCGTCGACAACCGCATCGCCGACGGCGCCGCCATGCAGGCCGTGATCGGCACGATGGCGACCTTCGCCGCCGTGCTGGTGGCCTACAAGGCCGGCTGGATCCGCGTCAACCGCCGCTTCGTCGGCTTCGTGATGGCGGCCTCGCTCGGCTTCGTACTGCTGATGATGGTCAACCTGCTGTTCGCGGTCTTCGGCGGCGGTGACGGCCTCGGCTTCCGCAGCGGCGGCCTCGGCATCCTCTTCGGTGTCATCGGCGTCATCCTCGGCGCCTGCTTCCTCGCCCTGGACTTCAAGCAGGTCGAGGACGGCATCGCCTACGGCGCTCCGCGCAACGAGGCCTGGTTCGCGGCCTTCGGCCTCACCCTGACGCTGGTGTGGCTGTACCTGGAGTTCCTGCGGCTCATCGCGATCCTCAACAGCAGCGACTGACGCACCGTGTGAGACGCGTGAGGAAGGGCCCCGGGCGGCACGCCGCCCGGGGCCCTTCGCGTGTCCGGTCGCGCTCAGCGCAGCCTGCGCGCGGCCCTTCTCAGGTCGTACTCGTGGACGATGGCCTTGGCGTGGCCGTAGGCGAGGTCGTACTCGTGCCTCAGCCAGCTGACCTTCTCCTCGAAGCGGAAGAGAGCCGGGCCTTCTTCGACGGTGCGCAACCAGTCGGAGACCTCACGACCGGTGCAGTGGGGGATGCGGGCGAGCAGATTGCGATGGGTCTCCTCGGAGAGGACATGGGACATCGGCGCCTCCGGACGACAGGGGATGTGAGCCGGTCCTTCAGCTCACCGTGCCTGAGCGTTCGCCCGTTGGCAACAGTCCCGGAGGGCCGCGTACGCTCACGCCGTGGTTGATACGACGCCTCTGACCGGTGCGCTGGAGCACTTCGCCGACCGTCTGCGGGCCGCCCCGCAGAGCAGACTGCAACGGGGGGCTGCCGCCGAGGCGCTGGAACTGGCCAGGGAGCTGTCCCGGCGGGCCCAGCTCGCCGAGGACCCCGCCGCCGAGCCCCGGGTGATGCCCGACGCCGGCATGTTCGCCGCCGCCGACCAGATCACCGTCGCCGGGCACGACCTGGCGCTCGTACTGAAGAGCGAGGAGGAGGTGGAGGAGGCGGTACGGCTCGTCGCGGAGGCGCAGAAACGCGCCGGGGTGTGAGGGCCGGACATGGGTGACGGCCGGGGACCCCGCGGCGCCTAGAGGGACGCGATGACGCGGTCCGCCAGTACGTACACGCTCTCCTCGCCGCAGGCGAAGGTCAGCGCGTAGGCGCCGGAGACACCGGAGCCGCCGAGCAGGACCGGGGTGTCGCCCGCGCGCAGCGCGGCGGCCAGGCGGTCCGCGGTCTCGCGGTGGCCCGGGGTCATGCACAGGGTGGTGCCGTCGGCGAAGACGTAGACGTCGAGGGTGCCCAGCGGGCCCGGGCGGACGTCCGCCAGCTCGACGCGGCCGGCGGCCAGCTCCTCCAGGGCGGTGACGGTGCGCTCGTGGTCGTTCACCGGGGAGGGGTTCGGTACGAAGTCCGGGTGCGAGGGGTGGCGGCGGCGGGCCGCGGCCAGCTCGGCGGAGTCGGGGGACGGCTCGTCGGCGTCCGCGCCCGGCTCCGTCACCGGCTCAAGACCCGCCAGGTCGGCCGGGTGGGGCAGGAACGGCTCGCTGTCGGCGAAGCCCAGCAGCAGCGGGGCGTCGGAGGCGTCGCGGCTTTCCTGCGCGGCCCAGAACGCGCGGGCCTCGGCCAGCTCCCGCTCGCGTTCCTCGGCCAGCGCCGCGGCGACGGCGGCGCGTATCTCGTCCGTGTCGGCCGCGGTGCGGGCGGCGGGCACCCGGCCGCGCAGGGCCGCGGCGTTGCTCTCGGCCAGTTCGGTGTGCAGGGCCGCGACCTGGCGGCGCAGCACCAGCACGCTGCGCAGGACCGCGACGCCCACGGCGCCGGTGGCTGCCGTGGTGAGCAGCAGGGCGATCGATGTGGCGCTCACTGACGTACTCCCGGTTCAAAGTCGACCCCCGACTTCCTACATCAGCTTGATGGGCGGACCGAGCCACTGTCAGTGCGTAACGTCACGAAACGGACATGACTTTGGGTCCCGGCGGGGCCGGTGAGGCCGGTGGGTCCGGCCTGACCTGCGTAAATCACCGGGGCGAGCGAGATAGGTCACATCCTGGGGGAGTTTGGGTCACGGAACGGCCCGGGGGCCTGGGGTTTCCAGGGCTCCGGGCCGGGGGTCACGGGGGGTCCCTCAGGGGCTACCGAACGTCAGCTGAGGCGCTCGATGACCATGGCCATGCCCTGGCCGCCGCCGACGCACATCGTCTCCAGGCCGAACTGCTTGTCGTGCCACTGAAGGGAGTTGATGAGTGTGCCGGTGATGCGGGCGCCGGTCATGCCGAAGGGGTGGCCGACGGCGATGGCGCCGCCGTTGACGTTCAGCTTCTCCAGCGGGATGCCGAGGTCCCGGTAGGAGGGGATGACCTGCGCGGCGAACGCCTCGTTGATCTCGACCAGGTCGATGTCACCGATGGTGAGACCGGCGCGGGCGAGGGCCTGCCGCGACGCCTCGACCGGGCCGAGGCCCATGATCTCCGGGGAGAGGCCGGAGACGCCCGTGGAGACGATCCGGGCCAGCGGGGTCAGGCCCAGCTCGCGGGCCTTGGTGTCGCTCATGATCACGAGGGCGGCGGCGCCGTCGTTGAGCGGGCAGCAGTTGCCGGCGGTGACCATGCCGTCGGGGCGGAAGACGGGCTTGAGGCCCGCGACGCCCTCCATCGTGACGCCGGCGCGGGGGCCGTCGTCCTTGCTGACGACCGTGCCGTCGGGCAGCGTGACGGGGGTGATCTCGCGCTCCCAGAAGCCGTTCTTGACGGCCTCCTCGGCGAGGTTCTGCGAGCGGACGCCGAACTCGTCCATGTCCTGCCGGGTGACGCCCTTGGCGCGGGCCAGGTTCTCGGCGGTCTGGCCCATCGCGATGTACGGGTCGGGCAGCAGGCCGTCCTCGCGCGGGTCGTGCCAGGTGGACCCCTCGGCGGCGGCGACCGCGGCGGTGCGGGCCTCGGCCTCGGCGAACAGCGGGTTGTGCGTGTCGGGCAGTCCGTCGGAGTTGCCCTTGCCGAAGCGGGAGACCATCTCGACGCCGGCCGAGATGAAGACGTCTCCCTCGCCGGCCTTGATGGCGTGCAGCGCCATGCGGCTGGTCTGGAGGGAGGAGGAGCAGTACCGGGTGACGGTGCAGCCCGGCAGGTGGTCCATCCCCATCTGTACGGCGACGATCCGGCCCAGGTTGTGGCCCTGCTCGCCGCCGGGCAGGCCGCAGCCGAGCATCAGGTCGTCGATGTCCTTCGGGTCCAGCTCCGGGACCTTGGCGAGGGCGGCCCGCACGATCGTGGCGGTCAGGTCGTCGGGGCGCAGCTCCTTGAGGGAGCCCTTGCCGGCGCGGCCGATGGGGGAGCGGGCGGCGGAAACGATCACGGCTTCGGGCATCACGGCTCCATTGGCGTTCGCGTACGGGCGGCTGGACTGCATGACTGCCTGGGAAGTTACCCGTACGTAGAGGTCAGGTCACGGGGGCGGGGGTGTGACCCTGGCCGCAATGTACTAAGCGCTTGCTTTTTACGGTAGAGGTGGGCGGCACTGGGGCAGGGGTCGAGTGGGGCAGGGGCGGGGCAGGGGCGGGGACAGGAGCAGAGGCAGGAGCAGGGGCAGAGGTGAGGCCGGGCCCGGGCCAGGGCCGTGGGCTGGACTGGGGACGCGTCAGGACGGCTGTGCCGTGTGCTCCGGCTCCGTCTCCGGCACCCTGCGCCGCCTCCGCCGCTTGAGCAGCGCCCAAGGCCCTCGCGGCCCCGTCGGCATCGCCGCCGCGACCTCCGTGCCCGCCTCGTCGACGGCCTCCGCCGCCGCCCGCGCCACCGGCAGGAAGCCCTCGCGGCGGGAGACGTCGGGACGCTCCTCCTCGGCCGGCCACAGGCCGAGCGCCGCGCACACCGTCGGCAGCACCGCCATCGCGGCGGTGGCGTACCCGTCCGCGGAAGGGTGGTAGTTGTCGGGGCCGAACATCTCCCGCGGGTTGCGCGCGAACTCCGGGCCCAGCAGGTCGCCCAGCGACACCGTGCGCCCGCCCTGCTCCACCACGCCGATGGTCTGCGCCGCCGCGAGCTGCCGTGAGGCCCGCCGGGCCAGCCAGCGCAGCGGCTGCCGCACCGGTTCGATCGTGCCCAGGTCGGGACAGGTGCCCACGACCACCTCCGCGCCGGCCGTGCGCAGCCGCCGTACCGCCCCCGCCAGATGGCGTACCGAGCGGGTGGCCGGCATCCGGTGGGTCACGTCGTTGGCGCCCACCATGATCACGCAGACGTCCGGCAGCCGTACCGGGTCCGCCAGCACCAGCGCCACCTGCCGGCCCAGGTCGTCCGACCGGGCCCCCGGCGACGCGACCGACCGCAGCTCCACCGGCCGCTCGGCCACCGCCGCCAGCCCGGACGCCAGCAGCGCCCCCGGCGTCTGCCCGGCCCGGTGCACGCCCTGCCCGGCCGCCGTGGAGTCGCCCAGCATCACCAGCCGCAGGGGCGGCTCACCGGCCGTGGGGAACGCCCCGCCGTACAGTCCCTCCGCGTTCGGCACCCGGGTGGGCGTGCCGATGCCCACCCGCCGCCTGGCCAGCTGCACCTCCGCCAGCAGCAGGCCGACCGTCGCCGCGCCGGCCAGGCCGATGCCGCCGCCGCCGTATGCCGCGCCGGCCGCGATCCGCCGGGCCACCCTCGCCCTCGACATGCTCGTCATGCGTCGCCGCCACCTCCTCACGAGCCGTACATCCCCTACTTGCCCTGTACGGACCGTCGCCCAATCTCAACGAGGAGTGAACGACCGTCCCGGGGCCGCCCGGCGTCGGCAGGCCATAGGCTGGCCGGCGGAACCATCATCACCAGACATTTGCGGCATCCGGAGACAACGGTGCAATTTCACGACTCGATGATCAGCCTCGTCGGCAACACCCCGCTGGTGCGGCTCAACAGCGTGACCAAGGGCATCAGGGCCACCGTCCTGGCCAAGGTGGAGTACTTCAACCCGGGCGGCTCGGTGAAGGACCGCATCGCCCTGCGCATGATCGAGGCCGCCGAACAGAGCGGCGAACTGAAGCCGGGCGGCACGATCGTCGAGCCGACCAGCGGCAACACGGGCGTGGGCCTGGCCATCGTGGCCCAGCAGAAGGGCTACAAGTGCGTCTTCGTCTGCCCGGACAAGGTGTCGACGGACAAGATCAACGTCCTGCGCGCGTACGGCGCCGAGGTCGTCGTCTGCCCCACCGCCGTGGACCCGGAGCACCCGGACTCCTACTACAACGTCTCCGACCGGCTGGTCCGTGAGACGCCCGGAGCCTGGAAGCCGGACCAGTACTCCAACCCGCACAACCCGCTCTCCCACTACCACTCGACCGGTCCCGAGCTGTGGAAGCAGACCGAGGGCCGGATCACCCACTTCGTGACCGGCGTCGGCACCGGCGGCACCATCTCCGGCACCGGCCGCTACCTCAAGGACGCCAGCGACGGCCGGGTGAAGGTGATCGGCGCCGACCCCGAGGGCTCGGTCTACTCCGGCGGCTCGGGACGCCCGTACCTCGTCGAGGGCGTCGGCGAGGACTTCTGGCCGACCGCCTACGACCGCGAGGTCGCCGACGAGATCGTCGCCGTCTCCGACAAGGACTCCTTCCAGATGACCCGGCGCCTGGCCAAGGAGGAGGGCCTGCTGGTGGGCGGCTCCTGCGGCATGGCGGTGGTCGCCGCGCTGCGGGTCGCCGAGCGGCTGACCGAGGACGACGTGGTCGTCGTACTCCTCCCGGACAGCGGACGCGGGTACCTGTCGAAGATCTTCAACGACGAGTGGATGGCCGACTACGGCTTCCTGGACGACTCCGGGCCCAGCGCCCGCGTCGGTGACGTCCTCAACCACAAGGAGGGCGACGCCATCCCCTCCCTCGTCCACATGCACCCGGACGAGACGGTCGGTCAGGCCATCGAGGTGCTGCGCGAGTACGGCGTCTCCCAGATGCCGATCGTCAAGCCCGGCGCGGGACATCCGGACGTGATGGCCGCCGAGGTCGTCGGCTCGGTGGTGGAACGCGAACTGCTCGACGCCCTGTTCACCCGGCGGGCCTCGCTCCAGGACCCGCTGGAGCGGCACATGTCGCCGCCGCTGCCGCAGGTCGGCTCCGGCGAGCCGGTCGAGGACCTGATGAGCGTGCTCGGCACGGCCGACGCCGCGATCGTCCTGGTCGAGGGCAAGCCGACCGGGGTGGTGAGCCGTCAGGACCTGCTGTCCTTCCTGGCCGGTTCGGGGAAGTAACGGAAAATCACCGGTGAACGGCGGGTGACGGCGGCGAACTCGCGGTGGATGCCGGGTTGTCAGGTCTTCCCGAACTGGTACGCGGGCGTCACGTTCGCGCAGCACACGCTTAACACAGGTCAGGCACATTGGTGGATGTCGGCGGGAACGGGAGCGGCTCCCCGTCCCGGCCGGCACCGAACGGCGCCAAGGACCTCCGGAGCGGCTCCCGGACCTCCATGGACGCCAGGACGCGGGCGCCCGGGCCTGACCCGGCACCGTGTCCCTCGCGGGGACCGCCGTCGTCCCGCCCCCCGGCAACGGGGGTGCGGCGGTCCCCGCGCATGACTTTCCCCGCGCCCGCCGCCCGCCCGCTTCCCGCCTGGTCGGCCGACCGGCCGTCAGTCGGTCCCGCGGGGGCCGCGCCCGCGGAACAGTCCCGGGTTGGTCCGGGCGGCCTGCACGACGTTCACCCCGACGATGCCGGCCCAGGCGGCCAGCAGCCCCGGCAGGTCCGCGACGCCCCCGCCGATCGCGGACAGCGGGACCGCCAGCACCAGCGAGACGATGCCGAAGCCGAACCGCTCCCCGAAGGTGTCGGTGGCCCTGGGGCCCCGCGAGTCCCGGGCCGACACCATCTGCTGCTCGGCGAACTGCCGGCGCACCCGCCGCTCGACCGCGCCGTCGATCCGCTGGTCGACCTTCTCCAGGAACGACTCCACCAGCGCGGAGTCGTAGTCCTCCCCCAACTCCCTGCGCGCCCGCAGGGTCGCGTCGAGTTCCCTCTTCAGCTCGGCGTCGCGCGCGTCCATTCCCGTCATGCCGTCCACGCTACGGAGCGGGGGTGCCCGTCGCACTGGGGTTAGCCCCCGGGTTCGCGGCTGACTGCATGGGCGTATGCAGAGAGGGGGGATACTGAATAAGGTGGCTGGACCGGGGCGACGGGATCGGAGGGGGAGCGCGTCATGGGTACGACCGGCAGTCCGGCCGCGCGGCTGCAGGCGCTGTTCGAGGGGCACCGGCTGACGCCGACCCAGCGGCGCATCGCGCACAGCATGGTGCGGCGTGCCGCCGACGTGCCGTTCCTGTCCAGCGTGGAACTGGCCGAACTGGCCGGGGTCAGCCAGCCGTCCGTGACCCGCTTCGCCGTCGCCCTGGGCTTCGACGGCTACCCGGACCTGCGCCGGCACCTGCGCGAGGTCGCCCCCGCGGAGCCGGTGCCGGAGACCGGGGCCGGCAGCAACGAGTACCAGCAGGCCGTCGAGGCCGAGATCGAGAACCTGCGGCACCTCGCCGAGGCACTGGCCGATCCCCGCCCCGTGCGGCAGGCCGGGCGTCTCCTCGCGGCGAGCCGTCCCCTCCTCGTCCTCGGTCTGCGGGCCGCCGCCGCCCAGGCGCAGGGGTTCGCCTACTTCGCCGCCAAGGTCCACCCCGACGTCCGGCTGCTCGGCGAGGGCGGCTCGATGGTCCAGGACCGGATCGACGGCGCCGTACGGGCCGGGGCGAGCGCGCTGCTCTGCTTCGCGCTGCCGCGCCACCCCCGGGAGGTCGTCGACGCCCTGGCCCACGCCAAGGAGGCCGGGCTGACCGTCGTCACCGTCGCCGACTCCGCCTTCGCGCCCGTCGCCAAGGTCTCCGACCTGCTGCTGCCCGCCGCCGTCGGCACCGGGCTCGCCTTCGACACCGCCTGCGCGCCGATGCTGCTGGGCCGGGTGCTGCTGGAGGCCATGTGCGACGACCTGCCGGACGCCCAGGCGCGCCTGGAGGAGTTCGACGCCCACGCGGCGGCGCGGGGGCTGTTCGTGGACTGACGGGGCCCCGGCGCGGCGCCGCGCGCTCTCAGACTCGTCTCACCTTGCGCCGTTAATCTGCCGTCCTCGCACACCCCTCGGACGCTTGGCAGATGTGACGGGAGGCAGACGTGGCGCGCGGAGGACAGGGGCTGGCCCGGGTGGCCGTCGTCGTACGGGCGGGCGCGGCACCCATGTGGTGGCTCGGCGTGATGGCGGCGGGCATCGGCGTACTGGTGCCGGGACCGACGGGGCGCCGGATCGGTGTCCTGTCCGGAGCGGCGCTCTTCATCATCGCCGCCCTCGTGGTGGCGTACGTCCGCCGCAAGCGGTACACCCGGCTGGCCGGTGCGGCGGCCCGCGCCGGGAAGCACGACGTCCTCCAGGACCGGGCGGTGACCTCGCGCAACTGGCGCCGGGGGCATCGCTGGTGGCTGCTGCTCGCCTTCCTCGCGGCACTGGGCAGCGCGTTCGCCGTCCCGGCGGCCGGTGGGATGCTGCTGGCCGGCTGCGGGGTGGGCCTGTGGCTGAAGGCGGCGTGGCTCGGCCGCCGGGAGCGTGCCGGGGACGCGCTGCTGTGGGTGCGGGTCGACTGGCTCGACCGGAGGGCGGGCCGCCCCGCGGGCAAGGCGGTCAAGGCGTACCGGGGGACCGGGATCGCGGCGGGGGACGCCGCTCCGGGCGGGGCGCGGCGGAAGACGGCGGCGCTGGTGTGACGCCGGGGCGGTCGGAAGCGGTCGAGGGTGGTCGGGGGAGGCTGAGGGTGGTCGGGGGTGGTCGGGGGAGGCTGAGGGTGGTCGGGGGTGGTCGGGGGAGGCCGAGGGCGGTCGGGGGTGGCCGGGGCGTGCGGTGAGAGGGCCGGTGCGGGTGCGTCGTGGCCGGGCGCGCAGTTCCCCGCGCCCCTGAGGGCGTCACCTGGGCGGTGGTGGGGACGTCAAGGCGTCCACGTGTGCTCCGCCTGCCTCGGTCACGATCTCCTCCAGCGACTGGGGCTGCCGTACCACTGCGAAGCGCACGTCCCCGGCGCCGTCCGTGGCGAACCCGAACACCCCCGGCCGCGCCAGCGAGTTGTACGCGTAGTGATGCGCGAAGTAGTACGCCCCCGTGTCCAGCGCCGCCGCGTGGTCCCCCTGCTCCAGCCGCGGCAGCGCCCGCCCCGTCGCCAGCAGGTCCCCCGCGAAACAGGCGGGGCCCGCCACGTCCTGCACGACCGGTGGCCCTTCCTTGGGGCGGCCCGCCCCGTCGTACGCGGCGATCCGCAGCGGCCAGGCGTCCGGCGCGTACACCGTGCGCGTCGCCACCTGCACCCCGGCGTGCGTCACGGCGACCGGCCGGCCCCCGGCGCTCTTGGTGTACTCGACCCGCGCCACCACCGTGCCGTGCTTGGCCAGCAGTGACCGCCCGAACTCCGTCACCAGCCCGTACCGCCCGTCGAACAGCCCCGGCACCGCCTCCCGCAGCGCCCGCGCGTACTGTCCGTAGGTCGGCGTCGTCGCCTCCGAGGCGAAGTTCACCGGCAGTCCGCCGCCGATGTCGACGGTGTCGACCTGCCGCCGTCCGCACCGCTGGTTGATCTCCTCGGCCAGCGCATGCACGGCCGCCACCCCCTCGGCCATCCGGGCCGGTGCGATGCCCTGGGAGCCGGTGTGCACGTGCAGCCGGGTCAGCCAGGGCCGGTCCCGGTACGCCCGCACCACCCACTCCCGCGCCCCCTCGTCCCGCAGCGCCACCCCGAACTTCGAGGTCGCCGTCGCGGTGGCGAGCGCCTCGATGGAGCCGCCGCCGACCTGCGGGTTCACCCGGAGGCCGAGGGGCGAGGCGGTCGGGGCCGACCGCAGCAGGCCGTCGAGCCGGTCCAGCTCCTGAGGGTTGTCCGCGTTGACGGCGATCCCCAGCGCCAGCGCCTCGCGCAGCTCCTGAGGCGTCTTGGCCGGCGAGTCCAGCACCGTACGCTCCGCCGGCACCCCCGCCGCCCGCGCCAGCGCCAGCTCGCCGGGGCTCGCCACCTCCGCGCCGATGCCCTCGTCCCGCAGCAGCCGCACCACCGGCACCAGCGGCGCCGCCTTCACCGCGAAGGCGTGCAGCACGGGCGTACCGGGCGCGGTCACCGCCGTGAACGCCGCCCGCAGCGCCGCCGCCGACTCCCGGATGCCGGTGACGTCCAGCAGCGCCAGCACGGGTGTGCCGGGCCCGAGCAGCCCCTGCTCCACGGCCGCCCGGACCGCCCGGTCCCGCCGCGCCGCCCGCCGCTCACCGTTGCCGTCGTCATCACTCATGCGGCCCAGCCAAACACCCATGGGCCGCGGACGCGGGCCCCACGACGTATTGACTAGCTATATTCAGGAAGTGAGGATGTGAATAGAAGTAGAAGCGGAAGCAGAACGCAGAAGCAGCGACATCCGCGGAGAGCCCGCCTCAGGAGGCAGCCATGTCAGGACCCCGTCCCGTCCGTGCGCCGCGCGGCACACAGCCGAGCGCCCCGGGATGGCAGCAGGAGGCCGCCCTGCGGATGCTGCAGAACAACCTCGACCCGGAGGTCGCCGAGCACCCCGACCGGCTCGTCGTCTACGGCGGCACCGGCAAGGCCGCCCGCGACTGGCGGTCCTTCGACGCGATGGTGCGGACGCTGCGGACCCTCAAGCAGGACGAGACGATGCTGGTCCAGTCCGGCCGCCCGGTCGGCGTCATGCAGACCCACGAGTGGGCCCCGCGCGTCCTCATCGCCAACTCCAACCTCGTCGGCGACTGGGCCAACTGGGAGGAGTTCCGCCGCCTGGAGGCCCTCGGCCTGACCATGTACGGGCAGATGACGGCCGGCTCCTGGATCTACATCGGCACCCAGGGCATCCTCCAGGGCACCTACGAGACCTTCGCCGCCGTCGCGGCCAAGAAGTTCGGCGGCACCCTCGCCGGGACCATCACCCTCACCGCCGGACTCGGCGGCATGGGCGGTGCCCAGCCCCTCGCGGTCACCATGAACGACGGCGTCGCGATCTGCGTCGACTGCGACCCGCGCGCCATCGACCGCCGTATCGACCACCGCTACCTGGACGTCCGCGCCGACTCCCTCGACCACGCCCTCCAACTGGCCGTCGAGGCCCGGGACGCCCGCCGCCCGCTCTCCGTCGGCCTGCTCGGCAACGCCGCCGAGGTCGTGCCGCGGCTCCTCGCCATGAGCGCGCCGATCGACATCGTCACCGACCAGACCTCCGCCCACGACCCGTTGGCCTACCTGCCCACCGGAGTCGCCTTCGAGGAGATGGCGGACGCCGCCGCCAAGGACCCGGCGGGTTTCACCGCCCGCGCCCGCGCGTCCATGGCCCGGCACGTGGAGGCGATGGTCGGCTTCCAGGACGCCGGCGCCGAGGTGTTCGACTACGGCAACTCCATCCGCGGCGAGGCCCGGCTCGCCGGCTACGACCGGGCCTTCGCCTTCCCCGGCTTCGTCCCCGCCTACATCCGCCCCCTCTTCTGCGAGGGCAAGGGCCCCTTCCGCTGGGCCGCCCTCTCCGGCGACCCGGCCGACATCGCCCGGACGGACCGGGCGGTCCTCGACCTCTTCCCCGAGAACGAGTCGCTGGCCCGCTGGATCAGGATGGCCGGGGAGCGGGTCCACTTCCAGGGACTGCCCGCGCGCATCTGCTGGCTCGGCTACGGCGAGCGCGACAAGGCCGGTGAGCGGTTCAACGACATGGTCGCGAGCGGCGAGCTGGCCGCGCCCGTCGTCATCGGCCGCGACCACCTGGACTGCGGTTCCGTCGCCTCCCCGTACCGGGAGACCGAGGCGATGCGCGACGGCTCCGACGCGATCGCCGACTGGCCGCTGCTCAACGCCATGGTCAACGTCGCCTCCGGGGCCTCCTGGGTGTCGGTCCACCACGGCGGCGGCGTCGGCATGGGGCGTTCGATCCACGCCGGGCAGGTGACGGTCGCCGACGGCACGCCGCTCGCCGGGGAGAAGATCCGCCGCGTGCTCACCAACGATCCCGGCATGGGCGTCATCCGGCACGTGGACGCCGGGTACGACATCGCGGAGTCGGTCGCCGAGGAGCGCGGCGTCCGCGTCCCCATGCGCGAGGGCGGCGACACGCGCGAGGGCGGCGACACGCGCGAGGGCGGCGACGTGCGCGAGGGCGGCGACGCGTGAGCTTCCACCGCATGTGGGCCGAGCTGCTGCCGGTCGGCCGCGGCTCCGTCTCCGGCGGCTACCGGCGGTTCGCCTGGAGCGGCGCCGACGGCGACTGCCGGGCCTGGTTCCGGGACCAGGCCGAGACGCGCGGCCTGGCCTACGAGACCGACCGCAACGGCAACCAGTGGGCCTGGCTCGGTGACCCGGCCGCCGGGGACGCCGTCGTCACCGGCTCCCACCTGGACTCCGTACCCGACGGCGGCGCCTTCGACGGTCCCCTGGGCGTGGTCTCCGCCTTCGCCGCGCTGGACGAACTGCGCCACCGGGGAGCGCGGTTCGCCAAGCCGCTCGGCATCGTCAACTTCGGCGACGAGGAGGGCGCCCGCTTCGGCCTGGCCTGCGTCGGCTCCCGCCTCACCACCGGAGCGCTCACCGCGGCCGAGGCCCACCGCCTCACCGACGCCGACGGCATCACCCTCCCGCACGCCATGGAGGCCGCCGGCTACGACCCGGACGCCATCGGCCCGGACCCGGAGCGGCTCGCCCGCATCGGTGCCTTCGTCGAGCTCCACGTCGAACAGGGCCGCGCCCTGGACCTGTCCGGCGACCCGGTCGGCATCGCCTCCGCCATCTGGCCGCACGGACGCTGGCGGTTCGACTTCCGCGGCGAGGCCAACCACGCCGGCACCACCCGCCTCACCGACCGGCACGACCCGATGCTGCCGTACGCCGAGACCGTGCTCGCCGCCCGCCGGGAGGCCGCACTCGCCGGTGCCGTCGCCACCTTCGGCAAGGTCGCCGTGGAGCCGAACGGCGTCAACGCCGTGCCGTCCCTGGTGCGCGGCTGGCTGGACTCCCGGGCGGAGGGACAGGAGACCCTGGACGCCGTGGTCGGCTCCATCGAGCGGGCCGCCCGCGCCCACGCCGAGGCCCACGGCGTCGGCCTCACCGTCGCCCGGGAGTCCTTCACCCCGGTCGTCCGGTTCGACCACGCCCTGCGCGACGAACTCGCCCGCATCCTCGGCACCGAAGGCGCCGGCACGGACCTGAAGGTGCCCGTCCTCGGCACGGGCGCCGGACACGACGCCGGAATCCTCTCCGCACGCGTCCCGACCGCCATGCTGTTCGTGCGCAACCCCACCGGCGTCTCGCACTCCCCGGCCGAGGCCGCCACCGAGGACGACTGCGCGGCCGGGGTACTCGCCCTCGCCGACGTACTGGAAGGACTCGCGTGCCCGTGACCGGCCCCCAGCGCACGTACTGGCTCGAACACGCCTGGCTCGGCGCTCACGTCGAACCGGGCGTCGCCGTCGACGTGGCCGACGGACGCGTCCGTGCCGTCCGCACCGGGACCGGCACCCCGCCGCCCGGCGCCGAGATCCTGCGCGGACTGACCCTGCCGGGGCTGGCCAACGCCCACAGCCACGCCTTCCACCGCGCCCTGCGCGGCACCGTCCAGGTGGGCTCCGGCACTTTCTGGACCTGGCGCGAGGTGATGTACTCCGTCGCCGACCGCCTCACCCCGGACACCTACCACGCCCTCGCCCGGGCCGTGTACGCCGAGATGGCCCTGGCCGGCATCACCACCGTCGGCGAGTTCCACTACGTGCACCACGCCCCCGGCGGCACGCCCTACGCCGACCCCAACGCCATGGGCGAGGCGCTGATCGAGGCCGCCGCCGACGCCGGCGTCCGCATCACCCTCCTCGACACCTGCTACCTCTCCGCCGGTTTCGGGCAGCCGCCCACCGCGCACCAGCTCCGCTTCTCCGACGGGAGCGCGGAGGACTGGGCAGCACGCTGTTCAGTTCTCAAGGAACACGATCACGCGCGGATCGGGGCCGCCGTGCACTCGGTGCGGGCCGTGCCCGCCGACCAGTTGGCGACCGTGGCCGAATGGGCCGAGCGGCGGCGGGCCCCGCTCCACGTCCACCTGTCCGAGCAGACCGCCGAGAACGACGCCTGCCGGGCCGCCCACGGCCGCACCCCCGCCCGGCTGCTCGCCGACCACGGCGTGCTCGGGCCGCGCACCACCGGCGTCCACAACACGCACCTCACCGACGCCGACATCGCGCTGATCGGCTCCACCGGCACCGGTACCTGTATGTGCCCGACCACCGAACGGGACCTCGCGGACGGCATCGGACCCGCCACCGCCCTCCAGCGAGCGGGCTCACCCCTCTCCCTCGGCTCCGACAGCCACGCCGTCATCGACCTGCTCGAAGAGGCGCGCGCGATGGAGCTGAACGAACGGCTGCGCACCCGTACCCGGGGCCACTGGACGGTCACCGCACTGCTGCGCGCCGCCACCGCCGACGGTCACGCGGCGCTCGGCTGGGACGACGCCGGCGCCATCGAGACCGGCGCCCGCGCGGACCTGACGACCGTCGCCCTGGACTCGGTCAGAACAGCGGGACCGCCGCCCAGGCTCGGCGCCGAGGCGGCCGTATTCGCGGCGACCGCGGCGGACGTACGGCACACGGTCGTCGGCGGACGGCACGTCGTGCGCGACGGGGCGCACACCCTCGTACCGGACGTGCCGCGAGCACTGGCGCGGGCCGTGGCGGCCCTGCGCGCCTGACGACGCCGACCGCGAAGGACACCATGAGCACCAGCAGCACCAGTACCAGCAGCACCGGCAGCACCGTCATCACCAACATCGCCACGCTGGTCACCAACGACCCCTCCCTCGACGACGGAACCCCCCTGGGCCTGATCCGGGACGCGGCCGTCGTCATCGACGGCGACCGTGTCGCGTGGACCGGTGAATCCAGCAAAGCACCCGCCACTGACAATCGGGTCGACGCCGGCGGCCGGGCCGTTCTGCCGGGCTTCGTGGACTCCCACTCCCACCTGCTCTTCGCGGGCGACCGCACCGAGGAGTTCAACGCCCGCATGTCCGGCCGCCCCTACAGCGCGGGCGGCATCCGCACCACCGTCGCCGCCACCCGCGCCGCGACCGACGCGGAACTGGAAGCCGGCCTCACCCGTCACCTCGCCGAGGCCCTCCGCCAGGGCACCACGACCTTCGAGACCAAGTCCGGGTACGGTCTGACCACCGCCGACGAGTCCCGTGCCCTGCGCATCGCCGCCCGCCACACCGACGAGGTCACCTTCCTCGGCGCCCACATCGTCGCCCCCGAACACGCCGACGACCCCGCCGCCTACGTCGCCCTCGTCACCGGTGAGATGCTCGACGCCTGCGCCCCGTACGCCCGTTGGATCGACGTCTTCTGCGAGCGGGGCGCCTTCGACGGGGACCAGGCCCGCGCGGTCCTCACCGCGGGCAAGGCCAAGGGCCTGCACCCCCGTATCCACGCCAACCAGCTCTCCCACGGCCCCGGCGTGCGGCTCGCCGTCGAACTCGACGCGGCCAGCGCCGACCACTGCACCCACCTCACCGACGCCGACGTGGACGCCCTCGCCAACAGCCGTACGGTCGCCACGCTGCTGCCCGGCGCCGAGTTCTCCACTCGCGCCGCCTGGCCGGACGCCCGGCGCCTGCTCGACGCGGGCGTCACGGTCGCCCTCTCCACGGACTGCAACCCCGGCTCGTCCTTCACGTCCTCGGTGCCGTTCTGCGTCGCCCTCGCCGTACGGGACATGGGGATGACCCCGGACGAGGCGGTGTGGTCGGCCACGGCGGGCGGCGCGGCGGCCCTGCGCCGGGACGACATCGGCCGTCTCACGCCGGGGGCGTACGCCGACCTGATCCTGCTGGACGCCCCGAGCCACGTGCACTTGGCGTACCGGCCCGGCGTACCGCTGGTCGTGGGGGTGTGGCGGCGGGGCGTGCGCGCGGTGTGACGGCGGCGCGAGGGGCGTGCGCGACAGCACGAAGGGGCGGTCCGCGCGGACCGCCCCTCTCGTGACAGCACGGCCGTCACCCGGCCGTGGCCACGGCCGAGGTCACTCCTCGACCGTCAGCCCCTTGCGCAGTTTCACCAGCGTCCGCGACAGCAGGCGGGAGACGTGCATCTGGGAGATGCCCAGTTCCTCGCCGATCTCCGACTGGGTCATGCCCGCGACGAAGCGGAGGGAGAGGATCTTCCGGTCGCGCGGCGGCAGTTCGGCGATCATGGGCTTCAACGACTCGACGTACTCGATGCCTTCGAGCCCGTGGTCCTCGTAACCGATCCGGTCCGCGAGCGCGCCCTCGGCGTCGTCCTCCTCCGGCTGGGCGTCCAGCGAGGCGGCGGTGTACGCGTTCGACGCGGCCATGCCCTCGACGACCTCGTCGTTGGTTATGCCGAGGCGCTCGGCCAGCTCGGCCACCGTCGGCGCGCGGTCGAGCTGCTGGGCCAGTTCGTCACCGGCCTTGGCCAGGTCCAGGCGCAGTTCCTGGAGGCGGCGCGGGACGCGCACGGACCAGGAGGTGTCGCGGAAGAACCGCTTGATCTCGCCGATGATGGTCGGCATGGCGAACGTGGGGAACTCCACGCCCCGCGACAGTTCGAAGCGGTCGATCGCCTTGATCAGGCCGATCGTGCCGACCTGGATGATGTCCTCCATCGGCTCGCTGCGCGAGCGGAAGCGGGAGGCGGCGAACTTGACCAGCGCGAGGTTGAGCTCGACGAGCGTGTTGCGTACGTACGCGTACTCGTGCGTGCCTTCCTCCAGCGACTCCAGGCGCTCGAAAAGGGTCTTGGACAGGGCCCGGGCGTCCGCCGGGGCGACCTCGTCGTACGCGGGGATGTCCGGAAGCCCGGCGAGGGCGCCGTCGTGCTCGACGGCTCGCTCGAAGTGGTCGATGGGATCCAGATGTTCCGGAGGGGGTGTCGACGTCGCTGACTGGGTACGCGATCCGTCGAGCCGGGGTGACATGATGTCCTCCATCGTTCTCGGCATGCGGCTGCCGAAGCCAAATACGTGCACTGCGGTGTGCGGCGCCTCCAAAGCCGGCCGTGTCGGTTGCGTGTTCTTACTAGCCCTACCGGCTTCACCGAGCCCACCGCAAGTGCTTTTTGTTCGTGTATGTCCGTTTCTGTGCGGATGTTCGGGTGTTGAACGACGTACAGAAGGCGTAGTGTTCGAGGGCGTCAGTAAGCAGCCTCGACGTCGGGAGAGAGAGACGGCATGGACCGCGGGACGGTCGGCAGCGCACAGTCTGGCCGGCTTCTGGTGGAGGTGCGGCAGGAAGGCCTCAGTGCCGTCGTGACCCCGGCGGGTGAGTTGGATCACCACACCGCCGATCTGTTGCGCGAGCCTCTGGACGACTGCCTGGACAAGGGTTTCAGTCGGCTTGTCGTCGACTGCTCGCGTCTGGAGTTCTGCGACTCCACGGGGCTCAACGTCCTGCTCGGCGCGCGACTGAAGGCGGAGGCCGCGGGGGGTGGTGTCCATCTGGCCGGCATGCGGCCCGTGGTGGCGAGGGTCTTCGAGATCACTGGTGCGGACGCCGTCTTCACCGTTCATGACACCCTTGGGGCGGCCCTGGCGGACGAGAGCGGCTGAGCCGCCCCACGGGCCGGCGGGACGTCTCGCGCGTCCCCTGTGACCGGTGGTTCCGGCCCGCCCTGTGTTTCCTGCCCAATACAGGGGTGTTCCGTCGGTCCGGTCGGGCAGGAGACAACCTGAACAGGTCGGCCGGCCTACCGGCTGTGTACGACGTTGAATCATGAATTGGTGAATCGGTGAGGTGAAGCGCTGATGAGCACCACCCGGCCCTACTCGCCGGGCGACCGCGGTCCGGAGCCCAGCGGCGCTTCCGGCGCCTCCGGGGCGCCCGAGGGGGGTATGCCCGTGACCGGGGCGTCCGAAGGGCACGTGGGCGCGCAGACGGCTGCCGCCACCGGTGGCCAGTCCCGCAGGCTGAGCTTCGACGGCGCGAGCGGTGTCGTACCGCTCGCCCGTGACTTCACCCGCCAGGCGCTGTACGCGTGGGGCTGGCTGCCGGCCGACTCGGCCGACCAGCGGGCCGCCGCCGAGGACGTCCTGCTGGTCGTCTCCGAACTGGTCACCAACGCCTGCCTGCACGCCGAGGGCCCGGACGAGCTGTCGATCAGCCGCGACCGCAAGGTGATCCGGCTGGAGGTCTCCGACCGGGGCACGGGCCAGCCGGCCCCCCGCACACCGCACCGCGCCGGACGCCCCGGCGGCCACGGCATGTTCATCGTGCAGCGGCTCTGCCTCGACTGGGGGGTCGTGCGGTCCCCGGGCGTCGCGGGCAAGACCGTGTGGGCGGAGCTGGCCGCGCCGGCGTAGGCGAGACCCCGCGGGCGAAAGGCCCTGCGGTTGGAGACCTCCACGAGGACCTCCACGAGGACCTCCACGGGGCCCTCCACGGGGCCCGGTGGCTTTCCGCGCGGGCCCGGCACCCCGCCCCCGGCACCCCGACAACACCCGGCGCTCCCACGGCTCCGGCACCCCGACAGCACCCGGCGCTCCCACGGCTGGGGCGCCCCGACAGCACCCGGCGCTCCCACGGCTCCGGCACCCCGACAGCACCCGGGCCCCGAAGGCTCCGCCAGCCCCACGAAACCCCGAAGGGCCACCGCGCCCCAAGGACACGGTGACCCTCCGTCGGAAAGCCGGACGAAGCCGGACCGGCAGGTCTCAGTGGACGTCGCCCATCAGCGTCCTGACGCGCTTGCGGTACATCCACACCGCCACACCGGCGACCACGGCGAGGGTGGCCTCCGCGGCGACGATGCCGGTCTTGTTCAGGTCGACGCCGGCGATGGAGAGCAGGCCCGTGGTCGCGTCACCGGCGGTGACCGCCAGGAACCAGACGCCCATCATCTGCGAGGCGTACTTCACCGGCGCCATCTTCGTCGTCACCGACAGGCCGACCGGGGAGAGCAGCAGCTCACCGCAGGTCTGGACGAAGTAGATCGCCACCAGCCACAGCGCCGCGGCCTTGTGGCCGCCGCCCGCGATCGCCAGCGGGGCGAGGAAGAGGAAGAAGGACGCGCCGATCAGCACCAGGCCGAACGAGAACTTCACGACCGTGCTCGGCTCCTTGCCGCGCCGGGCCAGCGCCAGCCACAGCGTCGCGAAGACCGGGGCCAGCGCCATGATGATGACCGGGTTGACCGACTGGTACCAGGAGACCGGGAACGACCAGCCCAGGACGCTGTTCTCGGCGGAGGACTCGGCGAAGATCGACAGGGTCGAGCCGCCCTGGTCGTAGATCATCCAGAAGACGGCTGCGGCGACGAAGAACCAGATGTACGCGGACATCTTCGACTGCTCGGCACGGTCCAGGGACTTGTCGCGCTTGATGCGGGTCAGCACCAGGATCGGGATGATCACGCCGAGCAGGGTCAGCGGGACCAGGATCCAGTTCAGCGTGTAGTGGCCGGAGAAGCCGACGACCGCGTAGAAGACGACCGCGACGGCGGCCCAGAACGCGGCCTTGCGCAGCGTCGAGGTCTTCTCGGCGGACGACAGCGGCTTGGGGACGACGCTGGAGTGCGGGTCGAGGTGGCGGCTGCCCATCAGGAACTGGGCGACACCGATCGCCATGCCCACCGCGGCCAGCGCGAAGCCCAGGTGCCAGTTGACGCTCTCGCCGATGGTGCCGATGACCAGCGGCGCGACGAAGGCGCCGAGGTTGATGCCCATGTAGAAGACGGTGAAGCCACCGTCCCGGCGCGGGTCGTCGGGGCCCTGGTAGAGGTGGCCGACCATCGTGGAGATGTTGGCCTTCAGCAGGCCCGAGCCGATGGCGACCAGGCCGAGGCCGGCGAAGAACGTGCCGGAGGAGGGCAGGGCCAGGGTGAGGTGGCCGAGCATGATGACGCCGCCGGCGATGGCGACGGTCTTGCGCGGACCCCACACGCGGTCGCCGAACCATCCGCCCGGCATCGTGAGCAGGTACACCAGCGAGAGGTACACCGAGTAGATCGCGGTGGCGGTGCCGGCGTTCATGCCCAGGCCGCCCGGGGCCACGAGGTACAGCGGGAGCAGAGCCCTCATGCCGTAGTAGGAGAAACGCTCCCACATCTCGGTCATGAAGAGGGTGGCCAGACCCCGGGGGTGGCCGAAGAAGGACTTCTCGGAGCCGGGGGTGCCCGGGGTGACCGAGTCCTTCGTCAGGCTGGACGCCATGGTCGATCCTTGCTGGTCGGGACGCGCTCACGGAGGCGATGCGCGCCCGGTGGGGGGCAGGCCGGCACCGGCGGGTCGGGCCGTCCACCCCACGCCTACGGGGAGTCCGCCCCGGATCACGGGGCGGTGGACGGTGACCACCGGGATCCACGCCTCGGCGCGCGGCTCTGCGCTGCGAGGCCCGGCCACAGGTCATTCCTTTCAAGGCCGGCGGACGGCCGGCCCGCACACACGAGAAGGACCTTCGGCGTCAGCCTGTGAAAGCCGGAGCCGCCAAAGGTCCCTGTGGTGCTACAGGCGTTTGTCCACCATAAGGCAAGGTACTGCCCGGTATGGAAGGACTTGAGATACGTATCACAGGGAGTGATGGAACCGGAATACTACATTCCGATGTCTCCCGCAGGATCGGTCCCGCCGCGCGGAATCGGGAACGTGTCCGGCATGTCGGGAGGTAAGGGCGGCCCGCACCGATCTCACCTCGGACGTTGTTCCGGGCGGACTACCATCGGGTCATGACCCGTGTACTGCTCGCCGAGGACGACGCGTCCATCTCGGAGCCGCTGGCCCGCGCACTGCGCCGGGAAGGGTACGAGGTCGAGGTGCGTGAGGACGGACCCACGGCGCTCGACGCCGGGATGCAGGGCGGTGTGGACCTGGTCGTACTGGACCTGGGCCTGCCCGGCATGGACGGCCTGGAGGTCGCCCGCCGGCTGCGTTCCGAGGGCCACTCGGTGCCGATCCTCATCCTGACCGCGCGCGCCGACGAGGTGGACACCGTCGTCGGCCTGGACGCGGGCGCCGACGACTACGTCACCAAGCCCTTCCGCCTCGCCGAGCTGCTCGCCCGGGTCCGGGCCCTGCTGCGGCGCGGCGCCACCGAACCCCAGCAGCCGCCCGCCACGCACGGCGTGCGCATCGACGTCGAGTCGCACCGTGCCTGGATGGGCGACGAGGAGCTCCAGCTCACCGCCAAGGAGTTCGACCTGCTGCGGGTGCTGGTGCGCGACGCCGGCCGGGTCGTCACCCGCGACCAGCTGATGCGCGAGGTCTGGGACACCACCTGGTGGTCGTCGACCAAGACCCTCGACATGCACATCTCCTGGCTGCGCAAGAAGCTGGGCGACGACGCGGCCAACCCGCGCTACATCGCCACCGTGCGGGGCGTGGGCTTCCGCTTCGAGAAGAACTGAGATTCGTACACGGGTCATGGATAAGAGGACATGCGCCGTCGACTGATCCAGTCCACGCTCGCCGTGGTGCTCGTCGTGATCGCCGTCTTCGGCGTCTCCCTGGTCATCGTCGAGACGCAGACGATCAGCAGCACGGCCCAGGAACGGGTGGACCTGGAGGCGGCCCGGCTGGCCAGCATCGTGGACAGCCGGCTGCTGGGCACTGGCAACGTCGACGCCGAGGTCCTGCGCGGCCAGGTCGAGGGCAACCGGTACGCCGCGATCCGCATCCCCGGGAAGCCGCTCATCGAGATCGGCAGCGAGCCGACCGGCGAGGTCATCCGGGGCGAGGCCACCGGCGAGGAGGGCGAGACGGTCATCGTCCAGGAGCCGCGCTCCTCGGTGACCCGCGAGGTCGGCCGCACCCTGCTGATCATCGGGCTGGTGGCGCTGCTCGCGGTGATCGCCGCCGTCCTGCTCGCGGTCCGCCAGGCCAACCGCCTCGCCTCCCCGCTCACCGACCTCGCCGAGACCGCCGAACGCCTCGGCTCCGGCGACCCGCGCCCCCGTCACAAGCGGTACGGCGTCCCCGAGCTGGACCGGGTCGCCGACGTGCTGGACTCCTCCGCCGAGCGCATCGCCCGGATGCTCACCGCCGAGCGCCGCCTGGCCGCCGACGCCTCCCACCAGCTGCGTACGCCGCTGACCGCGCTGTCGATGCGCCTGGAGGAGATCACCCTCACCGACGAACCGGAGACGGTGAAGGAGGAGGCGACCATCGCGCTGGCCCAGGTGGAGCGGCTCACGGACGTCGTCGAGCGGCTGCTGACCAACTCCCGCGACCCGCGCAGCGGCTCCGCCGTCGTCTTCGAACTGGACGACGTCATCCAGCAGCAGATCGCCGAGTGGCGCCCCGCCTACCGCAGCGCGGGCCGGGCCATCGTCTCCTCCGGCAAGCGGCACCTGACGGCCGTGGGCACGCCGGGCGCGGTCGCCCAGGTGCTGGCGGCGCTGATCGAGAACTCGCTGATGCACGGCGGCGGCACGGTCGCGCTGCGCACCCGGGTCACCGGCAACCAGGCCGTGGTCGAGGTCACCGACGAGGGGCCGGGCGTCCCCGCCGACCTGGGCGCGCGGATCTTCGAGCGCACCATCAGCGGACGGAACTCCACGGGCATCGGGCTGGCCGTCGCCCGCGACCTCGCGGAGGCGGACGGCGGACGCCTGGAGCTGCTCCAGTCCAAGCCGCCCGTCTTCGGGCTGTTCCTGTCCCGCACCCAGCCGTCGGAGACCGAGGCGTCGGAGGCGGACCGGACGGTCAGGTGAGGAACGGGTCTCAGCGGGAGCGCCCCGGAGCGGGCACCGTGGTCGGGCTCTCGTGCTCCAGGAACGATTCCGCGCGGGCGACGGCGTCTCGGGCGGGCAGGGCGCGGAAGACCCAGGACCGGTAGGACCAGAAGCGGAACAGCGTCGCCACCCCGATGCCGACGAACTTGAAGATGTTGCTCTGCAGCGGGCTGTCCCAGCCGAAGCCGTACGTCGCCGTGTAGAGCACGCCGTTCTCGATCACCAGGCCGACCGCGCTGAACAGCAGGAAGAGGGACATCTCCTTGGTCCGGCCGCTCTTGTCCCGGTCCCGGTAGGTGAAGTAGCGGAAGCCCACGTAGTTGAAGACGATGGAGACGACCGTCGCCACGATGCTGGCCCGGACCACCTGGAGGTCGGTCGTGTGCCGCACCAGGTTGAAGACGAGCAGGTTGACCAGGACGCCCGCGCCGCCGACCGCGCCGAACTTCAGTACCTCCCGCAGGACGCCTTCGAGCCGCTGCCGCAGCGTGCCGCGTGCCTCCGGGGGCGCGGTGTGCGCCGAGGAACCATGTCCCATGGTCGTGCAGGCCCCCGCTCGGTCGGTTGGCGTCAACCCGGCCATGCTAACCACCCGACCGTGCTGATTTCCTGTGGACGACCGGGGAAGATCCCGGCAGGACGGTTCCGGCCCGGCGGAACGGCCGGGAAGCGTCCTCCCCCCGGGCTGCCGATACGCTAGGGGGGTGACGTTCCCGGTAGTCGGCATGGTCGGCGGGGGCCAGCTCGCGCGTATGACGCACGAAGCGGGCATCCCGTTGGGCATCAGGTTCAAGCTCCTCAGTGACACTCCCCAGGACTCAGCGGCCCAGGTGGTGAGCGATGTCGTCGTCGGCGACTACCGCGACCTGGACACGCTCCGTGAGTTCGCGCGCGGCTGTGACGTGATCACCTTCGATCACGAGCACGTGCCCACCGAGCACCTCCGGGCCCTGGAGGCGGACGGCATCCCCGTCCGCCCCGGCCCGGACGCGCTGGTGCACGCCCAGGACAAGGGCGTGATGCGGGCGAGGCTCACGGCGATCGGGGTGCCGTGCCCGCGGCACCGGATCGTGAGCGACCCGGCCGACGTGGCCGCGTTCGCCGCCGAGGGCGGGGGAGGATTTCCGGTCGTGCTGAAGACCGTGCGCGGCGGGTACGACGGCAAGGGCGTGTGGGTCGTGGACTCCGAGGCGGAGGCCGCCGAGCCGTTCCGCGCGGGTGTGCCGGTCCTCGCCGAGGAGAAGGTCGACTTCGTCCGGGAGCTGGCCGCCAACGTCGTACGGTCCCCGCACGGCCAGGCCGTCGCCTACCCGGTCGTCGAGTCCCGGCAGGTCGACGGTGTCTGCGACACCGTCATCGCCCCCGCGCCCGGCCTCGACGAGGACCTGGCGCTGCGGGCCGAGGAGATGGCGCTGTCCATCGCCAAGGAACTCGGCGTCGTCGGCCACCTCGCCGTCGAGCTGTTCCAGACCCGCGACGGCCGCATCCTCGTCAACGAACTCGCGATGCGCCCGCACAACTCCGGCCACTGGTCGATGGACGGCGCGATCACCTCGCAGTTCGCCAACCACGTCCGCGCCGTCCTCGACCTCCCCCTCGGCGACCCGCGCCCGCGCGCGCCCTGGACGGTCATGGTCAACGTCCTCGGCGGCGACTACCCGGACATGTACTCGGCGTACCTGCACTGCATGGCCCGCGACCCCCAGCTGAAGATCCACATGTACGGCAAGGACGTGAAGCCGGGCCGCAAGGTGGGGCACGTCAACACCTACGGCGACGACCTGGACGACGTCCTGGAGCGCGCCCGGCACGCTGCCGGATACCTGAGAGGGACGATCACCGAATGAGCCCGGTCAGCCCGGTTGTGGGCATCGTCATGGGGTCGGACTCCGACTGGCCCGTCATGGAGGCCGCCGCCAAGGCGCTCGACGAGTTCGAGATCGCCTACGAGGTCGACGTCGTCTCCGCGCACCGCATGCCCCGCGAGATGATCGCGTACGGCGAGGAGGCGGCCGGGCGCGGACTGAAGGCGATCATCGCCGGGGCCGGCGGCGCCGCCCACCTGCCCGGCATGCTGGCCTCGGTCACCCCGCTGCCGGTCATCGGCGTACCCGTCCCGCTGAAGTACCTCGACGGCATGGACTCGCTGCTGTCGATCGTGCAGATGCCCGCCGGGGTGCCCGTCGCCACGGTCTCCGTCGGCGGTGCCCGCAACGCCGGACTGCTGGCCGCCCGCATCCTCGCCGCGCACGACGAGGAGCTGCTGGGCCGGATGCGCGAGTTCCAGCAGGAGCTGAACGACCAGGCCACCGAGAAGGGCAAGCGGCTGCGCTCCAAGGCCGAGGGGTCGGCCTCCTTCGGTTTCGGGAAGTAACCACCCATGACCCCACTGCACGAGGCACGCGAACTGCTCCGCGAGTTCCCCGTCGTCGACGGCCACAACGACCTGCCCTGGGCGCTGCGCGAACAGGTCCGCTACGACCTCGGCGCCCGCGACATCGCCACCGACCAGTCCGCCCACCTGCACACCGACCTGGCCCGGCTGCGGGCCGGCGGCGTCGGCGCGCAGTACTGGTCGGTGTACGTCCGCTCCGACCTGCCCGGCGCGCTCACCGCGACGCTGGAGCAGATCGACTGCGTACGGCGGCTCGTCGACCGTCACCCCGGCGAGCTGCGGGCCGCGCTGACCGCCGCCGACATGGAGGCCGCGCGGGCCGAGGGCCGGATCGCGTCGCTGATGGGCGCGGAGGGCGGCCACTCGATCGACAACTCCCTCGCCGCGCTGCGCGGCCTGTACGCGCTCGGCGTGCGCTACATGACCCTCACCCACAACGACAACGTGGCGTGGGCGGACTCCGCGACCGACGAGCCCGGCGTCGGCGGGCTGTCGGCCTTCGGCCGCGAGGTCGTGCGCGAGATGAACCGCGAGGGCATGCTGGTCGACCTCTCGCACGTCGCCGCGACGACCATGCGGGACGCGCTGGACACCTCCACGGCGCCCGTCATCTTCTCCCACTCCTCCGCGCGGGCCGTCTGCGACCACCCCCGCAACGTCCCCGACGACGTGCTGGAACGCCTCCCCGCCAACGGCGGCGTGGCGATGGTGACGTTCGTGCCGAAGTTCGTGCTGCAGGCGGCCGTGGACTGGACGGCCGAGGCCGACGAGCACCTGCGCGCGCACGGCTTCCACCACCTGGACACCAGCCCGGACGCGATGAAGGTGCACCGCGCCTTCGAGGAGAGCCGGCCGCGTCCGGTCGCCACCGTCGCCACGGTCGCCGACCACCTCGACCACATGCGCGAGGTCGCCGGCGTCGACCACCTCGGCATCGGCGGCGACTACGACGGCACGCCGTTCACCCCGGCCGGCCTCGACGACGTCTCCGGCTACCCCAACCTGATCGCCGAGCTGCTCGACCGGGGCTGGTCCAAGGCCGACCTGGCCAAGCTGACCTGGAAGAACGCGGTACGGGTACTGGGTGACGCGGAGGACGTGGCCCGGTCCCTCAAGGCCACCCGGGGGCCGTCCAACGCCACGCTGGACGCGCTCGACGGCTGACCCCGGGCCGCGCGGGGGGTACGCCGGGCGGCGTACCCCCTGACGGCCCACCCACCAGGAAGCCCGTCACGCTCCGTGCGACGGTGTCGGTATCGCACGACGACCGTACGGAGCCCGCCATGGCAGACCTCCAGGACGACCTGCACCCGAGTACCGAGGCCGGCGAGCTGGACGACCTGCCCACGCCCTCCCCCGCCCGTGTCCCCGCACCGGAGCCCTGCCCACCCGCCCCGGACCCGGACGCCGTGCCGCTGGAACGGGCGCGCGCCGTACTCTCCGCACACCCCGTCGCCGACGGGTACAGCGGGCTGCCCTGGGCGCTCAGGCAGCTGCCCTGGTACGACCTGGAACTCGGCGAGACCGCCGTCGGCACCGACGTGCCCCGGCTGCGTGAGGGTCACGTCGGCGCGCTGTTCGCGTCCCTGCACCTGCCCGAGGCGCTCGCCGGCGACCGGGCCGTCGGCGCCACGCTGGAGCAGCTGGACCTGGTCAACACGGTCGTCCGGGACCACCCCGAGGGGCTGCGCCTGGCGTACGACGCGGGCGAGGCCATCGACGCCCGCAACTGCGGCCGGGTCGCCGTGCTGCCCGGCCCCGCCGGTGCCGCCGCCGTCGGCGACTCCCTCGGCATCCTGCGCTCGCTGCACCTGCTCGGCCTGCGCGTGCTCACGCTGACCGGGGTCACCTGGGCGGGCGAGGCCGGGCTGACCCGGTTCGGCGAGGAGGTCGTCCGCGAGATGAACCGGCTCGGGATGATCGTCGACCTCTCCGGGGCCTCCGCGCCGACGGTCCGCCGCACCTTCGCCGTCTCCAAGGCGCCCGCGCTGTGCACCCGCTCCGCCGCCCGCGCCCTGCGCCCGCACCCCGCCAACCTCCCCGACGACCTGCTGGCCGAGCTGGGCGCGGCCGGGGGCCTGTGCATGGTGCCGCTGACCGCCGAGCAGACCGGCCCGACCGTCCGCGACGTCGCCGACCACCTCGACCACGTCCGGGACGTCGCCGGCCCGCGGGGCGTCGGCCTGTCCGGTACGTACGACACCGGCACCGCCCATCCGCAGGAGCTGGGCGACCCCTCCTGCTACCCCCGGATCGTCGCCGAGCTGCTGCGGCGCGGCTGGGACGAGGCCGACGTGGCGCTGCTGACCTGGGGCAACGTCCAGCGGGTGCTGCGCGACGCGGCGTTCACCGCGCGGACCTTCCAGGTGCGGCGCCAGCCGTCCACGGCGACCATCACCGACCTGGACGGCTGACGGCGGCAGGCCGACGGCGGTGCCGGCCTACGGGTGCTCGATCCGGCACAGGCAGAAGGGGTGCCCCGCCGGGTCGGCGTACACCACGAAGTCCTTCTTCTCCCGGTCCTCCGCGTCGAGCACCCGGGCCCCCAGCGCCAGCACCTTCTCGTGCGCGGCGTCCATCTCCTCCCACGTCGACCCGCCGTCGAAGTCGAGGTGGAACTGCTGGGCGTTGCGGTCGGCGCGCGGCCACTCCGGCGGGGTCAGGGCCGGCGCCCGCTGGAAGGCGACGCGGGGGCCGCCGGGGACGGGGAGCACCACCCAGTCGGGGTCGTCCTCCTCGGGCGTGCCGCCCGCGATGTGCGCGTAGAAGCGGGCCAGCGCCCGCGGGTCGGGACAGTCGACGACGACGGAACGGAAACGTGCCACGGATGCCATGCGGGCAACCTCCCTGGTCAACGGTTCAATTGGTCAACTGGCGCAGAGGCAGAACGGGTGCCCGGCCGGGTCCGCGTAGACCCGGAAGCTGCGGGCGCGGTCCTCCGTGTCCAGCGGCTTCGCGCCCAGCGCCAGCACGGCCCGCTCGGCCGCGTCGAGGTCGGGCACGTCCAGGTCCAGGTGGAACTGCTGCGAGTGGCCGGGCGAGGGCCACTGCGGCGGTACGAACCCGGGGGCGGCCTGGAAGGCCAGTGCCTGCCCGCCCGGCAGCTTCAGGTCGACCCACTCGCCCTGGTCCTCGACGGTCCCGCCGAGCACCTCGGCGTAGAAACCGGCCAGGGCGTGGGGATCGGGACAGTCCAGGACGACGACGCCCAGTTCGGCGACAGCCATGACTTCCTCTTCGAAGTCCGGTCCGGTGGTTACCGGTAAAGGGAGAGTAGCCAGTAACGGTTACTTCATGCATCCCATTTGGCGGTAACGTCGCAGGCATGAGTGAGAGAGCGCCCGCGCCGGGGGGCCTCGCGCTGGTCGAGTCCCTGGTCAACACCCTGGACGTCGAGACGGGCGCCGACTCGCTCGGCACGCCCGGGGGCCGGGCGCGGTTCGGCCTCACGGAGGACGAGGTGCCGGCCGCCGTCGAACTGCGCGAGTCGCTGCGGGCCGTCCTGCTCGCCCACGCCGGCCATCCGCCGCACCGCACGGTGACGCCGCTGGGCGAGCTGCTGGCCCGGGGCCCCCTGCTGGTGACGGTCGACGACGCCGACGGCTCCGCCGCCCTCGCCCCGGCCCGGCCGAAGTCTCTGACCGCGCGGATCGCCGCCGCCGTCGCCGAGGCGCTGGTCGCAGGGACCTGGACGCGGCTGAAGGCGTGCGAGGCGGCCGACTGTCTCTGGGCGTACTACGACCGCAGCCCGGCCGGGCGCGGACGCTGGTGCTCGATGCGGGTGTGCGGGGCGCGCGCCAAGATGCGGAGGTACCGCGCGAAGGGCGCGTGAGCGCGGCGCCGAAGGGTGGTGCGAGGGGCGCGTGGGTCGCGACTGCCGCACGGCTGCCGCGCTAGCGCCTCACGACTCCCGCACGGCTGCCGGGCGGCTCCCGTACAACTGCCACACGGCTGCCGTACGACTGCCGGGCGGCTCCCGTACGACTGCCGCACGGCTGCCGTGCTAGCGCCTCACGACTCCCGCACGACCGCCGGGCGGCTGCCGTACGACTGCCGGGCGGCTGCCGTACGACTGCCGGGCGGCTGTCGTACGACTCCCGCGTCACTGCCAGTCGGCTGCCGCACGGCTGCCGAGCGGAGCGTCTACGCCGTCGGCCGGCCCATCGCCCGGTACGTCCACCCGGCCCGCCGCCACGCCTCCGGGTCCAGCGCGTTGCGCCCGTCCAGGATCACCCGGGCGCCCGCGACCTCGCCGAGCGCCTCCGCGTCCAGCTCGCGGAACTCCCGCCACTCCGTCAGGTGCAGCACGACGTCCGCGCCGCGCACCGCCTCCGTCGCCGACTCGGCGTACCCGAGGGTCGGGAACAGCCGCCGGGCGTTGGCCATGCCCTTGGGGTCGTACACCGTGACCTGGCCGCCCTGGAGGTGGATCTGCCCGGCGACGTTGAGCGCGGGGGAGTCCCGTACGTCGTCGGAGTCGGGCTTGAAGGTGGCGCCGAGGACCGCGACCCGCTTGCCGAGGAACGGGCCGCCGCCCAGCGCCTCCCGGGTCAGCTCTACCATCCGGCCGCGCTGGCGCATGTTGATGGAGTCGATCTCGCGCAGGAAGGTCAGCGCCTGGTCGGCACCCAGCTCACCGGCGCGGGCCATGAACGCCCGGATGTCCTTGGGCAGGCAGCCGCCGCCGAAGCCGATCCCGGCCCGCAGGAACTTCTTTCCGATCCGGTCGTCGTACCCGATCGCCTCGGCCAGCTTGGCGACGTCCCCGTCGGCGGCCTCGCACACCTCCGCCATCGCGTTGATGAAGGAGATCTTGGTGGCGAGGAAGGAGTTGGCGGAGGTCTTCACCAGCTCGGCGGTCGGGAAGTCGGTGACGACGAACGGCGACCCTTCACCGACCGGCGTCGCGTACACCTCCCGCAGCAGCTTCTCCGCCCGCTCGCTGCGCACGCCGACCACGATCCGGTCGGGGTGCAGGGTGTCCTGGACGGCGAAGCCCTCGCGCAGGAACTCCGGGTTCCAGGCCAGCTCGGCGTCGCCGCCCGCCGGGGCGTGCTCGACGAGGTAGGCGGCCAGCCGGTCGGCCGACCCGACCGGCACCGTCGACTTGCCGACCACCAGGGCGGAGCCGCGCAGGTGCGGGGCGAGCGAGGCCAGCGCCGACTCGACGTAGCTCATGTCGCAGGCGTACTCGCCGTGCTTCTGCGGGGTGTTCACGCACAGGAAGTGCACGTCGCCGAAGGCCGCGACCTCCTCGAAGTCGGTGGTGAAGCGCAGCCGCCCGCTGGAGCCCTCGATGCCGGCGACATGCTTGCGCAGCAGTTCCTCCAGGCCCGGCTCGTACATCGGGACCTCGCCGCGCCGCAGCATCTCGATCTTCTCCGGCACCACGTCCAGGCCGAGCACCTCGAAGCCCAGCTCCGCCATGGCCGCCGCGTGGGTCGCGCCGAGATAGCCGGTGCCGATCACGGTGATCTTGAGGGCCATGGGTGCTCCAGGGGTGTACGGCGGGCGTGCGGGAGCGAGCATAACCGGGGGAGTGACCCGCGCTCCGGACGGGCGGCCCGCGGCTGTCGTCAAGCTCACCTACCCACGGCCGCCGACGCGGTTCTAAAATCTGGGTTACTTAACGGTAGTTAGCGCCGTCATCACTTCGTCCTGGAGCGTGAGAGACCTTGGCCGGATCGGCTGACTTCGACCTGTACCGCCCGTCCGAGGAGCACGACATGCTCCGCGACGCCGTCCGCGCGCTGGCCGAGGCGAAGATCGCGCCGCACGCCGCCGCGGTGGACGAGGAGGCCCGTTTCCCGCGCGAGGCGCTGGCCGCCCTGACCGCGAACGACCTGCACGCGGTGCACGTCCCCGAGTCCTACGGCGGCGCGGGCGCCGACGCCCTCGCCACGGTGATCGTCATCGAGGAGGTGGCCCGTGTCTGCGCGAGCTCGTCCCTCATCCCGGCGGTGAACAAGCTCGGCTCCCTCCCGGTGATCCTCTCCGGCTCGGAGGAGCTGAAGAAGAAGTACCTGGCGCCGCTCGCCAAGGGCGACGCGATGTTCTCGTACTGCCTCTCCGAGCCGGACGCGGGCTCGGACGCGGCCGGCATGAAGACGAAGGCGGTGCGCGACGGGGACTTCTACGTGCTCAACGGCGTGAAGCGCTGGATCACCAACGCCGGCGAGTCCGAGTACTACACGGTGATGGCGGTCACCGACCCGGCCAAGCGCTCCAAGGGCATCTCCGCCTTCGTCGTGGAGAAGTCCGACGAGGGCGTCTCCTTCGGTGCCCCGGAGAAGAAGCTCGGCATCAAGGGCTCGCCCACCCGCGAGGTCTACCTCGACAACGTCCGCGTCCCCGCCGACCGCATGATCGGCGAGGAGGGCACCGGCTTCGCCACGGCGATGAAGACCCTGGACCACACCCGCATCACCATCGCCGCCCAGGCCCTCGGCATCGCCCAGGGCGCCCTGGACTACGCCAAGGGCTATGTGCGGGAGCGCAAGCAGTTCGGCAAGCCGATCGCCGACTTCCAGGGCGTCCAGTTCATGCTCGCCGACATGGCCATGAAGATCGAGGCCGCCCGCCAGCTCACGTACGCCGCGGCGGCCAAGTCGGAGCGCGTCGCCGCCGGAGGTGGAGAAGGGGACCTCACCTTCCAGGGCGCGGCGGCCAAGTGCTTCGCCTCGGACGTGGCGATGGAGGTCACCACGGACGCGGTGCAGTTGCTGGGCGGGTACGGCTACACCCGCGACTACCCGGTGGAGCGCATGATGCGCGACGCCAAGATCACGCAGATCTACGAGGGCACGAACCAGGTCCAGCGCATCGTGATGGCCCGGAACCTCCCGTAGGAACCTCCCGCAGCGAGCGTCTGGGGGCGGCCGGCGGCCGCGCGGCCCGTCAGCCGAAGGCCGCGGCCACGGACTCCCCGAGCTGGTCGAGGACGTCCCGGGAGAGCTGCACCGACCCGGTGAACGACAGGAACCCGTGGACGGCGCCCGGGACCGGGAGATGGCGGACCGCCACGCCCGCCTCCGCCAGGGCGCGGGCGTAGCGGTCGCCCTGGTCGCGCAGCGGGTCGAGTCCGGCGGTGACGACGACGGCGGGCGGGAGTCCGGTCAGGTCGTCCGCCCGCAGCGGTGAGACACGCGGGTCGGCGCCCTGGTCGGGGGTGCTGAGGTAGGCGCCCCAGAACCACTCCAGGTAGGAGCGGGAGAGGACCGGCCCGGCCATGTGCTCGTACATCGACGGGCTGTCGTCGAACCGGTCGACCGCCGGGTAGGCGAGCACCTGGAGCGCGATGCGCGGCCCGCCCCGGCGCCGGGCCTCCTGGGCGAGGACCGCGGCCAGGTTGCCGCCCGCGCTCTCGCCGAACACGGCGATCCGCCCGCCGTCGCCCCCGAACTCCGCGGCGTGGCCGGCGACCCAGGCCAGCGCGGCGTAGGCGTCCTCGACGGCGGCCGGGAAGCGGTGTTCGGGGGCCAGCCGGTAGTCGACGGAGACCACGACGGTGCCGGAGCGGGCGGCCATGATGCGGGCCATCTGGTCCTGGGTGTCGAGGTCGCCGAAGACCCAGCCGCCGCCGTGGAAGAAGACGGTCACGGGCAGCGGCCCGGACAGCGGCCCGGCGCCGGCGGGCCGGTAGACGCGTACGGGGATGTCCCGGCCCTCGGCGGGGACGGCGGTGTCCGTCACGTCCGCGACCGGCACGGGGTCGCCGGCCAGGGCGGCGAAGGCGGCCCCGGCGGCCCGGTTCCCCGCGACCGTCAGGGTCTCCGGGGCCGGTCCGGCGTGCTCGGCGGTCCGCTGGAGCAGGGCCTTGATCTGGGGGTCGAGCGACATCGGCGAGATAGGCGACATAGGTGGCATGGAGCACCTCACTGGAGCGCGGGAGAACCGCATGGGCTGGAATGACTTCTCCAACCTCTCGGCCGGGAGATTGGAATGTCAATTCCAACTTCGGTAGGGTGGGCCCATGAACACGCCAGTGCGGGCCGACCGCCCGGAACGGCCCCGGCTCACCGAGGCCGGCCGCAGGACCCGGGACCGCATCGTCGAGACGGCCGCGGAACTGATGCACCAGCGGGGTGTGGGCGGCACGAGCATCCCGGACATCCAGTCCGCCGCCGGGGTCAGCGCGTCGCAGATCTATCACTACTTCGGCGACAAGCAGGGCCTGGTCCTCGCCGTCATCGACCACCAGACCGACGCCAGGCTCGACCAGCAGCGCCCCCTGCTCGACCATCTGGACAGCGTCGAGGCGCTGCGGGAGTGGTGCGACCGGGCCGGGGACCGGCAGGACGCGGCCGGGTGCGAGGGCGGCTGCGAGATCGGCTCGCTCGCCGGTGAACTGGCCGACACCGATCCGGCGGCGCGCACCGGACTGGCCGCCGCCTTCGACCGGTGGGAGAGCCCCATCAGATCGGGGCTGGAGCGCATGAAGGCTCGGGGCGAACTGAACGAGCACGCGGACCCGGCGGTACTCGCCACGACCCTGCTGGCCGCCATCCAGGGCGGCATGCTGCTGTCCCAGATCCGCCGGTCGAGCACCGCCTACCGGCAGGCCGTGACGACGGTGATCGACCACATCGAGAACTACGTCGTCCGGTAGCCCTCCATACGCCGGACTAGTCCGCGAACCCCTCCGCCACCCTCCGCTCCCGCAGTTCCATGATCGCGCGGCGGCGGGCCAGGCGGTGGGTGCGGCGGATCTGGGCCTCCTGGTGGCGCCGCTTGTCGCGCTCGGTCTCCGGGATCACCGGCGGCACCGCGCGCGGCTTGCCGTCGGCGTCCACCGCGGCGAAGACGAGGTAGGCGGAGCCGACCTGGGTGGGCGGGGCGGACTCGTTCCAGCGCTCCGCCAGGACCCGCACCCCGACCTCCATCGAGGTCCGGCCGGTCCAGTTGACCTGGGCCTTCACATGGACGAGGTCGCCGACGCGGACCGGTTCGAGAAACGCCATTTCGTCCATGGAGGCGGTGACGGCGGGGCCGCCCGAGTGGCGCCCGGCGACGGCGCCCGCCGCGTCGTCCACCAGCTTCATGATCACGCCGCCGTGCACCGTGCCCAGCAGATTGGTGTCGTTGTGGGTCATGATGTGGCTCAGGGTGGTGCGGGAGGCCGAGGTCGGCTTGCCCGGGATCTCCGGCGTCGCCGGCCGCTCGGCCGAGGCCTGGGGTGCCTGGTCTGTCATGACCTCCACCCTAAGCCGAGCCGACACGGGTGTGATTTGTGTCAGCTTCGCAACAGCGCGGCCCTGATTTTCCGACGACCCTTGTATGGGGCACAGCAGGGACCTGCACACTGGTCCGCATGAGTGATTGGCCCGAGGGAAGGCCCGGCGACAACGGCGGCCGGTACGGACGCGGCAGCGCGAGCGCGCAGCCCGAGAGCGCCCGCGTGATGCGGCAGGTCCGGCGCGGCCAGTCGCCGCCCGGCCCGGGCCAGGCGGCACCGCCGTACGGCGGGGTGCCGCAGCAGCCGACGTACGTCGACGGCGGCGGCGGACCCGGCGGATACGACAGCGGATACAACACCGGCCAGGTCTACGGCACGCCCGGCGGCCACGGCCCGGCCGGTCCCGGCGGCCCGGGGCGCCCCGCGCCGGACTGGCGCCGCCGGATCAAGTGGACCGCGATCACCGTGGCGACCGTGCTGGTCGTCACCAGCGTCGGCACCTACTTCTGGGCCGACTCGAAACTCAACCGCGACGTCGACCTCTCGAAGGTCATCGACCGGCCCGACGCCGGTGAGGGCACCAACTACCTGATCGTCGGCTCCGACAGCCGCGAGGGCATGTCCGACGAGGAGAAGAAGGAACTGCACACCGGTTCCGCCGAGGGCAAGCGCACGGACTCGATGATGATCCTGCACACCGGCGACAACGGCTCCACGCTGGTGTCGCTGCCCCGTGACTCGGACGTCGAGATCCCCACCTTCAAGGGCTCCGAGTCGGGCAAGACCTACCAGGGCACCGGCCGGCACGTGAAGCTGAACGCCGCGTACGCCGAGGACGGCCCCGAGCTGCTCGTGCGCACCGTCGAGCACAACACCGGACTGCGCATCGACCACTACGTCGAGATCGGCTTCGGCGGCTTCGCCAACATCGTGGACGCCGTCGGCGGCGTCACCATCGACATCCCGCAGGACATCAAGGACACCAAGTCCGGCGCCGACCTCAAGAAGGGCGAGCAGACCCTGAACGGCGAGGAGGCCCTCGCCTTCGTCCGCACCCGGTACGCGCTGGCCGGCTCCGACCTGGACCGCACCAAGAACCAGCAGAAGTTCCTGTCGGCCCTGGCCAACCAGGTCGCCACCCCGTCCACCGTCCTGAACCCGTTCAAGCTGTACCCGACGATGGGCGCGGGCCTGGACTCCCTCGTCGTCGACAAGGACATGGGCCTGTTCGACCTGGCGGGCATGTTCTGGGCGATGAAGGGCGTCAGCGGCGGCGACGGCACCTCCATGAACATGCCGATCGCGGGGAACGCCTCGAACGGCAACCTCCAGTGGGACACCGCGAAGGTCAAGACGCTGGTCGACGAGTTGAAGAACGACGAGAAGGTCACCGTCTCCGCCGACTGAGACCGGCCGGCACCGGCCGGGTGCTCCCGGCCGGCCGCTCGCCTCAGCGCTCGCCGCACCCCACCTCGTCGCCCCGGACCACCGTCCCCGTGCCCGTTTCTGTCCCCGTGCCCTGCGCCGGCTCCGCCAGCCGTACCTCGCGGACCTTCTCGAAGTCGGCGCCCGCGATCACCCTCAGCGTGGCGCCCTGGCCCTCGACCGGCCGCAGCTCGGCTCCGGGCAGGGCCGCGGCCAGCGACTTGGCCGAGTTGTCCCAGCGCGGGTCGTAGGCGACGACCGTGCGCTTCACGGTGGGCTCCGGCGCGTTCACCGGGGCGCCGGTGGTGCGGAAACCGGCCTTCGCCAGCGCCTGGTCGACGCGCTTGCCGAGCCCGGCCGTACGGGTGCCGTTGGCGACCTGCACACTGATCCGCCCGGGGTCTACCGGGACCCGGGGCACCGCGGAGCGGGGCGCGGGCTCCGGCTGTGGCGCGGCCAGCGGACGGTCCTCGCGCAGCGCCGCGAACAGCCGGCCGGCCGCGGCGTCGTCCCACTTCACCGTCGAGCCGACGCCCTTCACGGCGTACTCGGTCCGCGCGACGGGGACGGTCGTGAACTCGGACGAGGATGGCGAGAAGTTCCGCATCGCGCGCCCCAGGGCCAGCAGCTCGTCGGCGCCGAAGCCCTTGTCGGCGCGGACCGAGCCCAGCACCGCCCGGGTCACGTCCCGGAACTTCACCGGGTTCAGCAGGATGCCGGAGGAGGTCGCCCGGTCGATGGTGGCCGCCATGAAGCGCTGCTGGCGCCGCATCCGGCTCAGATCGGAGGCCCCGTCCAGGTGGCGGGAGCGGACGTACTGGAGGGCCTGTCCGCCCTTCAGGGTGTGCGTGCCGGCCGGCAGGTCCAGGCCGGTGTGGCTGTCCTTCAGCGGCCGCGCGGTGCAGATCCGTACGCCGCCGAGCACGTCGACCGTCTTCATGAAGCTGGTGAAGTCGACCTCCAGATAGTGGTCGATCTTCACCCGGGTCATCGACTCCACCGTGCGCACGGTCAGCTGCGGGCCGCCCTCGGCGTACGCCGCGTTCAGCTTGAGCGGGTGCCCCTGGTGCCGCTCGCCGGTGGTGCGGTCGGTGTGCGGCGGGGTCCGGGCGTAGGAGTCGCGCGGCAGGCTGACCACGCTCGCCCGCCTCCGGTCCGCCGAGAGGTGCACGATCATGATCGTGTCGGTGCAGTGGCAGGGCTCACCGCCCAGCCGGAAGCGGCGCCGCTCCTCGTCGGAGACGCGGTCCCGGCCGTCGGTGCCGACCAGCAGGACGTTCATGCCGTGGCCGGCCCGCGGGCGGTTCTTCATGTCCTTGAAGGCGTCCACCCGGTCGATGTCGGAGTCCAGCCCGGTCAGCACCGCGTGCCCGATGCCGGCCGAGGCGAGCACCACCACCGACAGCGCGGTCGACATCCGTACGGCCCAGCGCGGCTTCCGGCGCCGTACGGGCGCGCGGCGGCCGGTGCGCGCCCCCGGCCGCTCGGGGGGCGCGGCCCGGACCCGGGGGGCGGGGGAGCGGGGCGACGTGGACAAGGGGACACCTCCGCGAGGACAGTCCCTGGTGTGCCGGGACGGTGTGCCGGACGTGGGATCTTGAGCACCGTAGGCCCATACGATCTGCGGACCGGGGCACCGGACCCCACGGCGCGCACCCGTGTCCCCCGTTCGCGGTAACGTGAGCCCCGATGAACGCCAAGTCCGACGTGCGGCTCCCCGCCGTTTCCGTGATCATGCCCGTCCTCAACGAGGAACGTCATCTGCGCGGTGCCGTCCAGGCCATCCTCGCCCAGGAGTACTCCGGCGAGATGGAGGTCGTGATCGCCGTCGGTCCGTCCGCGGACCGCACGGAGGAGATCGCCGCCGAACTCGTCCGCGAGGACCCCCGCGTCCACGTGGTCCCGAACCCGACCGGCCGTACGCCCGCCGCGCTGAACGCCGCGATCAAGGCGTCCCGGCACCCGGTCGTGGTCCGCGTCGACGGCCACGGCATGCTGTCGCCGGGCTACATCGCCACGGCCGTACGGCTCCTGGAGGAGACCGGCGCGCAGAACGTCGGCGGCATCATGCACGCCGAGGGCGAGAACGACTGGGAGCACGCCGTCGCCGCCGCCATGACCTCGAAGATCGGCGTCGGCAACGCGGCCTTCCACACCGGCGGCGAGGCCGCCCCGGCCGAGACCGTCTACCTCGGCGTCTTCCGCCGCGAGGCGCTGGAGCGGCAGGGCGGCTACAACGAGGAGTTCATCCGTGCCCAGGACTGGGAGCTGAACTTCCGCATCCGCGAGGCCGGCGGCCTGATCTGGTTCTCGCCCGAGCTGAAGGTCTCCTACCGGCCCCGGCCGAGCGTGAAGGCCCTGGCCAAGCAGTACAAGGACTACGGCCGCTGGCGGCACGTCGTCGCCCGCTACCACTCCGGCTCCATCAACCTGCGCTACCTCGCCCCGCCGACCGCCGTGTGCGCGATAGCCGCCGGGATCGTGGTGGGCGCCGCGCTCACGCCGTGGGGCTTCGTCGTCCCCGGCGGTTACCTGGCGGCGATCGTCGCCGGGTCGCTGCCCGCCGGCAAGGGGCTGCCGCTCAAGGCCCGGCTGCAGATCCCGGTGGCGCTGGCGACCATGCACATGTCCTGGGGCTGGGGCTTTCTGACCAGCCCGAAGTCGCTGGCCCGCAAGGTGATCGCCTCGCGGCGGGCGGCGGTGCTGCCGGACGCCGACGCGGACACCGCCGGCGCCCACTGAGGTCAGGACCAGGTGAACGCCGGGTTCACGTGCATGCACGCCGACTCGTCGGCGCCGTTGAGCGCCTCGGCCGACTTCGGCGTGGTGTTGTCCTCCTTCGGCGCCTCGTAGTCCCCGTCGTCCAGCCAGTCGGCGCCGACGACGAGGGTCACGCCGGTGACGGAGGTCGACTTCCTCACCGCACTCGACGGGATGCCCAGCGACTCGGCGACCCGCAGGGCGTCGCCCTTCAGGTCGGCGCTCGGGTACCGGACGACCGTGGTCTCCTCGCCGGTGTACGCGCCCTGGTCCGCGACCGCCTTGCCGAAGCCGTCCGCCACCAGCGAGTCGGCCACCGCGCTCGCCCGCCCGCCGACCGCGCCCCGGGTCTCGGTGGCGGTGCCGTTGCGCACCTGCACGGCGATCTCGCCGTCGGCGGCGGCCGGATCGTCCGGTGTCCCGGACGCCGCCGCCTCCGCCGCCTCCGCCGCCTCCGCCGCTTCCTCCGCCTTGCCCTTCACGTCCTTGCCGTCCAGCGCGATGTCCTCCCGCACCAGCCGGAAGAGCTGCTCGGCGTCCTCGGTGGGCTCGACGCGTGAGCCCACGTAGCGGTTGGGCATCGTCGTCATGGTGATCCGCTTCGGCTCGACCTTGCGCAGCTCGTTGCTGAGGTCGTAGAGCTTCTTGACGGTGTCCAGGCCCGAGTCGACGGTGAGCGCCCCGGTGGCCTCCTCGGCCAGCCGGCGCAGCTTGTTGGGGCTGCTCAGGGTGGCGTTCGCCCGCAGCTCGCGCACCATCGAGTTCATGTACATGTGCTGCGCCTTGGCGCGGGCCAGGTCGCTGCCGTCCTCGAAGCCGTACCGGGTGCGCAGCCACTGCAGGGCCTGCTCGCCCTTGATGGAGTGGGTGCCCTTCGCCAGCTTCAGACCGGAGCCGTGGCCCTCGCTGTCCCGGGAGTGGATGTTGGCGTCCACGCACACCGGGACGCCGCCGATGGCGTCCGCCATCGACACCACGCCGGCGAAGTCGACCATGACGAAGTGGTCGATGTGGATGCCGGTCAGCTCCTGCCAGGTGGCGACCGTGCAGCCGGGGCCGCCGTGGCCGAGGCTCTGGTTGGTCATCGTCCGGCCGTCGCTCGCCGGGTAGACGGTGCCGTCGTCGGGGTCGGTGCACTTGGGGATCCGCACCAGGGTGTCGCGGGGCATGCTGACCACCGACATGTTGGTGCGGTCGGCGGAGAGGTGCACCAGCATCTGGACGTCCGCGAGCGGCGCCGAGCCGAACGTCTCCTTGGCGCCGCCGAGTTTCTGGTTCTCCTCGGTGTCGCGCGCGTCGGAGCCGATGACCAGGATGTTCAGCGGGGTCTGCCCGGCCGCGTTCGGCGTCGGCTCGGCGACCTTGCTGTCGCCGAGGTTCAGCTCGTCCTTCTTGATGTTGCCGTTGAGGTGGCGGTAGTAGAGGTAGCCGGCGCCGGCCGTCCCGCATATCACCACGGCGAGGGTGACGGCGGCCCAGCGGAGCGCGCGCCCGCGGCGCCGGCGGCGCGGGCGGGGCCCGCTGTCCTCCCCGTCGCCGGTGTCACCGGGGGCGCCGGTGACGGGTGCCCTGTTGTCCGTCTTCACTGCGTGTCCCTCCCCGCCCACGGGCGGCGGCATCGCGCCGCCGCCTGAGCCGCCCCGGTCGCGTTCAGCTGGCGCACGTCGCCTGGTCGGCCGTGGTTTTGTTCTTCACCTGCGTCGAAGCGGACGAGGCGTTGAGCTTCACGCCGGCGCCCTTGAAGTCCTTGCCCAGGGTCAATGTCATCGTCGGCAGGCCCTGGGCGTTGGTGACGGACTCGCCGGGCTTCATGGCGGAGCCGGACAGGCCGAGCAGGTCGGCGAGGCGGCGGGCCTGGTCGGCCTGGTCGGGGGCGTACTCCAGCTGGGTCCTGCCGAGGTCCTTCTCCGCGTTGCCGCCGTTCTCGGACCTGGTGACGCCCGCCGTGCCCTGGAGCCAGTTGAGTTCGTACTGGGCGCTGCCGCTCGGGGCGCCGCCGTTGAGGACGCGGACGCGGACCTCGGAGGCGTCCGCCTTGGTGCCCTTGAGGCGGGCGGCGACGGCGGCCTTCTCCTTCTTCTCCCGCTGCTTGACCTCGGTGAGGGAGACGTCGTTCTTGATCAGGTCGAAGAGCTGAGGGGCGTCCTCGTTCAGCACGACCGTGACCGGGACGGCCTCCGCCGGGTTGTCCTTGACCGGCACCGTCGTGAACGAGATGTTCTTCGTCGGTACCTTCTTCAGCTCCAGGGCGACGTCCTTGAGCGTGCCGACATCGCCGATGGCACTGTCGACGGTGAGCGCCTTGGTCGCGGCCTCGGCCAGCTTCAGCAGCTTCGTGGGGCTGGTGAGGGTGTCGCCGGAGGACATCTTCCGCATCAGCGAGCCGAGGAACTGCTGCTGTACTCCGATCCGGTCCAGGTCGCCCCGGTTGCCGAAGGCGTGCCGGGTGCGGACGAAGGCGAGGGCCTGCTCGCCCTCCACCCTGGACTTGCCGGCCTTCAGCTTGAGCTTGGACTCCTTGTCGTCGACGGCGTGGCTCACGCACACCTCCACGCCGTCGACCGCGGTGGTCAGCGTCTTGACCGCGTTGAAGTCGGCCATCATGAAGTGGTCGGGCTTGATGCCGGTCACCGCCTCGACGGTCCGCATCGTGCAGCCCGGGTCGCGGCCGTCCTGCCCCAGGCTGTTGTTGAAGCGCTGACTGGTGGTGCCGGGGACGACCTTCTCGGTGCCGTCCTCCTGCTCGGTCGGGCAGTCCGGGATGTCGACGATCAGGTCCCGGGGGATGCTCATCGCGGTCGCGTTGGAGCGGTCCTTGGCGACGTGCAGCAGGATGTTGGTGTCGGCGTGCCCGACGCTGCCGGCGTCGCCGTAGCCCTCGTTGCCCGCGCCGGTGCGTTTGTCGGTGCCGATGATGAGGATGTTGAACGCCTCGTTCTTGCGGAAGCTGCTCGCGCCCGCGTCACCGACGTCCGTCGTGGAGACGTTGCCCTCCAGGTGCCGGAGGTAGAAGTAGCCGCCGGTGCCGGCCGCGAGGATCACGAAGGCCATCGTTCCGCCGGTCCACAGCAGGACCTTGCCGGCCTTGCCCTTCTTCTTCTCCGGACGGCGTCCGCGCCGGCCGGGCGGCGTCTCCTCGGGGCCCGCGGGGCGTCTTCGCTGGGGCGGGACGTCACGGCCGGGGCCGGGAGTGGTCCGGGGGCCGGGCACACCGGCGGGCGGCCCGGCGGGAGAGCCCGGGGGCGAGGTGGTGCGGGGGCTTTGCTGTTGCCTGGGCCAGGGCGGCTTCGGCTGCTGCGGTGCCGACTGCGGCAGTCGCAGTTCGTATTCGCCGGTCTGCGGGTTGAGTACCCACTGGTCTGCGGGGTCCACGTCGTCCGCCCGCCCACGGCCTTGCGCGTCCACGGTTGTCCGAATCCTCCGTCGGGAGCCACGCGACACCTTGCCCGGAAGGTGCGCGGTCACAATCAGCAAGTGCGCGACGCCGGGCGGGCCTCACGGCAGTGGGCACGGTGAGCGCTGTGAACGCTCACGTTGTCCGCCTGGTCCAGCGTCGAACGACTACGGGTGTCTCTCGGCATGCAGGTGGTTCAGGGACACCCTCCCCGCGGGTGCGCACCGCTCAGTGACATCCCAGTCTCCGCCCTTGTGACGTGTCCACCATGAGGTGGACGAACGGCGGCCCCGATGGGTTGTACGCCGGAGCCGCCCTGTCAGACGTGAGACGTGGCCGCGGGGTTCACTCGGCGCACTTCACCTCGTCGGCTGTGGACTTGTCGACGTCCACCGACGTGTTCGACGAGGCGTTGAGCTTGACCCCGGCGCCCTTGAAGTCCTTGCCGAGGGTCAGGGTCATGGTGGGCAGGCCCTGGGCGTTGGTGACGGACTCGCCGGGCTTCATGGCGGAGCCGGACAGGCCGAGCAGGTCGGCGAGGCGGCGGGCCTGGTCGGCCTGGTCGGGGGCGTACTCCAGCTGGGTCTTGCCGAGCTCCTTCTCCGCGTTGCCGCCGTTCTCGGACTTGCTGACGCCGGCCTCGGTCTGCAGCCAGGTCAGCTCCTCCTGGGCGCTGCCGCTCGGGGCGCCGCCGTTGAGGACGCGGACGCGGACCTCGGAGGCGTCCGCCTTGGTGCCCTTGAGACGGGCGGCGACGGCGGCCTTCTCCTTCTTCTTCTGCTGCTTGACCTCGGTGAACGAGACGTCGTTCTGGATCATGCTGAAGACGTCGGGGGCCGTCGACTCGTTCAGGACGACCGTCGTCTTGACCGTCTCCTCCGGGTTGTCGATGACCGGCACCGTGGTGAACGTCAGGTTCTTGACGTTGAGCTTGCCCAGCTCCAGACCGAGGTCCTTCAGCTTGCTGATGCTGTCGAGCTGGGAGTCGACGGTGAGCGCCTCGGTGCCCGCCTCGGCGAGCTTCAGCATCTTCGAGGGGCTGGTGAGGGTGTCGTTGGACTTCAGCTTGCGCATCAGCGCGCTGAGGAACTGCTGCTGGAGCCCGATCCGGCTCAGGTCGCCGCCGAAGCCGACCGAGTGCCGGGTGCGGACGAAGGCGAGGGCCTGCTCGCCCTCGATGGTGTGCGTGCCCGCCGACAGCTTCAGGTGCGAGTCCGGGTCGTCGATGTCCTTGGCCAGGCACACCTCGACCCCGCCGACCGCCGTGGTCAGCGTCTTGACCGCGTTGAAGTCGGCGACCATGAAGTTGTCGGGCTGGACCCCGGTCAGCTCGGTCACCGTGCGCACGGTGCAGCTGGGCGTACGGCCGTCCTGGCCCAGGCTGGTGTTGAAGCGGACACCGGTGGTGCCGGGGATCACCTTCGTCGTGCCGTCCTCCTGCTCGGTCGGGCAGTCGGGGACGTCGACGATCAGGTCGCGGGGGATGCTCAGCGCGGTGGCGTTGGAGCGGTCCTTGGAGACGTGCAGCAGGATCGTGGTGTCGGCGTGGCCGACGCTGCCGGCGTCGCCGTAGCTCTCGTTGCCCGCGCCGGTGCGCTTGTCGGTGCCGATCAGCAGGATGTTGATCGCCTTGTCCTTCTGGAACCCGCCGGTGCTCGCGCCGTCGTCGGAGACGGCCGTGATGTTGCCGTTGAGGTGCTCCAGATAGAAGTACCCGGCCGAGGCGGTGCCGAGGATCAGGAAGGCCATCGTGCCGCCGGTCCACAGCAGGACCTTGCGGCCCTTGGACTTCTTCTTCTCCGGGCGCCGGCCGCGCCGGCCGGGCGGCGGCTCCTCGGGGGCGCCGCGCCGCCGCCGCTGGGGCGGCACGTCCCGGGGCGGGGCCGGCGCGGCCCGGTTTCCGCGCGGGGCGGCCGCGGTGCCGGTCCCGTCCGCGTCCGCACCGGTGCCGTCAGCGGCGGTCCTTTGCCGGGCGGATCTGCGGGGGCCCGGTACCGACGGCTGCGGTGCGGAAGGGCTCAGTCGCAGTTCGTATTCGCCAGTGCGCGGGTTGAGTACCCACTGGTCTGCGGGGTCGATGTCGTCCGCCCGCCCACGGCCTTGCGAGTCCACGGTTGTCCGAATCCTCCGTCGGGGCCACGTGGCGCCTTTCCCCTCCAAGGCGCTCGGGTCTCTCGGTCGTTCAGGGCCCGACCGAGAACGAACTCGCGGTAGGGCACACCGGATCGCTCACACTAACCGCCCCGTTCGGGGTACGGCGACGCTGGTGACGTATTCCACGACGCTTACAACCGGCAATCCACACATTCTCGCGAACTGGCGTCCGATGTTGTGTGTTTCCTTGGAGTCCGCTTTACCCGCACGGGTCCTCGGCGGCCGTGTTCCCGGAGAATGTCGGGACGGGCGAAACGCCGGCCGCGGGCTCGGCGGGCCGCTTTTTCGCTGACATTCCGTCGCCGCGCTCGTACGTGGCGTGTTCGCCGGAGTCCGTGCCGCCGGGACCGCCGGGTCCGCCGGGGGCGTGCCGGGCGCCCGGGCGGGGCTCGGCGGCCCGGGCGACCGTGACCGGCTCGTCCGTGCGCAGCCGGGTGAAGAGTTCCCGGGCCGCGGGCTCGACGAGCTGGTCGCGATTGGGGTTCCGGGGCCATGACTTCCGTGGCACGGTCAGGAAATGCACCCGTTCCGTGGGGATGTCGCGCAGTCCCCGTGCGAGTGCGTACAGATCGCGCAGACTCGCCAGGCCGGGGTCGGTCGTCAGCGCGGACGTGGCCGCGTTCAGCAGGGGATACAGCTTCACCGGATTCAGCAGGACCCGATTGCTCTGCACCTTGTTGACCAGCGCCCCGAGAAACCGCTGCTGCCGTTCCATCCGCTCCGTGTCGCTGCCGTCGCCGAGCGACTTGCGGGCGCGGACGTAACCGAGCGCCTGCTCCCCGCTCAGGGTCACCCGGCCCGCGGGCAGCCGCAGCCTGGCCGCCTTGTCGGTGACCGGCTCGTGCAGGCACATCTCGACGCCGTCGACCGCGTCGACCATCTTCTTGAAACCGTGGAAGTCGACGACCACGTGGTGGTCGATCCGAATGCGCGTCAGTTTCTCCACCGTCCGGATCGAGCAGGCCGAACCGCCCACCTCGAAGGCGTAGTTGAACTGCGCGAGGGCCGGTGCCGACCGGGAGCCGTCCGGGCGGCGGCAGCCCGGCACGTCCACCATCAGGTCGCGGGGCAGGGAGACGGCGGTGGCACTGCGCCGGTCCGCCGACAGGTGCAGCAGCATCGCGGTGTCCGACCGCTCGGTGCCCGGGTCGCGCCCGTAGCGGGAGTTGTCCTCGCCCGACCGCGAGTCCGAGCCGAGCAGCAGGATGTTCCGCGCGCCGCGCACCAGCGAGGCGGGGCGTTCCTTCTCGTACCGGGCCAGTTCGGCGGCGGCGGCCTCGTCGGGCGTGATGTTGCCGTCCAGCTCGGTGTAGACCGTCCAGCCGACGCCCGCGGCGCCGGTCAGGGCGGCGGCCGTGCCGAGCGCCGACCACCGCAGCCACCGGCGCCTGCGGCGGCGCCGGAGCCCGCTCCCGGTCGCGGACGCCCCCGCTCCCGGCCCGGGGGCGCTCGCGCCGCCCCCGGGGCCCCCTGCGGTGCCGGTCACCTCTGGCCACCCCTCCTGCCGTACGAGCGTCTACGGGCCTGCTGCTCCTACGACCATGGCCCGGATGCGGGGCGGGAGGGAGGTGGGGATGCGCCGAACGGGGGGGGGAGGGGGAGCGGGGGCTGAGCGAGGCAGGGGGCGGGGCCCGGTCGGCTCAGCGGGCCGTGGCCGTGACGCGCTCGGTCTCGATGCGCTGGTCCAGGGCGTCGGTGGCCAGCCGGTCCAGGTTGCGGCACAGCACCACGGAACCGCCCGTGGCGAGCGGCCCGTACAGCCCGGCGTTCAGCCCCTCCCAGGTGTCGTACGGCAGCCCGGACAGGATGCGCGCCCCCGGCCCCGTCAGCCCCAGTCCCGTCGCCTCCGCGCGGGCCCGCTCCACCACCTCGGCACCGCTGAACCCCCGCCCCGCCACGATCAGCGCGGGCTCCTCGGGGTCCACCGGCGCGTACGGCGCGAACCGGTCGCCCTGCCCCGGCACCTCCACCGCGTAGTCGGCGAAGCCCTCCGGCGGCTCGGGGAACCGTCCGCCCAGCGGCCGCAGGGCGAGCGCGATCCGCGGCCCCGAGCACGCGCGGGCCGCCGCCAGTGACTCGGCGTCAGGGCCGCTGACGACGACGTCCGCCGCGGCCGGGTCACCGGCCATGTCGGCGACCACGCCGACCGAGGCGCAGGCCAGCAGCCACACGGCCGTCTGCCAGTGCGCGGGCAGCAGCAGCGCGACCCGGTCGCCGGGCTCGGCCGACAGTTCGTCCTGGAGCAGGTTGGCGGTCTTGGCCACCCAATTGGCGAAGGTGGCGACGGACAGTTCGACACGTTCGCCCGTGGCGTCGTCGTAGAAGGTCACCAGGGGGCGTCCCGGGTCCGCGGCGAGCGCGGAACTCAGCAGGTCGGCAGGGGTGCGGTCGGTCGCGTTCACCCGCGCAAGCGTACGCGGGGACGGGGCGGGGGGACGTTTCGCGCGGCCACCGGTTCGGGCGAACCCGCCCTCGCGGCGGACAAGTTCCGAGAAGTTCCGAATGGACAGATTTATCCGACCATGTCCAGGATCAGGGGCATGCATGGATTCCTCGCTTCCTCGATCGGCGTCACCTGCGCGGCGGCCCTCGCCCTCCCGCTCACCCCGCCCGCCGCGGCGGGCACGCACGCCGCCCTCGCCTCCGCTCCCGCCTCCGCCTCGGCTGCCGCGCGGGCGGCGCGCGCCGAGGCGTCCGTGTCCGGCAGTACGCAGTCGCTGCCGCTGAGAGCCCTGGCCCAGGACCGGTCCGCCGACCCGTCCGGCCCCGCGGGCGCCGTCGAACAGGGCGTGCCGCGCCGCGACGCACGGCCCTTCTCGCTGGTCGGCGTCGTCTGGGACGACCCCGACCGCGAACTGCACGGCAGCGTCCGGGTCCGGGTCCGTGACGCCGCCACCGGCGCCTGGTCCGGCTGGCAGGACCTGGCCACCCACAACGCCGACCACGGCGCCGACCCGGGCACGCCGGAGCGCTCCTCGAGCCGGGTGCGGGGCGCCACCGCGCCGCTGTGGGTCGGGGCTTCGGACGGGGTGGAACTGCGGGTGCGGGCGGACGACGACTGGGAGTTCACGTTTCCGGAGGGCCTGCGCCTGGAACTCGTCGACCCCGGCGGAGAGGAGGAGGGCGGCACCTCCGAGGACAGCCCGCTCGCCGCCGACCAGGCCGCGGCCGCGAAGGCCAATCCCTATGTCGGCCCGCGCCCCGCGATCGTGACGCGGCGGGGGTGGGGCGCGGACGAGGGGCTGCGGGAGAAGGGGTTCAAGTACACGAAGAAGGTCAAGGCGGCCTTCGTGCACCATTCGGCCACCGGCAACAACTACACCTGCGCGCAAGCCCCTTCGGTCATCCGCAGTATCTACCGCTACCACGTCAAGAGCATGGGCTGGCGGGACATCGGCTACAACTTCCTCGTCGACAAGTGCGGGAAGATCTACGAGGGCCGGGCGGGCGGCGTGGCGAAGCCGGTCCTCGGCGCGCACACCCTCGGCTTCAACTCCGACAGCATGGGGATCGCCGTACTCGGCACGTACAGCACGAAGAAGCCCTCCGCGGCGGCGGTCCGGGGGGTGGCCCGCCTGAGCGCGTGGAAGCTCGGCCTGTACGGCATGAATCCCCGCGGCAAGACATACCTGAAGTCCGGTGGTGGCAATCTCTACCGAAAAGGCAAGAACGTACGACTCAGTGTGATCTCCGGTCACCGGGACGGCTTCAACACGAGCTGTCCGGGTGCGCAGCTGTACAAGAAACTCGGCACGGCCCGCTCGACCGCGGCCAAGTACCAGGGCCGTTGAGCGGCGGGGCAAGGACGGATCCACCGGTCTGCATACACTGGCCGGCCGGAAGACAGTTCGGCCGGTCCCGGCAGGAAGCAGAGACGACAGGTGACAGAAGCGATCCTCCTGGTCGGCGGCAAGGGCACACGGCTGCGCCCGCTCACGGTGCACACGCCGAAGCCGATGGTCAGGGCAGCGGGGGTGCCCTTCCTCACGCACCAGTTGGCGCGGGCGAAGGCGGCGGGGGTCGAGCACATCGTGCTCGCGACGAGTTATCTGGCGGAGGTGTTCGAGCCGTACTTCGGGGACGGCTCGTCACTCGGGCTGCACATCGAGTACGTGACGGAGAAGGAGCCGCTCGGCACGGGCGGGGCGATCCGCAACGTGGCCTCGCGGCTGCGGTCGGGGCCCGACGAGCCGGTACTGATCTTCAACGGCGACATCCTGACGGGGCTGGACATCAGGGCGCTGGTGGACACCCACGAGGCGACGGGCGCGGATGTGTCCCTGCATCTGACGAGGGTGACGGACCCTCGGGCGTACGGGCTGGTCCCGACGGACGGGGCGGGCCGCGTCCTGGCCTTCCTGGAGAAGCCGCAGACGCCGGAGGAGATCGTCACCGACCAGATCAACGCGGGGGCGTACGTCTTCCGCCGGTCGGTCATCGACACGATCCCGGCGGGGCGGCCGGTGTCGGTGGAGCGCGAGACGTTCCCGGAGCTGCTGGCGACGGGGGCGCATCTGCAGGGGATGGTCGACTCCACGTACTGGCTGGACCTCGGCACCCCGGCCGCGTTCGTACGGGGGTCCGCCGACCTGGTGCTGGGCCGGGCCCCGTCCCCGGCCGTGCCCGGCCGCTGCGGCGACCGGCTCGTCCTGCCGACGGCGAGGGTGGCGCCGGACGCCAAGCTGTCGGGCGGGACGGTGGTGGGCGAGGGGGCGTTCGTCGCGGAGGGGACGCGGATATTCGGCAGCACGATCCTGCCGGGCGCGGTGATCGAGCCGGGCGCGGTCGTCACGGACTCGCTGGTCGGCAACGGGGCGCGGGTCGGGAGACGGTCGGTGGTCACGGGGACGGTGATCGGGGACGGGGCGGTGATCGGCGCGGACAACGAGTTGAGGGAGGGCGTCCGGGTGTGGTGCGACGCGCGGATTCCGGCGGGGGCGGTGCGGTTCTCGTCCGATCAGTAGGGGGTGCCTGCGGGGGTTCGGTGGGGGTGCGCGTAGTGCCCAGGGTGCGTGGTCGGGGCCGGGGTGGGGGGTGTCCGTCCTCGGAACGGCGCGGAATCGGTCTTCTGCGGTGCTTACCCGGGTCGACGCGCCAACCGCTGCGGGCGGACACCCCCCCACCCCGTCCCCTTCCCGCCGTACGCGGGTGCGGGTACGGCCCCGCGCTATCGCGGGCGGCGCGGGCCGCGTAACCGCGGGCAGTCGTGCCGCCTGGGGCGGTGGGGGAGGGTGGGCGCGGCGGCACCCCGGCAGCGAGGGCCGCGCCACCCACCCCACGCCGACCACAACGCCGGGCACCCCACAAGCACCGTCGTTCACACGCCGTACGGCACTCGTCAGAACCCCGCATAACCCCGCGGAGCCATCCGCGGCCCCCGCCGCTCCGGCACCCTCCCGCTCAGCAGGATCAACCGCGCCGCCCGATGCCGCTGCCCGGCATACGGCTCCAGCAGCCGCAGCATCTCCTCGTCGTCCGCGTCCCGGTCCCCGGCGAGCGCGAACCCCACGATCCCCGGCAGATGCAGGTCCCCGACCGTCACCGCGTCCGGCGCCCCGTGACTGCGCTGCACCACCTCCGCCGAGGTCCACGGCCCCACCCCCGGCACGGCCTCCAGCCGTGCCCGCGCCGCCGCCGGCGTCATCCCGGCCGCCTCTTCCAGCCGCGCGGCGACCCGTACGGCCCGCAGGACGGTGGTCGCCCGCTTGTCGTCGACCCCGGCCCTGTGCCACTCCCAGGACGGGATCAGTGCCCAGGTCCGCGGCGCCGGCATCACGTACAGGCCGTCGGGCACCGGCCCCGGCGCCGGTTCACCGAACGCCCGTACCAGCAGCCGCCACGCCCGGTACGCCTCCACCGCCGTGACCTTCTGCTCCAGCACCGACGGGATCAGCGACTCCAGCACCAGCCCGGTCCGGCCCAGCCGCAGTCCGGGCCGCCGGTGCCGGGTCGCCGCCAGCAACCGGTGCCTCGGTACGAACGCGGACGGGTCGTCGTCGGCGCCCAGCAGCCCCGGCAGCCGCTCCAGCAGCCACTCCGCGCCCGGACCCCACGCCTCACCCCGTACCTCACCGCCCCGCGCGGCGACCCGCAGTGTCCCGGGCCCGGCCGGCGTCCTGCTGGCCCGCCACACCGACCCGTCCGGCGTCGCCCGGAAGGTGGGGTCCCCGGGGCCGCGCCGCAGCGGGCCGAGGACCAGGCCGGCGTCGAGCGGCCCGTCCGGCACCCAGACGCGGACCTTCCCCGGCGCCGGCGCCTGGCGCGGCACGCTCGCGCCGGGTACGGCGCCCTGCCCGCCGTACGACGACGTACGCGCGGGGCGGGGAGCGAAGCGTCCGGCCACGAATGATGTCCCTGGGGATGGGGTGAGAGTTCCCTACGAGGGTAGGCGCTCGCCGGCCGATCCGGTCAGCGCACCTCGATGAAGGCCCCGGGGTCGCGCTCCGGCCGCGGGCGTGGTTCCTCCGCCGGGTGGCCGACCGCGACGGCCCCCATCGGGTCCCAGCCGGCCGGCAGGTCCAGGACCTCCCGTACGACCTCGCGGCAGAACATCGTCGACGACACCCACGCGGAGCCGAGCCGTTCGCCGGCCAGCGCGACCAGCAGGTTCTGCACGCCCGCGCCGGCCGCGACCACGAACATCTCCCGCTCCGCGCCGTCCCGCCGCGCGTCCCCGTAGGTGTGCGAGCCGTCCATGACCAGGCAGGGGACGACGAGGTACGGCGCGTTCCGCAGGACGTCGCCGCGGCGGACCCGCTTGGCGATCGACTCCTCGCTCCTGCCGTCGCGGCGCAGGTCCGCGATCCAGGCGTCCCGCATCGCGTCCAGCAGCCGGGTGCGGGACTCCGGTGACTCCAGGAGGACGAACCGCCAGGGCGTGGTGTGGTGCGGGGCCGGTGCCGTGACCGCCGCGGCCACCGCGCGGCGGACCGCGCCGGGGTCGACGGGAGCGTCCGTGAACGCCCGTACGGTACGGCGCTGGGTGACCGCCTGCCGTACGGCTTCGGAGGTGCCCAGGTGGAACATGTCGTCGCGGGCGCCGCGGACCAGGGCGCGGGCGCCCTCGCCGTCGTCCTCGGTCAGGGTGTGCGGCAGGCCGCGGACCACCGCGACCGGCAGCCCGGTGACCTTGCCCTTGACCAGGTCGCCCGCGGCGGCCAGCTCGTCGGCGGTGGCGACGACGGTGGCGGCGAGGGGGTTGCCGTGGGTGTCCGTGCCGCCGCGCAGGTCGTCGAGGACGCGGACGCCGGCCGCGCCGATCGCCACGTCGGTGAGCCCGGAGCGCCAGGGGCGGCCGGAGGTGTCGGTGACGACGACGCCGACCGTCACACCGAGAAGGTCGCGCAGCCCGTCGCGGAGGGCGCGGGCGGAGGCGTCGGGGTCCTCGGGCAGGAGGAGGACGGTGCCGGCGGGGGTGTTCGAGGCGTCGACGCCCGCCGCGGCCATGACCAGGCCCTGGCGGTTCTCGACGATGCGCAGCGTGCCGCGCCGGGCGACCACCCGTACCGTCTCCGCGTCGATGGCCGCCTCCCGGTCGGCGGCCTTCAGCACGCGTCCCTCGGCCTTGGAGACGATCTTGGAGGTGACGAGGAGCACGTCCCCGTCGGCCAGCCCCGGCTCGGCGGCGGCGATCAGCTCGGCCAGGTCGTCGCCCCGCCGTACCTCCGGCAGTCCGGGCACCGCCCAGACCCGGTATCCGTTCCCCTCGCTCAAGCCGCCCGCACCTCCTCGGCCAGCTCCAGCGCCTCCCGCGCCATCCGCGCGGCGGCGTCGACGTCGGTCATCATCAGCGGGACGGCCTTGCAGAGAATGCCGGCGGCCTTCACGCGCGTGACCGAGTCCGCGTCGACGGTGTCGACCAGCCAGCCGTCGAGGAGCCCGGAGCCGTAGTGCTCGGCGACCGCGGCGGCGGTGGACTCGACGCCCACGGCGGCGAGGACCTTGTCGGCCATGCCGCGCACGGGCGCGTCCCCGACGATGGGAGACAGGCCGACCACCGGCACGCCCGCCTCGGCGATCGCCTCCCGGATGCCGGGCACGGCGAGGATCGTGCCGACGGAGACGACCGGGTTGGAGGGCGGGAAGAGGATGACGTCGGCGTCGGCGATCGCTTCGAGGACGCCGGGGGCCGGCTTGGACTGCTCGGCGCCGACCGGGACGACCGCCTCGGCGGGGACCGAGGCCCGCAGCCGTACCCAGTACTCCTGGAAGTGGATCGCCTTGCGCTCGCCGTCCAGTTCGACGGCGACGTGCGTCTCCACGCGGTCGTCGGTCATCGGGAGCAGGCGTACGCCGGGCTGCCAGCGGTCGCAGAGGGCCTCGGTCACCGCGCTGAGCGGGTAACCGGCGGAGATCATCTGGGTCCGCACGATGTGCGTGGCGAAGTCGCGGTCGCCCAGGCCGAACCACTCGGGGCCGACGCCGTAGGCCGCGAGTTCCTCCTTGAGGTGGAAGGTCTCGTCGGTCCGTCCCCAGCCCTGCTCCTCGTTGATGCCGCCGCCGAGCGTGTACATCACCGTGTCGAGGTCCGGGCAGACCTTCAGCCCGAAGAGGTGGATGTCGTCGCCGGTGTTGCCGATGACCGTGATCTCCGCGTCCGGCGCGGCCCGCTTCAGACCGCGCAGGAACCGGGCACCACCGATGCCGCCTGCCAGAACCACAATGCGCATGCGCCCAGTCTGGCAGGCGGGTACGACAACGCGTCAGGCAGTCGCCGGGGCGGGCGCGCAGCGCGCCGAGTGCGCCGCGTACACGGTCATGTCGGTCAGGCCCGGGTGGTAGACGTGCAGGCTGACCGCCGGCTCCAGGGTCTCGTTGACCACCTCGTGCACGTAGCCCGGTGCGAACACCCGCTGCGCGCCCGGCCGCAACGCGCGCGTGCCGCGCCGGCTGTGCTCGGTGAGCGTGCCGTCCAGGACGGTCAGCACCCCGGAGGACGGGCCGTGATCGTGCCGTCCGCTGCCCTGGCCGGGCACCCAGGACAGCAGCCACACCTCGTAGCCGGGGCCGGTGCGCAGCCGGTGGTACCAGCGGGAGAGGGCGTCGTAGCGGACGAGGTGCTCCCACTGGGCGCGGTCCGCGGCGACGGAGCGGGCCAGGCCGGCGAACTCGGCCACCGTGGACGGGTGTTCGCGCGGTGCTTGCAGCAGGTGCGGTACTTCGAGGATGTCGCCGGCGATCTGCAGGTCGCTGTCGCTGTTCATGGGTGGGTGGTTCCTCGGCGGAAGAGTGCGGGGAGGACGAGTGCGGTGAGGGCAAGGGCGCCCTGGTGGGGCGGGAGAACGCGAGGCGGGTCGAGTGGACCCGGAGGCGGCCGGAGCGGGCTTGGCTCAACAGCCGGAACAGCGACAGCTACAGCGAGCGCGGGCAGCACCGTGGGACCCGGCGGAGCGGGTCGAGGTGTGTGCCGAATTCGCGAGCATGCCCACAAGGACAGCGGCTCACACCTGCACTGTCAACTCGACGCCCGAAATGTGGGACATGGTTCACCTCATCCGGTTCACCTGAAAGATGAAAGGTTTGCTCACCCGGCCTCCGGGACACATGGCGCACGAGCCGGGCGCACAACCCCCGTTGCGATCCTGTGATCCGAATGTGATCAAGGCCGCTTCGGTGCGTGCGCAGGAACGGGACCGGACGCCGGGGCGTCCTCCCCTGTGACGGGGGTGGCGGTCTTGCGGGCCTGGTCGGTGTGTCGAGCTTTATGCCGATTTGAACACTTTCCGCTCGGCCTTGGTTCCGCAGAGTGAATAAGGGGCTCAATAGCAGATCTCGGCTTGACTCGCCCGGAGCAGCACACTTGTAATTTCACTCGTGTCGTTCAGCCGGAATCGGTAACGACCACATCACGGGGACGCGAAGACAGACGAGGGGCGCACATGACCGAGCTGGTGCAGCAACTGCTGGTCGACGACGCGGACGAGGAACTCGGCTGGCAGGAGCGCGCGCTGTGCGCCCAGACCGACCCCGAGTCCTTCTTCCCCGAGAAGGGCGGCTCCACCCGGGAGGCCAAGAAGGTCTGCCTCGCCTGCGAGGTGCGCTCCGAGTGCCTCGAATACGCCCTGGCGAACGACGAGCGGTTCGGCATCTGGGGCGGTCTGTCCGAGCGGGAGCGCCGCCGGCTGAAGAAGGCGGCGGTCTGACGCGCGCCGTCAGCGCGGGACAACCGGGCATAGGCAGACGAACGGCCCGTCGCGGGTGGGTTGTCCACAGGCGGCGGGCCGTCCTCATGGCCAGCCGATAGTGTGGGCGCTCGTCCGAGACGCCCCGCCCTTCCCACCGGGCACCGGCGTCCACCGCAGTCCACCGAACCGGGGCCCGTACCTCGATGTCCGTGCACAGCCACACGGCAGCAGATCACGACACCGCTGCCTCACCTGAGTTCCCGCGTCATGTGGTGACCGCGGTCCTCGTCTCCCACGACGGAGCCCGCTGGCTGCCCGACGCGCTGTCCGGCCTGCTCGGCCAGGAACGGCCCGTCCAGTACGCCGTCGCCGCCGACACCGGAAGCGCCGACGCGTCCGCCGAGTTGGTCACCGAGGCGCTCGGCGACGACCGGGTCCTGCACCTCGCCCGGCGCACCGGCTTCGGCCAGGCCGTCGAGGAGGCCGCCCGCACCGCCCCCGTCCTCACGCCGGACGACCTGCCGTACCTGAAGCGGCCCAGCGGCTGGGACCCCGTCACGCGCACCTGGCGCGACGACGCCTACGACCTGCCGGACCTCCCCCACGGGGAGCCCGTGCACTGGCTGTGGCTGCTGCACGACGACTGCGCCCCCGAACCCGACGCCCTCGCCCAGCTGCTGCGCGTCGTGGACAACGAGTACGGCCTCGGCCGCGAGGACGTCGCCGTCGTCGGCCCCAAACTCCGCGGCTGGTACGACCGGCGGCAACTGCTGGAGGTCGGCGTCTCCATCGCCAACTCCGGCCGCCGCTGGACCGGCCTGGACCGGCGCGAGCAGGACCAGGGCCAGCACGACCACGTCCGCAGCGTGCTGTCGGTGTCCACCGCGGGCATGCTGGTGCGCCGCGACGTCTTCGAGGCGCTCGGCGGCTTCGACCGGCGCCTGCCCCTGATGCGCGACGACGTCGACCTGTGCTGGCGCGCCCACGCCGCCGGGCACCGCGTCCTCGTCGCCCCCGAGGCGGTCGTACGCCACGCCGAGGCGGCCTCCCGCGAGCGCCGCGCCGTCGACTGCGCGGGGCGCACCACCGCCTCACCGCACAAGGTCGACAAGGCCGGCGCCGTCCACACCCTGCTCGTCAACACCCGCACCGCCGCCCTGCCCTGGACGCTGTTCCGCATCGTCCTCGGCACGCTGCTGCGCACCCTCGCCTACCTCGTCGGCAAGGTGCCCGGACAGGCCCTCGACGAGGTCAGCGGCCTGCTGAGCGTGGTGCTGCGCCCCGAGCGGATCCTCGCCGGACGGCGCGTCAGAGGCCGCCCCCAGATCGACAAGGACGAGCTGCGCGCCCTGTTCCCGCCGCCCGGCGCCACCATCCGGGCCACCGTCGAACAGGCCGCGGGCAGCTTCACCAGCCGCTCCGACGCCGAGGTGACCTCGGGCGCCGGACGGCACGGAGGCGCCGTCGAGTCCGGACCCGGCGGCGACGACGCCGACTTCCTGGAGATCGAGCAGTTCGCCCGCCTCAAGCGCATCGCCCGCAAGCCCGGCCCGGTGCTCTTCCTGGTGCTGCTGCTGGTCTCGCTGGCCGCCTGCCGCGCCCTGCTGGGCAGTGGCGTGCTGGCCGGCGGCGCCCTGCTGCCCGCACCGGACGGCGCCGGCGAACTGTGGTCGCGCTACGCCGGCTCCTGGCACGCGGTCGGCGCCGGCGGCACCGCCTCCGCACCGCCCTACCTGGCCGTCGTCGCCCTGCTCGCCTCCGTACTGCTGGGCTCCACCGGACTCGCCGTCACCCTCCTGCTGGTCTGCTCGGTCCCGCTGGCCGGCCTCACCGCGTACTTCGCCTCCCGCCCGCTGGTCACCTCCCGGCTGCTGCGCGCCTGGGCGGCGGTCGTCTACGCCTTCCTGCCCGCCGCCACCGGCGCCCTGGCCGGCGGCCGGATCGGCACCGCGATCCTCGCCGTGCTGCTGCCGCTGATCGCCCGCGCGGGCGTCGCGGCGGCCGGCCTGACCCGCCCCGCGGGCGGCCGCGGCACCTGGCGGGCCACCTGGGCCTACGCCCTGCTGCTGACCGTCACCACCGCCTTCACCCCCGTGGTGTGGCCGGTGGCGCTGGTCCTCGGCATCGGCGTCCTGGTCCTGCGCCGCGGCGAGATCACCGCCTACGGCCTCCGTTTCCTCACCCAGCTCGGCACCCCGCTGCTGCTGCTCGCCCCCTGGTCGCTGTCGCTGCTCCCGTTCGGCTTCTTCCAGGAGGCCGGCCTGGAGTACGGCTCCTCGGCCGCCTCCGCGCTCGACCTGCTCGGCGCGAGCCCCGGCGGCCCCGGCACGGTCGGCGGGGTGCTGCTCCTCGGCATCGTGCTGGCCGCGCTGGCCGCCCTGCTGCGCTCCGAGCGGCAGTTGGGCATCCGGACGGCCTGGGTGGCCGCCCTGGCCGGCCTCGTCTTCGCCGTCCTGTCCAACGGCTCCGCCTGGGCCGGTCCGGCCACCCTCGTCTACGGCGTCGCCCTGCTGTCCGCCGCCGCCCTCGGCGCGGACGGGGCACGCGCGCGGGTCGCCGAACAGAGCTTCGGCTGGCGCCAGCCGGTCGCCGTGCTGATCGCCCTGGCCTCGGCAGTGGGACCGCTGATCGCCGCCGCGACCTGGGTCATCGGCGGCGCCGACGGCCCGCTGAAGCGGCGCGATCCCGTACAGGTGCCCGCGTTCGTCGCCGAGGAGAGCGGCGGCCGCGACCAGGCCCGCACCCTCGTCCTCGACAGCGACTCCGCCGACCACGTGCGCTACACCCTGGTGCGCGGTTCCGGCGCCCGCCTCGGCGACGCCGAACTGGCCGCCGCCGGCTCGGACAGCGGCCTCGGCAAGGTCGTCGCCAACCTCGTCGCCGGTTCCGGCGCCGACCAGGCCGACCAGCTCGGCGGCTACGCCGTGCGCTACGTCCTCGTCCACAAGGGGGCGCCCCGCGAGGTCACCCGCGTTCTGGACACCACTCCCGGCCTGAGCCGGCTCAGCCAGCAGGACGGCAGCGGCCTGTGGCGGGTCGACCAGGAGGTCGCGCGGGCCACCGTCGTCACCGGGTCCAAGACGCCCGAGCCGGTCGCCGCCGGACCGGTCGAGATCCACACCACGATCGAGGCCGGCACCGAGGGCCGCGTCCTGCGCCTCGCCGACACGGCCGACGCCGGCTGGACCGCCACCCTGGACGGCGAGCCGCTGACCCGCACCACGGTCGACGGCTGGGCCCAGGGCTTCGAACTCCCGGCGGCCGGCGGCAAGCTGGACGTCACCTACGACGAGCCGCTCACCCGCACCGCCTGGCTGTGGGCCCAGGGCCTGCTCGCCGTCGTCCTCGTCGTCCTCGCCCTGCCCGGGCGGCGCCGCGACGTCGACGACGACCTGCCCGACGAGCCGGCCGTCCCGGCGGAGGCCCTGGCCGGCGAGGGCCGCCGGGCCCGGCGGCTGCGCGCACAGGCCGAGACGGAAGCGGACGAGGAACAGCCGCTTCCCGAGGCCGAGGAGACCCCCGCGGCGATCCCCCGGCAGCAGTCCTACGACGACTGGCAGACGGACGCGGGCGGCGGCACGTACGACGCCTACGGCGCGCCGCAGCACCAGGAGCAGTACGCGACGGAAGCCGCCGACACCGCCGACGCCTACGAGCAGGTGCCGCAGCCGTACCCGGCGGGCGCGTACCAGGAGGTCCCGTACCCGCGAGAGGAGCACCAGGGCGGCCCGTACGACCCGTACGGCTATGGCGGCCAGGGCGGCGCGGAGGGCTACGACCAGGGGTACGGCGGTCAGGGGTACGACCAGGCGTACGGCCAGGGGTACGCCCGGGACTACGGGCAGGATTTCGACCAGACCTACGGCCAGGGCCAGGGCGGCCAGGGGCAGGGCGGCCAGGGCCAAGGAGGCCACGAGGCGCCGTACGACCCGGCGCAGCCCCCGCACCGTCACGGCACGGGCAGTGAGCGTCCCGACGGGAGTCAGCAGTGAAGCGCACCACCCTGTCCCTCATCTCCGGTACGGCCGCGCTCGCCGCCGTCACCGGGTTCGCGGTGGTCTCCGCCCCGGAGGCCACCGGCACCGACCCGGCCGGGTCGGCCGCGCTGCTGCCCGTCGAGCGCACCGGCCTGGTGTGCCCGGCGCCCAGCACCTCCGACCTCGCCGAGACCACGTACACGTCCTTCACGCCCGTCACCGAGGGCACCGGGAGCGACGGCGAGGCGCGGCTGACGGCGGCCGGGGAGCAGGACGGCGAACAGGACGCCAAGGCCGTACTGAAGTCGGAGGAGCCCGGCACGCCGGTCACCACCGAGGTCACCGGCGGCGGGGAGCCCGCCCTGATGGGCACGGCGGAGGGCAGGTTCGCGCCCGGCTGGACCGTGCAGCAGACCACGGAGGTCGCGGCCGGCACCGGACGCGGACTCCTCGGCCTCAACTGCGCCCAGGCGGACACCGAATTCTGGTTCCCCGGCGCCAGCACGGATCCCGGCCGCACCGACTACATGCACCTGACCAACCCGGACGACTCGGCCGCCGTGGTCGACATCGAGCTGTACGGCAAGGACGGCGCCGTGGAGTCGACGGTGGGGGAGGGCATCACCGTCAAGCCGCACGCCACCGAGTCGATCCTGCTGTCCACGCTCAGCGAGGAGGCGGAGTCCGACCTCACCGTGCACGTCGGCGTCCGCAGCGGCCGGGTCGGCGCCGCCGTGCAGGCCCTGCACGAGAAGCTGGGCGGCGACTGGCTCGCCGCGTCCACCGACCCGGCGGGCAGCCTGGTCCTGCCGGGTATCCCGGAGGACGCCGAGGACGTACGGCTGGTGGTGTTCACGCCCGGGAACACCGACGCCGACCTCAAGGTGCAGCTCGCCTCCCCGTCCGGACTGATCACCCCCGCCGGATACGAGACGGTGCGGGTGAAGGCGGGCATGACGACCGCCGTCGACCTCGCGGACGTGACCCGGGGCGAGGCCGGCTCGCTCGTGCTGACGCCCACCGACCGGTCCGTACCCGTCGTCGCGGCGGCCCGCGTGGTCCGGGGGAAGAACTCCGGTCAGGAGACCGCGTTCATCCCCGCCACGAGCCCGGTCGAGACCCGCGCTACCGCGGTGGACAACCGCGCCAAGGGGACGACGCTGTCCGTCACGGCCCCCAAGGGCGCCGCGAAGGTCGAGGTCACGGCGTCGGCGGGCAGCGAGGGCGGCACGCGGGCGACGAAGACGTACACCATCAAGGGCGGCACCACCCAGAACGTCGAGATCCCGGTCCCCGAGGGCCTGAAGGGCACCTACGCCCTGACGGTCGAGCCGGTGTCGGGCGGCCCGGTGTACGCGGCCCGCACGCTGACGGCGACGGAGGACGGCGTCTCGGCCTTCACCACGCAGACCCTCCCGGACGACCGGGGGACGGTGTCGGTGCCGCAGGCGGAGGAGGACCTGTCGGTCCTTCAGAAGTGACGGGGCCGGGGGCGACGGCGGCAGGCAGGATGGCGGCCCGCGCCGCGGTGGCTCAGTCCTCGCCGTAGCGCGGATCGACCGTCTCCGGCGTCAGCCCCAGCAGGTCGGCGACCTGTTCGACCACGACCTCGTGCACCAGCATGGCCCGCTCGTCCCGTCCCTTGGTACGGATCTCGACCGGCCGCCGGTACACCACCACCCGCGCCCGCCGGCCGTCCCGCGCGGGCACCGTGCGGCCCAGCGGCACGGCCTCGTCGCTCCACGCCTCGCCGCTCTCGTCCGGCCGCGGCACCTCCATGACGAGGAAATCGATGTCGGCGAGCTGCGGCCACCGCCGCTCCAGCCGTTCCACGGAGTCCTCCACCAGGTCCCGGAACACATCACCGCGGCTCGCGGCGAGCGGTACCTGCGGGGGAGCGATCGGGCCGCGCATGCCCCGGCCGTGGCGGTCACGGCGGCGGGGGCCGGGGGCGGCGTCGCGGGGCGTCACGGGGTTGTCCATCACTGGTGAAGGGTAGTCCTCGCGGGGCCCCGGCGGCGGGCTCCACACCGGACACGGGACCGTCGGCGGCGCGCGGGGAGGCGACCGTTCAAGCCAAGGTCGGGGCTCGATTCCGTATCTCTCCGGTATCTCCCGGGGGCCGACCGGCGGCCCGACCGGGGGCCGGGAGGGTGGGGCGATTGGTGGGTTTTGTGTGGGATCATGTCGGGTTTCCGGCCCGCCCGGCAGCGCGGCGGGCGGCGTCCACGCAGGTCAGCGGAGCCGGCCCGGACGGGTGTGTGGGGCGTCTCACACCGCGACACGGTGGAGTGACCCGGTGGGGAGTCGTCGCGGCCCGCTCAAGAGTGCGGTACCGTCCAACATCGTGAGCCCTGTACGTCGCTGTTCGCGCACCGCTTGCGGCCGTCCCGCCGTAGCGACGCTGACGTACGTCTACGCCGACTCGACCGCCGTCCTCGGCCCGCTCGCCACCTACGCCGAACCGCACTGCTACGACCTGTGCGCCGAGCACTCCGAGCGCCTCACCGCCCCGCGCGGCTGGGAGGTCGTCCGGCTCCTCGACGGCTCCGCCCCGGCCCGCCCCAGCGGCGACGACCTGGAGGCGCTGGCGAACGCGGTGCGCGAGGCGGCCCGGCCCCAGGAGCGGGCCGCGGAGGCCGGCGGGGCGCGGTCGGCCGACCCGATGGAGGTCGCCCGGCGCGGGCACCTGAGGGTTCTGCGGTCGCCGGACAACTGAGCCGCTCCGCCGCGGACTTGTTGCCGCACGCCCATTGACGCGTCCTTGTCGCGGACACGACGATTTCGTCCGAGTAGGTCAGCGGCGAGAGATCGCTTTCGCATGGCGGAACCGGGGAGGCGCCCGTGTACGTCCAGGAGCTCGAACCCGTCGCCGGCTCGCTCGGCCTGTCCGCCCTGGTCGCGGCCCTGCCCCTGGTGCTCGTCCTCGTCCTGCTCGGCGGCGTGCGGATGAAGGCCCACCTGGCGGGCCTGACGGGCCTGCTGGCGGCCGTCCTGGTCGCCTGGCTCGCCTACGGCATGCCGCTCGGCCAGACCCTCTCCAGCGGCGTCCAGGGCGCCGTCTTCGGCCTCTTCCCCATCCTGTGGATCGTGGTCAACGCCCTGTGGGTGTACCGCATGACCGTCCGCACCCGGCACTTCGACATCCTCCGGCGGTCGTTCGGCCGTCTCTCCGACGACCCGCGCATCCAGGCGCTCGTCGTCGCCTTCTGCTTCGGCGCCCTCCTGGAGGCGCTCGCCGGGTTCGGGGCGCCGGTCGCCATCTGCTCGGTCATGCTCGTGGCGCTCGGCTTCGACCCCGTCCGCGCGGCGGTGGTGTCCCTGGTCGCCAACACCGCGCCGGTCGCGTTCGGGGCGATGGGGACACCGGTGGTGACCCTCGCCCAGGTGACCGGGCTGCCGCTGGACGACGTCGCCTCCGTGGTGGGCCGTCAGACGCCGCTGCTCGCCCTGGTCGTCCCCCTGGTCCTGGTCGGCCTGGTGGACGGACGGCGCGGACTGCGCGAGACCTGGGTGCCCGCGCTGGTCTGCGGAACGGCCTTCGCCGTCGCCCAGTTCGCCGCCTCCAACTACGTCTCCGCCCAGCTCGCCGACATCGGCGCCGCCCTCGCCGGAGCGGGCGCCCTGGTCGCCGTACCGCACGCGCGGCGGCCCGCCGCCGAACCCGTGCGGACCGCCGTCCTGACCGGCGCGCGCAGCGAGGAACTCGACGAACGCGACCCCGCGCGGGAGGTCGTCCGCGCCTACGCCCCCTACGCGCTGATCGTCGCGGTCTTCTCGATCGCGCAGATCCCGGCGGTCAAGGACTGGCTGGCCGGGACGACCCGGACGTACGACTGGCCCTTCCTCGACGTCGCCGGCCCGGACGGCGAGCGGGTCGGCGGCAACGTCTTCACCTGGCCGATCGTCTCCACCGGCGGCACGCTGGTGCTGTTCGCGGGCGTGGCCACGGCGTTCGTCATCGGCGTGCACGCGCGCGTGGCGGTGAAGGAGTGGCTCGCCACCGTCCACGAACTGCGCTTCGCCCTCCTCACCGTGACCTCCGTCCTGGCCCTCGCCTACGTCATGAACCTCTCCGGACAGGCCGCCACCATCGGCCACTTCGTCGCGGCGGCCGGTGCCGGACTCGCCTTCCTCTCCCCGGTCCTGGGCTGGTTCGGCGTCGCCGTCTCCGGCTCCGACACCTCCGCCAACGCGCTCTTCGGCGCCCTCCAGGTCACCGCCGCGCGGGAGTCGGGCCTGTCGCCCGAACTGCTCGCCGCCGCCAACAGCTCCGGCGGCGTTCTCGGCAAGATGATCTCCCCGCAGAACCTCACCATCGCCTGCGCCGCCGTCGGTCTCGCCGGCCGCGAGGGCGACCTGCTGCGCAAGGTGCTGCCCTGGAGCCTGGGCCTGCTGCTGGTGATGTGCCTGATCGTGGTCGGCCAGTCCTCGCCGGTCCTGGGGTGGATGCTGCCTTGACGACGGGGCTGTCAGTGGCGCCGGGTAGTTTGTGACCACCGACGGGACTCCTGTCCGTCGGCCGGACCGCTGATCACCGACTCACCTGATCACCGACAGGAATTCCAGGAAGGCTGGCCCGTGACTGCTGATCTGTCCGATCTGTCGCAGATCGTGAAGGCGTACGACGTGCGCGGAGTGGTCCCGGACCAGTGGGACGAGACGACGGCCGAGCTGTTCGGCGCCGCCTTCGTCCGGATGACCGGCGCGAGCGCCGTCGTGACCGGCCACGACATGCGCCCCTCGTCCCCCGGCCTCTCCGGCGCCTTCGCGCGCGGGGCCGCGGCCCAGGGCGCCGACGTCACCGAGATCGGCCTGTGCTCCACCGACCAGCTCTACTACGCCTCCGGCGCGCTGGATCTGCCGGGCGCCATGTTCACCGCCTCGCACAACCCGGCCCGCTACAACGGCATCAAGCTGTGCCGCGCGGGTGCCGCTCCGGTCGGCCAGGACACCGGCCTCGCGGAGATCCGCGCCCTGGTGGAGGGCTGGGCCGCGGCCGGCGGCCCGCAACCGGCGGCCCGGCAGGGCACCGTGACCCGCCGTGACACGCTGGCCGACTACGCGGCCCACCTGCGCGCACTGGTCGACCTGACCGCCGTCCGCCCGCTGAAGGTCGTCGTCGACGCGGGCAACGGCATGGGCGGCCACACCGTCCCGTCCGTCTTCGCCGGCCTCCCCCTCGACCTGGTGCCGATGTACTTCGAACTGGACGGCACCTTCCCCAACCACGAGGCCAACCCCCTCGACCCGGCCAACCTCGTCGACCTCCAGCAGCGCGTCCGCGAGGAGGGCGCCGACCTGGGCCTCGCCTTCGACGGCGACGCCGACCGCTGTTTCGTCGTCGACGAGAACGGCGACCCGGTCTCGCCGTCCGCGATCACCGCCCTGGTCGCCGTCCGCGAACTCGCCCGGCACGGCGGCAGCGGCACGGTCATCCACAACCTGATCACGTCCTGGTCCGTCCCGGAGATCGTCCGCGAGAACGGCGGCAGCCCGGTCCGCACCCGCGTGGGCCACTCCTTCATCAAGGCCGAGATGGCCCGCACCGGCGCGATCTTCGGCGGCGAGCACTCCGCGCACTACTACTTCCGCGACTTCTGGAACGCGGACACGGGCATGCTGGCCGCCCTCCACGTCCTGGCCGCCCTCGGCGGCCAGCAGGGCCCCCTGTCCGCCCTGGTCGCCGCGTACGACCGCTACACCGGCTCCGGCGAGATCAACTCCACGGTCGCCGACCAGACGGCCCGCCTGGCCGCGATCAGAGCCGCCTACGAGGGCCGCGACGACGTCACCCTGGACGACCTCGACGGCCTCACCGTCTCGTCGGCCGACTGGTGGTTCAACGTCCGCCCCTCCAACACCGAGCCCCTGCTGCGCCTGAACGCGGAGGCCCGCGACGAGGCGACGATGACGAAGATCCGGGACGAGGCGTTGGCGATCATCCGGGGCTAGGTTGTACGGAACGTCCCAGCGAGCCGAGTCGGGCGGTTGGGTGGACAACGGCCAGGGGGCCAGGGGCAGAGCCCCCTGGCAGGGCGCAGCAAAGGACGTCACCCGGCCGATCCACCCCCCGTCGGCGGTACCCTGACCAGCACATCCACACAACGCCAGCCACCCGAAGGAACCTCATGCCACTGGAAGCCGGCCTCCTGGAGATCCTCGCCTGCCCGGCCTGCCACGCCCCCCTCAAGGAGCAGGACGCCGAACTCGTCTGCACCGGCCAGGACTGCGGCCTGGCCTACCCGGTACGCGACGACATCCCCGTCCTCCTCATCGACGAGGCCCGCCGCCCCGAGTAGCCGGGCCGCCCGGACACCGGCCCCCGCGACCTGAACTCTCCGGCGATCGGAGCCTGCCGCCATGCTCGACGAAACGCTGCTCGACCACCCCGAAGGACTCGCCGCCGCCGACCGCCGGGGCCTGCTCCGCGGCGCCGCCGAAGCCGGTGCCCGCGTCCGCACCGCCGCCCGGCTGGCCGCCGAGACCGGCGTCGGGGGCCTCAAGCCGGACGGCCGCCCCCGCGCCGTCCTCATCGCCGGCCCCGGCGCCGCCGCCACCCACGCCGCCGACCTCCTCGGCACGCTGGCCGGCCCCGGCAGCCCCGTCACCCGCCTCGCCCCCAGCGGCGTGGCCCCCGCCGCGGGCGCCCTGCGCTGGGACCTCCCCGGCTGGGCCGGCTCCGTCGACCTGCTGCTCATCGCCACCCCCGACGGCACCGAGCCCGGCCTGTCCCTGCTCGCCGAAGCCGCCTACCGGCGCGGCTGCACGGTCGTCGCCGTAGCCCCGCCCGGCTCCCCGCTCAGCGAGACGGTCGCCGGTTCCCACGGCATGTTCCTCCCGATGGCGACGGCCCCCTACGACCACGAAGAACCCCTCGCCGGTTCCGCCCCCGGCGTCCTGTGGGCCCTGCTCACCCCCCTCCTCGCCCTCCTGGACCGCGTCGGCCTGCTCACCGCCCCGCCCGACGCCCTGGAGAAGGTCGCCGACCGCCTCGACCAGGTCGCCGAACGCTGCGGGCCCGCCATCGCGACGTACGGCAACCCGGCCAAGACCCTCGCGGCCGAACTGGCCGACGCCCTCCCGGTCGTATGGACCGAGGGCACCTCCGCCGGCCCCGCCGGCCGCCGCTTCGCCGCCGCGCTCGCCGAACTCTCCGGCACCCCGGCCGTCGTCGCCGAACTCCCCGAGGCCCTCGCCGCCCACAGCGTCCTGCTGGCCGGCCCGCTCGCCGCCGGCGCCGACCCCGACGACTTCTTCCGCGACCGCGTGGAAGAGCCGTCCGCCCTGCACGCCCGCGTCGTCCTGCTGCGCGACCGCCCCATCGGCGGCCTCACCGCCGCCCCCGCCGCCCGCGACCTGGCCCTCGGCCACGACACGCCGATCAGCGAACTGGAACCCGAGGCCGGCGGCGAACTGGAAACCCTCGCCGAACTGATCGCCATCACAGATTTCGCCGCCGTTTACCTGGCGCTCGCTTCCGGCGCCTGATCTCGTAGGCGAACCGTCCGCCGGAGCACCGCGCGGACCCGTCGAAGCAAGAAGCCGGCAGAGAGAGCCCACGAAACGCCATGGACCGCCTCGTCAACACCGTCCGCCCCTACGCCTGGGGTTCCACCACCGCGCTCCCCGCCCTGCTCGGCACCGAGCCGACCGGCGAGCCCCAGGCCGAGATGTGGATGGGCGCTCACCCGGGCGCCCCCTCCCGCACCGGCCGCGGCACCCTCGACGAGGTCATCGCGGCAGCCCCCGAGCGGGAACTGGGCCCCGCCGCCGTCGCCAGGTTCGGCCCCCGGCTGCCCTTCCTCCTCAAGATCCTCGCCGCCGGCGCCCCGCTCTCCCTCCAGGTCCACCCCGACCTCGACCAGGCTCGCCGGGGCTACGAGGACGAGGAGCGGCGCGGCATCCCGGCCGACGCCCCTCACCGCAACTACAAGGACGCCAACCACAAGCCCGAACTGATCTGCGCCCTCACCGAGTTCGACGGCCTGTGCGGCTTCCGCGCCCCCGAAGAGGCCGCCGGCCTCCTCGACGGCCTCGGCGTCCCCTCCCTCAAGCCGTACGCCGACCTGCTGCGCGCCCACCCCGAGGACGCCGCCCTGCGCGAGGTCCTCACCGCCGTCCTCACGGCCGACCCCGCGGAGATGTCCCGCACGGTCACCGAGACCGCCGCCGCCTGCGCCCGCCTCGGCGGCCCGTACGCCCCCTACGCCGACATCGCCCACCACTACCCGGGCGACCCCGGCGTCCTCGCCGCCCTGCTCCTCAACCACGTCCGGCTCCAGCCCGGCGAGGCCCTCTACCTCGGCGCCGGCGTCCCGCACGCCTACCTGAACGGCCTCGGCGTCGAGATCATGGCCAACTCCGACAACGTCCTGCGCTGCGGCCTGACCCCCAAGCACGTCGACGTCCCCGAGCTCCTGCGCATCGTCCGCTTCCAGCCCGCCGACCCCGGCGTCCTGCGCCCCGAGGCGTCCCCCGACGGCGAAGAGGTCTACGACACCCCCATCGACGAGTTCCGCCTCTCCCGCCACGTCCTCGCCGAGGGCACCCACGCCCACGACCTGACCCGCCCCGCCCCGCAGATCCTCCTGTGCACGGCGGGCACCGTCCGCGCGGGCGACCAGGAACTGACCCCCGGCGCCTCCGTTTTCGTCCCGGCGGGTGAAAAAGCCCAAGTGTCGGGTACGGGAACGGTCTTCCGGGCCACCGTCCGGGTGTGACGCGGACACGGCAGCCCGGTCCGCGCGCCGCCGCCCGACCGGGCTGCAACAATGGCCCACCGCAAAGGACGGGCAAAGCCGGGCAACGGCCGAGCCCCGGGCGGCACGCGCGGGCAGACGGCACGCGCGGGCAGACGAAGGCGAAGGGACAACGCGACACATGAGCGCGTCAGGCGGGACCAAGGCGATCGTGGCGGCGCTGGCCGCCAATCTGGCCATCGCGGTATCGAAATTCGTGGCGTTCCTCTTCAGTGGCTCGTCATCGATGCTCGCCGAGTCGGTTCACTCGCTCGCGGACTCCGGCAACCAGGCACTGCTCCTGCTCGGCGGCAAGCGCGCCCAGCGCGCGGCCACCCCGCAGCACCCCTTCGGCTACGGCCGCGAACGCTACGTCTACGCCTTCCTCGTCTCCATCGTGCTGTTCTCGGTCGGCGGCATGTTCGCGCTCTACGAGGGCTACGAGAAGATCAAGCACCCGCACGAGCTGGAGCACTGGTACTGGCCGGTGGGCGTCCTGGTCTTCGCGATCATCGCGGAGAGCTTCTCCTTCCGGACGGCCATCAAGGAGTCCAACGCCCTGCGCGGCAAGCAGTCCTGGACCGAGTTCGTCCGCCGCGCCAAGGCACCCGAGCTGCCGGTCGTCCTCCTGGAGGACCTCGGCGCCCTCGTCGGCCTCGTCCTCGCCCTCGGCGGCGTCGGCCTCGCCCTGCTCACCGGCAACGGCGTCTGGGACGGCATCGGCACCCTGTGCATCGGCGTCCTGCTCATCCTGATCGCGCTCGTCCTGGCCGCCGAGACCAAGTCCCTGCTGCTGGGCGAGTCCGCCGGCACCGAGGCGGTCGAGAAGATCGAGACCGCGATCGTCGCCGGCGACACCGTCACCGGCATCATCCACATGCGCACCCTCCACCTCGGCCCCGAGGAACTCCTCGTCGCCGCCAAGATCGCCGTCCGCCACGACGGCACGGCCACCGAGATCGCCGCCGCCATCGACGCGGCCGAGGCCCGTATCCGGGAGGCCGTCCCGATCGCCCGCGTGATCTACCTGGAGCCGGACATCTACAGCGAGGCCGAAGCGGCCAAGGGCGCCGACCGCGAAGCCACCCCCGGCGGCCCGGCCACCTCACCCGCCGGCCACTGACCCACCCCCGCTCCCCGCGGCCCGCCGGCACCCCCGGCGGGCCGCTTTCCGTGATCGGCCGGATGTGTGCGGAGGCGGACTGGGGACGGCGGGGGCCACCGGTGTAGCTTGGGACGGAGCCAGACGTCGCTGCTGATGGCGGTCGGGCGGCCCGGACACGGGCCGGCCGAGGGAGAGAGGGCCTCCGACGGACTGCGCTGCGCGCACCGGGCATGCCTGTGTCCTCTTCGGGCACCCCTGTGTCCGCCGCCGCGCAGATCAGCCGTATCCACCTCGACCCGATCCCGAGGAGCAGCTCGTCATGACGACTGTCGACAACCGGCAGGACTTCAAGGTCGCCGACCTCTCCCTGGCCGCCTTCGGCCGCAAGGAGATCACCCTCGCCGAGCACGAGATGCCCGGCCTCATGGCCATCCGCGAGGAGTACGCCGAGGCCCAGCCCCTCGCCGGCGCCCGCGTCACCGGCTCCCTGCACATGACCGTGCAGACCGCCGTCCTCATCGAGACCCTGGTCGCCCTCGGCGCCCGGGTCCGCTGGGCCTCCTGCAACATCTTCTCCACCCAGGACCACGCGGCCGCCGCCATCGCCGTCGGCCCGAACGGCACCCCGGACAACCCCCAGGGCGTCCCGGTCTTCGCCTGGAAGGGCGAGACCCTGGAGGAGTACTGGTGGTGCACGGAGCAGGCGCTGACCTGGCCGGACAGCCCCACCGGCGGCCCGAACATGATCCTGGACGACGGCGGCGACGCCACCCTCCTCGTTCACAAGGGCGTCGAGTACGAGAAGGACGGCAAGGTCCCCTCGCCCGACACCGCCGAGTCCGACGAGCACCGCGTCATCCTCGAACTCCTCAACCGCACCATCACCGACGGCTCCCAGAAGTGGACCCAGCTGGCGTCGGAGATCCGCGGTGTCACGGAGGAGACGACGACGGGTGTGCACCGGCTGTACGAGATGCAGCGTGAGGGCACCCTCCTGTTCCCGGCGATCAACGTCAACGACGCGGTCACCAAGTCGAAGTTCGACAACAAGTACGGCTGCCGTCATTCCCTGATCGACGGCATCAACCGGGCCACCGACACGCTGATCGGTGGCAAGACCGCGGTCGTCTGCGGGTACGGCGATGTGGGCAAGGGGTGTGCGGAGTCCCTGCGCGGGCAGGGCGCCCGGGTGATCATCACCGAGATCGACCCGATCTGCGCGCTCCAGGCGGCGATGGACGGCTACCAGGTGACCACGCTGGACGAGGTGGTCGACAAGGCCGACATCTTCGTCACCACGACCGGCAACAAGGACATCATCATGGCCTCGGACATGGCCAGGATGAAGCACCAGGCGATCGTGGGGAACATCGGCCACTTCGACAACGAGATCGACATGGCCGGCCTGGCGAAGATCCCGGGCATCGTCAAGGACGAGGTCAAGCCCCAGGTGCACACCTGGACCTTCCCGGACGGCAAGGTTCTGATCGTGCTGTCCGAGGGCCGCCTGCTGAACCTGGGCAACGCGACCGGTCACCCGTCGTTCGTGATGTCCAACTCGTTCGCGGACCAGACGCTGGCGCAGATCGAGCTGTTCACCAAGCCCGACGCATACCCGACCGACGTGTACGTGCTGCCCAAGCACCTCGACGAGAAGGTCGCCCGGCTCCACCTCGACGCCCTCGGCGTCAAGCTGACCACGCTCCGTCCGGAGCAGGCCGAGTACATCGGTGTGCGGGTCGAGGGCCCGTACAAGCCGGACCACTACCGCTACTGAGCCGGCCCCGGCTCGCCGTGAGCGTGCGTGAGCGTGTCCGTGCACTGACACGCTCACCGCACCGCAGGTCCTCCGAGGCAGGCCCCCGCACCCCCGTGCCGGGGGCCTGCCCCGTCGGCGGACCGGCAGCGCCGGCCCAGCCCGTCACGACCCAGGACCCCCATGCCCCGCGGCCGTTATTCGCTCCACGATCCGCACGATCACACCCCCCTCGCGGAAGAACACTTCCAGTGCGCCCCCGGCCCTTCCGGCTGGCGCTACGTCTCCCAGTCGGTCACACCCACCGGAGACCACAGCGGCTCCGTCGACCTCACCCTCGACGAACTCGGCCGCCCCATCCGCCTCGAACTCCACGCCGCCGACTGGCAGGTCCGCGGCGCCGCCCTCGACGGCGTCACCTGGGTCCGCTCCGACGCCACCGGGACCCATGCCACCGAAGGCAATGTGCGCGCCCACGCCTTCACCGGCACCTCCCCGGCCTTCCTCGTCGCCACCGCCCGCCTCCTGCGCCTCACCCCCTCCCCGTCAGCAACCCGCGTACGCCTCGTAGCCCTCACGGAACCGGTCCTCGCCCCCCGCACCGTGGACCAGTCCTGGGCCTTGCTGAAAAGAGAAGCACACGCCACTGACAGTGGCCCCCTCACCGTGGAGGAATACCAGGTCACAGCCTTGGACACGGGTGAGCAGCACACCGTGCACCTCGCCGGCGACGTGGTCCTGGCCGCCCCCGGCGTCGAGCTCGAGGACCTCGAATCACCGCCGTCCGTCTTCCCCTGACCCGGCCACCACGCCCCTACGAGGGCGGCACGAACCCGGTACCCGGACGCTTCTCCGCCGGAGCCCCCTCCGACACCGCCGGTCGCTGCCCGGCACCCGACGGCTCCGCGGCCCCGTCAGACGGCCCTGCGGCCCCGTGTGGCGGCTCCGAAGGCCGTATCGCGGACGGCCCGAACCCACCGGCGGCCCCGGCCGCAGCCCCGATGCCCGTCGCGGACGGCCAGGCCTCCCCGCCAGGGCCCGGGACGCCGGCCGCACCGGCCGCGAAAGCCCGCCGCGCCTCCCGGGCCTGCCGCTCCCGCACCACAGCCGCCAGATAGGCGGCCGCCGGGACGTCCTGCGGCACGGGCACCCCCGTACGAGCCGCGAGATCACCGGCGAGCCGTCCCGCCATGTCCTGGCCCACCCGCGGATCCAGCTGGTGCATCCGCGTCAGGTACTGCCGCACGGCCAGCCACAGATGGTCCGGCACGGCCGACAGGTCCAGCCCTGAGAACCGCCCCGCGAGCCACGGCGGAGGCGGCGGCACAAATCCGCCGAGTGCGGCCGGTACCCGCTCCCGCACGACCAGCGTGCCCGCGAACACATCCCCGATCCGCCGCCCACGCGCCGACGCCAGCGAGGCGATACAGGCCGCGACCCCGAAGGTCATCAGGATCTCGACCACCCCGATGAGACCGCGCACCAGCGCGTGCCGGAACCCGATCGGCCCGCCGTCGTCCCGCACCACCCGCAGTCCGCACGCCAACTTGCCGAGCGACCGCCCCTGGCTGAGCGTCTCGACCGCGATGGGCACGCCCACCAGCAGCAGAACGAACGCGGCGATCGACAAGGCTGTCTGCGCCGCCTCGTCCAGGGACGCCGTGGCGACGACGAGCGCGATCGTCACCGCCACGTAGACGGCCACGGCCACCGCCAGATCGAGCAGCACCGCCAGCGCCCTGCTGGGCAGTTTCGCGGGGCGCAGTTCCAACGCCACCGCCTCGCCGGTCACCAGCTCACTCACGCCCTGCCGCCCTTCCCCTGACCCGCCCCCGACATGGCCAGTCTGCCAAGCTGAGAGCGCATCGCGCCGCAGTACGACAAGCTGATCCACGACGAGCCCCGACGAGAGCCCAGGAGCAGGCACACCGATGGACCTCGACGTCTTCGTCTCCGCCCACCGAGCGGAGTGGGACCGCCTCGACGCCCTGCTCAAGCGCCGGCGCCGCCTCACCGGCGCGGAGACCGACGAACTCGTCACCCTCTACCAGCGCACGGCCACCCATCTGTCACTGATCCAGTCCAGCGCCCCGGACCCTCAGCTGACCGGCCGGCTCAGCCAGCTCGTGGCACGCGCGCGTGCCACCGTGACAGGCACCCGACGCGCCTCCTGGCACGACGTCACCCGCTTCCTCGCCCACGGCTTTCCGGCCGCCGTCTACAAGACACGCCACTGGTGGGTCCCCACCGCGCTCCTCTCCACAGCCGTGGCAGCCCTCCTGGGCTGGTGGATCGGCACCCACCCCGAGGTACAGGCCACCATCGGGGCCCCGAACGAACTGCGCGAGCTCACCCGCCCGGGCGGCCAGTACGAGGCGTACTACTCCACCCATCCGGCGACCTCCTTCGCCGCCCAGGTCTGGACGAACAACGCCTGGGCCGCCGCCCTCTGCCTGATCCTGGGCGTCTTCCTCGGCCTCCCGGTCATCTGGATCCTCTTCCAGAACATGCTCAACCTGGGTGTCGGCTTCGGCCTGATGTCGTCGGCCGGCCGCCTGGACACCTTCCTCGGCCTCGTCCTCCCGCACGGCCTGCTCGAACTGACCGCCGTCTTCGTCGCAGCGGGCACCGGCCTGCGTCTCGGCTGGACCCTCGTCGACCCCGGTCCGCGCACCCGCCGCACCGCCCTCGCCGAAGAAGGGCGCGCCGCCATCGGCATGGCGATCGGCCTGGCGCTGGTGCTCTTCGTCTCCGGAGCCATCGAAGGCTTCGTCACCCCGTCCGGCCTGCCCACCTGGGCCCGCCTGACCATCGGAGTCCTGGCAGAACTGGCCTTCCTCGCCTACGTCTACATCCTCGGCGGCCGAGCCGCGCGTGCCGGAACGACCGGTGACGTCGACGCCACAGAGCGCAGCGCCACCGTGCCGACGGCCGCCTGATGTGCACGCACACCTGTTGAGCTGCTAATCTCCTCTTCGCCCCACAAGAGCCGTTGACACGGCAGGAGCGGGGAGGTAGATTCAAACAGTTGCCTGCTGGAGGCCCTGCCCCAAGGTGACTGAGAGTATCTACCAGCTTCTCGATCCCTTACGAGATTCGAAGAAGCCATCCTCGATGAATCGGAAACGAATCGCCGGTCAAACCGGCCGAGAACTTCTGATAGAGTCGGAAACGCCGGAAAGGGAAACGCGGAAGCGGGAACCTGGAAAGCACCGAGGAAATCGGATCGGAAAAGGATCTGATAGAGTCGGAAACGCAAGACCGAAGGGAAGCGCCCGGAGGAAAGCCTGAGAGAGTCTCTCGGGTGAGTACAAAGGAAGCGTCCGTTCCTTGAGAACTCAACAGCGTGCCAAAA